>JACRAF010000028.1 GCA_016213505.1 Devosia nanyangense
CGCCCAACAACTCCGCCAACGCGGCAAGCCCAACAAGCTCATCCTCACCGCAATCATGCGAAAGCTCATCGTCATCCTAAATGCCGTCATCGCTTCAGACCAACCCGCTTCGGCTTGACAAGCAAGACGGTAGATAAGTCGTGGTGTCGAGACGATAAGGCATTGGTGTTGCGTGCGTTTTCGAGGTGATCAGGAGTCACTTCGGTGTGGCCACCCTCTCCCACCAGCTTCGCTGGCCATTCGAGCATAGCTCTCATGGCCTTCTCCCCGCGACGTCGTCGCAGGGGAGGAAGGAGGGGCGGGACTCGGTACCCGCTGAGCTTGCAGTCGTCTCCCGGCCAAAATTGCCGAAGCAATTCAGGCAAATGCCGCCCTCCGCACTAACCATCCCCGTCCCGTGCCCTTGCCCTCTCCTCCACAACCCCCTATATGAGCCGCATACGTTTCAGCCGTCATGGCTTCTGATTGGCCGGTTCGCCGGTTGCTTGGCTCCCCCTGATTACGAAAACGTTCTAGGCCGCCTGCGCATGTTGCGCCGGCGGAACAGCGCATTTGGATCAAGGTCCAGGCGACAAAGACAAAGGCATACCCCCATGAGCATCACGGGCACCGTTAAATTCTTCAACGCGACCAAGGGCTTCGGCTTCATCTCGCCGAACGACGGCAGCAAGGACGCGTTCGTTCACATCTCCGCCGTCGAGCGGGCCGGGCTTTCGGGCCTCGGCGAAGGCCAGAAGGTCACCTATGACCTCGAGAGCGGCCGCGACGGCAAGCAGTCGGCAGTGAACCTGCAGCTCGCGTAAACGACAATTCCGGGCGGGCCCTTCGGGGCGCGCCCGGCTCCGCCTCCCGGCCGCGCATGGCGCCCCCGGTCGAGGCCATCACCCCAGCGATCCGGGGCCAAACTTCGGGTCAGCGACCCGCGCTCAGCCCGGCAGACACAAGTCCGCCCGCGAGCGCGCCAATCACACCCAGGAAAGACGGGCCGGGTTTCGCCACAGAGCGGACCCAAACGGCTCAAACAGAACGACTATGACACATCACGACTATCAGGCGCGGGCCGAGCTCTATCTCGGCCGCGACTGGCAAACCGCTTCCGCCCAGGGCCCGCGCAGCTTCGGCACCGCCGCCAAGGCGATCCGCTTTGCCAACGAGGAGGCCGCCCCGGTCAGCCTGCGCGGTGCGCGGCTCAGGATCGGCGAGCGCACCTACCGCGGCAAGGAGCTGGTTTCGCTCTATCGCAGCCGCCACTACCCGCTGGTCCGCAAGCACCAGAACGCCGTTTCAACCGCAACCCGGTGAGGATCACCATGCACAAGTTCAGCTATGACGCCGCCGCCGAATTGTACCCCAGCCGGCGCTACGCCAAATCGCTGGCGCGCTATCGCCGCTTCGACCGCGCCGCCGAGGCCATCCGCTACGTCATCGAAGAGATGCCGGAGACGTGGCTCAACGGCACCACGCTCGACGTCAACGGCAAGCGCCTCGAAGGCACGGCCATTCGCCGGCTCTACGAAGCGGCCGAGTACCCGCTCGAGCGCCGCGTCGCGGCCTAGGCCGCGCCGAGACTCGCGCGCGCCGCGGCCCCGATCATCGCCTCGGTGATCGTGGCGGCGGACGGCAGGTCGCTGCCGTGCTCGGCAAAATCGGCTTCGACATGCGCCTTGAAGCGATCGATATCGGCCTGGAAGGCGGGTATCATCTGCCGGAAGGCGATATCGCCCATGATCCGTCCGGGCAGCGGCCCGGTCGACTTGCCGAGGATCTGCGTCAATCGGGTGCCACCCTCGATCGGCTCGAGCCGGATTTCGGTCAGCCCGATAGTGCCCTTGATCGGGATCGGCACGGGGTACCGGGAAACCATCCGCTCGAAGGGCTGCCACTCGAGGATGGTCATCTCGACCATCGACCGGTCGCCGTGATAGCACTGGAATACGCTTCCAGTCGCGACCCGCGCCCCGTTGCGATTGGCGATTTCGACACGCGTGCCGCCGGTCAGCACTCGATAGTGCTCGGGCTGGACCAGATAGTCCCACACCTGCTCGGGCGACAGCGCGATATCGGCGACGACGCGGAGCAGCTCCTTGTCCGGCGGGATCGAGACCTGGACCTCGTGCTTCTTGATCTCCCAGACCGGATGCATGTCCTGAACGAAGACGCGCACCGCATCCAGGTGCTCGTAGGATTCCTCGAGCGCTACCATGTCCTCCACATCGTCCTTGAGCCCGAGCTGGTCGATAGCGGCCCCGCTATAGAGCGTATAGGCCCTGAGGCCGGTCACCTCGGTCACGTGGTTCTTGGTCAGCCGGTGGATCAAGTTCACGTCCGAGCCGATGAGCTCGTCATGCGCATCGAGTTTCTGCACCGCGAATTCGCCGTAGTGGACGAAGAACTTGAGATCGAGCGAACCGATGTTCCGGCAGGCATTGCAGGGGCAGGTGGTGTTGTGGACCATCATCTCGATCGCCCGGCGGAAGCTCACATAGGTGTCCTCGATCATCTCGACGAAGGTCTGGCCCTGAAAGAAGCTGTCGCGCAGCCCGTAGCTGATCACCGCATCGCCCGCCAAGCGCGAGATGATGAGCGGCGGCTTGGTGTGCTGGATCAACAGGTTCAGCAACGCCGCCAGCGTCTGCTGGGCATGGTCGAGTTCGGACGCACTCAGATACTGGGTGTAGCCCGTGATGTCGGCGATCAGAAAGTAGCCTTGCTGGGTGGTCATCGACGCCCCGCAATCCATCAACCGCGGAAGCCATTGTGCCACGGCAGGGGGGCGAATGACCAGCGTGAGCAGACGACGCCGGCCCGACGGACTTGACGCAGGTCATGACGTCGTCCCCCGCCGGCCTCCATCATCGCGCGATGCGGGAGGGCAACGCAGTGGTCGACACCGGCAAAGACAGCATGGCGCGCGCCGACATCGGCGTGCTCCTCGCCCAGCGCCACGCCAATGGCGGCGACCACTGGGCCAGCGCCGACGGGCGATGGGGCGTCGGCAGCCCGTTCTCGACCCTCGATTGCGGCCTGATGCTGGCCGAGCTGGGGCTCAAGGCCCCGGACCCGGTGGCGCGCGGCATCGCCGATCTCGTCTTCGCCTGCCAGACGGACGATGGCCGCATCCGGCCGGGACCGCACCTGGGCGTGCAGCCCTGCCACACCGGCAACGCGACCCGCCTGCTCTGCCACCTCGGATACGCCAGGGATTCGCGCCTCGCCCTGACCTTCGACCATCTGCTCAGAACGCAGGCAGCCGACGGCGGCTGGCGCTGCAGCGTGCTCAAATTCGGCGCCAGCCCCGACACCGACGCCTCGAACCCCGGCGTGACGCTGGGCGTGCTCGACGCCCTGCGGTTCAGGAAGCCGCTGACGACGAGCCCTGAGGCGGAACGGGCTGTCGATACCCTGCTCGAGCATTGGTCGATCCGGCGGCCGCTCGGCCCCTGCCGCTTCGGCATCGGGTCGCGCTTCATGCGGGTCGAGTATCCGTTCCTCCGCTACAATTTGTTCTCCTACGTCTACATATTGTCGTTCTATCCGCACGCGCATCGCCACCCGGCCTTCCTCGAAGCGCTCGAAACCCTGCGCGCCAAGCTGGTCGACGGCCAGGTGGTGATCGAACACCAGAACCCTGGATTGAAAGCGCTGCAGTTCTGCCGCGCCGGCGCACCGAGCGCAGCCGCGACGCGGCGCTGGCGCGACGTGCTGCGCAACCTGAAGCAGTGACCACAGGGACTGGATTCCACCGGCGGGCGCTTGACCGCGCCGACCGTCCCGGCCTCAATGGCCCCGATGCCGAGCCCCCTCCACACCCCCTATGACGGTTCCTCGAAGCTCTTCGAGATCGGGCTGAAGCCGCTCGATCTCGCCGAGTGGATCGACGCCGACGACCAGCTGGCCGCCGATCTCGGCGAAAAGGACCGGCTGATCGCCGGGCGCGACCGTGTGTTCCGCGCCGAGCCGGGAACCGAGGCGGCGCAGGCCGAGGTGCTCGCCCTTTTGGCCGACCATCTGCCGGCGCGCTTCCCCGAGATCTACCGGCGTGATGGCGAGAGCATCGAGATCGTGCCCGCCCGCCGCCGCGTCCGCCTCGATGGGCCGGAGGCGCCGCTGCTGGTTGCCGCCCGCCTGGTGCAGGAGGACCTGCTGCTGATGCGCCGGGGCGCGACCGGCTGGCGGCTCGCCGCGGCGGCGCTGTGCTTTCCCTCGTCGTGGCGGCTGGGCGACAAATTCGGCCGGCCGCTGGACGAGATCCACGCCCCGGTCCCCGGCTTCGGCGCCGGCAGCCGCCCGGCCGAACTGATCGCCCGGATGTTCGACACCCTGCGGCCGGCCGTGCCGGTGATCCGCTGGAACTGGTCCATCTATGGCGACGACCGCCGCGCCCATCCCGATCCGGTCGCCGCCGAGGCGCGCCGCTTCGGCGACGGCGTGCGGGCCGAGCAATTGTTCTTCCGCGCCGAACGGCAGACGCTGCGCAAACTCCCGGTGAGCGGCGATATCCTGTTTACCATCCGCATCTACATCGACCCGATCGCCGCGCTCGAACGCCACCCCGGCGCCGCGACCATCGCCACCCGGCTGATCGCCCAGATCGGCGCGCTGACCGCCGAGCAGCTGGCGTACAAGGGGCTCGAGGTGGAGCGCGAGCGGCTGCTGGCCCGGCTGGGCGAGATCGTGGCGGGAGGGACGTGACCGGCCCCCACCGGCCGGCCGCGCCACTCATGGCGTGATGCGGCGGTGCTGCGACGGGGCGAGTGGCTGCTGGTCGAGTCGGGTGCGGCAAATGCTCCCGCGCGTCTACCGCGCGTTCGCCGCCGCGGCGACGGCCTCAATGATTGGCGTCTTGCCCCCGACCAGCTGGAACGTCTTTCCAATGGTCCTGGCATTGGCCAGGACGGCGACCACCGCCGCCGCGACATCGGCGCGGGGGATCGATCCCGTTTCGATCGCCTCAGTCGACAGCTGCACCTTGCCGGTGCCCCTGGCGTCGGTGAGCTCGCCCGGCTCGAGGATGGTCCAGTCGAGGCCGGAGGCGCGGATGGCTTTGTTCGCGGCGCGCTTCTGCTTGTAGTAGTCGACCATCTCCGCGGTCGCCCACGCACCGGCAAGCTTCATGCCGGTCGAGGCGCCGATCGAGGCGATGCTCACATAGCGCCCGACCCCGGCCTTGATCGCGGCGCGCAGCGTCCTCAGCGTGCCGGTGCGATCGAGCGCGCTCGACTCGCCGGTGGCCGACCCCGCCGCGAACACCGCGGCATCGGCGCCCGTGAGCGCATGCACCCATTCGTCGAACGGCGACGCGCTCAGATCGAGCACCACCGTCTCCGCCCCGAGCTTCACCAGCACCGCCATGTGCTTTGGATTGCGGATGGTGGCGACGACGGCATCACCGCGCGCGATCAGGGCCTTGACGATCAACAGGCCCGTGCGGCCATGGGCGCCGATGACGACGATGGGGGACATGGGAAGCTCCTGGGTCGGGGAGCGGAATCATAGCGCCGGCGATGGCATGTCGAAAGGCCGCCGGCAGTCGGCGTCCTCTCCCGTCTACGGGGGAGGGGGACCGCCGTCAGGCGGTGGAGGGGGCGGCCGCTTGCGCGATGTTCGCAAGGACCATCGCCGACTGCGTTTCAACCGCACCGGCGGAAAACCGGATCACCCTGATTCCCTCTGCCGCGAGCCACTGGGTTCGCCGCGTATCGTGCTCAATCCGCTCGGCGTGAACCGGTCCATCGACCTCGACGCATAGACGCGCCTCGGCGCAATAGAAGTCGAGAATGTAGGGGCCAAGCGGATGCTGCCTGCGGAAGTGGAACTGCTGGCGGTTGCGCCGGAGCAGAGACCACAGCACCTTCTCGGGTTGCGACATCGCTCGCCGGAGCGCCTTGGCCCGCTTCTGCGTCAGGATCGGTGCGCGCATGGTTGCTCCGGTGCCTGTGGCCGCCCCCTCCACCAGCTTCGCTGGTCCCCCTCCCCCGCGTTGCGGGAGAGGAACCCGACTGGACCCACGGCGCAAGGGCAATTAGAACGTGATCGTAGATCGCTGCCGAGCGCGGAGCAAGGCTGATCCTGGCTCTGCGGTCAGCAGTCGGTCCACTTCCGCGGAGCGGGGAAGGGGGACCAAGCTCGAGTAACACGCGTTTCGATCGAAATGTGAAAGGCCCGGGATCGCTCCCGGGCCTCATTCATTCACAGCGTTAGAGCGTCGTTCGCGTCAGGCTCTCGCCTCACACCGCTCCGCTCATATGGGCCAGCACCGCCAGCAGCAGCAGCGCCACGATGTTGGTGATCTTGATCATCGGGTTCACGGCGGGGCCGGCGGTGTCCTTGTAGGGATCGCCGACGGTGTCGCCGGTGACCGAGGCTTTGTGGGCGTCGGAGCCCTTCAAGTGCTTCACGCCGTGGGAATCCACGAAGCCGTCTTCGAACGACTTTTTCGCGTTGTCCCAGGCGCCGCCGCCGGCGGTCATCGAGATGGCGACGAAGAGGCCGGTGACGATGACGCCCATCAGCATGGCGCCGAGCGCGGCAAAGCCTTCGGCGCGGCCGGCGATCCAGAAGATCGCGACGAACACGACGATCGGCGACAGCACCGGCAGCAGCGACGGCACGATCATTTCGCGGATCGCCGCCTTGGTCAGCATGTCGACGGCCTTGCCGTAATCGGGCTTGTCGGTGCCGGCCATGATGCCCGGCTTTTCCTTGAACTGGCGGCGGACTTCGACCACCACCGATTGGGCGGCGCGGCCGACGGCGGTCATCGCCATGCCGCCGAAAAGGAACGGCAACAGGCCGCCGAACAACAGGCCGACCACGACATAGGGGTTGGCGAGCGAGAAGTTCACCGCCGCCATGCCGTAAAAGAACGAGCCCTCGACCGCGGTGCGGACGAAATACTCGAGGTCCTGCGTGTAGGCGGCGAAGAGGACCAGCGCGCCGAGGCCGGCCGAACCGATGGCGTAGCCGGAGGTGATGGCCTTGGTGGTGTTGGCGTCCGCATCGAGCGCGTCGGTGTTGTGACGCACCGATTTGTCGAGGCCCGCCATTTCGGCGATGCCGCCGGCATTGTCGGTGACCGGGCCGAAGGCGTCGAGCGCCACCACGATACCGGCCAGCGCCAGCATGGTGGCGACGGCAAATGCGATGCCGAAGAGGCCCGCGAGGTTGTAGGTGACGATGATGCCGGCGACGATCACCAGCGCCGGGAGAGCCGTCGATTCCAGCGACACCGCGAGGCCCTGGATGACGTTGGTGCCGTGGCCGGTGACCGAGGCTTCGGCGATCGAGTTGACCGGGCGCTTGCCGGTGCCGGTGTAGTATTCGGTGATGACGATGATCAGCGCCGTGATGACGAGGCCGGTGACGCCGCACCAGAACAGGCTCCACGGCGTGAACGCTTTTTCGGCGGTGCCGAGCGCGACGTTGAGATCGCCGAACACCCACCAGAGGATGGGGAGCAGCGCGACCAGCGACAAGACGCCCGTGGCGATGATGCCCTTGTAGAGCGCGCCCATGATGTTGTTGGAGGCGCCGAGGCGGACGAAGTAGGTGCCGACGATCGAGGTGATGACGCAGGCGCCGCCGATGGCGAGCGGCAGGATCATGCCGGCGAGCTTGTAGGCGTCGGGCAGAACGATCGCCGCCAGCACCATGGTGGCGACGAGGGTGACCACATAGGTCTCGAACAGATCGGCCGCCATGCCGGCGCAATCGCCGACATTGTCGCCGACGTTGTCGGCAATGGTCGCCGGGTTGCGCGGATCGTCTTCCGGAATGCCAGCCTCGACCTTGCCCACCATGTCGCCGCCGACGTCGGCGCCCTTGGTGAAGATGCCGCCGCCGAGACGCGCGAAGATCGAGATCAGCGAGGCGCCGAACGAGGTCGCGACCAAGGCGTCGATGACGGTGCGGCTGTTGAACTCGAAGTGGAACATCTGGGTCAGGACGATGAAGTAGATCGTGATGCCGAGGAGGCCGAGGCCCGCCACCAAGAGGCCCGTGATGGCGCCGGCCTTGAAGCTCAGGTCGAGGCCCTTGGCGAGCGAGGTCGTCGCCGCCTGGGCGACGCGCACATTGGCCCGCACCGAGACGTTCATGCCGATGAACCCGGCAGCGCCCGAAAGCACCGCGCCGATCAGGAACCCGATCGCCGCATAGGCGCCGAGCAGCCAGAAGGCGAGGATGAAGATGACCACCCCGACGATGGCGATGGTGGTGTATTGCCGCTTGAGATAGGCCGAGGCGCCTTCGCGCACCGCCGCCGAAATCTCCTGCATGCGGGCCGAGCCGGCATCGGCGCTGAGCAGCGTGCGGGTGGTGACGATGCCGTATACGATCGACAGCGCGCCCGCGATGACGATGGCCCAGAGTAACAAGGTCATGGAGTGGTCCCTCGAGTGTGTGGACCCAGGGGACGCATCCTCAGCGGCACTCGTGCGGCAGCCCGCGCGACACCCCTCCCCGCCCCCGGGGAATTGAGGCTGCTTCTGCCAAATTGAACGCCATGATTCAACCGCTTTTGCGGCCGGAGGGGCGGATTTCCTAGGGCTTCGAGCCGACCAGGCCCTGAAGGCCGAGGGCCAGCGCCGCGCCGTCGCCGGCAATGGCGACGGTCTTGAGCCGGGCGGTTTCGCCGGCGGTCACCGAAATCGACGATTTGGGGACGCCCAGCGCCTTACTCAGCAATGCGACCACGGCAGCGTTCGCCTTGCCCTTGTCGGGCACCGCCGCGACCCGCAGCCTCAAGACCGCGCTGCCGTCGTCGCGGGTCTCGACCCCCTCGATGCGGTCGGCGCCGGCGTTCGGCGTCACCCTGAGATGGAGCACGAGACCGCTCGCCGTGACGCGGAAGGCCTCGGCCACGGCCGCTCCGTCAGAACACGTAGGGGTAGATATAGAGCTGAATCACCCGCTGCACCAAATAGATAAGGATAAAAAGAATGATCGGCGACACGTCGATGCCGGAAAATTTCGGCATGAACCGCCGGATCGGCCGCAGCACCGGCTCGGTCAGCGAGTTGACCGTGCGCCAGACCATGTCGACGAACTGGTTGCGGGTGTTGATCACGTTGAAGGCGATGAGCCAGCTCAGGACGATCATGGCGAGCACGATCCACCAGTAGATGTCGAGCAGTATGAGGATGATTTCGAGTATGACGCGCATCAGGGGCTCCGGCCTCGGTGTGCCGACTATCTAGGGATTTGGTGGGGGAGCCGCAAGCGGGCGCCGCCTCATGACCGCCGCCAGGTGACGATGCGCCAGAGATAGGCCAGCACCATGCCCGCCAACACCGCGATGGTCAGCGGCTCGAGGAAGCGCCCGACGAGCTGGTATTGCTCGTGCAGCAAATAGCCCGCCGCGATCAGCGCCGCGTTCCAGATGAGAATACCGGCGAGCGATGCGCCGGCGAAGTAGAGCACCGGCATTCTGGCGAGGCCGGCGGGCACCGAAATCACCGTGCGGATAATCGGCAGCAGGCGGCCGAAGAGCACCACCAGGGCGCCGAAACGGCCGAACCAGCTGGCGGCGCGGTCGATGTCCTGGGGCAGAATCGCGAACCAGCGACCGAAACGATCGGCGAGATGCCGGACGCGCTCGAGGCCGATCAGCCGTCCGGCGAGATACCACGGCACCATGCCGGCAACCGAGCCGAGGGAGGCGCTGACCAGCACGCCGATGGGGTCTAGGTCGCCGCGCGCCGCGGCATAGCCGGCAAACGGCGCGATGAGTTCGGACGGAATCGGCGGAAACACCGCCTCGAGCAGCATCAGGAGGAAGATGCCGGGATAGCCGTATTGGCTGATCGTCGCGACGATCCAGTCGGCCATTGGTACCCTCCGGCAAACCCGCGACCCTGGCCGTCCGGCCAGGGCGTCGCGAGCCTAGATAGCACCCAAACTCGGTTTCAGCCGACCTTGACGGCAGCTCGCACCATGCGCTTGCGATCGTTGGGATCGAGCCAGATTGTCCTGAGCCGGATGCTCTTGGGCGTCACTTCGACATACTCGTCGTCGGCGATGTAGCCCAGCGACTGCTCGAGGGTCAGCTTCTTGGGCGTCGTCAGCCGCACCGCCTCGTCCTTGGAGTGAGTGCGGATGTTGGTCAGCGCCTTGCCCTTGACCGGGTTCACTTCGAGATCGTTGTCGCGGGTGTGCTCGCCGATGATCATGCCCTCATAGACCTCGACGCCGGCGTCGATCATCATCGGGCCGCGATCCTCGAGGTTCCACAGCGCGAACGCCACCGAGACGCCGTTCGAGTTGGAGATCAGGACGCCCGTGCGGCGGCCGGGCAGCGCGCCCCGATAGGGCTGATATTCGTGGAACAGGCGGTTGAAGATCGCCGTGCCGCGGGTGTCGCTCAACAGCTCCGGCTGGTAGCCGATCAGCGAACGGGTGGGGACGTAAAAGCGCAGGCGCGACCGGCCCGAACCCGAGGGGCGCATGTCGACCAAATCGCCTTTGCGCTCGGTGAGCTTCTGCACCACCACGCCGGAATGCTCGTCGTCGACGTCGATGATGACTTCCTCGATCGGCTCGAGCTTCTGGCCGTTCTCCTCGCGCAGGACGACGCGCGGGCGGCCGATGGTGAGCTCGAACCCCTCGCGGCGCATGTTCTCGATCAGCACCGCAAGCTGGAGTTCGCCGCGGCCGGCAACTTCGAAACTGTCCGAATCGGTGCCCTCGGTGACGCGGATGGCGACGTTGCCTTCAGCCTCGCGCAACAGCCGTTCGCGGATGACGCGCGACTGCACCTTGTCGCCCTCGCGGCCGGCCAGCGGGCCGTCATTGATGCGGAAGGTGACCGACAGCGTCGGCGGATCGATCGGTTTGGCGGCGATCGGATCGGAGTTCTGGGGGATGGTGAGCGTGTCGGCGACGGTGGTCTCTTCAAGGCCGGCGATGGCGACGATGTCGCCCGCTTCGGCCACATCGACCGGGGTGCGCTCGAGCCCGCGGAAGGCGAGGACCTTGGACACCCGGCCCTTTTCGACTTCCTTGCCGTCGCGGCTCAGCGAGTGGACGGCGTCGCCCGCCTTGACCGAGCCCGAAAAGATGCGGCCGGTGAGCAGCCGCCCGAGGAACGCGTTGCGTTCGATGGTGGTGACCAGCATGCGGAACGGGCCCTCTTCGACCTTGGGCGGCCGCACATATTCGACCACCTTGTCGAGCAGCGGCGCCAAATCTTCCTTGGGGCCTTCGGGTTTTTCGCTCATCCAGCCCTGCTTGGCCGAACCGTAAAGCACCGGGAAATCGAGCTGCTCGGGGCTGGCTTCGAGCGCGATGAAGAGATCGAAAATCTCTTCCAGCACCTCGAGGTGGCGCTCGTCGGGCCGGTCGATTTTATTGATGGCGACGATCGGACGGAGGCCCTGCGCCAGGGCCTTGCTGAGCACGAACTTGGTCTGCGGCATCGGCCCTTCGGCGGCATCGACGAGGATCACCACGCCGTCGACCATCGAGAGGATACGCTCCACCTCGCCGCCGAAATCGGCGTGGCCGGGGGTATCGACGATGTTGATGCGGGTGCCCTTCCACACCAGCGAGGTAACCTTCGCCAGAATGGTGATGCCGCGCTCGCGCTCCAGATCGTTGGAATCCATGGCGCGTTCTTCGACGCGCTGGTTGTCGCGGAAGGCGCCGGACTGCCGGAGCAGCACGTCGATCAGTGTCGTCTTGCCATGGTCAACATGGGCGATGATCGCGATGTTGCGCAACGCCATTGGGGCCGCCTGAGAATATGAGGGAAGAGATTGGGGGCTCACATAGTGACGAATCCCCGGATTCTCAAGACAATTCGCCGTATGGCAGGGTTGCAGGGTAAATGGAGGATCGGATGAACGAGACATTTTCGGCCGGCGCGGTGGCGGTGATCACCGGCGGGGCGAGCGGCATCGGGCGGGCGGCGGCGCGCCGCTGCGCCGCCGCGGGCATGCGCATCGCCATCGTCGACGTCAATGACGACAAGCTGGCGCGAACCCGCGACGAACTGGCCGGAACAATCGGCCCGGACCATGTGACGGCGGAGCGGATCGATGTGTCGGACGCCGCGGCGCTGGTGGCGCTGGCCGGGCGGATCGAGGCCCAATGGGGTGCCCCAAGCCTTCTGATGAACAACGCCGCGGCCTTCGTTTCGGGCGGCGCCGGGGGCATCCTCGACCCGCTCGAAACCTGGCAAAAGCTGTTCGCGATCAATGTCTTCGGCCCGATCAACGGGGTCCAGGCATTCCTGCCGGGGATGCTGAGGGCCGGCAAACGCGCCCGCATCGTCAACACCGGGTCCAAGCAGGGGCTGACCAATCCGCCGGGCAACCCCGCCTACAACACCACCAAGGCGGCGGTGAACGCCTATACGCAGAACCTGCAGCGCGACCTGCGCGAGCGCGAGAGCAGCAAGGTCAGCGCCCACCTCTTGATCCCGGGCTGGACGACGACCGGCGACGCCGCGCACAAACCGGGCGCGTGGCTGCCCGAGCAGGTGATCGCGTTCATGGCCGAAGCGCTCGAACGGGACGATTTCTTCATTTTGTGCCCCGACGACGAGACGCCCAACGCCATCGACCGCAAGCGGATCGTCTGGAACGCCCTCGATGTCGCGCTCAATCGCCCGGCGCTGTCGCGCTGGCACCCTGACTACAAGGACGCCTTCGCCCGCTTCATGCACCAGGACCTGCCGGCGGGGTTCGGCGGCTGATCCGCGTCAGCTGGCGCGCCTGAGCTGCGGCTTCTGGTCGGCGGCGAGCAGCGCCGCGACCTGACCGGCTTCGAGCGGCGGCGAAAACAGAAAACCCTGGACTTCGTTGCAGCCCTGCTCGCGCACCGCTTTGAGCTGCTCTTCGGTCTCGACGCCTTCGGCGGTGGTCGACATGCCCAGCGAATGGCCGAGCCCGATCACCGCCTTGATGATGGCGAGGCTGTCGCCGCGGCTTTCGAGGTCGCGCATGAAGGAGCGGTCGATCTTGATCTTGTCGAAGGGGAACGAGCGCAGATAGCTCAGCGACGAATAGCCGGTGCCGAAATCGTCCATCGAGATGCGGATGCCAATGGCGCGCAGCCGGTGCAGCGTCTGCAGCGTCTGCTCGCTGTCATTGAGCAGCAGCGATTCGGTGATTTCGAGTTCGAGCCGGGTCGGCGGCAGGCCGGTCTCGGCGAGAATGGCATGCACCGTCTCGAACAACCGCTTGTTCTTGAACTGCACCGGCGACAGGTTGACCGCGACCCGCGCCTCGGTCGGCCAGCCGACGGCGGCCTTGCAGGCCTCGCGCAGCACCCATTCCCCGATCGGCACGATCAGCCCGGTTTCCTCGGCGATCGGGATGAACTCGGCCGGCGAGATGTTGCCGCGCTCGCCATGGGTCCAGCGCAGCAGCGCCTCGAGGCAAGTGACGCGGTTTTCCTTGAGGCCGACCAGCGGCTGGAACACCACCCGCAATTCGTGCAGTTGCAGCGCCGCGCGCAGGCCCGCCTCGATCATCCGGCGTTTCTGGATCGCGGCGTCCATGTCCTTTTCGAAGAAATGGTAGGTCGAGCGGCCCTCCGACTTGGCGCGATAGAGCGCCATGTCGGCGTTCTTCATCAAGACGTCGGTGCTGGCGCCGTCCTGCGGCGCGATGGCGATGCCGACGCTGGCGCCGATGGCGATCTGGTGGCCGTCGATGATGAAGGGCGACGACATGGTCTTGACGATCCGCTCGGCGATGGTGGCGGCGTCGCCCGGCCGCTCGATCGGCCTCAAGAGCAGCGAAAACTCGTCGCCGCCCAGCCGGGCCAGCACGTCGGTCTCGCGCGTCGTCCCCCACAGCCGCGCCGAGGCCTGTTTCAGCAGCTTGTCGCCGATGGCGTGGCCGAGGGTATCGTTGACCGATTTGAAGTGGTCGAGGTCGATGCACAGCACCGCCGTCTTCTCGCCGCGCTCGATCGAGGCTTCGGAATTGGCCATCTCCTCGAGAAACTGGATGCGGTTGGGCAGTTCGGTCAGCGCGTCGTGCCGCGCCAGATGCTGGATGCGCGCCTCCTGCTGGCGCTGCTCGGTGATGTCCTCATGGGTCGAAACGAAGCCGCCATCCTTCATCGGATGGTGCTGCATCAGGATGATGCGGGTGCCGAATTCGAGGATGGTCTTGTCGTAGTCGCCGCGGGTGATCACCTCATGCCGCCAGGCGATGTACTCGTCGCGGCTGCCGCTCGAAGCGTGCATGCCGGTGTCGAACAGATACCCCAGGATCTCGTCGAGCTGCGTGCCCGGCTTCACCAGGCGCTCGGGCAGGCTGTAGATCCGCGCATAGGGCGCGTTGCAGATCACCAGCCGCTCCTTGGCATCGAACATGCAAAGGCCCTGGGAGATGTTGTTGACCGCCGCGTCGAGCCGAATGTTCTGCCGCTCGAGCTCGCGCTTGCGCTTCTGGACGATCTCGGTGGAGGCGATCTCCTCGGTTACGTCCTCATGGGTCACCACCCAGCCGAGGCCCGGGGAATAGACGTGCGCCGTCTCGATGGTGCGCCCGCCCGCCAGCAGCTCGCGCGCCTTGGCGCGCATGCCGCCGCGATTGTTCCTCAGTTCCTTCTTGTAGGCGGTGAGGAATTGCTGCGGCGTCTGGTCGGGGTGGTTGCCCAGGTCAGCCGAGAGCTTGACCACATCCTCGAGCGTCATGTTCTTGCGCATGCGCTCGACGGGAAAGCCGTAAATGTCGAGATAGTGCCGGTTCCACATGATCAGGCGGAACTCGCTGGACCACACGCAGAACCCGTAAGGTATGTTTTCCAGCGCCGCGTCGAGCAATAAGGCGCTATCGGAATGGCCTGCTTCCGCCATCTTCGAGCTCACAACAATCGAACCCCAAACCGACGCTGGGAGAGAAGCTAGCGGCTCAGCCTTAAGAACGCTTTAAGGCTCTGTAATCGATTACAGCGGGCAGATTGGCGGTGGCCGGTCTCAGCCTTTGCGTGCCAGCGCCCGGCGGCGGGCCGCATAGGTCCTCAGCCTCAGGCCCTGCAACCTGATGAAGCCCTCGGCATCGTGGTGGTCGTAGGCCACGGCGCCCTCCTCGAAGGTGACGAGGTCCATCGAATAGAGCGAATTGGGCGAGCTGCGGGCAATGACCGAGGCCGAGCCCTTATAGAGTTTCACCGTCACCTCGCCGGCGACGAAGCGCTGCGTATGGTCGATCGCCGCCTGCAGCATCTCGCGCTCCGGCGAATACCAGAAGCCGTTGTAGATGAGTTCGGCGTATTTCGGCATCAGCTCGTCCTTGAGGTGCGCCTCGCCGCGGTCGAGCGTGATCGACTCGATGCCGCGATGCGCCGCCAAGAGGATCGTGCCGCCCGGCGTTTCGTAGAGCCCGCGGCTCTTCATGCCGACGAAGCGGTTCTCGACCAGATCGAGCCGGCCGATGCCGTGCTTGCCGCCCAGCTCGTTCAGCCTGGTCAGCAGCATGGCCGGCGACAGCTTTTGGCCATCGACCGAAACCGCGTCGCCGCGCTCGAAGCCGATGGTGATGATCTCGGGCTCGTTCGGCGCCTTCTCGGGATCGACCGTGCGCTGCGCCACGTAGTCGGGCGCCGGCACCGCCGGATCCTCGAGCACCCGGCCCTCCGAGGAGGTGTGGAGCAGGTTGGCATCCACCGAGAACGGCGCGTCGCCGCGCTTGTCCTTGGCGATCGGGATCTGGTGCTTTTCGGCGTAGTCGAGCAGCTGGGTGCGCGAGCGCAGGTCCCATTCGCGCCATGGGGCGATGACTTTGAGCCCGGGCGAGAGCGCATTGGCGGTCAGCTCGAACCGCACCTGGTCATTGCCCTTGCCGGTCGAGCCGTGGGCGATGGCGTCGGCGCCGGTCTCCTCGGCGATCTCGACCAGATGCTTGGCGATCACCGGCCGGGCGATCGAGGTGCCGAGCAGGTACTGGCCTTCATAGAGGGCATTGGCGCGGAACATCGGGAAGACGAAATCGCGCACGAATTCCTCGCGCACATCGACGATGCGGATGTCCTTGATGCCGAACATCTCGGCCTTGCGCCGCGCCGGCTCGAGCTCCTCGCCCTGCCCGAGATCGGCAGTGAAGGTGATGATCTCGGCCTGGTAGTGCTCCTGCAGCCACTTGAGCATGATCGAGGTGTCGAGGCCGCCCGAATAGCTGAGGACGATCTTCTTGATGTCTTTGGTCATTGGTCTTTCAGTCAGGTCTCGGAGCGCGTTCAGGAAAAGTGCGGCGCGCTTTTCCGGTTCGAACGCGCGACCACTCAGAATTGCGCGGCACCCTATTCAAGCGGGCTTTGCCGTGCAATGAGCGATTGCACCCCTGTTCGAGGCCGAAATGCCTGCTTTCATCCCCGATCTCGGCACCATCCTCGCCTTCGCCCTCGCCGCGGTGATCCTCGCCATCACCCCCGGCCCGGATATGGCGCTGCAGCTGAGCCGCACCGTCAACTACGGCCGCGGCGCCGGCCTTGCCGTGGGGTTTGGCGCGATGAGCGGGGTGGCGGTGCATACCACGCTGGTGGCGCTGGGGATTTCGGTGCTGATCATCGCCGCGCCCGCCCTGTTCCTGGCGCTGAAGATCGCCGGCGCGGGCTACCTGCTGTGGCTCGCCTACCAGGCGGTGGTGCATGGCGGGGGTCTCAAGATTTCGGCGGCGGCACCCAAGACGCCGACGCTCTGGCAGAGCTATCTGACCGGCGTCGGCATCAACCTGCTCAACCCCAAGGTGGTGCTGTTCTTCGTGACCTTCCTGCCGCAATTCGTCGACCGCGCCGACCCGAGCGCACCCGAAAAGCTGTTCTTCCTCGGCGCCGAGTTCATCGTCGTCTCGATTCCCCTGATGATCGCCACCGTCCTGCTCGCCGAACAGCTGACCCGGGTGCTGACGCGGACCAAATGGGTGCAGCGGGCGCTCAACTATTCCTTCGCGGCGGTGTTCACGACGTTTGCCGCGGTGATCCTCACCGCCCAGGCCCGGCACTGAATTGCGCCAAATATGAACTACCGCCACGCCTTCCACGCCGGGAACTTCGCCGATGTGATGAAGCACATCGTGCTCACCCGGCTGATCGAATATCTGAAGCTCAAGCCCGCCGCGTTCCGGGTGATCGACACCCACGCCGGCATCGGCCGCTACGACTTCACCAGCGACGAGGCCAAGCGCTCGCCCGAATGGCAGGAGGGCATCCAGCGGCTCTTCAACAAGGGCCTGCCCGAGAAGGCAGCCGAGCTGATCCAGCCCTATGTCGAAGCGGTGCGCTCAGAGAACAAGGGCAACGCGCTCAGGGCCTATCCCGGCTCGCCGCTCCTGGCACGAAAGCTGTTCCGGCCGCAGGACCGGCTGTCGGCGCTGGAACTGCATCCTAAGGACGCCGAGGCGCTGAAGGCGGTGTTCGCCGGCGACATCCAGGCGCGGGTGACCGAGCTCGACGGCTGGCTGGCGCTCGGCGCCTATGTGCCGCCCAAGGAGCGGCGCGGCCTGGTGCTGGTCGATCCGCCGTTCGAGGAGGTGGGCGAGTTCACCCGGCTGGTCGAGGGGCTCGCCATCGCCCACAGGAAATGGGCGACCGGCATCTACGCGCTCTGGTATCCGCTCAAGGAGCCACGCGAAGTGAACGCCTTCGTCACCGAGCTCAAGCGCACCGGGATACCAAAAATGCTGCGCGCCGAGCTGACCATCGCCGCCCCTGCGGTACCGACCCGGCTTTACGGCTCAGGGATGATCGTGGTCAACCCGCCGTTCACCCTCGAGGCCGAGTTGAACACCATTCTACCGGCGCTGGCAAAGCTGTTGGGCGAAGGCCGGGGCGGGCATCGGGTGGAGTGGATCAGAGGCGAGGGCTAATAGTCCATCGCGTCGGCCAGCTCGAGGCTGGTCAGCGACGGCGTATTGATCAGCCCGCGCTCCTGCGCGCCGACCCACATTTTCCTGAGCCTCTCGCCCATCTTCGCTGAAGCATCGGCCGTCTCGAATTCGAGTTCTATGACCACGTGATTGGGTGCGTCGCTGCGGCGATAGACGCGATGCCGCCTGACGCCCGATTGCTTCCGCCCGAGGGGGTCGCTGTCAAAGCCTGCCGCGCGCCAGCGCTGATAGTCGGGAACCGTGTGCTCGATATGCAGGACGTACATGCCTTCCTCCACCGATCAGGATCGCTCCGCGCCAAACTGGACACTCGGATCTTTTGAAGTCAAGCACGCGGCCCGCTACAGCCTGAACACATAAAACTGCATCGCCTCGTCCTCGATCGGTCGATAGCCGCGGTAGAGCGCATTGGCCGCATCGTTGTCCAACTCCGTGCCGAGCCAGGCTTCGGCGCAGCCGAGCTCCCGGCCCCACCGGAACAGCTCGTCGAGCATGGCGCGGGCGATCCCCTGCCGGCGATGCGTCGAGGCGGTGCCGACTTCATCGACATAGAGTTCGGTCGGCTTGTCGGGGTGGCGGTGGATGACGCCGGCGCACTGGCCGACGACGATCTCGCCCTCGAACGCCAGCACCATGAGGTGGCCGGGCGTGTTGAGATAGGCGCGCAGCCTCGGACCATCGATCGGCTCGTCGAACACGTCGGGCGCGATGTGGAAGAACGCCGGCTCGTCGCCGGGCTTCAAACGTCTGAGGGTGAAGGGCATGGCGTGACTCCTCTGTAAGAAGGCGTCACCGAAAACTCGGATCAGACGTGCGGAGATCGCACCGCGCCGGACGCTGGCAGTGTAGCGCGCCTCAGGCGATCTCGGCAACCAGCGGCAGCAGGGCCGGCAGGTCGGCGATGCGCCGGAAGCGCGAGGTATCGGCCGGATCGTCGTCGTGGTCGAGGGCCCAGACGTGCTCGGACGGAATGTGCACGCCCCAGGCGCCGGCCGCCAGCGCCGGCACCACGTCGGCCCGCATCGAATTGCCGACCATCATGGCGCGACCGGCGCCGTGGCCGTGCCGGGCGAAGATGCGCTCATAGACCGGCGCGGTCTTGTCGGAGACGATCTCGACCGCGTCGAAATAGTCGCCCAGGCCCGAGGCGGCGAGCTTGCGCTCCTGGTCGAAGAGGTCGCCGCGGGTGATGAGGATCAGGGTGTGCGACGCGCTGAGCGCCGCGAGCGTCGTGCCGGCGCCGGGATAGGGCTCGACCGGATGGGCCAGCATATCGCGGCCGGCGGCGAGGACGTCGGCGATGACCGTACCGGGCACGCGGCCGTCGGTGACATCGACCGCCGTCTCGATCATCGACAGCATGAAGCCCTTCACGCCGAAGCCGTAGTGCTTGACGTTGCGCTTCTCCGCCGCGTGCAGGTGCTCGGTCAGATGATGCGGATCGGCATAGGGTTTCAGCAGCTCGACGAAGCGCGCCGTGGTCAGCTGGAAGAAGCGTTCGTGGTGCCACAGCGTATCGTCGGCATCGAACCCGATGGCCGACAGTTCAGGCACCGGTCAGCGCCTCGCGGTCGCGCTTCTTCAGCCGCTCGGTTTCGCTCTTCAACTGCCCGCAGGCGGCGAAGATGTCGCGGCCGCGCGGGGTGCGGACGGGTGAGGCGTAGCCGGCCTTGTTGACGATGTCGGCGAAGCGCTCGATCCGCGCCGACGAGGAGCAATCGTAATTGGTCCCCGGCCACGGGTTGAACGGGATCAGATTGATCTTGGCCGGAATGCCGCTCAACAGCCGCACCAGTTCGCGCGCATCGGCATCGGAATCGTTGATATCCTTGAGCATCACATATTCGAAGGTGACGCGGCGCGCATTGCTGAGCCCGGGATAGTCGCGGCAGGCCTGAATCAGCTCTTTGAGCGGATATTTCTTGTTGATCGGCACGAGCATGTCGCGCAAATCGTCGCGCACCGCATGGAGCGAAATGGCGAGCATCACCCCGATCTCGCGGCCGGCCGGCTCGATGAACGGCACGACCCCCGAGGTCGAGAGCGTAATGCGCCGCTTGCTGAGCGAGATGCCGTCTTCCGCCGAGGCGATCAGAAGGGCGTTCTTGACGTTGTCGTAGTTGTAGAGCGGCTCGCCCATGCCCATCATCACCACATTGGTGATGGCGCGGCTGTCGCCCTCGCTGCCGCCCGAGCCGCGCGGCGCCGGCACCAGCCCGCCATCGTCGGGGCGGACGCCGCCGGGGAAATCGCCCAGCCGCTCGCGCGCCATCAGCACCTGGCCGAGGATCTCGCCGGCCGTGAGGTTGCGCACCAGCGTCTGCGTGCCGGTGTGGCAGAACGAGCAGGTGAGGGTGCAGCCGACCTGGGACGAGACGCACAGTGTGCCGCGGTCGGATTCGGGGATGTAGACCGTCTCGATCTCGACCGGCGGCAGGTTCGGGTTCTTGGGGTCGCGGAAGCGGAACAGCCATTTGCGCGTGCCGTCGACCG
This sequence comes from Devosia nanyangense, assembly GCA_016213505.1. Classification (GTDB taxonomy): domain Bacteria; phylum Pseudomonadota; class Alphaproteobacteria; order Rhizobiales; family Devosiaceae; genus Devosia_A; species Devosia_A nanyangense. The sequence continues at coordinate 20,334 of JACRAF010000028.1, forward strand.
AGATCTGCTCGGAGACGATCTCGGGCCGGTCGAGCAGGAAATTGTCCGCGAGGGTCTGCCGGAACCCCTTCTGGATGTTGCTCATCCGCTCGAAATCGGTGACGCCGTTGACGTAGATCCAGTTCCACAGCTGGCTGGCGCGCATCCTGGCTTCGCGCTCGTTGAGCCCGATGGCGCCCAGCGCGGCGCGCATCTCGGGCTTGGACAACCCGACCAGCGACGCGCGGCGCGGCGCCGTGGGGCGCAGGGCGTTGCTCGCATGGTCGAGATTGAGGGCGATGGTCATGGCGGTCCGGGTTTTGGGCGGCGCGCTGTAACATAGTGCATCGGGCGGCGCAAAGAAGGGGCTCGGGGCGCGGCCCTCTCCTGCGAAGCGGGGGAGGAACCCCGACCGAGAGCTAGCAGCCGCCGATCGCCCGGCTCGCGGCGGTCGCGCCGCTCAGCGAAAACGTCTCGGTGACGAGGATGCCCTTGTCGGTGGTGCCCTCGATGACGAGGCTGGTGCCGGCCCTGAGCGCGCCGGCGAGATTGTCGTTCTGGCTGGCGTCGAGCAGCCAGGCCGCGTCCTTCTGGGTGAACAGGTCGAAGCTCTTGCCGCCGATAGTCAGCGTTGCCGGCTGGTCGGGGGCGAACTCGAAGCCGGCGACCAGATTGAGCTCGTTGGAGACGTTCTCGGACGGGCGGTGGGTCAGATAGAGATAGGCTTGCGTGTAGCCGTCGGGCGACGGCGTCACCTCGGCCGGCTTGCTCATTGCAAAGCACACCGCACCGGCGCCCTCGGAGGCCGAATAGGACGACCAGTCGCGGAACTGGCCGATGAGCTGCACCGATTGCGCCGACGCCGCGCCGGTAAGGGCGGTCATCGCAGCGAAGGCAATGCACAGGACTAAGGCAATACGGGCGAGCATGAAGCCCTCGGGGGGAACGATGCGGGGACGGGCCGGCCTCAACGGATGAGCCCGGCCGATGTTCCGCTTATGGGCAGGCCTTGTCGATGGCGGCCATCGCCGCGGTGACGCCGGCCAGCGAATAGGTGTCGGTGGTCTTGGTGCCCTTGGCGGAGGTGCCGTGCACCACCAGCTTGGTGCCGCCCTTGAGCGCCGTCACGAACGTGCCCTCGTCGTCGACGCTGGCGAGCCAGGCCGCTTCCGAATCCTTGATCTGGGTGGCCGGATCGTCCACCACCGATTTCATCGGGTAGGATTTGCCGTCGATGTCGGCGGTGTGAAAGAAGCTGTCCGAGGTCGGCTGCATCGGGTAGCCGACGAGCGTCTGCACCTCGTTGCGAACTCTCCTGAACTCGACCTTGCCGCTGGCGTCCTTGGCGGGCGTACCGTCGGCATTGACCGCCGGCGCCTTGTCGCGGTGGATGACGAGGAAATGCGCCGGGTCGCGGTTGATCGGCTTGCCGTTGACCTCCTTGGGCTCCATCGTATCGGGCGCCGCCGAGATGAAGCAGATGGTGCCGTACTCGTCGGCCCCCTTCCAGGCGGTCCAGGCCTTGAAGGTGCCGAGGTCCTGCGGGCCCGCCTGCGCCAGCACCGGAGCGGCGGCACAGAAAACCAGGGCAGTCGCCATCAAGCCGGTCAGAGCCCGGCGCCGCATCGAAGTCATGTCCTCAGTACCCCTGAACAAGAAGCAGCCTCTCGGGCGGTTTGCCTGCCAACCTGACACGGTATGGTTACCAAGCTCTCAAAGCCCCGGGGCGCGATTGAATGACCGGCACCATTAGCGGCAATCTTGTCGGTAATTTGACGCAGGATTTCCGGGGGTTTTGTGATGCCCCCGGTATGGTTAACACTATTCTAACGCGGCAGCGTTTCGCGGGGGGCCTCAGGCAGCGAGCGGGTAGCTCTGCTCGACCAGATACGGCCCGCCCCCGACCGAGGCCTTCGACGAGAACAGCACGAACCGCCCGACGGTGAACTCCAGCGGCACGAAGTGCCCGGCCTGGTGGATGAAATCGGCGACCTCGAGCGCCGAGGCGCCGCGCAACCGCGCCAGCGACACATGCGGCACGAATTTGCGCGCTTCGGGGTCGAGCCCGGCACGCCTGAGCACCCGCTCGTGAGCCGATTGCAGCCGCTGCAGCGCCTCGCTGGCTTCGACCCCGGCGTAGAGCGCCCGCGGATTGTCGCCGCCGAACGCCCCCAGATGCGAGAGCCGGATCCGGAAGCCGTCGGAATGGCTGAGCCGGTCGAGCTCGTAGCTGACCTCGTTGGCGGTGCGGTTGTCGACGTCGCCGATGAAACGCAGCGTGATGTGGTAGTTTTCGGGATCGATCCAACGGGCGCCGGAGAGGCCGCCACGTTTGAACGAAAGGGCAGACTGAATGTCGTAGGGGATTTCGAGGCCGGTAAAGAGCCTGGGCAACGAACCCGTCTCCTTCACACTCACGCGATTCGCCAATGACCCTAGCATAGCGAGTCATTGCCGCAAGTCCGTGACAGCCGCCAGGCCGAAGCGGGCTAAGCCCTTGGCCGGCAAAGGTTACACTTTGTTAAGGCGGGCACGGGCCTTGTTTTCGCCGCCCCCCGCGTCCATATTCATCGCTAAAGCCCCGCGTCGCGGGACTTGTCCGACCTCAAGGGGAACTGACCATGGCTGAATTCGACCGTCCGTCCGTTGCCGCGCGGCCAGCAACCGCCGCGGTCATCGACCAAGGCCTGCGGAGCTACATGCTCCGGGTCTACAACTACATGGGCCTCGGGCTCGTGGTGACCGGCCTCGTCGCCTATTTCACCTACACCGCGTCCTTCGTCGAGCAGGGCGGCCAGATCGTCGGCATGACGAGCCTGGGCGCGGCGCTCTTCAACAGCCCGCTGCAGTGGGTGATCATGCTCGCCCCGCTGGCGTTCGTCCTGGTGCTGAGCTTCGGCATCACCAAGCTGAGCGTGCCGGTAACCCAGATCCTGTTCTGGGCCTTCGCCGCGGTGATGGGCCTGTCGCTGAGCTCGATCTTTGCCGTCTACACCGGCGGCTCGATCGCAAAAGTGTTCTTCATCTCCGCCGGCACGTTCGGCGCCATGAGCCTTTACGGCTACACCACCAAGCGCGACCTGACCCAGTTCGGCTCGTTCCTGATTATGGGCCTCTTCGGCCTGATCATCGCCTCGATCGCCAACATCTTCTTCAACTCGGGCCCGCTCGGCTTCGCCATCTCGATCCTCGGCGTCCTCATCTTCGTCGGCCTGACCGCCTGGGACACCCAGAGGATCAAGGAAAGCTACAATGTCGGCTTCGGCGCCGACGTGCTGGCCAAGGGCGCCATCATGGGCGCGCTCAGCCTCTATCTCGACTTCATCAACCTGTTCCTGATGCTGCTCCGCCTGTTCGGCAACCAGCGCAGCTAGGCCGGGAGCGCGCCCAGGAAAAGTGGATACCGGTTTTCCGGTTCGGGCGCGCAACCACTAGCAGATATCAGGCCAATCGGCTTAATTGGGGCCGCGATCCGGAAGGGTCGCGGCCCCTTCCTTTGCGAGCGTCAGATGTCCGCCATCAGCTTCCGCAAATTCACCTGGTCCGACGTGCCGGCGATCACCACGATCTACGGTCACTACGTCAAGGAGACGGTGATCACCTTCGAGACCGAGGCGCCGAGCGAGGCGGCGATGGCCGAGCGCTTCGGCAGGATGCTCGATCTCGGCCACCCGGTGTTGATCGCCGAGGACGAGGGCAAGGTCGTCGGCTACGCCTACGCCTCGTTCTACCGGCCGCGCGCCGCCTACCGCTTCACCTGCGAGGATTCGATCTACTTGGCGCCCGATGCCGTCGGCCGGGGCATCGGCGGCGTGCTGCTCGTGCGGCTGCTCGAGGAGTGCAAGCTGGCCGGCTTCCGCCAGATGCTGGCGGTGATCACCGCCGAGCGCGCCAACTCCATCCGGCTGCACGAACGGCACGGCTTCCGCATGATCGGGAAGTACGAGGCACTGGGGTTCAAGTTCGACCGCTGGCTCGACATCGTCCACATGCAGCGGGCGGTGTGATGGACGCGGTCGGATACATCGTCAACGGCCTCATCAGCCCGATCACCTGGGTCCCCGCCTTCGCCTTGGCGCTCGGGCTTCGCGCCCAGCCCTGGTACATCCGCATCGTCGCCGCTGCCTGCGCGACGCTCGTGGTGGGCATTGGCTTTGTCCTGTTCGTGACGCCGGGCAACCCCGGCAATTTGTGGGTTCTCGTGTGCTCGGTCCTTGCCGCGATGATCTGGTCGGCCGTCGCCTCGCTGGTGGTCTTCGGCAACTGGTCCAATTCGCGCGATTAATCGGCAGCGGCCAGCTTACTCGTCGGATGGGCTCATCGCCTCGGCATCGTCGGGCGTCGCCGCCCGGACGAGGATCACCTGACCACCGTCAGCTCCAGCACCCTCAGCACATTGTCCAGCTCGTGGCCGCGCTTCAGGACCCGGCCGTCCTCGATGGTGACCATGTACTGGCCCTGCCGGGCGCGCAGTTTGGGGTTCTTCTCGATCACGTAGAGCGGCCGCTCCGAGGCGTGCCTGAACACCGAGAACAGCGCCCGATCCTTGAGGAAATCCATGGCGTAATCGCGCCACTCGCCGGCGGCGACCTTGCGGCCATAGAGATTGAGTATGGTGTTGAGTTCGCGCCGGTCGAAAGCCACGAAGGGTTTCTGCCGCGGCGGCTGCGGCCCGGAGGGGGTGAGAAGATCGTAGAGCTCTGCGGAACGCTGCGCTGGTTCGGCCTCGGCCATCAGACATCCCTTGTGACGACTTGGTCATGATTGCGGGAAACGCTGCGTCGCGCAAGCGGCGGCGGGCCGATGGCGCGCCGGGCCGTTAATCAAATTTCCCATTTTGGTCACATTCTGTCCGCGCTTCAGCCCGATTGAGGCGGGATAAAGTGAGCATTGCCTCCAGTGGCCGGCGGCGGGCTGACCGAGCCCCCAAACCATGATGCCCGGTGCCGGCCACATCCTAACGCACACAGTCATTCATCCTCCCGCTCGCGCAAGCCAGCGGGAGTTTTGTTTCTGGCGGGAAGCGCTAAAGCGTAACCGAGGCCGCGCCGAGGATGGCGCCGGGCAAACCGCCCTTGTCGGTCTGCACCAGGATCGCCGCGCCGTTGCTGCCATCGACCATCAGCTCCGACAGCGGCAGCTTGAGGTGCGTCCCGGCGGCCGCGTCCCACATGCCCAGCATCTGCCGGCTGGTGACGATCTGGGTGTAGTCCATGAGCTTGCCGGCGTTCTCGCCGCGCTCGATGGCGACCTCGGCATGGTCCCTGAAGGTCACCAGCCAGACCATGGCGTTGCCGCCGCCGGCTTCCGGCCCGATCGTCACGTCCAGCATGTTGCCACGGACGGCGAGCGTCACCGGCAGACCGAGCCGGGCTTTGTCGAGCGCCCCCGACACCTCTTTTTCGCGTGACCCGACCACGCCGCTGATGCCGTTGACGATCAGCTGCGGCGTGTAGATCCGCGACGACCCCCAGCTCTCTGCATAGGCGCGCTGACGATCGGAATTGGCCTTGGCGCCGAACGTGTCGGGCCAGCCGATATAGTCCCAGTAGTCGACGTGATAGGCGAGCGCGATGAGATCGGAGCGCTTGCCCAGCGCGCTGAGCGCCGCGTCCGCCTGCGGGCACGACGAACAGCCCTGCGAGGTGAACAGCTCGATCACCGCCTTGGGAGAGCTGCGAATCTCCGCCGAAACGGCGGGCGCAGCGATCAGCGTGGCCGCGAGGGCCGCGGAAAGAAAGGCGCGATTGAGCATGGCGCAGTTCTAGGCAAAGCCCCGATGAACTGCGAGTCAATTTGACGTGTCAGACGGGTGAGCGGCGCACCGGGCGCCGCCCGCTCCACGAAGGGTCAGGCGGCGACCAGATTGCGCAGCACGTAGTGCAGGATGCCGCCATGGCGGTAGTAGTCGAGCTCGTTGATGGTATCGATGCGGCAGCGGGTGACCGCTTCCTTGATCCGCCCATCGGCGAACACGATCCTGATCGTGACCGAGCAACGCGGGGTCAGCTCGGTCAACCCCTCGATCGACACCGTCTCGGTGCCGTCGAGTCCGAGGCTCTGCCAGCTCTCGCCCTCGGCGAGCTGCAGCGGCAAGACGCCCATGCCGATGAGATTGGAGCGGTGGATGCGCTCGAAGCTCTGGGCGATCACGGCGCGCACGCCGAGCAGCCGCGTGCCCTTAGCCGCCCAGTCGCGCGACGAGCCGGTGCCGTATTCCTTGCCGGCGAAGATGACCAGCGGCGTTCCCGATTTCTGGAACGCCATGGCCGCGTCGTAGATCGGCATCGTGTCGCCGTTCGGGCCCTTGGTGAAGCCGCCTTCGACGCCGGGCACCATCTGGTTCTTGATGCGGATATTGGCGAGGGTGCCGCGCATCATCACCTCGTGATTGCCACGGCGCGCGCCGTACGAATTGAAGTCGCGGGGCGCCACCTGCCGCTCGACCAGATACTGGCCGGCGGGCGTGCCGGCCTTGAACGAGCCGGCGGGCGAGATGTGGTCGGTGGTGATCGAATCGAGAAAGAGCCCGAGGATGCGCGCCTCGTGGACGTCGGTGACCGGTTCGGGCGTCATCGTCATGCCCTCGAAATAGGGCGGGTTCTGCACATAGGTTGAGGACGAACTCCACCGGTAGGTTTCGCCGCCCTCGACGGCGATCCCCTGCCAATTGGCATCGCCCTTGAACACGTCGGAGTACCGGCCGAGGAACATCTGCGGCGTGATCACCTTGCGGACGATCTCGGAGACCTCCTGGTTCGACGGCCAGATGTCGCGCAGATAGACCGGCTTGCCGTCACTGCCGAGCCCGAGCGGGTCGGTAGCGACATTGACGTTGAGCGAGCCGGCCAGCGCATAGGCGACGACCAGCGGCGGGCTGGCGAGATAGTTGGCCCTGACGTCGGGGTTCACCCGGCCCTCGAAATTGCGGTTGCCCGAGAGCACCGAGGCGGCCACCAGGTCGTTGTCGTTGATGGTCTCGGAGATGGCGGTCGGCAGCGGCCCGGAATTGCCGATGCAGGTGGTGCAGCCATAGCCGACGAGATTGAAGCCGAGCGCGTCGAGATCGGCGCTGAGGCCGGCCGCATCGAGGTAATCGGTGACCACCTGCGAGCCGGGGGCGAGCGAGGTCTTGACCCAGGGCTTGACCTTGAGGCCGAGCGCCCGGGCCTTCCGCGCCACCAGCCCCGCCGCGATCAGCACCGAGGGGTTGGAGGTATTGGTGCACGAGGTGATCGCCGCGATCACCACGTCGCCGTCGCCGAGGTCGAAATCGGCGCCCCTGACCTCGCAGCGCGCTTCCTCGGGGATATCGTCCACCCCGGTGGCGCCCTCATCGACGAAGCGGGATTCGCCGTTCGACGTGGGGAGCCTGGTCCGGTCCTTGCGGCCGCCGGTGATCTCCTTGAGCGCCTCGCGGAATTTCGGTGCCGCGTTGATCAGCGAGACGCGGTCCTGTGGACGCTTGGGCCCCGAGACCGACGGCACCACCGTGCTCAGGTCGAGCTCGAGCGTATCGGTGAACACCGGATCGGCCGACTGCGTCTGCCGGAACATCCCCTGTGCCTCGGCATAGGCCTTGACCAGCGCCACGCGGTCCGCGTCGCGGCCCGAGGTTTCGAGGTAGGCGAGTGTGTCGACATCGACCGGAAAGAAGCCGCAGGTCGCGCCGTATTCGGGCGCCATGTTGGCGATCGTCGCCTGGTCCTCGAGGCTGAGGTAGTCGAGGCCGGGGCCGTAGAACTCGACGAACTTGCCGACCACGCCTTTCTTGCGCAGCATCTCGGTGACGGTGAGCACCAGATCGGTGGCGGTGATGCCTTCGTTGATCCGACCGGTCATCTTGAAGCCGACGACCTCGGGGATCAGCATGGTGATGGGCTGGCCGAGCATGGCCGCTTCCGCCTCGATGCCGCCGACGCCCCAGCCGAGGACGGCGAGGCCGTTGATCATGGTGGTGTGGCTGTCGGTGCCGACCAGCGTGTCGGGGTAGGCGGTCATTTCGCCGGTCTCGGGGTCCTTCTTGGTCCACACGGTCTGCGCCAGGTATTCGAGGTTGACCTGGTGGCAGATGCCGGTGCCTGGAGGCACCACGCGGAAATTGTCGAACGCCTTCTGGCCCCAGCGCAGGAATTCATAGCGCTCGCCGTTGCGCTCATACTCGATGTCGACGTTCTGCTGAAAGCTCAGCGGCGAACCAAACGAATCGACCATCACCGAGTGGTCGATGACCAGATCGACCGGCACCAGCGGGTTGATCTTCTGCGGATCGGCGCCGAGCTTGGCGGTGGCGTCGCGCATCGCCGCCAGATCGACCACGGCGGGCACGCCGGTGAAATCCTGCATCAGCACCCGCGCCGGCCGGTAGGAAATCTCATGCTCACTGGTACGGGTATCGAGCCACTGGGCGATGGCCATGATGTCGGCCCTGGTGACAGTCACCCCGTCCTCGAAGCGCAGCAAATTCTCGAGCACCACTTTCATCGAATGGGGGAGCTTGGAAATCCCCGGCAGCCCGTTCTTCTCGGCCAGGGGCAGCGAGAAATAGGTGTAGGTCTTGTCCCCGACCGAAAGCGTGGTCTTGGACTTGAAGCTGTCGAGGGATTTGGTCACGGGTCCGCCTGTCGATGGGGGTTCAGGGACACCACGGCGATCCTGACGCTGGGCGATCGAAAGGACCGGGAGGCGCTCAGTCTGGAAGCGTTCCAGACTTGAGGGGGCTTATAGTCAAACACAATCGGGCTTGCCAGTCTCGACAATCGTTGAATAGGCATGGCGGCCATGAACGCGCCCGAGGCCCTGCTGACCGTCACCGACCTCGCGCTGAGCCGCGGCGAGCGCCAATTGTTCAGCGGCCTCGGTTTTGCGGTGAGCGCGGGCGAACTGCTGCTGATCCGCGGGCCGAACGGCGCCGGCAAATCGAGCCTGCTGCTGACGCTCGCCGGCATCTTGCGGCTGGACCGCGGAACCATCGGATGGGCCGGCGGCGACGAGCGGGCTCCGCTCCACCTGCTGGGCCACCTCAGCGGCATCAAGCCCCGGCTGACGCTGAGCGAAAATCTCGTCTTCTGGCGGGCCGTGAATGGCCCCACCGGGCTGGCGCCCGAGGCGGCGCTCGACGCCACCGGGCTCGGCGGGCTTGGGGTGATCGAGGCCGGGCACCTCAGTGCCGGCCAGACCCGGCGGCTGGCGCTGGCCCGGCTGCTCGTCACCGAGCGCACCATCTGGCTGCTCGACGAGCCGACCGCCTCGCTCGATACGGCCGGCGACGCGCTGGTTGGGCGGATGATCGAGAATCATCTGCAGAGCGGCGGCGCGGTCGTCGCCGCGACCCACTCGGACCTCGCTGTCGCCGGCGCCGCCCGAACCCTGACCCTCGGCGGCGCCCGATGAACGCCTTCCTCGCCATCATCGGCCGCGACCTGAGGCTGGCCACCCGCGCCGGCGGCGATGCCCTGACCCTGGTGCTGTTCTTCGTCATGGTGGGCGCCGTGGTGCCGTTCGCCATCGGCCCCGACCGCGTGCTGCTGGCACAACTGGCGCCGGGGATCATCTGGATCGCGGCGTTCCTCTCCATGCTGCTCGGCCTCGACCGGCTGTTCCGCGCCGATGAGGACGATGGCTCGCTGCTGCTGCTTCGCCATGCCGCGATCCCGCTCGAGGCGGTGGTTGCCGCAAAGCTGATCGCCCACTGGCTGCTGAGCGCGCTGCCGCTGCTCGTCGCCTCGCCGCTGCTCGCGGTGCTGCTGTCGATGGAGGCGGGCGCCTGGGGCAAGACCGTGCTGGCGCTGCTGATCGGCACCCCGGCGCTCACTGCCTTCGGCGTGATCGGCGCGGCGGTGACGGTTTCGCTCAAGCGCGGCGGACTGCTGGCGCCGGTGCTCATCCTGCCGCTCTCGATCCCGGTGCTGATCTTCGGCGTGGCGATGGTTTCGGCGCCCGAGGGCAGCAGCGCCGCCAGTCTCTTCCTCGCGGCGGTCAGCCTCGTTTGCGTGGCCTTTTGTCCGTTTGCCGCCGCTCTCGCTCTCAGGGTAGGATCGGAATAGAGCCATGACCCTCGACAGCACCGCACCCAAGCCCAACTGGTTTTCGCGCCTCGCCCATCCGGGCAGCTTCATGACCTGGAGCCGGCCGATCCTCTGGCCGCTCGGCATCGTCACCGCGCTCACCTTCGCCGCCGGGTTCTGGTATGCGCTGTTCAACTCGCCCGCCGACTACCAGATGGGCGAGACCGTGCGCATCATGTACATCCACGTGCCCAACGCCTGGCTCAGCCAGTTCGTCTATGGCGTGATGGCCGTGGCGAGCCTGGGCACGCTGGTCTGGCGGCATCCGCTGGCCGACGTCGCCGCAAAATCCGCCGCCCCGCTCGGCGCGACGTTCACAGCGCTGGCGCTGTTTTCCGGCTCGCTCTGGGGCCGGCCGACCTGGGGCACGTTCTGGGAATGGGACGGGCGGATGACCTCGACGCTCATCCTCCTGTTCATCTACCTCGGCATCATTGCCCTGTGGCGGGCCTTCGACGACCAGCTCCGCGCCGCCCGCATCGTCGCCATCGTGACGCTGGTCGGGGCGCTCGACATCCCGATCATCAAGTTCTCGGTCGACTGGTGGAACACGCTGCACCAGCCGGCGAGCGTCATAACCCCAACCGGCCCGAAGATGCCGGGCACCATCCTGACCCCGCTCTTCATCATGATGCTGGCGTTCACCCTGCTGTTCCTCTTGCTGCACCTGATCTCGATGCGCACCGAAATCCTGCGCCGCCGCGCCGACAGCCTCAGCCGCCAGGCGGCGCAGCGGAGCGCCCCATGATCGACCTCGGACCTCACGCCGTCTTCATCATCTCGGCCTATGTCGGGGTGATCGTCGTCACCCTCGGGCTCATTGCCTGGGTGGGGGCGCAGTCGGCCCGCGTCAAATCGCGGCTCGCCGGGCTCGAGGCGCAGGGCATCCGCCGCCGCTCGGCCGGGACCGCTTCTTGAAGCAGTCCACCCGCATTCTCCTCGCCGTGCTGCCGCTGGTCGCGCTCGTCGCGCTGATCGCGGTGTTTGCCACCAACATCAATCGCGACCCCTCGCTGGTGCAATCGGTGCTGATCGACAAGCCCGTGCCGGAATTCACGCTGCCGGCGGTCGACGGGCTCGGCGTGCCCGGGTTCGACACCGCCAAGCTCATGGGCCAAGTGACGGTGGTCAACGTTTTTGCCAGCTGGTGCATCCCCTGCCGCGACGAGCATCCGGTGCTCGAGGCCCTGAAGCAGCGGACCGGGGTTCTGATCTACGGCATCAACCAGAAGGACGCCGCCGAGAACGCCAGGGCCTTCCTCACCGAACTGGGCAACCCCTACGACGCCGTGGGCGCCGACCCCAATGGCCGCGTCTCGATCGACTGGGGCGTCTACGGCGTGCCCGAGACCTTCATCGTTGATGCCAAAGGGGTCATCCGCTTCAAGCACACGGGACCCCTGGCGATGGAGGACATCGAGAAAGAGATGGTGCCGGCGCTGGCCCGGGCAGCCAAGAGCTGAGGACATTCCGCGGCGACCTTGTTTTGTGTGACAGATGGACCTATCTTGCACACACGCAGACAGGAGTGATCGTCTTGAAGGTCTCGGTTTCGTCTCGTGCCGCCGCCGATATCGTCATGCAGGAGGCCCGCGCTGCCGGCCTCCTCGAGGGCGAGAAGACGGAGCACGTCAGTTTTCGCGCGCCCAAGGCGCTGATCGAAGCCGCCAGGCGGCAAAGCGGCGCCAGCAAGCCGACCGAACTCGGACTGCTTGCCTTGGCGATGCTGGCGCAGCCCGATCCGGTTGCCGACTTCCTCAGGCGGACGCGCGGCAGCCTCGGTCCGGATCACAAGCTTGACTATTGATCTTCCGGCCGCGCTGCGTCGCATCAAGCCGGAGAAACACCTCGAGCAGCTGGCGCCGCGGCCGCTCGCCAGCCTTGTCGCTGCGTCTGCGATCCCGGCGATCGGCCGGCCGTCGCTGCTTCTCGACACCAATGCCTACATCATGTCGGCCGCCGGGACCCTGCCGGACGCCGCGGCCGGCCTCATGGATCGCGGCCTTCTGTTCCACTGTTCGGTCTGCATCACCGAGCTGACGACCGGTGTCGCCAACGCCGACCCGGCGCAGCCCGGCTGGCCTGCCGTCAGGTCACACTATGGCGACCTCATCGCCAGCCTGCCAGCGTCGCGGGTGCTGACGCCCGACGCCCAGATCTGGACCGAAGCCGGGCTGATCGCCGGCACGCTCGCTCGAACCCAGAGGTTCCAGCGGCATCAGCGCAAGGAGTGCCTCAACGACGCACTGATCTACCTGACCGCCGCCAGTTTTGGCCTGCCAGTGCTGACGGCCGATCGCGACGATTTCGACCTGATCCAGCAACTGGCCCCGCAGGGGGCGTTCGTCCACTTCTGACGAGCCTCTCAGGGCAGGGGATCCATCGGCGGGATGATCTCGCCGATATGGGCAGGATCGGGCGCGTATTTCTGCAGCACCGGCAGTTGCAGCGCGGCGAAGACGACGGTCAGCGGCATCGTCGCCCAGACCTTGAACGCCACCCAGAAATCGGTGGTCTGGGTACGCCACACCACCTCGTTGAGCACCGCGAGGAAAAAAAAGAACAGCCCCCAGCGCAGCGTCAGGATGGTCCAGCCCTTGGGCTTGAGCTTGTAGACGTCGCCGAACACGTATTTGAGCAGCGACTGGCCGAACAGCATGCCGCCCAAGAGAACGATGCCGAACAGCGAATTGACGATGGTCGGCTTGATCTTGATGAAGGTGTCGTCGTGCAGCAAGAGCGTCAGCCCGCCGAAGATCAGCACCACCGCTCCGGTCACCAGCGGCATGATGGCGATGCGCTTGAGCAGCAGCCAGCTGAGCAGCAGCGACAGCACCATCGCCGCCATGAACCAGGCGGTGCCGGAAAAGATGTCGGCGCGGGAATTGACGATGAAGAACACCACCAGCGGCCCCAGTTCGAGCGCCATCTTGATGAGCTGCGGCCGGAGCTCGGCCCAGTTGACCTCCGGTTCCTTGACGTCCGCCATCTAGACCTCACCCACCAGCGCGCGCGCAAAGTCGGCGGCGGCGAACGGCTCGAGATTGTCGACCCCTTCGCCGACCCCGATAAAATGCACCGGCAGCCCGTATGTCTTGGCGATCGCCACCAGAATGCCTCCCCGCGCCGTGCCGTCGAGCTTGGTCATCACCAGCCCGGTCACCCCGGCTCGTTTGCCGAAGATATCGACCTGATTGAGGGCGTTCTGTCCAGTCGTCGCATCGAGCGTCAGAAGTGTGGCGTGCGGCGCCGACGGGTCGACCTTCTTGATCACCCGGATGATCTTTTCGAGCTCGCCCATCAGCTCGTCGCGGTTCTGCAGCCGTCCGGCGGTGTCGATAATGAGGATGTCCTTGCCGTCCGCCGCCGCGGCGGTCATGGCGTCGAAGGCAAGGCCGGAGGCGTCGGACCCGGGGGGACGGGCGACGACCGGCGCGCCGGTGCGCTGCCCCCAGACCTGGAGCTGTTCGATCGCCGCGGCGCGAAACGTGTCGCCGGCCGCCAGCATCACCGATTTGCCCTGGGCGCCATAAAGGCTCGCGAGCTTGCCGATGGTGGTGGTCTTGCCCGAGCCGTTGACCCCGACCATGAGGATGACGAACGGCTTGGGTCCGGCCGCGACGTCGAGCGGCTGCGCCACCGGGCCGAGCGCCTTCTCGATCTCGGCGGCAAGCACGGCGCGGACCTCGTCGGGCGCGATGTCGCGATCGAAGCGGTCGCGGCGCAGCGCCTCGGCGACCGTCGAGGCCATGTCGATGCCGAAATCGGCCTGGATCAGCACATCCTCGAGCTCGTCCAGCATCGCCTGGTCGAGCTTCTTTTTGGTGAACACCGCGGCGATGCCGCCGGTCAGCTGGTCCGACGAGCGCTTGAGGCCACCGGCCAGCCGCTGCAGCCAGCTTTGTTTGGGCTGCCCCGCGTGCGGCGGCAGCGTCTCGGGCGGGCCGGGCGTCTCGGGCGGAGACGCCGGCGTCTCGGCACCGAACAGCCGCTTGAACAAACCGGGCTTCTGGTCCGCCATCAGGCCGCCGTCCGGATGGATTCGCCGACCAGCCCCTCGGCAGAGCGGCCGGTGACGCGGACCGGAACGATCTCGCCTGGCGCATGACCCGGCACCGCGATCGGCACGAACTGCTCGGTGCGGCCGACGCCGTCGCGCTCGACGAGGACGGACTCGACCATCCCGTTGCGGCGCTCACAGAACGCGTTATATTGCTGATCCCCCCGGGTGCGGAGTTTCGCGGCTCTCTCCTTTGCAACGCGCCGCGACACCTGAGGCATCCGCGCCGCTGGCGTCCCCTGGCGTGGCGAATAGGGAAAGACGTGCAGAAAGGTCAGGTCGGCCTCCGCCACGATCCCCAGCGAGTTCTCGAACATCGCGTCGGTTTCGGTTGGGAACCCGGCGATAATGTCGGCGCCGAAGACGATTTCCGGCCGCAACGCCCGTACCTTGCTCACGAACTCGAGCGTATCGGCCCGCAAGTGCCGGCGCTTCATGCGCTTGAGGATCATGTCGTCGCCCGATTGAAGGCTCAGATGCAGGTGCGGCATCAGCCGACGGTCCGATGCAATGGCGTCATACAACGCCTGATCCGCCTCGATCGAATCGATCGAGGAGATCCTGAGCCGCGGCAGATCGGGGATGTGCCGGAGGATCGCCTGCACCAGTCTGCCGAGGCTCGGCTGCCCCGGCAGGTCGCCGCCATAACTTGTGATATCGACCCCGGTCAGCACCAGCTCGCGATAGCCGTTGCCGACGAGCCGCTTCATCTGCTCGACCACCGCACCCATCGGCACCGACCGGCTCGGGCCGCGGCCATAGGGGATGATACAGAAGGTGCAGCGATGATCGCAGCCGTTCTGGACCTGGACGAACGCCCGGGCCCGGCCGTCGAGCCCATCGATCAGGTGCCCGGCGGTCTCCCGGACACTCATGATGTCGTTGACCTGCACCTTGTCGTTGAGCTTCACGCCGAAGGCGATCGGCCGGTAGCTCTCGGCCTTCATCTTGTCGGCATTGCCGATGACCAGGTCGACTTCTTCCATCTCGCCGAACGAGCGCGCCTCGGTCTGCGCCGCACAGCCGGTGACGATGATTCTGCGCTGCGGATCGTCGCGCCGTGCCTTGCGGATCGCCTGCCGCGCCTGGCGCACGGCCTCGGCCGTCACCGCGCAGGTGTTGACGATCAGGGTATCGCCGACGCCGGCCTTTTCGGCCTCGGCCTTCATCACTTCGGATTCGTAGGCGTTGAGGCGACAACCGAAAGTGAGCGTTTCGACGCTCATGCAGCCTTCAACCACTCTTCCGGAAGCACGCCCTCGCCGTCGAGCGACCACGGACCGGTCATCAGGATGCGGTCGTCCGAGGTCCGCCAGTCGAGCCGCAGGGGTCCGCCGGGAAGCTCGATGGTGACGGTGCGATTGGCGAGGCCCTTGCGGGCAGCGGCGACCGCGACGGCGCAGGCGGCCGTGCCGCAGGCGAGGGTGAGCCCGGTGCCCCGCTCCCAGACCCTGACCTTGATGCGGTCGGGCGAAATCACCTGCGCCAGCGAGATGTTGGCGCGCTCGGGGAAGATCGGATGGTTTTCGAGCAGCGGGCCGAACCGCCCCAAATCATAGGCGTCGACGTCGTTGACCCAGAAGATGGCGTGCGGGTTGCCGACATTGACCACCGACGGGGTGTGCAGGATCGGTGCATCGATCGGCCCGATCTGCAGCTCGATGCCGGTGGTATCGGCAAACTCCTCGCTGAGCGGAATCTGGTCCCACTCGAAGCGCGGCTTGCCCATGTCGACGGTCACCAGATCGTCGGTGACGCTCGCCGAAAGCAGCCCGGCATTGGTCTGGAGCACAATGGCGCGCTTGCCCAGTTCCTCGGCCAGAAGCGCGGCGACGCAGCGCGTGGCGTTGCCGCAGGCATCGATCTGGCCGCCATCGCAATTGTAGATGCGCATGAACACATCGACGCCCGGGGCCTGCGGCGCTTCCATGACGATGAACTGGTCGGCCCCGACGCCCTTCACCCGGTCGGTGATAGCGCGCACTGCGTCCGAGCTGAACCGGCGCCCGTCGGCGCGCGCATCGACGACGACGAAGTCGTTGCCGAGGCCATTCATCTTCAGATAGGGGACGCCAGCCATTTGGGCCTTCGCGCTCGCAGGGTGAATTCCCGGACTATATGGCGGAAGTGCTGACGAATTGCCAGTGCCGGAGCGCGCCATGCCGCGGCCGGCCGGTTGCTGGCGGGCCGAGGGCAGGTTAGTAGCTTCCCATGGCGGACGATATTCTCACCCGTACTCTCGAGGCGGCGCGCAAGGACCAGGAGACGGTTCGAAACGGCGTCCCCACAGCCAAGCTGCTCGACGGCCTCGTGTTCCGTGATTCGGTGACCCATCGCGACGACCGCGGCTCGGTGACCGAGCTGTTCGACCCGCGCTGGAACTGGCATCCCGACCCGCTGGTGTTTTCGTACATGTTCAGCATCCGGCCCGGGACGGTGAAGGGCTGGGGACTGCACAAGCTGCATGAGGACCGCTATTTCGTCGTCAAGGGCGAGATGGAGGTGGTGATGTACGACCCGCGGCCGCAGTCGAGCACCTGTGGCCAGATCTGCCGGATCATCCTCTCGGCCGACCGGCCGCGCTTGATGAACGTGCCGAAATTCGTCTGGCATGCCGACCACAATGTCGGTTCGGAAGAGGCGGTCATCGTCAACTTCCCCACCATCCAGTACGATCATGCCAGCCCCGACAAGTACCGGCTGCCCATCGATACGCCGCTGATCCCGTTCAGCTTTGGGGCCGCGCACGGGTGGTGAGCGACCCGCTCTTCACCGTCCTCATGCCCACCAACTACCGGCCCGACGTGATCGGCTATGCGATCCAGTCGGTGCTGGACCAGACCGAGGGCGACTTCGAACTTTTCGTCGTCGGCGACGGCGCCAAGGAGGGGACCGCGGACGTCGTCCTGGGGTTCAGCGATCCGCGTGTCCGGTGGTTCGAGTTCGAGAAGGCGCCCGGTGTCGGCTACCCCAACCGCAACCGCGCGCTGCGCGAGTCCCGCGGCCGGCTCATCGCCTTTGCTGCCGACGACAATTTGATGCTCCCCGACCATCTGGCGAAGATGGCGAAGGTCTTTGAGGGCCCCGGCGCGATGTGGGCGTACGCGACGGCGTTCTGGATCTCCAATGACGGCATCGCCGCGCCCGAACTGATCAACTTCGATCTTGCCGACGAGCGCGCCGACCTGCGGGCCAGCAAATATGTGGTGCCGGCGGAGGGCGTGGTCTATCGGGCCTCGGCCCTGCCGACCCGCGCGGCATGGCCCGAGGACATGCTCAAGGCGGGCGACACGGCGCTGTGGAACCGGATCATCGATGCGCAGGGGGAGGCCTCGATGCGGCGGGTACCCGAGGCAACGTCGCTGCATTTCTCCGCCCTGAGGAAGGGCCATCCGCGGGATTCGTGGTCGCCGCTGCTCGCGGCCTACCTGATGGTCGCCGATCGGGCCGCCTGGTGGCCCGCCATGCTCAAGCCGCCGATCCCCGAGGGGGAAACCGAGCAGGCGGTCTACGCCCGGCTGATCCGCCAGCCCGGCTGGACCGAAGCGGCACGCCTCGCGGCGCACGACGTCGTCAACCGCATTGCCCTCAACCACCTGTCGCCGCGCATCCGCCCCGCTCCGGAGGAGAGCAATGAGGGCCTGAAGATCGCGAACCTGCAGCGCGACCTCCACGCGGCGCGTCAGCAGAGTGCCGCGCAGGCCAAGGCGCTCAGCCGGATCGAACACAGCACCAGCTGGCGCGTCACCCGGCCGCTGCGGGCGCTCGGCCGGCTCCTGCGCCGGCGAAAGCCCTGAGACGGAGGGCGGTCCGAGGTTTGCCTTGATCGCCTCCCCATCCGGTGCCAAGGAGAAGGCATCCCCGGCAACAGGAGCCGATCGTGGCCCTCTCCGATATCCAGAACGAGATCGTCTCCCTGCTGCAGCAGATGACCAACCAGCCCGAGGACGTCCACCAGCTGGCCGAGCAGATCCGCGAGAAGCTGAGCCTGTTGCGCGCCGAGGGCCTGCCGATTCCCGACGACCTGCTCGAACTCGAACAGCGGCTCGAGCAGGACTACGGCGCCTGATCCGGGCCCTTTCGGCCCAAATCCTTGACTCTGCGGCCTATCCCGACTAATCAGCCGCCACTTCGCTCAGGCAAACACCTGAACCGCCGACCGGGACCCGCAAAGGTCTAAAGAGTTCCCGGAGGCAAACACCCGACAGCGCGCTGCGCCCTCGGGTGTGTTTGGCGTTTGGATTATCGGAGCGCGAGCAGGAAGAGCTGCAGGCTTTTCCGGTCCGCGAGCGCGACAAAACTGAACTGACTACCTATCTCCGGTGCCGCATCTCCAGCGGAACCAAAGGACGAAACATGTTCGAAAGCCTTAGCGACCGGCTTGGCAAGATCTTCAGCGGGCTCACCGGCCGCGGCGCCCTCAGCACCGCCGACGTCGACGCGGCGCTGCGCGAAGTCCGCCGCGCCCTGCTCGAGGCCGACGTCTCGCTCGAAGTGGTCAAGGCCTTCGTCGAGCAGGTGCGCGAACGCGCTATCGGCGCCGAGGTCACCCGCTCGGTGACGCCCGGCCAGCAGGTCATCAAGATCGTCCATGACGAGCTGGTGAAGGTCCTGGGCGAGACCGCGGTGCCGCTCGACTTCGCCGCCGTGTCGCCGGTGCCGATCCTCATGGTCGGCCTCCAGGGCTCGGGCAAGACCACCACCACCGCCAAGATCGCCAAGCGCCTCTCCGAGCGGCAGGGCAAGAAAGTGCTGCTCGCCTCGCTCGATACCCGCCGCCCGGCGGCGATGGAGCAGTTGCGCGTGCTCGGCGAGCAGATCGGCGTCGCCACCCTGCCGATCGTCAAAACTGAAACGCCGGTCCAGATCGCCCGGCGCGCGCTGAGCGAGGCCCGGCTCGGCGGCTATGACGTCTTGATGCTCGATACCGCGGGCCGCACCCATATCGACGAAGAGCTGATGGCCGAGACGGCCGAGATCAAGGCGGTGACCAACCCGCACGAGATCCTGCTGGTCGCCGATGCGCTCACCGGCCAGGACGCGGTCAACCTCGCGCGCTCGTTCGACGCGCGCGTCGACATCACCGGCATCGTTTTGACCCGCATCGACGGCGATGGCCGCGGCGGCGCGGCGCTCTCGATGCGCGCGGCGACCGGCAAGCCGATCAAGCTGATCGCCACCGGCGAAAAGCTCGATGCGCTCGAGGACTTTCATCCTTCCCGCATCGCCGACCGCATCCTGGGCATGGGCGACATCGTTTCGCTGGTCGAAAAGGCCGCGCAGAACGTCACTGCCGAAGACGCCCAGAAGATGGCCAAGAAGCTCCGCAAGGGCAGCTTCGACCTCGAGGATTTGCGCGGCCAGCTGCAGCAGATGAAGAAGATGGGCGGCATGGGCGCGCTGATGGGCATGATGCCCGGCATGGGCCAGGTCAAGAAGGCGATGGCCGGCGCCAATCTCGACGACAGGGTCTTCGACCGGCAGATCGCCGTCATCAATTCGATGACCAAGAAAGAGCGCGCCAACCCCGACATCCTCAACGCCAAGCGGCGCATCCGCATCGCCGCCGGCTCGGGCACCAAGGTCGAGGACGTCAACAAGGTGGTCAAGCAACACCGCCAGATGGCCGACATGATGAAGAAGGTGTCCAAGGGCGGCATGGGCTCGCTCGCCGGCATGTTCGGCGGCAAGATGGGCGGCATGATGCCGGGGCTGGGCAACATGCCCGACCCGTCGACGATGGACCCCAGGCAGCTCGAGCAGATGGCGCGCCAGATGGGGATCGACCCGGCGTCGCTCCCGCAGGCGGCGCCCAAGGATATTTCGCAGAAGCTGCCGTCCGATGTCGGGCAGCTGTTGAAATCGGGATCGGGCCTGCCCGGTCTTGGCAGCGCGTCGCGCTTCCCCAGCCTTCCGGGGCTCGGCGGCGGCTTCGTGCCGAAGAAGAAATAAACCACCGTTCCACTGATCCAAAGGACCAAGAAATGTCGTTGAAACTCCGCCTCGCCCGCGCCGGCACCAAGAAGCGCCCCTACTACCACATCGTCCTCGCCGACGCCCGGTCGCCGCGCGATGGCCGCTTCATCGAAAAGATCGGCCACTACGATCCGATGCTGGCCGACGTCAGCAAGCGCGTGACCCTCGACGCCGAGCGCGCCAGCCATTGGCTAAGCGTCGGCGCCCAGCCGACCGATCGCGTGCTGCGCTTCCTCGACGCCGCGGGCCTGCTCAAGCGTGCCCCGCGCAACAACCCGGAACGCGCCGTTCCGGGCAAGAAGGCCACCGAGCGCGTCGAAGCCCGCGCCAAGGCCGTCGCCGACAAGGCCGCCGCGGCCGCGGCCCCGGCCGAAGCTCCGGCCGAGTAAGCGGTGGCGCGGACCTCAGACCACAAGCTGCTTATGGGCCGCATCGGGGCGGCGCATGGCATCAAGGGTGAGGTGCGCATCGCCTCGTTCACCGAGGAACCACTGGCGCTGACGGGCTACGGACCGCTGGCGACCAACCAGCCCGGCCTCGTGATCGAGATCGAATCGGCGCGCGCCACCACCAATGTGCTGGTGGCGCGCTTGAAGGGCGTGACCGACCGCACGGCGGCGGAAAGGCTCAATGGCGTCGAGCTCTATGTCGACCGCGAAAAGCTGCCGCCGACCGACGGGGACGAGGACTTCTACCACGCCGACCTGATCGGGCTCGATGCCCGCCTCGGCGACGGCACCGTGCTCGGCAAGGTCACCGCCATCCCCAATTTCGGCGCCAGCGATCTGCTCGAGGTGACCGATGCGCGCAGCGGCGACGTCTACCTCTATCCCTTCACCCGGGCCGTGGTGCCCGAGGTGCGCGTGGCCGAGGGTTACGTACTGATCGAAGTGCCGACCGAGGCCGATCCCGGCGAGGAAGAACCCGATTGAGCTTTGCCGCCGACATCGTGACGCTGTTCCCGGAACTGTTTCCCGGACCGCTCGGCGCCTCGGTGATCGGCCGCGGCGCGGCCCAGGGGCTGTGGTCGCTGCGCCTGACGCAATTGCGCGATTTCGCCACCGACAGGCATCGTTCGGTCGATGACACCCCCGCCGGCGGCGGCGCCGGCATGGTGCTCAGGCCCGACGTGCTGGCGGCGGCGATCGATGCGGTCTCGCCGCCGGGCGATCCACGGCCGCGGCTGCTGATGAGCCCACGCGGCCGACCGCTGACCCAGGCGCGAGCCCGCGAACTTGCGGCCGGGCCGGGCGCGGTGATCGTCTGCGGACGCTTCGAGGGCGTCGACGAGCGCGTCATCGAGGCGCGCCAGCTCGAGGAAATCTCGATCGGCGACTATGTGCTGGCGGGCGGCGAGGTCGCGGCCATGGCCCTGCTCGAGGCCGTGGTGCGGCTGATCCCCGGCGTCCTCGGCGGCGAGGAAAGCCACGCCGACGAGAGTTTCGAGAACGGCGTTCTGGAATACCCGCAATATACACGGCCACAGCTGTTCGAAGGCCGCGAGATTCCCGCCGTGCTGACCTCGGGCGATCACGGCAAGGTGGAGAAGTGGCGGCGCGCCGAGAGCGAAAAGCTCACCCGCGCGCGCCGGCCGGATCTGCTGAAATAGGCGAGAGCTCTCAGTCGGGACTCCCCTCGCCCCTCCGGGGAGAGGGGACCTCGCGGCAGCGAGGCGGGTGAGGGGCAGTCCGGCCTACATCCCTTCCATCGAGCTCATCTCCATCTCCATCGGCGGCGCATCGCCCGTGTCGCCCTCCACCGGCGGCACCTTCTGGCCTAGGCCGCCGATGTTGAGCTGGATCGGCAGGTCGCCGGCGACGGCGAAGTGGAGCGTCATCTCGAGGCAGGCGCCTTCGACGAATGGCTGGTCCATGCCGGTCAGCATCAGGTGGTAGCCGCCCGGCGCGAGCTGCACGGCGCCGCCGGCGGGGATCTCGAGCCCACCCTCGACCGGCGACATCTCCATGACGTCGCCGTTCATCTTCATCTGGTGGGCGCCGATGTCGGCCGCCGCCTCGCTCGTGGCGCCAAGCAGCGTGTCAGCGGCCGCGCCGGCGTTGACGACGGTGAAATAGCTCCCCGCCGCCGTCGCGCCTTTCGGCGTAGCGCGGGTGAAGGCGTCGGTGACGGTGATGGCGCCGGCGGTGAACGTCTGCCCGGTCGGGCATCCGTCGTGGATGACTCCGTTATGGGCGAAGGCAAGGGAGGGCGCGCAGGCAACCAGAAGGGCCGCCAATGCGGCCGAGCGAACGATGTTCATGTCTGACCTCGAAAGGGAGAAAGTGACGAAGGGTGCCGGGGTCAGGCGGCAGGTGGCGCGCGCGGGTTCGCGGCGAGGCGGAACGGCGCGACCTCGGCGGCTGTCGTGATCCTCGCGTAGACGATCGCGGCCGTGACGAAGATCGCGGGCTCCACCGCGCATGGCGCGGGCGGCAGATCGGCGCCGCCGCCGATGCGGCAGGCATGACACGGCGCGTGGCCGGCATCGTTGGGATGGATCGGATCGCCGCAGAAGGCGCTCGCCTCGGTGACGATGCTGCCGTCGCCGGCGAATGCAAAATTCTGGTGGCCGAAATTGAGGAACACGACGGCCAGCACGAGCAACGCCAGCAGCGTTTCCCGCGCTATCTGCCGGCCTGTGTGCGCACCCCGTCTCATGCCCTTCGCCTACAACCGTTCCCGCCCGGAGCGCATGCGGCAAATGCACCCGCCGAGCATTGATCTGGCGCAAGACTCCTGCAAACAATGGCACCGGTTGGACGGCCGGGAAGCCGAAAGGAAAATCATGCGCGCACTGCTGGTCGCACTCTTCATCCTGGTCCCCACGGCCGCTTTCGCCCACCCCGGCCATGGCGACGCGATCGGCGCCGCTGCAGGCTTCCTTCATCCGCTGGGCGGGCTCGACCATGTCCTCGCCATGATCGCGGTCGGCGTCTTCGCCGTCGTGCTCGGCGGCCGGGCGCTGATCCTCGTGCCGCTGAGCTTCCTCGGCATGATGGCGGTCGGCTACCTGCTCGGCGTGTCGGGCGTCCAGTTGCCCTTCGTCGAACTGGGCATTGGACTCTCATCGGTGGTGATCGGCGGTGTGGCCGCCTCGGGCCGCTCGATGCCGGTGGCCGCGGCGATGTCGCTGGTGGGCGCTTTCGCGGTGTTTCACGGCCACGCGCACGGCGCCGAGGCGCCCGCCGGCGGGCTCGACTATGCCCTCGGCCTCAGCGCCGCGACGGCGCTGCTGCATGCGGCGGGCATTGCCGGTGCGCTGGCGGTAGCCAGACTCGCCGACAGGCACGGGCGGACCATCGCCCAGGTCGCGGGCGGGGTGTTCGCGCTCGGCGGCATCGGCGTTCTCGCCGGGTGGCTCTGACATTGCATGCCAACGGCCTGACGCCCTAGACTCTTGGGGCGTCTTGCTCTATACGCGCGCTCGCTGAGCTTCAGGCTCGGCCAAGATCAACAAAAACCTCCGTGCAACCAAGACCGGGCGGTTGGAGAGACACCTCCAGCGAAACGCCCCATTGAAAAGATCAGAACGGATCATCGCATGCCCAATATCATCGCCGAGCTCGACAAAGAGCAGCACGATGCCCTCGCGGCGCGCAGCGCCCACCCCGATTTCACCCATGGCGACACCGTCAAAGTCTGGGTGAAGGTGCGCGAAGGCGAAAAAGAGCGCCTCCAGGCCTATGAGGGCGTGGTCATCGCCCGCCTCGGATCGGGGCTCAACGAGAGCTTTACCGTCCGCAAGATTTCCTACGGCGAAGGCGTCGAGCGCGTCTTCCCGGTGCTGTCGCCCAATATCGACCGCATCGAAGTTTTGAAGCGCGGCAAGGTGCGGCGCGCCAAGCTCTATTACCTGCGCGATCGTCGCGGCAAATCCGCCCGCATCTTCGAATCGACCAACGCCCGCACCAAGAAGATCGAAGCCGGCGAGCGCGATGCCGCCACCGAAGCCAAGGCCGCCCGCGAAGCCGAAAAGATCGCCGCGGCCGAGGCGCTGGCCCGTGAGCTGGCCGAAAAGGATGCGGCCGCCGCCGCAGCTGCGCCCAGCGCCGAATAGGCTCGCCGCCGCCTTGCAATCGTTCTGAACCCGGCCCCTCATGGAGCCGGGTTTTTGTTTGAGGCCGGTGGAGGACCGGAGCGGATATGTCGAGCCCCGAGGAGCGCGCCGCGATTGCCAAAGCCCTGCGCGAGGAGGCCCACGCCGTTCTCGCCGAGACGGGGCTGTTCGCGCTGCTCGAGCGCAGTTTCGGCGACCCGTCGGTCACCGGCAGCGCCGGCTATGACCTGATGACCTGGCGCGACATCGACATCCACATGGCCGTCGACGCCACTCGCTGGCTCGAATGGGCGCGCTTTGCCGGCGACATCGCGCTGCAGCTCGACAGCGTCGGGCTGCAACTGCACAAGGCCACTTACCTCAACGACTGGGTCGACCCGCACCCGCTCGGCGCCGGACTCTACTGGGGCATCGAGTTCCGCGACCATCACGGCCACGACTGGAAGCTCGACCTGTGGGGCTGGGACCCGTTCGACTACGCCGTGCGGCAGGCCCGCGACTTCTCGCTGCGCACCGACCTTAACGCCGCCGACCGCGACCTCATCCTCCGCCTCAAGACCGAGGCCCAGGCCCGCGACAATTATTATGGCGTCAGAATATCGGCCTGGGACGTCTACCAATTCGCCATCGCCCGCGCCGGCGAGAGCCTGAGCGCGCTGGAAGCGTGGAAACGGACGCAGGGCTAGGTCTCGGAGAGGGATGCGATGCCTGCGCTCCAAACCACCTTCCTGAAGGTCGTCGACAGGACCGCGAACAGGCTTCACCCTTTCGGCTTCACGCGATGGGGACTGGTCATGCGACTGATGGCCGAAGGCAATGCAGCCATAGTCTCATTTCAGAAAAGCATTTACGCCGACGCCGAGCAGGTCGAGTTCACGATAAATCTGAGTATTGTGTGTGGCAGATTGTGGACCCAGGAAGCGCGCCCACTTTCGCTCGCGCGTGAGGTTGACGGCCACCTTCAGGAACGGATCGGCTTCCTGTTGGACGAACCTGACGATGTGTGGTGGAGCATCGAGCCAGGCATTGATGGCGACCGCCTGGCGGACGAGGTTTCCGATCTTGTCGCGACAAGGGCCGTACCGTACCTCAGGCAGTACCTCACGACCGAGGCACTGATTGAATTGTGGGCATCGGGTGAGTCGCCCGGAATGACCGACATTCAACGGGAAAGGTTTCTGCGCCAACTGGTCAGCTAGGCTCGGGAGGTTGTTATGCCCTCATATATCTGCACCACCTGCGGCGTCGGCTATGCCGAGACCGATGCCCCGCGCGAAACCTGCCTGATCTGCGCCGACGACCGGCAATATGTGAACGCCAAGGGCCAGAGCTGGACGACGCTCGAGGAGCTCGAGGCCAGGCATACCAATGAGTGGCGCGAGCTCGAACCGGGACTGTTCGGCCTGGGCTCGACGCCGCAGATCGCCATCGGCGAGCGGGCGCTGGTGATCACCCGGCCCGACGGCGGGGTGATGTGGGACTGCACGCCGCTGGTCACCGACGCGGCGATCGCGGCGATCAACGCCAAAGGCGGGGTCAAGGCCATCGCCATCTCGCACCCGCACTTCTACGCCACCATGGTCGACTGGAGCCGGGCGCTCGGCGGCGCGCCGGTCTGGCTGCACGAAGACAACCGCGATTGGGTGATGCGGCCGGACGCCTGCATCCGCTTCTGGGACGGCGACAGCAAGGAGATCGCCCCCGGCATCACCCTGGTGCGCACCGGCGGACACTTCCCCGGCTCGACGGTGCTCCACTGGGCCGAAGGCGCCGGCGGCAAGGGCGCCCTGCTGACCGGCGACTCGATCATGGTCGTGCCCGACACGCGCTGGGTGAGCTTCATGTACTCGTTCCCCAACCTCATCCCGCTCAACGCCCGGACGGTCGAGCAGATCGTCAAGTCCGTGCGCGCCTACCCCTTCGACCGCATCTACGCCGGCTGGTGGGACCGGGTGCTCGACCACGACGCCAAGGCGGCCGTGAAACGCAGCGCGGAACGATATATCGCTGCGATACGGTAGCCGGCGGGTCGAGCTGCGGGCCTGGAGGCCTGTGCCCCACCCTCATCCGCCCTTCGGGCACCTTCTCCCACAGTAGCGGTTGGCGTGCGCCAGAGCGCAACGCAAGCGGGAGAAGGCCCCGCAACACCATGTCCTGCAGTCTGGACCCCTTCTCCCCTTGTGGGAGAAGGTTGATCGGCCGAAGGCCGAGACGGTTGAGGGGTGGGCCACAAGCGCCCGGCGAAGATATATCGCACGACTATCTTGAAACTCGGGCGACGGAGGTGTATCTCACGTCCTATCGTAAGATATATCGGAGTTTGAATATGCATCCACATGACGACCATTTCGACCGCCACGCGCATCGCGCCTGGCGCAAGGTCGAGGCGATGGGCCGGCGTGGCTGGGGCGGTTGGGGCGGCGGCGGACCCGCTGGTCCCGGCCGTGGCGGCTTCGGCGACTGGGGCGGGTTCGGTGACAATTTCCGCATCGGCCGCATGCTCGCCTCGGGCGACCTTCGGCTTGTTGCGCTCTATTTCATCGAGCAGCAGCCGCGCCACGGCTACGACCTGATCAAGGCCATCGAGGAAAAGACCGCCGGCCTCTATGTGCCCAGCCCCGGCGTCATCTACCCGGCGCTGACCTACCTCGAGGAGACCAACTACGTGACCTCGGTCGCCGAGGGCAACAAGCGGCTCTACACCATCACCGAGGAAGGCAAGACCCACCTCGCCGACAACCGCGCCGCGGTCGAGACCACCCTCGCCTATCTCGGCAAGATCGGCGAGCAGTTCGGCAAGGTGCGCGAGCGCTGGGAAGAGGCCGAGCGGCATTCCCGCGAGGCCCCGCCGGACCGCGACATGCCGGGCATGCCGCCGGAAGTGAACGAGGCCCGCCGCGACCTCAAGGACGCGATCCGCGAAATGTCGCGCAGCCGCGATCCCGAAAGCCTGAGGCGGCTGGCCGATATCCTCCGGCGCGCCGCCGAGGAGATTCGCCGCGGCAGCGGACCGGAACCGCGGCCCGACGCCGACATCGACCTCTGAACCAAGTCGAGGCAGCTTACGCGGGGTTGACCATGTGGTGGTATGCCGACCTCCCCTCCGCCCTAGTCAAGCCCGCGCAAACGCGCAAAACTCCCTCTGGACCGACCGCTCAGGGGGAGTTTTTCATGACCTATTCCGACCGCGACAAAGCTCTCGGCATGGACCGGCCGATCAGCCGGCGCGATTTCCTCAACGGCGTGGCGCTGACCGCCGGCGCCGTGGCGCTGGGCGGCTTTCCGCATGCCGCGCTGGGCGCAACGCCGCCATCCGACCCGGCGACGCTCACCGGGCTCCGCGGCCACTCGGAGACGGCCATGGCCATCATGCACGCGGTGCGCGACGGCAGCTTCTGGGCCAGCGCCCCCGCGCTCGAGGCGACCGGCGAGAGCTATGACCTCGTGGTGGTCGGCGGCGGCATTTCCGGGCTCGCGGCGGCGCTGCTCTACCACCAGCAGAAGCCGGACGCGAGCGTGCTCATCCTCGAAAACAACGACGAGTTCGGCGGCCACGCGCGCCGCAACGAGTTCATCGCGTCCAACGGCAAGCGGCTGATCGGCTATGGCGGCAGCCAGAGTCTGCAGACCCCGAGCCAGTTCTCGCCGCTGGTCCAGAAGCTCCTCCTCGACATCGGCATCGAAACCCAGCGCTTCGAGGAATTCTACGATCAGGACTGGTGGGACGATCACGAGCTGTCCGACGCGCATTTCTTCCGGAAGGAAGATTTCGGCGCCGACGCCCTGGTGCTCGAGGGCGAAACCGCCGCCGACTGGGTGCCGCTGACCCCGCTCAACGACGCCGCCAAGGCCAACCTCATCGAGCTCATCGATTCCCCGCCCGACTACCTCGCGGGCAAGTCGCTCGAAGAAAAGCTCGAGCTGCTCTCGAGGACCACCTACGACGACTTCCTGACGGGGATCTGCGGCTACGACCCCCAGCTCGTGACCTATTTCAAGAACGCCACCGAAGAGTATCTCGGCATCGGCATCGAGGGCACCACGGCGCTCGACGCCTGGGGCATCGGCCTGCCCGGCTTCGATGGGCTCGAGCTCGGCGACAAGCCGTACAAGACCATGTCGCCCTCCGGCCGGCTCGTGGCGATCGACGAAGACGACTACATCTACCACTTCCCGGACGGCAATGCCGGCGTCGCCCGCGCCCTGGTGCGCGCCCTGATCCCTGCCGCGCTGCCCGGCACGAGCATGGAGGAGCTGGTCGGCAACCAAGTCGACTGCGCAAAGCTCGACGTGGCGGACGGCCCGGCGCGGCTGAGGCTCGGGGCTTCGGTGGTGAGGGTCAAACACGATGGCGACCCCGTCGCCGCCAAAGCGGTGACGCTGACCTATGTCGAGGACGGGCGGCTCAAGACCGTCTCCGCCAGCCAGGTCGTGCTCGCCTGCTGGCACCGGGTGATCCCGAAAATCACCGACGAGCTGGCGGAGGCGCAGATCGACGCGCTCAACGACCAGATCAAGGTGCCGCTGATCTACGGCACGGTGCAGCTCAGGAACTGGGAGGCGTTCGACACCCTCAAGATCGACGGCTTCACGGCGCCCAATGCCTTCTGGCGCGCGGTCTTCACCGACGATCCGGTGTCGATCGGCGACTACACATTCACCTCCGATCCGTCCGAACCCATGCTGCTCCATATCTGGTCGGTTCCTGTTCCCGGAACCAAGGGCATGTCGGCCCGCGACCAGGCGACGGTCGGCCGAATGGCGCTGGTCGACCTCACATTCGAGGACATGGAGCGCGAGCTGCGCGACCTGATGAACAGGGCGCTCAAGGACGGCGGGTTCGACGCGGCACGCGACATCGAGGCGCTCACCATCAACCGCTGGAGCCACGGCTACGCCCTCGAATACATGCGGCCCTGGGACGCGTTCTGGCCCGACGGCCCGCTGCCCGTCGAGGTGGCGCGCCAGGGCTGGGGCCGCATCGCCATCGCCAACTCGGATTCCGGTGCCTACGCCTATGCCCATTCCGCCATCGACCAGGCCGGGCGCGCCGTCAACGAACTGATCGGCGGCATCGAGGGTTTTGCCACCTTCCCCGGCCCGGCGCTCGGGCCCGACGATCTGGTGGGTTAGCGCCACATCCCGAGGATCAACCCCATCAGCGCGAACCCGACGGTCAGATAGCCGCCATTGATCAGCACATAGGTGAAGGGCCGCTGCTCGAACAGCGAGACGATCCACAGGCTCAGCGTCACCCAGCCGAGCCCCGCCGCGACTGAGGCGCCGATAGCGAAGCCCAGTGTCGTCGTCGGTCCGGCCAGAAAGAACGCCAGATTGGCCGCCATGATCAGGTTCAGCACGAACGCCCCGACCATGATCCAGACGAAGCCCGGACCCGGCGGGCCTTCGCGGTTGATGCCGGCGGCCTTGGCCCATTGCTTGACGAACAGCGCCGGCGAATACCAGACCGCGCCCAGCGCGAACATCGCGACGGCCGCTGCAATCACCGCGAACCAGTTGATCTGTGGCATGTGTGTCCCCCCGTGTGTGTGGACTATTGCCGGTCGGCAGGACCGCCGTCTTGTAGAAATCGGAACTAGGCAACCCCGATCGGCAGGTAGTTGGTCAGGCCGCGATAGGCCGACACGTAGGCGCCGGGCGTGACCCCGGAGAACGCCCGGAACTCGTGCACCAAATGCGGCTGGTCGGCATAACCCGTCGCCGCCGCGAGCCGCGCCCAGTCGGGCTCGCCGATCGCTTCGCCACGCAGGAACAAATCCGCCGCACCCTCGCCGCGACCGGGCGACAGCGCCGCCAGCACGCTCTGGAAGCGGCGGATGCGGGCATATTGCTTGGGACTGACACCCACCCATTTGCGGAACAGGTTTTGCAGCTGCCGCGCCGAGACCCCGGCGTCCTCGGCAATTTCGGCAATCCGCGCTCCGGCCGGATCGGCGAGCCGGCGCAGAGCGTAGGTGAGCGGCGGTGGCGCGATCGGCTCCTGCCGCCAGCGCTCGTTGAGCCAGGCCTCGCCGGCCGCGATCCGGGCGGCCGCGCCGCGCGCCTCGAGCAGCCGGTCGCGCAACGACGACGCAGCGGAGCCGACGACATCGTCCAGGAACTCGACGCGATCGGTCAGGCTTTCGGCATCGTGGCCGATCACCGCCCGCATGGCGCCCGGCCGGAAGCGGATCACGAACATCGAGGACTGGGCCTGCGCCTCGATGATGATCGGGCTCCGGTGCATTCCCGAGATCCAGGCCTGGCGGAAATCCCGGCCCGTTCCGCCCTCGGGCGTGTCGAACAGCCGCTTGGGCCGCTCGGTCAGATCGACGATGATCTCGATGGCGCCGTCGGGGATCAGCCGTTCGCGCAGATGGTCCGGCGTCCAGCTCGAAAAATAGGTGATGGTCTCGACGATCGCCGAGAGCGGCCGGGCGGGTCGGTGGACGACGAACTCCATGGCGACCGAGCAAATCCTGCGCGGCAGCCCCGGTCAAGCGGCCACCGGGCAGCGACCAAAGGCGACTCCCGCTCCCCGCCAAATCAGGCTAACATGTTAGCTTCGACGGAGAACGACGCGTGAACCAGATGGCGCCGATCGGCACGGACCGCAACGCCGCGGCGGCGGGCATTGCCGCGCGACTCAAGCGGACCATCGCGCCCAACCGGATCATGACCGACCCGCTGATGACGTTCGCCTATTCGGGCGACGCCAGCCAGTACCGGCTGGTGCCGGCGGCGGTGGTGATCGTCAACACCGAGGACGAGGTCCGGGCCGTGATCGCCGCGGCGCGCGCCGAAAAGCTGCCGCTGACCTTCCGCGCTGCCGGCACTTCGCTCAGCGGGCAGGCGATCACCGACGGCGTCCTCGCCGTGCTCGGCGACGGCTGGAAGAAGCTCGAAGTCCACCCCGGCGGCGAGCGCGTGACGCTCGGGCCGGCGGTGATCGTCGCCCAGGCCAACCGCGCGCTCAAGGCCTTCAACCGCAAGCTCGGGCCCGACCCGGCGAGCCAGGCGACCTGCAAGATCGGCGGCGTCGTCAACAACAATTCGTCGGGAATGTGCTGCGGGGTGGCCTACAACACCTACCACACGCTGCAGCGGCTGCGCCTCATGCTCACCGATGGAACGGTGCTCGACTCGGGCGATCCGGAATCGGTCGCGGCGTTCCGGCAGAGCCACGCACCGTTGCTCGAAGCGCTGCACGCGCTCCATCACGAGGTGATGGCCGACGCGGCCCTGGTCGAGCTGATCGGGCACAAGTACAAGATCAAGAATACCGTCGGCTACTCGGTCAACGCGCTGGTCGATTTCCACGATCCGATCGACATCCTCATCCACCTGATCGTCGGCTCCGAGGGCACGCTCGGCTTTGTCTCCGAGGTCACCTACAACACCATTCCAGAGCATCCGTTCAAGGTGACGGGACTGGTGCCGTTCCCCGATCCCTATTCGTGCGCCCGCGCCATCTCGCGGCTGGCCAATGGCGGCGTGCAGTCGACCACCGGCGTCACCGCCGCCGAGTACATCGAGCGCCGCGCGCTGGCGACCGTCGAGCACCTGTCGCCGATCCGGCCCTATGTCAAATATTTGGGCGAGAACTCGCCCGCGGTATTGATCGACGTCTCGGCGCCCGATGCGCTGACGCTGGCGCGCGAGACCGACAAGGCCGTGGCCATCCTGCGCGCGGAAGGCGCGACCCATATCGACCTCTCGCCCGACATGAAGAAGTCCGAGGCGCTGTGGGATGTGCGGAAGGGCTTTTTTGCCTCGGGCGGCGCCGCCCGGCCGCCCGGCACGGCGATGATGACCGAGGACGTGGCGGCGCCGATCGACAGGCTCGCCGATTTCGTCATCGACATGCGCAAACTCCTCGACGATCACGGCTACGAGGACGCCATCATCTTCGGCCACGCGCTGGCCGGCAACCTCCATTTCCAGATGAGCGACAATTTCGCCGAGGACGGCGCGGCCGAGAAATTCGACCGCTTCTCCCACGACCTGAGCGAACTCGTCTCGGTGCGCTACGACGGCAGCCTCAAGGCCGAGCACGGCACCGGCCGCGCCATCGCGCCGTTCGTCGAGCGCGAGTGGGGCAGCGCCGCCTATCGGATCATGCAGAAGATCAAGCCACTGTTCGATCCGGAGAACCTGCTCAACCCCGGCGTGCTCATCACCGCCAATGACAAAGTACATATCGAGCACCTGAAGGTGATGCCGCTCGCCGACCCGATCATCGATCTTTGCATCGAGTGCGGCTTCTGCGAACCGGCCTGCCCGAGCCATCAGCTGACCATGAGCCCGCGCCAGCGCATCGTCGCGACGCGCGAGATGGCGCGGCTGCGCTCGACCGGAGAAGACCCCGCGCGGCTGGCCGCAATGAGCGACAGTTTCGACTATGCCGGGCTCTTCACCTGCGCCGCCGGCAACGTCTGCGCCGGACGCTGCCCGGTCGGCATCGAGACCGGCACGATGGTGATCGGCGAGCGGGCGCGGCGGCGGAGCGACAGCGACCGCAAGGCCGCGCATTGGGCCGGCGAGCATACGCGCGCCATCGAGGCCGGACTGAAACTCGGCATCGGTACGCAGGCGCTGAGCCGGACCATCATCGGCAACGCGGCGACCGACGCCGTCGCCGGCGGCATGCGCAAACTCGCCGGCACGCCGCGCGTCAGCAAGGCGCTGCGGCCGGGGCCGGGCGCGCCCAGGGCGCGGGCCGGCGCCAATCTGCGCGCCAATCCCAAGGCCACCGGCTTTCCCGTGCCGATCGCGACCCAGGCGGACAACCGGGTGGTGTATTTCCCCGCCTGCCCGACCCGCATGTTCGGCACGCCCAAGACCGATTACGACCTCTTGCCCGCAACCGAAGCGATGATCGCGCTGCTCGGCCGCGCCGGCTTCGACGTGATCGTGCCCGATGAGCTCGACGGATCGTGCTGCGGCCAGCCCTTCCTCAGCAAGGGCTTTCCGGACGAGGCAGCGCGGGTCGGCGAGCGGCTGATGGAGAAGCTCGCGCCGCTGAGCGAAGGCACGCTGCGCGTCCTCACCGACGCCTCGACCTGCGCCAAGCACATGAAGGAGCACCAGTCGACGATCACCGTCGCCGACAGCGCCGAGTTCCTGCTCGCGGAGGTGCTGCCGAAGCTGACCATCACCCGGCCGATCCCTTCGGTCGCCGTGCACCAGAACTGCTCGGCCCAGCGGATGAAGGAGCAGGCGGCGATCCTCGCGCTTGCCGCGGCCTGCGCCAACAAGGTTGCGCCGCTCGACACCGTCACCTGCTGCGGCTATGCCGGCGACAAGGGCTTGTTCGCGCCCGAGCTGAACCAGTGGGCCACCCGCTTCGTGAAGAACGATATTCCAGCAAACTGCAAGGTCGGCGTCTCGACCGTCTCGACCTGCGCCAGCGGCCTCAGCGAGCGCGCCGGCATTCCGTTCGTGTCGCTGGCGAGCCTGCTCGAACTCGTCTCGCGGCCCTGATGGCCGAGCGCGCACCGCTCCCCGAACCGGATACCCGCGCCGAGCCGTTCTGCCGCTATTTCGGCACCTGCGGCGGCTGCACGCTGCAGCATTTTGGCCCGCCCTCCTACATGGCGTATAAGCAGGAGCTGGTGGAGACCGCGCTGCGCTCCGCGCACATCGTCGCGGAGGTCGCGCCGCTGATCGAGGCCCATGGCGATGGCCGGCGGCGGGCGACGCTGCATGCCCGCGGCGCCGCCGTCGGCTACATGAAGGCCCGCAGTCACGATTTGCTCGACATCGCCGCCTGCCCGATCCTGGTGCCGGCGCTCGAACACCGCGCCCCGGCGCTGGGCCGGCCGATCGCCGCAACCATCGGCGACTGCGACATCGCCTTCACCGCCACCGACACCGGCCTCGACGTCGCGGTGCACAGCGATCGAAAGTTCAAGCCCGAGAAGCTGACGCTCCCCGCGCAGCGCTCGCAGCTGGCGCGCCTGTCGCTCAACGGCGAGGTGGTGCTAGAGGCGCGCGCACCGGCGATCACCATGGGCCGGGCGACGGTCGAGCTGCCGATCTCGAGCTTCCTTCAGGCCACCGCGATGGCTGAGGCGACGCTGGCGAACCTGGTACTGGAGGGGATCGGCAGGGCGAAGTCCGTCGCCGACCTGTTCTGCGGCCTCGGACCGTTCACCCTGCGCATCGCCGAGCAGGCAAGAGTCTTCGCCGCCGATGCCGACAAGGCAGCGATCACCGCTCTGCAGAACGCCGTTCGCCATACGCAGGGGCTGAAGCCGGTGACGGCAATGGCCCGCGACCTGTTCCGCGAACCTTTGGTACCGTTCGAACTGACCGGCTACGACGCCGTGGTGTTCGATCCGCCGCGCGCCGGGGCCGAGGCACAGGCGCGCGAGCTGGCCAGATCGAAGGTCAGGACGGTGGTCGCCGTCTCGTGCGAGCCCCGAACTTTCGCCCGCGACGCCGCGATCCTGGTCGCCGGCGGCTATCGGCTGGAGACGGTGACGCCGGTCGACCAGTTCGCCTGGTCGACGCATGTCGAGGTGGTGGGGGTGTTCCGCCGGTGACGACAGAGCGCGTGACCCCACGTCCCTCGACCTCCCATCTCGCTCTCGGCGAGGTCTTCTTCGATCCGGTCAAGCCGGCACAATTTCCCGAGCACATCCTCCGCTACCGCAACCAGCGGGCCGCCGCGCAGATCGGCCTCGACGGCCTCAACGACGCGCAATGGATCGAGCATTTCGGCAAGTTCGTGCCGATCCCCGGCAGCTTCGAGACGCCGCTGGCGTTGCGCTATCATGGCCACCAGTTTCAAAGCTACAATCCGGATCTCGGCGACGGCCGGGGTTTCCTCTTCGCCCAGTTGCACGACCTCGCGGACGGCCGCCTGCTCGACCTCGCGACCAAGGGCTCCGGCCGCACCCCGTGGTCGCGCATGGGCGATGGCCGACTGACCCTCAAGGGCGGTGTCCGCGAGGTGCTGGCGACCGCTATGCTCGAAGCGCTTGGGGTGGACACGAGCAAGAGCCTCAGCCTGGTCGAGACCGGCGAGGAGCTCGAGCGCCACGACGAACCCTCGCCCACCCGCGCCTCGGTTCTGGTGCGGCTGAGCCACAGCCATATCCGCATCGGCACCTTCCAGCGGCTGAGCTTTTTCAAGGACACCGAGAGCCTCGGCCGCCTGCTCGACTACTCGCTCGCAACCTACATGCCGGAGTTGGCGCCGCCCGGCGACAATACGCGCGCCGAGAAATTCCTGGCCGAAGTGGCGCGGCGCGTGGCGGTGACCGGTGCCGACTGGATCGCCGCCGGGTTCGTCCATGGCGTGCTCAACTCCGACAACATCAACATCACCGGCGAGAGCTTCGACTACGGCCCGTGGCGGTTCGCGCCGACCTACGACCCGGCCTTCACCGCCGCCTATTTCGACGAGCACGGGCTCTATGCTTTCGGCCGCCAACCCGATGCGCTGGCCTGGAACCTGACGCGGCTGGCCGAGTGCCTCCTGCCGCTCGGCGCACATGACGGATTGGAGGCCGCGCTCAACGGCTTCTGGCCGGCCTTCCAACACGCCGTGTGGAATGCCGCTCTACGGCGGCTCGGCCTGGCGTCGCGCGGCGACGAGGCGGACGCGGCGTTGACGCTGGCGATCTTCGCCTTCCTCCACCACAGCCAGATCGGCTACGAGCAGTTCTGGTTCGATTGGCGCGGCGGCGTGCAGAGTATGGAGCGGGCCACGCGCAGCCCGGTGGCCTCCGCCTATGCGGGTGAGGCCTTCGCACCGCTGCGCGCCGCGCTCGAACCCTACGAGCCGACGGCGAGCGTCAATCTGCACCACCCCTATTTCGCCCGCACGCTGCCGCGCACCATGCTGATCGACGAGATGGAGGCCCTGTGGGCGCCCATCGCCGAGGCCGACGACTGGAGCGCTTTCAACGCCGTGCTCGGCGAGATCGATCAGGTGCGCGAGGCCTATGCCGGCGACATGAAATCGGCGAGCCGGTCGGGCAGCAGCTCGTAGAAGCGGGCGAGTCCCGGGGCGATCGCGGCCGCCAGCTCCCTGCACTGCGACAGCACTTCGCCACCCTGCCCGTCGCGGAAGGCGGCCATCAGCGCCGTGTGCGCCGCGCGCAGTCGGCCGAACGCCTCGCTCTGTGCCAGCGCCGCATCGCCGACGAGGATGTGGATGGCGAGGCGCCTGGCCTTGCCCTTGAGCTGCACCGTCCCCGCCTCGAGCCAGGCGAGATCAGGGGCGGCGGCGCGCGTACTTTCGGACGCGACGATGTCGAAGCCGATGGTCTTGCTCGCCCCCTCGACCCGGCTCGCGACATTGACGCTGTCGCCGATCGCCGAGTAATCGAAGCGGCTCTCGAGGCCCATATTGCCGACCAGCGCCTCGCCGGTCGAGAGCCCAATGCCGACGGCGACGCCCTCGAGTCCGCCGTCGCTGTTGAGCGCCTTGAGCCGCCCGCGCATGGCAAGGGCCGCTTCCGACGCGCGGCGGGCGTGATCGGCGACGTCCACCGGCGCGTTCCAGAACGCCATGATGGAATCGCCGATGAACTTGTCGATGGTGCCGGAGCGCGAGACGATCTCGTTCCCGAGAGCGCCGAACAGCGTGTTGAGCATGCCCAGCGTCTCCTCGGGCGCGTGCGCCTCGGTGAAGGCCGTGAAGCCACGCATATCGGCGAACATCACCGTGATCTCGCGCGCTTCGCCGCCAAGCTTCAGTTCTCCGGCACTGGCCTCGATCCGGCGCAGCAGTTCCGGCGCGACGTAGTGGCCGAAGGCGTGGCGCAGCTGGCGGCGATCGCGCTCGGTGCGCGAGAACTGGAAATAGACCATCGCCCCATAGGTGAGCACTGCGCCGAACGCCGGGAAAGTCGCATCGACCAGCCAGCCGCGGCCGGCGAACGCCGCCCAGGCCGCAGCGATCATCGCCGCGATCAGCACCAGCGCCACCAGCAGCCCGGCAATCGGTCCGAGCCGCATCACGACGACCACGAGGAGCGCGCCGGCGAGGACCGAGGCGAGCAGTTCGAGCCCCTGCACCCAGTCGGCGCGACTCAGGAACTGCCCCGAGACGATCTGCTCGATCACCGCGGCGTGGATGAAGACGCCCGGCACATTGGGCGACAGCGGCGTCGCATGCAGGTCGAGCAGCCCGCTCGCCGAGGTGCCGATCAGCACGATGCGGCCGGCGATCTCGTCCTTGAGGCTCAAATAGCCGTCGTCGAGAAGCGCCGCGGCGGAGATCGCCCGGTCCGACCCCGGCGCTTTGTCGTAGAGCACGAGGTCGCCGTTCGCCGTCGTCGGCACGGCAAAGCCGCCGATGCGGAGGCCATCGAGGGTGTGGCGGCCGCCGGTGTCGCCGAGCGCCACCAGCGTCTCTACCCCGAGCGCCAGGCGCAGGGCCTCGATCGACAGGCCGGGATAGAGGCTCGTGCCACGGCTCCACAGCAGCGGCACCCGGCGCACCGTGCCTGCCGCGTCCTCGCCGTTGAGGCTGAGCCCGCCGAGGCCGGCTGCCGTGGCGGCCAGGCCCGCCAGCGGCGCTATGGCGCCCGCAATCCGGGGCAAGGCCGGAGTTGGATCGCTCCCCGAGACGGCGACGCCGCCCTTGGGCTCGAGGGTCAGCGGCGGCGCCTTGGCCGAGAGCGAAAAGCCGAGCACGGCATTGGCGCGGCCCAGCGCCGCGGCGAACTGCCGATCATTGTCGGGCGACAGCCGATCCGCCTCGGCGAACAGCACGTCGAAGCCGATCGACGCCGCGCCCAGCTCGGTCAGCCGGTCAGTCAACTGCGCCAACAGGCTCCGTGGCCATGGCCATTGGCCGTATTTGGCGAGCGCCGCCTCGTCGATATCGACGACCCGTACCGGGCTGTCCATCGCGGCGCGCGGCAAGAGGCGCTGCTCGAGGTCGAACCCCATGTCGCGGATGGTCGCGACCGGCAGCGGATCGCCCAGCCGCAGCAGCGCCAGCAGCACGACCAGCACCAAACCGAACAGCGTCGGAAGCAGCCTGCTTGTGACCATGGCCGGTGATAGCCGAGCCGCCGCCATTTGACGAGCGCGGTTCTAGCAGAGGCCTAGGGGATGATGAATATCGGTGGCCTCGGCGTCGGCGTCGGCGGCGGCTTGCCGGGCCCGCCGTCGTCGGTACCGTCATCCTCGACGACCGGCCCGGCCGGCGGATTGTGGAGGCAATCATAGGCGTTCGCCATCCAGAACCGCCGCAGCAGCCGCGCCTGGCTATTCGCATAGATGAACTCGCCCTTGAGCTGGGCGCGGGCGTCGCCCTTGATCGCGCGGGTGTCGCCCACGACGCGCGCATCGCCGCTGTCGAACTCGCCCAGCGTGCACAATTCCGACAGGTCCTGGCAGACATTGCTCAGCGAGCAGAAATGGACGATGCCGTGATAGTGGAGGAGGCGGGTGGTGCCATCGAGATCGGTGAAGGTATCGAAGCCCGTGCCGCGCACCCCGATGGTGCCGGTGGGCGTCTTGAGCTCGTAGCGGTTCTTGGCCGAATCGCCGGTGGCAAAGCGGAACGAACCGGCCAGCATATTGACCACCAGCCGGCCGGCCGAACCGTCGTTGCGGATCAGATAGTCTTCGATCTTCAGCGACGAATGCGGCCCGACCACCAGCTCGGTGTTGTCGGCAAACAGAATCTGCACCTGCCCCTTGGGCCCGGTCTCGACCAGATCGCCGATGAAGATGTCCGAGCCGACGACCAGCGTCTCTATAGTGCCGTCGCGCTCGGCGTCGGCTGCCGGATTGACGCCCTTGGCCGACCCTGCGGCTTCCGCCAGGGCAAGCGCCGGCATGCCGGCCAGCAGCAGGGCGGCAACAACGCCCGAAATCAGCTTACGCATCGGTGACCCCTCAATTGGCGGCACGCCTTTGGGCGTCGGCATCGCACCGGCTTGCTGAACCGCCCCTGAACGAGACCATTCTGGAGACCATTACGACGAATCTTCGGCGCTTGCCTATGACGCGGGCTTGCTGCAATTGTCTGGTCCGTTGGAAGGGTAGCGTCCGGGGCGCGATGCGTCCCGGCTTCGGCTGGGGGGCCGGAGACGGTTGATGACGACAGTGTTCTTTGCGCTCCTGATCGGGCTCGAGCTCAAGCATTATGTCGGCGATTATTTCCTACAGCCGGGCTGGATGCTGGCCGGCAAGGGCGATATCGCGCAGCCGGGCGGCTACGCTCATGCCGGCATCCATGCCGGCCTGTCGCTGCTGGTGCTGCTCGTGGCGGGTACCCCGCCCGCGCTCGCAGCCGCTCTGTTCGCGGCCGAGTTCATCACCCATTACGGGCTCGACTACGCCAAGATCCACTATTCGAACGGCGTCCGCGTCGACCAGACGCCGCGGCGCTTCTGGGTGCTTCACGGCATCGACCAGCTGACCCATCAGCTGACCTATGCGGCGATGATCTTCATCGTCCTGGCGGCCAAGGGACTGCTGTAGAGCAGCCGGTCCGGCCGCGGCCCTACTTCTTCTTTTTCGCCTTGGGCTCTTCCGGCGTCTGCACCAGCTGCGCCAGAATCTTGTCGACGAGGTCGAGGTCCTCGCGCCGCCCGGCCGCCTGCTGCTGCAGATCGACCAGATACGAGGTCGTGTAATAGAGCCGGCGCGCCAGGAGCGTCGCCAGCTCGAGCGCGATCTCGGGCTTGCTCGCCAGGAACGCGATGGCGTCGTCGAGCACATAGGCCTTGACCGCCGAGAGCGCCCTGACCGTCGCCGAGTAGGGCATGTCGAGCAACACGCTCATTTCGCCGAACAGCGAGCCGGGCTCGTCGACATAGCTCACCTGGGTGTCCTTGCG
The DNA here is from genome assembly GCA_016213505.1 of Devosia nanyangense. GTDB lineage: Bacteria > Pseudomonadota > Alphaproteobacteria > Rhizobiales > Devosiaceae > Devosia_A > Devosia_A nanyangense. Next base: position 60,287 of record JACRAF010000028.1, read on the forward strand.
CAGCACCTCGACCTGGCCCTCGATGAGCACAAAGAGCTTGCGCTCGGCGCCGCCCTCGTCGATCAGCACGGCGCCGGATTTGAAGCTCTCGGCCTTGCGCCCCTTGCAGTACTCGAGAATGTCCGCCATCGGGCCCTCAGTGATTGTCGCGCGGCAGGCCCGCGGTCTGCGCCAGCCGCTGGTAGTTGACGGCCGGCTTCAGCACGGCGCCCTCGCCGAGCTGGTCGACCAGCCCGCGCTGGATCTCCTGCCACGGCGTCTGGTGCGCCGGGTACTTGTAGCCCCCGGCAGCGTGCAGCGCGGCGCGGCGCTGCTCGATCTCCTCGTCGGAGATGAGGATGTCGGCCGAGCCCTTGTTGAGATCGATCCGCACCCTGTCGCCGGTCCTGAGGATAGCGAGGTTGCCGCCCGCCGCCGCTTCCGGCGAGGCATTGAGGATGGAGGGCGAGCCGGAGGTGCCCGACTGCCGCCCGTCGCCGATGCAGGCGAGCGCGGTCACGCCCTTCTTGATCAGGTAATCGGGTGGCCGCATGTTGACCACTTCGGCCGCGCCCGGATAGCCGATCGGCCCGGCGCCGCGCATGAACAGCAGCGTGTGCTCGTCGATCGCGAGCGAGGGATCGTCGATCCGGTGGTGGTAGTCCTCGGGGCCGTCGAACACCACGGCCTTGCCCTCGAACATGTTGGGGTGCGCCGGATCGGAAAGATAGCGCTCGCGGAATTCCGGCGAGATCACGCTGGTCTTCATCACCGCGCTGTTGAACAGATTACCGCGCAGCACCAGGAACCCGGCATCGGTCTTCAGCGGATTGTCGAAATGCCGGATGACCTTGTCGTCCTGGACCGTGGTGTTGCGGCAGTTCTCGCCGATGGTCTTGCCGTTGACCGTCGGGGCGTTCTCGCGGATCAGCCCGGCCGTCATCAGTTCGTTGACAACCGCCGGCACGCCGCCGGCGTGATAGTAGTCCTCGCCCAGATATTCGCCGGCCGGCTGCAGATTGACCAGCAGCGGCACCTTGTGGCCGTAGGTCTCGAAATCCTCGACCGTGAGCTCGACCCCGACATGGCGGGCGATGGCGACGACATGGATGGGCGCATTGGTCGAGCCGCCGATCGCCGAATTGACGACGATGGTGTTGACGAAATTGTCCTTGGTCAGGATGTCGGAGGGCTTGAGGTCCTCGTGCACCATGTCGACGATGCGCTTGCCTGTCAGATAAGCCATCTCCTGGCGGTCGCGGTAAGGCGCCGGAATCGCTGCCGAGCCGGGCAACTGCATGCCCAGCGCCTCGGCCAGCGAGTTCATCGTCGTCGCCGTGCCCATGGTGTTGCAGTAGCCGGTCGACGGCGCCGAGGTGGCGACCAGATCGACAAAGCCCTTGTAGTCGATCTCGCCCATGGCCAGCATCTCACGGGCCTTCCATACGATGGTGCCCGAGCCGGTGCGCTCGCCCTTGTGCCAGCCATTGAGCATCGGCCCGACGCTGAGCGCGATGGCCGGGATATTGACCGTCGCCGCGCCCATCAGCATGGCCGGCGTGGTCTTGTCGCAGCCGATGGTCAGCACCACCCCGTCGATGGGGTAGCCATAGAGCACTTCGACGAGGCTCAGATAGGCGAGGTTGCGGTCGAGCCCGGCGGTCGGCCGTTTGCCCGTTTCCTGGATCGGATGCACCGGAAACTCGAGCGGAATACCGCCCGCTTCGCGGATGCCGTCGCGGACGCGCTGCGCCAAAACGATGTGGTGGCGGTTGCACGGGCTGAGGTCCGAGCCGGTCTGCGCGATGCCGATGATCGGCTTGCCCGATTGCAGCTCGTCGCGACTCAGCCCGAAATTGAGATAGCGCTCGAGATAGAGCGCCGTCATGTCCACATTGTCGGGATTGTCGAACCACGCCCGCGACCGGAGCTTTCTGTCCACGCCGCCTTTTGCCTCGGAAGTCATCATCTGCCTCGAATAGAACCAATGGCCGAACCCATAGCGCATCGGCGCAAAGAAGGTGAGGCCTATTCGCGCGCGCCGGCGTGCCTTTGCGTACTGACGCGCGCCATCAGCTGCACCGGCAACAGCACGATCGGCTGCTCGATCCGCTGCCCCATCAGACGCTTCAGCAGCATGGCGCCGGCATCGCGCCCCATCTCGTAGTCGGAGACCCGGATCGAGGTCAGCGCCGGATCGATGTGCTCGGCAAAATCGAGATCGCCGTAGCCGGCGACCGCCAGCTGTCCGGGCACGTCGATGCCGAGCTGCCGGGCCCGGAGCAACGCGCCGACGGCCAGGAGGTCCGTGCCGAAGAAGATCGCGTCGCACCCGGGCAGTGCGGCTAGAATGTGATCGATGGCGCTCATGCCCTCACCAAAGGTGCGCGTGCCCTCGTAGGGCAGCACCAGCCCCGGCGCCAGCCCGAACGGTCCCAGTCCGGCCCGGAAGCCGGTCAGCCGCTCGGCGCCGCGATCGAGCGTGTGACCGCAATAGGCGATTCGCCGAAGCCCCTGACGGCCGAAATGCTCGCCCATCAGCCGCCCGCCTTCGAAGGCGGAAGAGCCGACCAGCATGTCGATGGGATCCGGCCGGTCCCCCCACATTTCGACCACCGGCACGCCCAGACGCTTCAGCGCCACGCGCGTGTCCTCGTTGCGCACCACGCCGGTGAAGAGAATTCCCGCCGGCCGGAACGGCAGCACCGATTCGACCACATCGGCGCGCAGTTCCTCCGAATAGCCGGTCTGGGCGAACATCAGATGGTAACGGCTGCCCTCGAAGGCATCGACCGTGCCCTGCATGGCGCTGGCAAAATGCGGATTCTGCAGGCTCGCCACGAACGCCGTCACGATCGAGGACCGTCCGGATCGGAGGGTGGAAGCGATGGAATTGACCACATAGCCGGTGCGGGCGACCGCGTCGGCAACGCGCTGCCTGGTTTCGGGACGCACTTTCGCGGGCGAACTCAGGGCCCGTGACACGGTTATGGGCGAGACCCCGGCTTCGCGCGCAACGTCTTCCACGCGCACTGGACGAACCGCGCCAGTCGGTTTGTTGGTATCGTGCAAAATGCCCCCCAAAATATGCCTAAGACTAGCAAGAACCGCGCGCCAACGGAATACTTGCAAATTCGCCATGAGTTCTTCGCCGAACGCCGCGAAGTCCGCCTCAGTCTTGGCCGGCCGTCAGTGCCGCCTCGACCACCCAAGGATCGGCGGTCGCGCGACGTCTTTGTCTTGAATTCGCCGGCATGACAGGGCATTGCCGTCGTTGCCAATCAGGGGATCGATCGATGCGCTTCAACACTGTCGCCGCGGCCGTCGCCGTGCTCGTTCTGGCCGGATCCACGCCGGCCTATGCGCTCTGTGTCATCTGCAATTCCTCGGTCCGGCTCGACGAGAGCCTCGCCAGTTGCTTTGCCGAGCGGGCCGACGAAGAACTGCAAAAGCTCGGCGCGGGCGGCAAGGGCTTCATCATCGTCGATCTGGGCGACTGTTCGTCCCGCGGCTCACTGCCCACCGGCAACGCCGCCGACGGCCCGCCGCTGACACTCGATGTCCAGTTCGTCGCCGACGCCCAGAGCCTTCAATGCCTGACCGAGCAGATCGCCGCGATGGACGACACCGCACTCACCCCGAGCCATCTGTTCGACCTGACGACTGACTGCGCTCCGGGCGCGGAGGCGCAGCCGGCCGACCAGAGTTCGGCGCAGTAAGCAGAAAAAGGGGCCACGGCCCCTTCTCGTCGCTGTCGCCGGCGGCCTCGCGATTGCGGCGTCCCGGGTTCAGACCCCGCCTCTGCGCACTGCCGAGAATTGGGCTCCGGTGTTGCTGACGAGCACCAGCGATTTGCCGTCCTCCGAGAGTGTCGCGAGATCGACGAAGCCGTGGCTCCAGACAAGGACGTAGATACGGGACGCTGCATTGCCCAGGGTCCACCTCAGGGTATTGCCGTTGGAATCGTGACCGGTGCCGTCGGCGAGCATATCGACGAGACCGGAACCGGGGCCCCAGTCCCAGCTGCCGGTGAGTTCGGCCGTCTCGATCGCGGGGGGCGGGCCGCGGCGGACGGCGTCCCAGTGGAAGCCGGTGTTGTTGACGCCGGACATGGTCTTGCCATCGGGTGCGAGCGTCACCTTGTCGGTGTATCCGTGGCTCCAGTGCAACTCGTAGATGCCCCGCGCCGCGTCGAGCAGCGTCCAGGTCATGGTGTTGCCGCGCGAGTCATGTCCGGTGCCGTCCGCGAAGATCTCCGTCATGTTGCCGCCGGGCAATTCCCAGGTTCCCTCGAGCGTGGATGTCTGCGGCGCCGTGATCGGGTCGGCTGATTTCGGAATGAACTCGATCGTCAGCGTCAGGGTACCTGCGAACTGCTGGCCGCGATCGCGGATCTGGAACGCCTGATAGTCGTGACGGGCGGTGAGCGTCGCGCGCCACATCTTCTTGCTATAGGAGTGCTGATAGGTGACCACCACCTTGAAGGGCTGGCCGGCCACCGGATCGCGTGGCGTGTACTCCGCCGATCCGCCCCAGCCGAGATATTCGGGGGAGAGATCGACCGGGTCATACGTGAAGCCGCCCGGGCCGCCGACGTAGCGGTCCTCGGTATAGGTGACGATCAGCTGGCCCTCGGCATCGGGAACGCTGAAGTCCTGCTGGGCCGAACTGAGCGGGTTGTCCGGGTTATATGGCCGCGCCGTCGCGTCGATCTTGAGTTCGACGAGCATGACCGCGAGGGCCGGCGTCACACCGCACAGGGCCGCTCCGGCGAAGACGACGGCGGCGAGCATCGGCATGAACCGGCGTGCGACGAATGTAGCTGACATTGAAGCTCCTCGGGTCGTGCACCGCGGTTCTCCGCGGCGCTGTTCCTTCGAAGCGACCCTACCGGCCCCGCCGCGGCCGGCGTTGAGCCAGATCAAGTGCCGGGACCGACACGACAAAACAATGCGCCCCGCCGGATGGCGAGGCGAATACGCATTGCTTGTCGTGAGAAGAATATGGAGCGGGCGAAGGGATTCGAACCCTCGACCCTAACCTTGGCAAGGTTATGCTCTACCCCTGAGCTACACCCGCACTCCAAACCCCACGCAATGGACCCATCGGACCCTTCGGTCCCTTGGCATCGCGCGACGCGCGGCCTATATGCCCAATCGATACTGCCTTTGCAACCCTAAACTCCCCGGCCTTCGGGCATCGCTTGCGCCCCGGTGCCGGTGAGTTCAAATAGGGTAAAGCGCCAGGAAAAGGGCCACCCCGTGAACGTCAATCTCAATCCCGCCGCTCCCTCCGCCCCGCCGGTCGCTCTGGTCAAGGATTCGACCGATCGCGCCTTCAAGGCCGACGTCATCGATGCCTCGCTCGAGGCCCCGGTCCTGGTCGATTTCTGGGCCCCCTGGTGCGGCCCCTGCCGCTCCTTGTCTCCCAACATCGAAAAGGTGGTGAAGGAAAAGGCCGGCAAGATCCGGCTGGTCAAGATCAACATCGACGAGAACCCCTCGATTGCCGGCCAGCTCGGCGTGCAGTCGATCCCGGCAGTGTTCGCCTTCGCCGGCGGCCGGCCGGTCGACGCCTTCCTGGGCAATATTCCCGAGAGCGAAGTGCGCAAATTCGCCGACAAGGTCATCGCCGCCGCCCCGCCCGCCGCGGCCGGTGCCGGTTCGCTCGAAGCCGAGATCAAGAACGCCGTGGTGGCGGCCAAGGAGGCCCTCGCCGCCGGCGACCTCGGCCGTGCTGCGCAGATTTTCGGCATGGTGCTGCAGAGCCAGCCCGAGAACACCGAGGCGATCCTCGGCATGGCGCGGGTCTATCTCAAGGCCGGCGAGCCCGAGCAGGCGCAGGCTGTGCTCGACACTCTCCCCGATCCCAAACCCAAGGGCGACGACTACGCCTCGCTGGTCGCTGCGCTGAAACTGATGAGCGAAGCGGCGGAACTCTCCGAAATCGCCGAGCTGGAGCAAAAACTCGAGCGCCACCCCGACGACCATCAGGCGCGCTTCGACCTCGCCCTTGCCCTCAATGCCGAAGGCAAGCGCATCGAGGCGGCCGAGCAATTGGTGACGCTGATGAAGCGCGACCGCAGCTGGAGCGACGACGCGGCGCGCAAGAAGCTGCTCGATTTCTTCGAAGCCTGGGGCGCCCGGGATGCCGCGACGCTGAGGGGGAGGCGGCTCTTGTCCGCCCTCCTGTTCTCGTGATGCTGAAGCGCCCCGCCACCCCGGCCGACCTCCCCGACCACCTGCCGGTGTTCCCGCTGAGCGGGGCGCTGCTGCTGCCGTTCTCGCACCGCCCGCTCAACGTCTTCGAGCCGCGCTATGTCGAAATGGTCGACCAGGTGCTCGCCGGCAACCGGCTGATCGGGTTGATCCAGCCCGAGGACACGTCCGAGGAAAGCCCGCGTGGCCGCGCCCCGCTGCAAAAGATCGGCACCGTCGGCCGCCTCACCCATTGGGAGGAGAATGGCGAGGGCCGCTACTTCATCATCCTCGAGGGGCTGACCCGCTTCGAGCTGGTGTCCGAACTCACCGTGATGACGCCATTCCGCCAGGCGACGATCGACGCCAGCGGTTACGCGCTCGATTTCCAGCGCGCCTATGGCGAGGAGGGCGTCGACCGCAACCGGTTCCTCAAGATGATGAAGGACTACGCCGAGTTCGCCAATTTCGAACTCAACTGGGACGAGATCGACAAGACCGGCACCGCCGATCTGGTCAATTTCGCCTGCATGGTCTCGCCCTATGGCGCCAAGGAAAAGCAGGTGCTGCTCGAAGCCAAATCGCTCGAAGCCCGCGCCGAGACGCTGATTGCCCTGGCCGAGTTCGAAATGGCCAAGGGCGGCAGCGCGGCCCCCCTCAACTAGGGCGCCCCATGGCCGATCTGTCCGAGCGGCGCTACGAGGTCGACCCGCGCATCCTCGAAATGCTGGTTTGCCCGCTGACCAAGACCCGCCTCGTGCTCAGCGCCGACCGCAAGGAACTGATCTCGGTCGCCGCCCACCTCGCCTTCCCGATCCGCGACGGCGTGCCCATGCTCAGCCTCGACGAAGCCCGCGACGTCGAGCCCGGCGAAATGCGCGTTCACTTTCCGCCGACGGCTTAGCTAGGGATTTCCCTGAGAAGCCCGTTGTGGCCATCTTGTTGAATGGATCGTCTTCAAACCCAAGGAGAGACGATCAGATGGCCGATATCATCACCCTCAAGCAAATCTGCACCGAACTGAAGCTCGATCCGCGCGAAGCTCGTGAACGGCTGCGCGCCGCCGCCCGCGACCCAAAGAAGCACCCAGAACTGGCGAAGACCCACAAGGTCCGTGCGCCGTGGGCTTGGGTCAAGGGCTCGCCTAGCGAGAAGGAGGCGCGCTTGGCAGTCAAAGGCTTGCCCACTGAGTACGAGGTGCGGGCTGCGACCGAGGGCTCGACCGGCGAGAAGGAAGCTCGGGAAGCGCTCCCGGCAGTAGATATCAACGTCGGAGATGAGCGAGCACAGTTTGTGCGGAGGATGGTCTCCATCGCACAATCCGAACGGGGCATGGTGGTGGAGTTCTATCAAGACACTTTCGGCAAAGAAGGACTTCACTTCGCCAATTTTCTCTTACCCGGTCTGCCCGAACAAGTTCGATCGGGAGGGCAGCTCATCGTTCGGCCCGATGAGGCTCGGGTATGTGTGGAAATGCGCTCAGCAAAGTGGACGTCGGACCATCCAACTAGGAATGAATACGTCGAGTTTTCTAACGAGGTGTTCGGGCCGCTCCTGCGCCGCTACAATAAGGAATTTCGCACGCACCATCGAATGCGGGTCGAGCGACCGCGGCCAAGCTATCAGCTCCCTCCACAGGCCTCGCTCCTGTTTGAGCGATTTGCGATCTTGGCCAACACACGCTCGTTGCATCAGCTGGACTGGGAAAGGTTCTACCTGTTCGTCCGAAATAGCAGGCGGGAGGCCCCCGAAGGGGCACTTCGCCCTCTTCTTGCAAGGAGAGGTTTTCCGGCGCCTACGGCTCAAATGCTCAGCGAACTCTATCATCGCCTTTGGGCGTTCAAGAAGCTGAGGGCGTAGAACCTCACATCTCGCCCTGCAGGGGCCGGACGCAGATATCAGGCATATGTATACCCAGGCACATCGCGGTGGTTTGCGGAAACGGACAGACCGGCTGGGTACGATGTGACGTCGGCGAATCTGGCGTTCGACAGGACGAGCGACTACCTTGCCGCGAGTCATCCTTTCGCACCCCGCCGGATGATGGAGAGACCCCGACCCCGCTCCTGTCGCGCGTCGCGGATCGGCGCCGGAGCCAACAGCTACAGCGGCAGCCCCCGCAGCAGGCGCGGCCCGTCCGGTTCGATCCCGGCAGCCCGGCCGATCAGCGCCGACTTGACCGGCGCCAGCCGGTCGACCAGCCCGAGCCCGATATCGCGGAGCGCCCGCACCGGCGCCAGATCGTTGGCGAACAGCCGGTTGAGATTGTCCATCACCGCCGCCATCAGCGCCGTGTCGAAGCGCCGCCAGGCCTGATAGCGCGCCAAGACGTCCGGCGCGCCGGGGTCGAGCCCGAGCCGCATCGCCTCGATCACCGTCTCGGCCAGCGCCGCGACGTCCTTGAGCCCGAGATTGAGGCCCTGACCGGCGAGCGGATGGATGACATGGGCGGCGTCCCCGATCAGCGCCAGCCGCGGCGCAACGAAGGCGCGCGCCAGCTGCAGGCGCAACGGAAAACTCTGGAGGCCCTCTTCCACCATGACCCGCCCGAGGCTCGAGCCCATCACCGCTTCGATCTCGATCGCCGCCTGGTCCAGTGGCAGCGCCTTGAGCCGGGCGGCCTCCTCGGTCGTCTCGGTCCACACGAGCGACGACTTATTACCGCGCAGCGGCAGGCTGGCGAACGGGCCGGCCGGCCGGAAATGCTCGAACGCGACTCCCTCATGCGGCAGTTCGTGCGAGATCGTGGTAACGATCCCCGACTGCCGGTAGTCGTGTCCCACGACCTCGATGCCGGCCATGCCGCGCAGCGCCGACATCGCGCCGTCCGCCGCGACGATCAGCGGCGCCTCGAGCACGCGCCCATCCCTGAGGCTGAGGCTCGCTGTCGCCGGCCCGGCGGCATAGCCGGTGATCTCGACCGGCGCCACCAGTTCGGCCTGGCCCTCGACCGCCTTCAGCAGTGCCGCGGTCAGCACCCGATTGGCGACCATGTGGGCGTAGGGCTCGCCCGGCGCCACGTCGCCCTCGAACGTCAAAAACACCGGGCGGGAAATGTCGCCGCGGCCCGAATCGGTGATCTTCATGGTCCGGATCGGTTCGGCGTCGGCCGCCAGCGCCGGCCACACGCCCAGCGTTTCGAGCACCCGCTTGACCCCCGCCGACAGCGCGAAGGCGCGGCGGTCGTCGGGGACGATGAACGGCCGCCGGTCGACCAGCGCCACTCGCACGCCGCGCTGGAACCGCGTCAGCGCCAGCGCCTGGGCCAGACCCGCCGGCCCGCCGCCGACAATTATGACGTCATAGGAACCTTGGGGCATCTTCGTCTCATCCGCTGCTGCGACGGTTTTGGCCCCGAGCACATGCCGGCGCAAGCGGCAAGCTGTCGCGTTGTGCCAAAAAGACAGGCAAATAGCCACTCTCTGCACAATACGTGTGCAGTTGCCTGAGCGTCAGCCGGGCTGTTGCTCGTTCATCCCTGGAACACTCCGAAATTCCCTTAACAGAATCATAATGTTGGCGTTTGCCGCCGCAATTGGCACGGCACTTGAGTCTGCAAGTACATTGGAGACCAAACGCCAGACGAAAGGGGCATCCATGAAACTGGTGATCGCAATCATCAAGCCGTCACGGCTTGAAGAGGTGCGTCAGGCGCTGAACTCGCTCGACGTACACGGCATGACCGTGACTGAAGTCAAAGGCTACGGCCGTCAGAAGGGGCATTCTGAAATCTACCGCGGCACCGAATACGCGGTGCACTTCCTGCCCAAGCTCAAGATCGAGATCGCGGTCGAGGACACCCAGTCCGACGCCATCGTCTCGGCCATCCGCGAGAGCGCCCAGACCGGCCGCATCGGCGACGGCAAGATCTTCGTCCTCGATCTGCTCGCGGTCACCCGCATCCGCACCGGCGAAACCGGCGCGGCGGCTCTCTGACGCCAATCCCTGGAGAAACCTCAATGACTGTGTCAAAGACAACAAAGGTCCTTGGGCTGGCGGCTGTTGCAGCGCTCGCCCTCGCCCTTCCCGCTCTTGCCCAGGACGCGGCCCCGGCCGCCCCGGTCGCCGACAAGGGCGACACCACCTGGATGCTGATTTCGACCGTGCTGGTCATCGCCATGACCATTCCCGGCCTCGCCCTGTTCTATGGCGGCCTCGTGCGCGCCAAGAACATGCTTTCGGTGCTGATGCAGGTCTTCGCCGGCTTCTGCATGATCGCCCTGCTCTGGGTGATCTATGGCTACTCTCTGGCCTTCGCCGGCCCCGCCGTGGCCACCGGTACCAGCCCCTTCATCGGTGACTTCTCAAAGCTGTTCCTGGGGCCGGTCGGTCTCAGCTCGATGGCGGAAAGCTTCACCAAGGGGGTCTACATCCCCGAGCTGACCTTCGTCATCTTCCAGCTCACCTTCGCCGCCATCACCCCGGCGCTGATCATCGGCGCCATCGCCGAGCGCATGAAGTTCGGCGCCGTGATGGTGTTCCTCGCCATCTGGTTCACCTTCTCCTACCTGCCGATCGCCCACATGGTCTGGTGGTGGGGTGGTCCGAGCGCCGCCGATGCGGCGTCCGGCTTCCTGTTCGGCCTGGGCGCCTATGACTTCGCCGGGGGCACGGTGGTCCACATCAATGCCGGTATCGCCGGCCTCGTGGCCGCCATCGTCCTCGGGCCGCGCAAGGAGTTCATGAAGGAACCGATTCCGCCGCACAATCTGACCTTCACCTTCGTCGGTGCCTGTCTGCTGTGGGTCGGCTGGTTCGGCTTCAACGCCGGCTCCAACCTCGAGTCCAACGGCCTCACCGCGCAAGCCCTGCTCAACACCATCACCGCGACCTCTGCCGCGGCGCTGGCCTGGGCCACCGCCGAAAAGTTCATCCGCGGCCACGCCAGCCTGCTTGGCGCCGTCTCGGGTGCCGTGGCCGGTCTCGTCGCCATCACCCCGGCCGCCGGCTTTGCCGGCACCATGGGCGCCATCGTCCTCGGAGCGGTAGCCGGTGTGGTGTGTCTGTGGGCCGTCGTGACGCTGAAGCCGATGTTCAAGTATGACGACGCGCTCGACGTGTTCGGCATTCACGGCATCGGCGGCATCGTCGGCGCCATCGGCACCGCGATCGTCGCGGCGCCCTCGCTGGGCGGCTTCGGCTTCCCGGACGCCGAAGGCAACTACTCGATCGTCGGTCACCTCGTCACCCAGGCAACCGCCGTCGGCGTGGCCCTCGTCTGGTCCGGCGTCGTGGCCCTCGTGGCGATGCTGATCGTCAAGGCCCTGTTCGGCGGCGCCCGCGTCACCGAAACGGCCGAGAGCGATGGCCTCGACCTGTCGACCCACGGCGAGCGCGCCTACAACTAAGACCTTCCCCGGCGCGGGCGGCGATCTCCTCCCCGATCGTCCCGCGCCGGGGCACTCCCGGACAGCCCGGTCTCCGGACTGTCCATCACCCGCCAGGTTCGACCCGGCGTGCAGTCCATGTTCCTCTTGGCCCGCCACAGAGGCTTCCCACTCGCAAACCGCATGGGCTGCACACCCGGTCGAACAGGCCACCTCAGAAGCACCGCGGCGTCTGCTTAAGCCTTAAGCAGATGCGCGGTTGTTTGTGCCTATTTTTTTGGCCCCCTGCCGCCCGGCCGGCGCCGGCTTCCTGTGTGGTCCTGCAACTCCCTGAAACATCGACATTTTCTTTTCGGCTGCCGCTGGCACGATCCTTGAGGCCATTGCCTCGCGAATGACCGGTTGCGAGCCGGTTGGGGAAGTGAGCGGACGCCTTCCGTCCGCTCGAGTGGGAGGCCTTCATGGATCAGTCCGTCATCGGACTCGACGTCTTCTTTTTGCTTGTCGGCGCCATTCTGGTGTTCTCGATGCATGGCGGCTTCGCCTTCCTCGAGCTGGGCACCGTGCGCAGCAAGAACCAGGTGAATGCGATGGTCAAGATCATCGTCGACTTCGCCTTCTCGACCCTCGCCTATTTCTTCGTCGGCTACTGGATCGCTTACGGCGTCAGCTTCTTTGCCGGGGCCGCCGAGCTGTCGGGGGCGGCGGGCGGCTTCGCGCCGCAGGGGCTGAGCCTCGTCAAGTTCTTCTTTCTCGCAACCTTCGCTGCGGCGGTGCCGGCGATCATCTCGGGCGGCATCGCCGAACGGGCGAAATTCTGGCCGCAGGTGGCGACCGCCGCGCTCATCGTCGGTCTCATCTACCCGTTGAGCGAAGGCATCGTCTGGAACGGCAATTACGGCATCCAGGCCTGGCTGAAATCGGCGCTGGGGGCGCCGTTCCATGACTTCGCCGGCTCGATCGTGGTCCATGCCGCCGGCGGCGGGCTGGCGCTCGCCGCCGTGCTCATGCTGGGCGCCCGCACCGGCCGCTACGGCCCGCACGGCCGGCCGTTCCTGCCCTCGTCCATTCCGTGGCTCGGGCTCGGCACCTGGATGCTGTGCATCGGCTGGTTCGGCTTCAACGTCATGTCGGCGCAATCGACCGCCGCCGTGTCCGGGCTCGTCGCACTCAACTCGCTGCTCGCCATGGCCGGCGGCATCGTCGCGGCGGCGATCGCCGGCAAGGCGGATCCCGGCTTCGTCCACAACGGCGCGCTGGCGGGGCTGGTCGCCGTCTGCGCCGGCTCGGACGTCATGCACCCGCTCGGCGCACTGGTGGTCGGCGCGGTGGCCGGGGTGATCTTCGTGCGCGGCTTCAGCTTCACCCAGGAACGTCTGAAGATCGACGACGTGCTCGGCGTCTGGCCGCTGCACGGCCTTTGCGGCCTTTGGGGCGGCGTTGCCGCCGGCATCTTCGGGCTCACCCAGCTCGGCGGCATGGGCGGCGTCTCGCCGCTGGTCCAGATCATCGGCTCGGTGAGTGTCGCCGCCTACGCCTTTCTCGCCGGGTTGGCGCTCTATGCGCTCGGCCGCCGATTCGTCGGCATCCGCCTCAGCGACGAGCAGCAGCGGCGCGGCGCCGATCTCGCCATCCATTCGATCGGCGCCATGCCCGAGGAGTTCTGACCCGCGGCGGTTGGCCGAGCGAGCCCCCTTGGGATCGCTCGGTCCAGAGCGCCATCAGACACTCATGGTTAGCTTGGGATTAACCACGCGGCTCTAGGATCGGCGCTCGACTGGGCTTCACCCATTTCAGCGTAGAGTGTTCCTTGCGATGCCGGCACGTCCTCTCATCGAAGACAAGTCTTCTGCCCCCGCGCCCGCCATCGCCATCACCATCCCGGTCCGCCTGATCGGCTTGGTGCTGCTGGCCCTTGTCGGGCTGATGATGGCGGCCCTCGCCTCCTGGTCGGTGGACGATCCATCGCTCTCCTTTGCCGCCACCAGGCCGGTGCAGAACTGGCTCGGCGTGCCCGGCGCCATCGCGGCCGACCTCAGCTTCCAGGTCTTCGGGCTCGGCATCATCGTCATGCTGATTCCAGTGGCGATGTGGGGCTGGAGCTTCGTCCGCCGCCGCGTGCCCTCCTTGATGGGCCTGAGACTCATCGCCTGGATCGCCGCGGCGCTGCTCTCGACCGGCGTCCTCGCCTTCCTGCCGGTGCCCGCCAGCTGGCCGCTACCGACTGGCCTCGGCGGCCTCATCGGCGCCGGCTTTGCCAATCTCGCCGCGCTGGTGACCGGGGCCAATCCGCAGCCGGTCACCGCCTGGCTGTTCGCCATCATCCTCGTCGCTCCGACGCTGGCGCTGTGCTGGATCGCCTGCGGGCTCGGCGCGCTGCGCCTGCCGCAAGCGGCGGCGCCAAAAGCCAGAACCAAGGGCAAGGCCGCCGCGGCCGACGAGCCCGACCGGAACGGCATTCTGGATGTCGCCATTGGCGCCCTCGTCCATCTTGCCTTCTCCGCCCAGACGGCGCTCCGCCGCGCCATCGCCCGGGCCCGCGACAACGCCGCCGCCCGCCGCGAGGCGGAAGCCGCGGCCTGGCGTGACGGCGCGGTCGAGCCCAGCATGGCGGGCCGTACGCCGCTGGTGTCCCCGGACGTTCGCGTCGAGCCGCAGCTGACCAGTGGCCGCCTGCGGTTCGCGCCGATGCCGGAACCCGCCTTCGAGGACGACTACCCGGCCGAAGAGGAGGACGAAGAGATCGCCGTCGCCCCGGCCCGCGCTGCGCGCGTGGCCGCGCCCGCCAAGCGCCCGGCCCCCGGCAGCCGGGCCGCCCGTGAAGCCCAGGGCTCGCTGCTCGAGGACGAATCCGGGTTCGAGCTGCCTGAACTCAGTCTCCTCGCCGAACCGCGCCACCGCGGGCTGTCCGACGAGCACCGGCCCGAGCGGCTCGAAGCCATGGCCCGCCGGCTCGAGGGCGTGCTCGAGGATTTTGGCGTTCGCGGCGACATCATCAATGTCCGCCCGGGCCCGGTGGTGACGCTCTACGAGCTCGAGCCCGCACCCGGCATCAAGTCGTCGCGCGTCATCTCGCTTGCCGACGACATCGCCCGCTCGATGAGCGCCATCTCGGCCCGCGTCGCTGTGGTGCCCGGCCGCAACGCCATCGGCATCGAGCTGCCCAACGAAAACCGCGAGACCGTCTACCTCCGCGAAATGCTCGCCAGCGCCGACTTCGAGAAGATGAAGGGCAAGCTCAACATCTGCCTCGGCAAGACCATCGGCGGCGAGCCGATCATCGCCGACCTCGCGCGCATGCCGCACCTCTTGATCGCCGGCACCACCGGCTCGGGCAAGTCGGTCGGCATCAACACTATGATCCTTTCCATCCTCTACCGGATGACTCCGGCCGAGTGCCGGCTGATCATGATCGACCCCAAGATGCTCGAACTCTCCGTCTATGACGGCATCCCGCATCTGCTGACGCCGGTCGTCACCGATCCCAGCAAGGCCGTCACCGCCCTCAAATGGGCGGTGCGCGAAATGGAAGACCGTTACAGGAAGATGAGCAAGATCGGTGTGCGCAACATCGACGGCTTCAACCAGCGCGTCTCCGAGGCCGCCCAGAAGGGCGAGACCATCACCCGCACCGTGCAGACGGGCTTCGATCGCGAGACCGGCGAGGCGATCTACGAGAGCGAGCAGTTCAACCTTGAGACGCTGCCCTTCATCGTCGTCATCGTCGACGAGATGGCCGATTTGATGATGGTCGCCGGCAAGGACATCGAAGGCGCCATCCAGCGCCTGGCGCAGATGGCGCGCGCCGCCGGCATCCACATCATCATGGCGACGCAGCGCCCCTCGGTCGACGTCATCACCGGCACCATCAAGGCCAACTTCCCGACCAGAATTTCGTTCCAGGTGACCAGCAAGATCGACAGCCGCACCATTCTGGGCGAACAGGGCGCCGAGCAGCTGCTCGGTAATGGCGACATGCTCTACATGGCCGGCGGCGGCCGCATCCGGCGCCTCCACGGTCCGTTCGTCGCCGACGGCGAAGTCGAGGACGTGGTCAGGCACCTCAAGTCGCAGGGCGCGCCCGACTACCTCGATTCGATCACCGCCGAGGACGACGAGTTCGATCCCGCCTCGGCGCTGGGCGAAGACGGCGGCGGCTCGGGCGACGAGCTTTACGACAAGGCCGTCAATATCGTCCTCAACGACAAGAAGGCCTCGACCTCCTACGTCCAGCGCCGCCTCGCCATCGGCTACAACAAGGCTGCGTCGCTGATCGAGCGCATGGAGAAGGAGGGCGTCATCTCTGCCGCCAACCACTCGGGCAAGCGCGAGATCCTGGTCGGCGGCGAGGGCGTGTACTAACGCCGCGGAGGCGCTCCCCCTTGCAACGCGGGGAGGATTCCCGGCTTGAAGTACAAGGCTTGACTTATATAAGCACTGGCTTGTAGAACACGCTCGTTTCGACGAGGGAGTTCAGCCATGTCATTCGATCTTGCCGCCCACATGAACGCCATGACGCGCGTCGTCCGCAATCTCGAGCGCGACGGCAAGCCGGCCAAGGCCGTGGTTGCGTCCTGTGTCTACGACACCGATGCGGCCGACCTCTGGGACGCGCTGACCAGCAAGGAACGTCTGCCACGCTGGTTCCTGCCGGTGAGCGGCGAGCTGAAGCTGGGCGGCCGCTACCAGTTCGAGGGCAATGCTGGCGGCACCATCACCGAATGCGAACCTCGGCGCAGGATTGCCGCCACCTGGGAGTTCGGCGGCGGCACGACCTGGGTCAACGTCACGCTGACACCGGCCGGCCAGGGCACGCGGCTCGAGCTCGAGCACATCGCTCATGTCGATCCACGATGGGGGCAGTTCGGACCGGGCGCGGTGGGTGTTGGTTGGGACATGGGCTTCATGGGGCTGGGCCGGCACATCGCCGAACCCGTTGCGGCCGTGGCGGCGGAGGGCATGGCCTGGATCGCTGGCGCTGAGGGCAAGGACTACATCCGTCAGGCCAGCGCAGCCTGGGGCGAGGCCGCCATCGCCGGGGGCGACAGCCTCGACGCGGCCCGCACGGCCGCCGAAGCCACGCGCAAAGCCTATAGCGGCGAAGCCTGACCAACGGAGTTCGGATGCACGCCTTCGACGTCCTCGGCGATCCCGTCCGCCGGCGCATTCTCGAGGTGCTCGCCGGGCGCGAGCACGCGTCGGGCGAAGTGGTCGAGATCATTGCGGCCGAGTTCGGCATCACCCAGGCCGCCGTGTCGCAGCATCTCAAGGTGCTGCGCGAGTCGGGCTTTGCCAATGTGCGGGCCGAGGGCACCCGCCGGCTCTATGCGCTGGACACCGCTCCGTTACAGGAGGTCGACGCCTGGCTCGACCATTTCCGCGGCTTCTGGGTCCACAAGCTCGCCGCACTCGGCACCGAGATCGCCCGCGGCAAGAAGGCGCGTCGCCGGCGCTAGGATCGCAGCCGGGAGCCGCGGCGGTCTGAGGAGACTGGCGCGACCATCCTTCCACCTCTTGCCGCAATTGACCTCTAGCGGATAGACCGGACTGACCCGAGGACTGCCGCCCATGCTTCGACGTTCCCTCTTGGCGCTGATCGCCGTTTCCGCCGCGCTGCCGATGGCCGCGTTCGGTCAGGAGGCCCGCACCCTCACTCCCGAGGAGACCGACCTCATCAACGCCGTCTCGGGGCACAACTCGGCGATCACCACCATGGTCGGCAAGTTCCTCCAGATCGACACCCAGGGCCAGCGCATCGAGGGCATCTTCTACCTGCAGCGGCCCGGCAAGATCCGATTCAGGTACAACCCGCCCTCGCGCGAAGAGATTCTGTCGATCGGCAACGGCTTTTACGTCATCGACCGCAAGGAAAAGACGCAATACGCCTACCCGCAGGACAAGGTGCCGCTGCGCCAGTTCCTCGATGAGCGGATCGACCTGCTGCATGCCGGCCTCGTCGCCATCGACCAGTCGGCCAACTATTTGTCGCTGACGCTGCAGGACGAAACTCCGGCCGGAACCATCAAGGTCGCGCTGGTCTTCGACAAAGAGACGCAGGACCTGGTGCAGTGGGTGCTCACCAACCCGGACGGCACCGATCTCACCTTCTCGCTCTACGATATCGAAAAGGGCGTCGAGATCCCCCCCGCCTATTTCTATCTCAACATCGGCGACTACAATCAGGTCGAGCCGGCCAACTGAGCGGCTGCTGCAGCGCGCTTGGCCTCCCCCTCAACCGCCCTCAGGGCACCTTCTCCCGCGAGGCGAGAAGGCCGCACCACCGACGCCAGCGCGAGGGCCAGCTCCGGGGTGGCGGCCCCGTGGCCTTCTCCCTTGATGGGAGAAGGTGGCGAAGCCGGATGAGGGTGAGGCCGCTTGCGCAGGCGACGCTTGCCTTGCGCCGGCGCCGCCGTCACAACAGCGGTGCCCGCCCGCCCGAGTCCCTCATGCCGAGCCTTGCCACCTGGAACATCAACTCCGTGCGCCTGCGCATCCGCCTGGTGCGCGATTTCCTCCGCCGCCACCAGCCCGACGTGCTGTGCCTGCAGGAGATCAAGTGCCAGAACGACCAGTTCCCGGCAAAATCCTTCACCAAAGCGGGCTATCCCTACCAGGCGGTGCACGGCCAGAAGGGCTATCACGGCGTCGCCATCGTCTCGAAGTTCCCGCTGAGCGACATCTCGAGCCGCGTCTTCTGCGACATCGCCGACAGCCGCCACGTCTCGGCGGTGGTCGATTTCGGCACGGGACCGCTGACCGTCCACAATTTCTACATCCCGGCGGGCGGCGATACGCCCGACCCCGAGGTGAACCCCAAGTTCAAGCACAAGCTCGGTTTCCTCAGCGAGCTCAAGGCGTGGTTCGGCGAGGATCATTTCAGGGAGCGCCAGCTGATATGCGGCGACTTCAACGTCGCCCCGCACGAAAACGACGTCTGGAGCCACAAGCAGCTGCGCGACGTGGTGAGCCACACCCCGGTCGAGACCGAAGCGCTCGATGCCCTGCTGACCGGCGGCCATGGCTGGACCGATCTGGTCCGCCACCACATCCCGCACGACCAGAAGGTCTATTCGTGGTGGAGCTACCGCGCCACCGACTGGCAGGCGTCCGACCGCGGCCGGCGGCTCGACCACATCTGGGCCACCACCGACGTCGCCGCCCATTCGACCGGCGCCGAGATCGTCCGGGCGGCGCGCGGCTGGAGCGCCAAGCCGTCCGACCACGTGCCGGTCATCGCACATTTCTAGAGCGTTTCCAGGAAAAGTGCGAAGCGGTTTTCCGGTTCGGAAACGCGACAAATCAAAGACATGGAGCACGCGTTCCGATTCCATCGGAACGTGAAGTGCTCTAAGGGAGAACCAGCAATGGCCGACCGCGTCCTCGTCAGTTCCGGCTCCTATCTCGAGCCGGTGATCGGCTTCTCCCGCGCCGTGCGGGTGGGCAATATCGTCAGCGTCGGCGGCACGGCGCCGATCGCCGCGGGCGGCGGCACGGCCGCCCTCGGCGACATCTATGGACAGACCCGGCGCTGCCTCGAAATCGTCGCCAAGGCGCTGGCCGACGCCGGCGCCGGTCTCGAGCACGTGACCCGCACCCGCATTCTCCTCACCGACATTGCACTGTGGGAAGGCGCCGCGCGCGCCCACGCCGAAGCGTTCGCGTCGATCCGGCCGGTGACCACGGTGATGCAGGTATCCGCCTTTGTCGATCCGGAGTGGCTGGTCGAGATCGAGGTCGACGCAGTGGTGCCAGGCTAGCCCTTGGAGCTGCCCATCCGGCCCTTGACGGTTTCGATAGCGCCGAGATAGCCGGTGAGGTCGTCGCGGATGCGCTCGGCAGCGCGCGCCGCGAGATCGGGCGACTGGTTACACAGCTTCATAAACGCCGCACGCGGTACGAACAGCGTCTCGACCTGGTCAACCGCCTTGACGGTCACCGGGCGAGGCCTGGCGACGATCAGCGACATCGCGCCGAGCACCGCCCCTTGCGCCGCAATGACGAACGGATTGGACTCGTCGCCCTCCTGAAAGGTCGCGACCGTGCCGCTCACCAGCACATGCGCGCCGTCCGGCACTTCGCCCGCCGGGTAGATGACCGTGCCCGGCCGATGCCGCTTGCGCTCGCTGGCAAAGGCCAGCAGACGGCGCTGCTCGGCGTCGCAGACCGAAAAGAAGTCCGCGCGCCCAAGGATCGTCGCCGCGTCGTCGAGCTGCATCCTGCCCCGTTCCTGGCCACCTGGAGCATGTTCGGCAAAGCGGAAACCGGCTTTCCCGTGCGAACATGCGACCACTCAAGGCGCGCCGCCGCCACGGCCCGCCCGGCCCTGATATAGAGCATGCGACCGGTTTCGGAAGAATGGATTTTCCGGGAAACCCCACTCTCGGCGGGGGATTGGTAGAGCCGCGGCGGTCGCCGGTGTCAGGGCACCAGGCGGTAGCCGCCCTCTTCGGTGACCAGGAGCCGCGCGTTGGAGGGGTCGCGCTCGATCTTCTGGCGCAGCCGATAGATGTGGGTTTCGAGCGTGTGCGTCGTCACCCGGTTGTTGTAGCCCCAGACTTCCTTGAGCAGCACGTCGCGGGTGATGGTCTTGGGGCCCTGCCGGTAGAGATATTTGAGGATCGAGGTTTCCTTGTCGGTGAGCCGAACCTTGCCGCCGTCGGCCGCCTCGAGCAGTTTTGCCGCCGGCTGGAACGAGTAGGGCCCGATGGTGAACACCACGTCCTCGCTCTGGTCGTGCTGCCTGAGCTGCGCCCGGATGCGGGCCAGCAGCACCGAAAACCGGAACGGCTTGGTGACGTAGTCGTTGGCCCCCGATTCGAGCCCCAAAATCTCGTCCGAATCGCTGTCGTGGCCGGTGAGCAGCAGGATCGGGCTCTTGAAGCCGTCGCGGCGGAGGATTTTTACCGCCTCGCGCCCATCCATGTCGGGCAGGCCGACATCGAGGATCATCAGGTCGACATGGACGTCGCGCACCTTGCGCAGCGCCTCGCTCGCGGTCTGTGCCTCGATCAGCTCGAACTCGCGATAGTGCATGAGCTGGTCCATCAGGGTCTTCCGCAACTCCGCATCGTCATCGACGAGAAAAATGCGGCGTCTGATCATGGAAAACCCCCGGGACTTTACCAGTCGTGAGTTAAGCCGCGGGTCCTGACCCGGCCAATCACAACATGGTGACACCCCCAGCAACGTGATTTGACAGTGGAAAGTTGCTGTACGTTCGAGGCGCTGGGGAAATAACACCTTGCGGCGCCATCTAATCCTCAGCCGCGATGCCCGAACAGCGCCGAGCCGACGCGGACATGCGTTGCGCCCATGGCGATCGCCGTCTCGAAATCGCCGCTCATCCCCATCGACAGGCTCCGAACACCCGCCTCGCGGCCGAGCAGCGCCAGCTGCGCGAAATACGGCCCGGGCGGCAGCCCGTCGGGCGGGATCGCCATCAATCCCTCGATCGCCAGCCCGTGCACCGCGCGGCAGCGCTCGACGAACACCACGGCCTCACCGGGCGCGATCCCCGCCTTCTGCGGTTCGAGCCCGATATTGACCTGGACGAAGAGCTTGGGGCGCTTGCCGGCCCGCTCCATCTCGGCCTTGAGCACGGCGGCGAGTTTGTCGCGGTCGAGCGTCTCGATGACGTCGAACAAAGCCACCGCATCGCGCGCCTTGTTGGTCTGCAGCGGCCCGATCAGATGCAATTCTATGCCATCATAGGATGCCCGCAATTCCGGCCACTTGGCCTCCGCCTCCTGCACCCGGTTCTCGCCGAAGACCCGCTGCCCTGCCTCGAGGAACGGCACGATGGCATCGGCCGGAAAGGTCTTGGATACCGCAACCAGGCTCACCCGCTGCGGCGGCGGGCCGAAGCGGGCGCCGGCGCGCTCGATGCGTCCGGTGATCGTCTGGAGCCGTTCGGCGGCGCTCGTCATTGCCAAGCTGTTGACCGATTCCGTGTTTCGTGGTGATGGTCCGCTAGCCACTTTTCCCCGGTAAAGCAACGACTCCCGGGCCTCAGGAAGCATCCGAATTGACCAAACCGATCGAGCGCTACAACCCGCGTGTCGAGGAACCGCGCTGGCAGAAGGCCTGGGCGGACGCCAGATCCTTCGAGGTCTCCAACGACGATCCGCGCCAGCGCTACTATGTGCTCGAGATGTTCCCCTATCCTTCGGGGCGCATCCATATGGGCCATGTGCGCAACTACGCCATGGGCGACGTGCTCGCCCGCTACAAGCGTGCCCGCGGCTTCAACGTGCTGCATCCGATGGGCTGGGACGCTTTCGGCCTGCCGGCCGAGAACGCCGCCAAGCAGACCGGCAGCCATCCCAAGACCTGGACCTACGCCAATATCGACGCGATGCGGACCCAGTTCAAGACGATGGGCCTGAGCTTCGACTGGAGCCGGGAATTCGCGACCTGCGACGTCGACTACTACCAGCGCCAGCAGAAACTGTTCCTCGATTTCCTCGCGGCGGGCCTCGTGACGCGCAAGAAGTCCAAGGTCAACTGGGATCCGGTCGACGAGACCGTGCTCGCCAACGAGCAGGTCATCGACGGCCGCGGCTGGCGCTCGGGCGCGATCGTCGAGCAGCGCGAGCTGACCCAGTGGTTCTTCAAGATTTCGGACTATTCCGAGGACCTCTTGGCGGCGATCGACGGGCTCGAGGGCTGGCCCGACAAGGTCCGGACCATGCAGCGCAACTGGATCGGCAAGTCCGAGGGCCTGCGCCTGCTGTTCGAAATGCTGCCCTCGGCTGCGACGGCCGCGACCTCGATTGAAGTGTTCACCACCCGCCCCGACACCATCTTCGGCGCGAGCTTCATTGCGCTGTCGCCCGATCATCCGCTGGCGACCGAGCTGGCGGCCGCCGATCCGGCGCTGCGCGACTTCATCGCCGAATTCCACCGCCACGGCACCGCTACCGAAACCATCGAGAAGGCCGAAAAACTCGGCCATTTCACCGGCCTGTTCGTGAAGCATCCGGTCAAGCCCGGCGCGACGCTGCCGGTCTATGTCGCCAATTTCGTGCTGATGGACTACGGCACCGGCGCCATCTTCGGCTGCCCGGCGCATGACCAGCGCGACCTCGATTTCGCCCGCAAATACGACCTCGACGTCATTCCCGTGGTGCTGCCCGATGACGCCGATCCGGCAGCTTTTGCGGTCGGCGACGAGGCCTATGTCGGCCCCGGGCGCATCTATCACTCGGAGTTCCTCGACGAACTGAGCGTCGACGACGCCAAACGTGAGATCGCGAATTACTTCGGTGCGCGGCAAGTCGGCAACCGGCCGCAGGGCGTGGTCGAGACCAACTACCGCCTGCGCGACTGGGGCATTTCCCGCCAGCGCTACTGGGGCTGCCCGATCCCGGTGATCCACTGCGACGTACACGGCGCCGTGCCGGTTCCGGATGCCGACCTGCCCGTCAAGCTGCCTGACGATGTCACTTTCGACCGCCCCGGCAACCCGCTCGACCACCACCCGACCTGGAAGCACGTGGCGTGCCCGATCTGCGGCGAACCCGCCCGCCGCGAGACCGACACGATGGACACCTTCGTCGATTCGTCGTGGTACTTCGCGCGCTTCACCGAGCCGCACGCCGCCGACCCGACGGTGCCGGCGATCGCCAATGCCTGGCTGCCGGTCGACCAGTATATCGGCGGCGTAGAACATGCTATATTGCACTTGCTCTACAGCCGCTTCTTCGCCCGCGCCATGCGCAAGACCGGGCACCTGGGGATGGACGAACCGTTCAAGGGCATGTTCACACAGGGCATGGTGGTCCACGAGACCTATCGCGACCAGAGCGGTGACTGGGTGCTGCCGGTCGACGTGGCCCTCGAGGGCATGGGCGACAGCCGCCGCGCGAAGCACGCGACATCAGGCGCTCCGATCGAGATCGGCTCGATCGAGAAGATGTCGAAGTCCAAGAAGAACGTGGTCGATCCCGACGAGATCGTCCGCACCTACGGCGCCGACACGGCGCGCTGGTTCATGCTCTCAGACTCGCCGCCCGAGCGCGATGTGCAATGGACGGAAGCCGGCATAGAAGGCGCCGGCCGCTTCCAGCAGCGGGTCTGGAAACTGGTGCACGAGGCAATCGAGATCGAGGAGATGTCGGCTTCTAGCGAGACACCGGCGGCCGAGATCGAGGGGATCCGCAAGCTGATCCACCGTGCGGCCCAGGCCGTCGGCGAAGGCATCGAGGGCCTGCGCTTCAACAGCGCCGTGGCCCAGATCTACGAGTTGAGCAACGGCCTCGCGAAGTTCGCCACGACGCTGGAGGCTGCTCCGACCGCCAATGGCGCGGCTGCGCTGAGCGAGGGCGTCGCCAAGCTGGTGCAGTTGATCGCGCCGATGATGCCGCACCTGGCCGAGACCTGCTGGGTTGCCCTGGGCAAGCCCGGCATGGTGGCCGACGCGGCCTGGCCCGATGTCGATCCCGCCCTGCTCGTCGATGACACCGTGGCTATGGCCGTGCAGGTCAACGGCAAGCGCCGCGGCGAGATCACAGTGCCCAAGGGTTCGTCCAACGCCGTGGTCGAGAAAGAGGCCTTGTCACTCGATGCGGTTGCCCGCATGCTGGATGGCAAGCCGCCGCGCAAGGTGATCATCGTGCCCGACAGGATCGTCAATGTGGTCATCTAGAGCGCGCTCAGGAAAAGTTGCAGGCCTTTCCGGTTCGAACGCGCGACCCGACTGTAAGCTGGAGCACCCATTCCGACACTTTCGGAATGGGTACTTCAGCCGGGCGGTTCGGATCGCCGGTCTGCTGCTGGGTCTGGTCGGCCCGCTGACGCTCGCCGGCTGCACCGGATTGACACCGGTCTATGGCAATTACGGGCTCGGCGCCCACCGTGTGCAGGTGGCCTACGACGCCCCCAACAACCGGCTCGAACAGGTCATCTACAACGACCTCGCGCTGAAGCTCGGCAAGGACCAGGGCGAGGGCGCGGCAAAACTCTCGGTTTCCGCCTCACAGGCAACACGGGCGCTGACCAACGACACGGTGACTTCGCCGGCCGCCCAGCGCCAGATGACCGTCACCGCCCGGGTCACGCTCGTCGGCCCCGATGGCCAAGTGCTCTACAGCGGTACCCTTTCCCAGAGCGCCGACTACACGCTTGGCGCGCAGGCTTTCGCCAATCAGGAGGCCGCCGCCAACGCGGCCGAGAACGCCGCAAAGCTCCTGGCCGACACCATCCGGCTCGAGGCATTGGCCGCGCTGGTCAGATGACGGCGCTCAAGGCCCATGAGGTCGAACGGTTCGTCCGTCGCCCAGACCTCGAGGCGGGAATCGTGCTCGCCTACGGCCCCGACAGCGGCCTCGTCCGGGAAACCGTGCAGAAACTGGTGCAGCACTTCACCCGCGGCGACGCCTCGGGCATGGGACTGGTGACGCTCGACGGCGGCGATCTCGACGCCGATCCGGGAGCGTTGCTGGTCGAGGCCAAGACCGGCTCGCTGTTCGGCGAAAAGCGCATCGTTCGGGTGCGCAGCGCCGGCAAGTCGCTCACCGTGCCGTTGAGCGAGCTGGCCGCCGACCCGGCGGGCGCCATCGTCATCCTCGAAGCCGGCAATCTGGCGCCCCGCGATCCGCTGCGGGCGCTGGTGGAAGCAGCCAAAACCGGCCGCGCCCTGCCCTGCTACGCCGACAGCGACGAGACCGTGCTGAAGCTCATCAACGAGACGTTTTCGATGGCCGGCATCCGGATGGACGCCGATGTGGCGCCGACGCTGCGCGACCAGCTCGGCAACGACCGCGAGGTGACCCGCCGCGAGCTCGAAAAACTGACGCTCTATGCCGCCGAGAGCAAGCTCCTGACCCGCGAGGACGTCCTGACGCTATGCGCCGACAACGCCGCGCTGGTGATCGACGAGGTCGCCGACGCCATCGGCACCGGCCACGCCGGCCGGCTCGACACCGCGCTCGGCCGCGCCCTCGCGGCGGCCGTCAACCCGCAGCAACTGCTCACGGCCGTCAGCCAGCATTTCGCCCAGCTGCGCCGCTGGCGCACCCAGGTCGACGCGGGCGTGTCGCCCCGCGACGTGCTGGAGGGTGCGCGGCCGAAGCCGCACTTCTCGCGGCGATCGGCGCTCGAACAACAGTTGCGGCTGTGGTCCGACGCCGCATTGGCGACGGCGGCGGATCGGCTCCATACCGCCACAGGCGACAGCCGCAAGAACTACGGCCGTTCCGATACCGTGGTGCGCCGGGTATTCCTCGCGTTGGCCCAGATGGCCGCGCAGCACTGACTGGCGCTAGCCGAGCTTCGCCAAGACCGAGTCGAGCTGCTCCAGCGTGCGATAGTGGATTTCAAGGCGTCCGGTTTCGCCCTTGGGGTGCACCAGGACTTTCATTCCCAGAAGGTCGCTGAGCCGCTTTTCGAGCGCCACCAGGTCGGCGTCCCTGCCTGCCGACGGCGGGTGGGTCGCCTTCGGCGCCGCCCCGCGCTGGCTCAGCGCCTCGGCCTCACGCACCGACAGCCCGCCCTCGACGATTTGCCGCGCCACCGCCGCCGGATCCTCGGCGGTGATCAGCGTGCGCGCGTGGCCGGCCGTGAGCTGGCCGTTGCTGACCATGTCGCGCACCTCGCGCGGCAGCTTGAGCAGCCTCAGGGTGTTGGCGACGTGCGAGCGCGACTTGCCGATGACCTGGGCAAGGTCTTGCTGCGTATAGGAAAACTGCTCGATGAGCTGCTCGTAGCCCTGCGCCTCTTCGAGCGGATTGAGATCGACGCGCTGGACGTTCTCGATGATCGCGAGTTCCAGCGCTTCCTTGTCGTCGACCTCGCGGACGATCACCGGCACATCGTGCAGCCCAGCGCGCTGCGCCGCACGCCAGCGCCGTTCGCCGGCGATGATCTCGAAGATGTTGGGGTCCTCGCTCGGTCGCACCAGCAGCGGCTGCATCACCCCCTTCTCGCGGATCGAATGGGTCAGCTCGTCGAGTTGGTCAGTGTCGAAATCGCGCCGCGGATTGGCGCGGTTGGCGATCAGGAACTCGACCGGCAGCCGCTTCTGGCCGCCGCTGACCTCGGCGACGCGGGCGCCCTCCGGGCTCGCCATGTCGCCGATCAGCGCCGCCAGACCGCGGCCAAGTCGTGATGGTTTCTCGATCATATCGTCCTCATGCCGCCGCCAGCTGGCGCTCGCGGCGGATCACTTCGGTGGCAAGCCGCAGATAGGCCTGGCTGCCGGCGCACTTCAAATCGTAGAGCAGCGCCGGCTTGCCGTAAGACGGTGCCTCGGAGAGCCGCACATTGCGCGGGATTACGGTGTCGTAGACCAGCGAGCCGAGCTCGCTGCGCACGTCCGCCATGACCTGTTCGGAAAGGTTGTTGCGGCGGTCGAACATCGTCATCACGATGCCCTGGATGGACAGCCGCGGATTGAGGGTCGTCCGGATTTGCTCAATCGTCTGAAGCAGTTGGCTCAGCCCCTCGAGCGCAAAGAACTCGCATTGCAGCGGCACCAGCACGGCGTCCGCCGCGACCAGCGCATTGACCGTCAACAGGTTGAGCGAGGGCGGGCAATCGATCAGCACGTAGGTTACCGGCTTGCCCTCGATGATCAGGTCGCCGATCCCCTTGAAGGCATTGCGGAGCTTGAAGGCGCGGTCCGGCTGCTGGGCGATGGTGAGTTCGACGCCGGCCAGATCGAGCGTCGACGGCACCAACGCGACATTGGGGACGCCGGTCATCACCGCCGCCTGGGTGATCGTCGCATGCCCCAGCAGCAGATCGTAGGTCGAAACCTCGCGGTCGTTGCGGCTGACGCCCAGCCCGGTCGAGGCATTGCCCTGCGAATCGAGGTCGATAATCAGGACCCGCTCGCCGATCGCCGCGAGGGCCGTCGCGAGGTTGATCGCCGTCGTCGTCTTGCCGACCCCGCCCTTCTGGTTAGCGAGAGTGATGATGCGCGGCGCCACGCCCGCCTCCTAAGCGACTGATTTCGCGTGCAGATTATCAATCTCGAGGACGACTCCCTCAGAGTCGGTCTCGCTTTCGTGCACTAGCACATCGAAGTCGAAAAGTTGAGCGGCCTCATCGAGTTCCCGGCGGTATTCCCGGCCTTTGTGCAGCAACATGTGGCTGTTGGGGCCGCAAAATCGCACGGCGTAGCCCAGCAGAACCGGCAGCGCGGCCAGCGCCCGCGAGGTGATCAGGTCCGGTGTTTCACGTGAATCAAATTGCTCCGCGCGAACCGTTTCGACGCTCACCGGCAGGTGCAACTCGCGAGCGACCGTTCTGAGGAAGCTGGCCTTCTTCACGGACGGCTCCAGCAGGGTGAATCGCCGTTCCACCCCCCGCGAAGCAATCGCCAAGGGGATCGCCGGGAAACCGCCGCCGCTCCCGAGATCGAGCACGTAGCGGTCGGACGGCCGTATCCATGACATCAGCTGCAGGCTGTCCCGGATATGACGTGACCGAAGTTCATGGCCGAGCGTTTCACGTGAAACAAGATTCTGGACGGCGTTCCACTTCCTCAGCAGCGCCCCATACGCCTCGAGATCGGACTCGACGCTCATCCGGCTTTGCGCAGTCCACCCCGGCGGATGATCGCCAGAAGCAGTGTCGCCGCCGCCGGCGTCATCCCCTCGATCGCCTGCGCTTGCGCCATCGTCGCCGGGCGATGCTGCCCGAGCTTCTGCCGAAGCTCCATCGAAAGCCCAGGAATATCAGCGTACTGGAGCCAATCGGGGATAGCGATCCCCTCGTCCCGCCGCATCGCCGCGACGTCCACGCGTTGCCGCTCGAGATAGACGGCGTACTGCGCATCGATGGAGAGCTGTTCCAGAACGGTCGGCGCCATCATCCCGATCTCTGGCCACAATTGCGCGATCTCCGCCGGCCCGACATCGGGGTAGGCCAGCAACTCGAAGGCGCTCCGCTGCTGCCCGTCGGCATTGACAACGAGCCCGGCTTTTCGTGCTGCGCTAGGGGTCGCGGTGAGCGAGTGGAGCAGCGTTCGACCGGCGTCAAGCGCCTTGACCTTCGATCGGAAAGCGCCTTGACGAATCGCACCGACCAGCCCGCGGTCGATCCCGAGTGGGGTCAGCCGCTGGTCGGCATTGTCACTCCTCAGGTGCAGCCGGAACTCGGCGCGCGAGGTGAACATCCGATACGGTTCGGCGACCCCGCGCGTCACCAAATCGTCAACCATGACCCCGAGGTACGATTCCGTGCGCGACAGCACGATCGGTTCATCGCCTTTTGCAGCGATCGCGGCGTTCGCCCCAGCGAGCAATCCCTGCGCCGCGGCTTCCTCATAACCTGTTGTGCCGTTGATCTGCCCGGCGAGAAACAGTCCCGGCAGCCGCTTCAGCTCCAAAGTCGACCTGAGCTCGCGCGGATCCACGTAGTCGTACTCGATGGCATAGCCAGGACGGATGACGCGAACGTTCTCAAGGCCTGGCATCGTCTTGAGGAACGCTTCCTGGACGTCCGCCGGCAGCGAGGTCGAGAGCCCGTTCGGGTAGATGGTCGGATCGTCAAGCCCCTCGGGCTCAAGGAAAATCTGGTGACTGTCGCGATCGGCGAAGCGGACGATCTTATCCTCGATCGAAGGGCAGTAGCGCGGGCCTCGGCTCTGGATGCGGCCCGAATACATCGCCGAGCGATGGAGGTTCTCCGCAATGATGCGGTGCGTTTCGGCCGTCGTCCGGGTGATATAACAGCTGATCTGCGGGGTGGTGATTTCTGCCGTCAGGCTGGAGAAGGGCTCCGGCGGCGCATCGCCCGCCTGTTCTTCGAGCACCGAAAAGTCGATGGAGGTGCGGTCGAGCCGCGCCGGCGTACCGGTTTTCAGCCGGCCGAGCCTTAGCCCGAGCGCTTCGAGCCGCGTCGACAGGCCGAGCACCGGTTTCTCGCCCGCTCGACCGGCCGGTATCGTCTCCTCGCCACGATGGATGAGGCCGCGAAGGAATGTGCCGGTCGTCAAGACGACGGACGATGTCGTAAAGCGCCGTCCATCGAGCAGAACCACGCCGCTGATGCGCCCGCCCGTAACCACCAGATCGTCGACTTCGCCTTCGATGATGGTGAGGTTCGGCTGCGCCGAAAGCGCGGCTTGCATCGCGGCCTTATAGAGCTTCCGGTCGGCCTGGGCGCGCGGTCCGCGCACCGCCGGTCCCTTGCGGCGGTTGAGCACGCGGAACTGGATGCCCGCGGCGTCCGCAACCCGTCCCATCAGCCCGTCGAGTGCGTCGATCTCGCGCACCAGATGGCCCTTGCCGAGTCCACCTATCGCCGGGTTGCAGCTCATCTCGCCAATGGTCGCGAACTTGTGGGTGATCAGCGCCGTCGGCACGCCCAGCCGCGCCGCCGCGGCCGCCGCTTCCGACCCGGCATGGCCGCCGCCGACAATGATCACACCGAAATCGCTCATGGCGCGGGGACTACTGCAAGGCGCGCCGACAATCAATGACGCTCACAGCGAGCGCCGCGCCGTGTTTCACGTGAATCATTTCCCGATGCAGAGCGACGCGAACAACCGGTCGAGGACCTGCTCGGTGTCGATGCGGCCGAGCAGGCGCTCGAGCGCGAGGCTGGCCTGGCGCAGGTGCTCGGCGGCGAGCTCGTCGGTGGCGGCGTCCGAAACATATCGATCGAGCGCCGACTGCGCCGACTGCAGCGCCGCCAGATCCCGCTCGCGGCTGACCAGTGGCGGCGTGCCCGATCCGGCGGCGAGCTCTGCGAACGCGGTGAGGGCGCCCAGCAGGTCGCCGATCCCCGCGCCGGTCTTCGCCGAGATTGCGTACTCGCCCGCGACGGGTCCGAGGTCCGACTTGGTTCCCACCGTCCAAAGCGGCAATTGCAGCGGCCGCTCAATCGGGGCAACGTCCGGCGCCACCAGCCACAGCACCAGATCGGCCCGTGCGATCTCGGCTTCCGCCCGCCGCACGCCTTCGGCCTCGGCGCGGCTCTCGGTCTCGCGCAGCCCCGCCATGTCGACGAGAATAACCAGCCGGCCGCCGAGGTCGAGTGCCACCTCGCGCACATCGCGCGTCGTGCCCGGCTCGTCGGTCACGATGGCGAGATCGGACTTCGCCAGGGCATTGAGCAGGCTGGATTTCCCGGCATTGGGCGGACCGGCGAGGGCGACGCGAAGCCCTTCGCGGACAATCCGGCCGCGGCCGACGCTCTCGATGGCGCGCGCGAGCTCACTGGAGAGTTGTTCTACTGCCATCGATACCGCCGCCGGCAGCTCGGCTGAAACGTCGCTCTCGTCGGAAAAGTCGAGCCGCGCCTCGATCTCGGCGCGCGCATCGAGCAGCGTCTCGCGCCATCCGGCGATCTGCTGCGACAGGCCGCCCGCCAGCCGCGCCACGGCCTGCTGCCGCTGCGTCTCGGTTTCGGCGTCGATGAGGTCACCGAGACCCTCGACCTCGGTGAGATCGAGCTTGCCGTTGAGGAAGGCGCGGCGGGTGAACTCGCCGGCCTCGGCAAGGCGCAGGCCAGGCATCGCGGCGATGCCGCGCAGCAACGCACGGACCACGGCGGGAGAACCATGCACCTGCAGCTCCGCGCAGTCTTCGCCGGTGAAACTATTGGGCGCCGGCATCCAGGCAATGAGCCCGGTGTCGATGACTCGGCCGTCGAGGCGCAACACGCACAGCGTCAGCCGGCGCGGTTCCAGCGCTCGTATGGAGAGCCGTTCCAGAACCGTGTTCGTCTGTGGACCCGAAAGCCGGATCACGGCGACGCCGGAGGGCAGGGCGCCGGAGGAGAGGGCGACGATAGTGTCGGTGTCGGGGGTCATGATGAAGTGGCAGTCGGGAGCCCTCTCCCGCTTGCGGGGGAGGGGGACCATGCCAAGCATGGTGGAGGGGGGTGCCCCACGCACAGGGCGGCGCAGGATGCTCCCCCCTTCCGTCTCGGCCTGACGGCCGATCCACCTTCCCCCGTGAACGGGAGAAGGGACATGGGGGCTGGGGCGGGGATGACCCGGTGGGTCGGGGATGCCGGCATGCGACCCCTAACCCGCTCTAGGTGTTCATGGAATCGAAGAAATCCGAATTGGTCTTGGTCTGGCGGATCTTGTCCATGAGGAACTCCATGGCGTCGACCGTGCCCATCGGATTGAGGATGCGGCGCAGGACGTACATCTTCCTGAGGATATCCGGCTCGACCAGCAGCTCTTCCTTGCGGGTGCCCGATTTGGTGACGTCCATCGCCGGGAAGATGCGCTTGTCGCTCACCTTGCGGTCGAGCACGATTTCGCTGTTGCCGGTGCCCTTGAACTCTTCGAAGATCACTTCGTCCATGCGCGAGCCGGTATCGATCAGCGCCGTCGAAATGATGGTCAGCGAACCGCCATCCTCGATGTTGCGCGCCGCGCCGAAGAAGCGCTTCGGACGCTGCAGGGCGTTGGCGTCGACGCCGCCGGTCAGCACCTTGCCCGACGACGGCACCACGGTGTTGTAAGCCCGTCCGAGCCGGGTGATCGAATCGAGGAGGATCACCACGTCGCGCTTGTGCTCGACCAGGCGCTTGGCCTTCTCGATCACCATCTCGGCGACCTGGACGTGGCGCGAGGCCGGCTCGTCGAAGGTCGAGGAGATCACCTCGCCCCGCACCGAGCGCTGCATGTCGGTGACTTCCTCGGGCCGCTCGTCGATGAGCAGCACGATGAGGTAGCACTCGGGGTGGTTGGTGGCGATCGACTGCGCGATGTTCTGCAAGAGCACCGTCTTGCCGGTGCGTGGCGGCGCGACGATCAGCGCGCGCTGGCCTTTGCCGATGGGCGCCACCAGATCCATGATCCGCGCGCTTTTGTCCTTGACCGTCGGGTCGGGGAGCTCGAGGCGGAGGCGCTCATCGGGATAGAGCGGGGTGAGGTTATCGAAATTGACCTTGTGGCGGACGTTCTCAGGGTCCTCGAAATTGATGGTCGAGACCTTCAGCAGGGCAAAATAGCGTTCGCCTTCCTTGGGCGAGCGGATCTGACCCTCGACGGTGTCGCCGGTCCTCAGCGAAAAGCGCCGGATCTGGCTGGGCGAGACATAGATATCATCCGGGCCCGGCAGGTAGTTGGCGTCCGGCGAGCGGAGGAACCCGAACCCGTCGGGCAGCACCTCCACCACGCCTTCGCCGGTGATGTCGACCTCGCGCGCCGCCAGCTCCTTGAGGATGGCGAACATCAGTTCCTGCTTGCGCATGGTCGAGGCGTTCTCGACCTCGTACTGCTCGGCGAAAGTGAGGAGTTCAGCCGGAGATTTGGCCTTGAGCTCGCTGAGCTTCAGATTTTCCATGAGGTGGGCTTGCCCTTCGAGGACGACGACGATGTGGGAGATAGTCGAGAATTTGGGGGAGGGGTGCACCGCTTTGCGCCGGGGAGACGCGAGCTCGATTGGTGCGACGCGCCTCAGATAGCCCGAAGCGCCGCCCTATTCAAGGGCGCCGATATCACGGTCATACGATTCACGTGAAACAGCCCCGACCTAAAACGGCCTCACGATCACCATGACGACGATGACGATGACCAAGACGAAGGGCAGTTCGTTGACGATCCGGAAGAAGCCCTGCGGGCGCTCGTTCCGGTCGGCGGCGAAATTTCTGACCTGCCGGCCGTAAAAGCCGTGGATCGCCGAAAGCAGGATCACCGCCACCGCCTTGACCCACGGCCAGCCCGAACTCCAGTCGACCAGACCCGAGAACACCATGACCAGGCCGAACAGCCAGGTCGCGCCCATCGCCGGGGTGATGATGCCACGATAGAGCCGCCGCTCCATGATTTTGAAGGTCTCGGACTGGATCGAGCCGGTCTCGGCTGCTGCGTGGTAAACGAACAGGCGGGGCAGGTACATCATCCCGGCGATCCAGGCGATCACCGAGATGACGTGCAGCGCCTTGATCCACGTTGCAGCGAAAGTGCCCCAATCCATCAGCGTCCCCCTTTGACCACCTGCACCAGCCGCTCGACGTGGGCGACGGGCGTTTCGGGCACGATCCCATGGCCCAAATTGAAGATATGCGGCCGGCCGGCAAACCCCGCAATGATCGCCTCCGCCCGCGCCTCCATCTGCGCCCCACCGGCCAGCAGCCGGAGCGGATCGAGATTGCCCTGGACGGACAGGGCAGGGGGCAGGGCCCGGTTGGCAAAGCCTACCGGCATCGAGAAATCGAGCCCCAGCGCATTGACCCCGGTCGCCTGCACATAGGCCGGGAGCATCGCCGCGGCGCCGCGGGGGAAGCCGATGACCGGCGCATCCGGGATTTGCGTCCGCACCCCCTCGACGATCCGTCGGTTGGGATCGATGACGCAGGCGGCAAATGCCTCCTCGTCGAGATTAAGCGCCCAGCTCTCGAACAGCTGCACGACATCGGCGCCGGCCCGGAACTGCGCCACGAGATAGCCGATCGAAGCCTCGACGAGAACATCGATCAGCCGGGCGAACGCCTCCGGCTCCTGCAGCGCGAAGACCCGCGCTGCCGCCTGGTCGGGCGAACCGTGCCCGCCAATCATGTAGGTCGCAACCGTCCACGGCGAGCCGCAAAAGCCGATCAACGTCTTGTCCGGTGCCAGGTCCGCCTTGACCCGTTCGAGCGTCTCAAACACCGGAGCGAGGTGATCAACGACGTTATCCGGCCTGAGCGTCCCCAGCCCTTCCGGAGTCATCGGTTCGAGCACCGGGCCTTCCCCGGTCTCGAATCGAACCGATTGGCCCAGAGCATCGGGGATGACGAGAATGTCCGAGAAGAGGATCGCCGCGTCGAGCTCGAAGCGTCGCAGCGGCTGCAGGGTCACTTCCGCAGCGAGTGCCGGTGTGTAGCAGAGATCGAGAAAACTTCCGGCCTTCTCCCGCACCGCCCGGTATTCGGGCAGATAGCGGCCGGCTTGCCGCATGATCCAGATCGGCGGCCTGGCCTGGCGGGTCCCCAGGACCGCCCCCAGAAGCGGCTTGGTCACGGGGCTCACAGTCGGGTCCATAGAGAAGAGTCTAGACTCTTTATCATTAGTATCATGGCGGTGTTTTGCAGGAATTCACGGCGGCCGCCTAGTGCGCCTGCTCGGGTGATGCCGGGCGAAGAGTCGCATCCGCAAGCTGGGGAAAGCGTTGGGCGAACAGCGGCAAATATCCCGGACTCGGCCGGGTTAACGAAGCGCTAACCATGATCGCCAAGGCCGGGCCAGCGGGAACAGCGTGTGGAAAACCACCACCGTGTGGAATCATGTTATCCCCGATTCCGCCGTTAACATTTCATTAACCGTCCCGCTTTGCGGACTGTGGAAGCGATTCCGGGTCAGGTCGAACAAGCGGCTGGACCGGTCGCCGATCGAAGGATTTGCACCGCGCCGCGATTGCGGTTTCAAGGACTGTGTGGAAAACCGGAGCCGAGGTGACCGGCCGCCGATCGGGCCGTACGGCAGCGGGCCGCTATGCGGGCAGGACTCGAAACGGCGAGTCGAGTCCACACCAATCCGGCGAGCCCGCTGGCACTGGGGAAAAGGATTCACGTGAAACGCGCCTTCGTCATCGGGCATCCCGTCGCCCATTCGCGCTCGCCGCTGATCCACAATCACTGGCTTCGAACCTATGGGATCGCTGGCCGCTACGAGCCGATCGACGTGGCGCCTGACGACCTGCCGCAGTTCTTCGACCGGCTGCGGGCCGGAGATTTCGCCGGCGGCAACGTCACCATCCCGCACAAGGAGATGGCCTTCGCCCTCGCCGACGACCTCGATCCGCTGGCCGAGGTGATCGGCGCGGTCAATACGCTGGTCAGCCGCGACGGTGTCGTGTTCGGCTCCAACACCGACTATCTCGGATTCCTGGGCAATCTCGACCAGAACGCGCCCGGCTGGGATCTTGGGCTCGAGGAGGCCGTGGTGCTGGGCGCCGGCGGTTCGGCTCGCGCCGTACTGGTGGCGCTCAAATCCCGCAACATCCCCTCGATCCGCCTCCTCAACCGCACCCTGCAGAACGCCGAAGACCTGGCGATCGACCTCGAAGGACCGATTCGCGCCGGGCGGCTGAGCGACTTCCCCGCGGTGGCGGGCGGCGCTGGCCTCGTCGTCAACACCAGCTCGGTCGGCATGCATGGCTCGCGCTTCGACAATCTCGATCTGGGTGTTCTGCCCAAAACGGCGCTGGTGACCGACATCGTCTACGTGCCGCTGGTGACGCCGCTGCTCGCGGACGCAAAGGCCTTGGGGCTGAGGACCGTCGATGGCCTGGGCATGCTGCTGCACCAGGCGGTGCCGGGCTTCGAGGCGTGGTTCGGCCGTCGCCCAGAGGTGACGCCCGAGCTGCGGGCGCTGGTCGAGGCGAGCCTTTGATGCGAAAGCTCGGCCTCACCGGCTCGATCGCCACCGGCAAATCGACGGTGCTCGCCATCTTCGCCGAACTGGACGTGCCGGTGTTTTCCGCCGACGCGGCGGTGCACGAGCTCTACCGCGGCGAGGCCGTGCCGCTGGTCGAGCAGCTTTTCCCCGGAGTTAGCCACAACGGTGAAATCGACCGGGTTGAGCTCAGCCGGCGGCTGGTCGGGCATCCCAAGCGACTTGCGACACTCGAATCCACAATCCACCCGCTGGTCCGCAAGCGGCTCGCCGCGTTCCTCGCGGATGCCGAAGCGGGGGGCGCGGCCCTCGCCGTGATCGATGTCCCGCTGCTGTTCGAGACCGGTTTCGACTATGGCTTCGACCACGTCGCCGTCACCCTCGCCGACGACGCGACGATGCGGGCGCGGGCGCTGGCGCGGCCGGGCATGACGGTGGAAAAGCTCGACGCCATTCTTGCCCGCCAGCTGCCCCAGGCTGAAAAGGCCAAGCGGGCCGATTACATCATCCGGACGGATGTGCCGATCGGCGACACCAGGGCGGCCGTCGTCGCGCTGGTCGAGACGCTGAGTGCCAACCCGAAGGGACCCCGATGACCCGCGAGATCGTCCTCGATACCGAAACCACCGGGCTCAGCCCCTTGACCGGGGACCGCGTGGTCGAGATCGGCGGCGTCGAGCTGATCAACCACATCCCGACCGGCCGGCACTTCCACAAATACCTCAATCCCGAGCGGCGGATGACCGAGGACGCCTTCCGCGTCCACGGGCTCAGCGACGAGTTTTTGGCCGACAAGCCACGCTTTGCCGAGATCGCCGAGGATATGCTGGCGTTCTTTGAGGACGCGACGCTGATCGCCCACAATGCCTCGTTCGATATGGGGTTTCTGAATTTCGAGCTGGAAAAGGCCGGCCGGAAGGCGCTCGGCAATACCGTGATCGATACCGTCACGCTCGCCCGCGACAAGCATCCGGGCGCCCGCGTCAGCCTCGATGCGCTGTGCCGGCACTACGGCATCGACAGCTCGCGTCGGACCCTGCACGGCGCCCTGCTCGACAGCGAGATCCTGGCCGACGTCTATCTCGAGCTGATCGGCGGCCGGCAGGTGGCGCTGGCGCTGGTCGAGGAGACCACCATCGTGGTCACCGGGGCGACGGTCATCGCCCATGCCGCGCCGCAGCGTCCGGTGCCGCTGCCGTCACGGCTCGATGACGGGCAGCGGGCGGCCCACATGGCGCTGATCCGCACCATGGGCGAAGCGGCGCTCTGGGGTTACTACCGGGACGACGAGGCGGCGTAGCTTAGTTCGTGACCTGCGGGGTGGCGCTGCCATCCGGCGTCTGGCCGGCAGCCTGGGCCGCCTGCAGAGATTTGAGGTTCTGCAGGTAGATCGCGTTGAAGTCGACCGGCTCCATCATCAGCGGCGGGAAGCCGCCCTGCTGGGTGATGGTCGCCAGCACCTGGCGGGCGAACGGGAAGATCAGCCGCGGGCATTCGACCAAGAGCAGCGGGGCGAGCTGGTTCTCGGGGATGTTCTTCATCCGGAACACGCCGCCATAGACGAGCTCGACATTGAACAGCACAGCCTTTTCGCGCTCGGCCTTGGCGTTGAGCGTGATCTCGACGGCGTAGATGTCGTCGGCCTGCTTTTTGACGCCGACATTGATGCCGACCGAAAAGTTCGGGTTCGCGCCGCCCATCATGATCGAGCCCGGCGCGCCGGGATTCTCGAAACTCATGTCGCGGATGTACTGGCCGATGAGGTTGAAGCTCGGGGCGTTGGCTTGCGCATTGGCGTTCGCCACAGTTTCGTCGGCCATGGTCAATTCCTTCGTCCGATGGAGCGGCGCGGGACTAGCAGGTTTGGCCAAACCTCACAAGCAGCCACGCCGCCTCAGCGGTCGCGCCATCCCGAATCGTCGAGATCGATGAGGTTGGGGTCGCGCACAAATGGCGCGCCGCCGGCCGAAACCACCCGGAACCGCGTCGCCAGCAGCCGGTAGATCAGCGATCGCGTGGCCGGAATCAGCAGCAGTATGCCGATGAGATCGGAAAAATAGCCCGGCAGCAGCAGCAACAGCCCACCCAGCCCGATCAGCATGGCATCGCCGAGCTGGCGGGCCGGCAATTCGCCGCGGTTGAGCGTCGCCTGCAGGTCGCGGAGCAGCGAAATACCCTGCCAGCGGATGAGCACCGCGCCGGCGATGGCCGTGAGCAGCACGCCCAAGAGCGTCGGCACGACCCCGATCGCCCCGCCGATCAGGATGAACAGCGCGATCTCGATCAGCGGCACCGCGAGGAAGGTGAGGAACAGCAGCCGTCCGAACATATGCCTTTACCGTCTCCGAGTATTGCCGCCGCCGTCGCCCAATCGTGAACTGGTTTCGAGGTACGGCATTGCCTATATAGGACGTGGCGCGCCGCATGGCAGGGGTGCCGCCCGATTCTCCCAGTTCCCAGATGCCAGGTGCGCCGCAATGGACGAGTTCTTCGATATTCCCACCCTGATCGTCATCGGCATTGCCATTGTCGTGCTGTTTCGTCTCCGCTCGGTGCTGGGCACGCGTACTGGCAACGAGCGCAGTCCGCTCGAGCGGGCCCGCGCTGCGCAGCAGGCAAAACCCGTGGCCAAGGCCGCCAACGACGAAAAAGTCGTGCCGCTGCGGCCGGCCGAGCCGGTCAAGGAACTCGACATCGACCGCAAGGCGCTGAAGCTCGAGGCCGAGATCGCGCAGCTGAGCCATGGCGACGCCAAGGTCGCCGCCGGGCTCAACGCTATTGCCGAGGCCGACACCAATTTTTCGCCGAAATACTTCCTCGAGGGCGCCAAGCAGGCTTACGAGATGATCGTGACGGCGTTCGCCACCGGCGACCGCAAGACCCTCAAAAGTCTCCTCGAAAAGGAGGTCTATGACGGCTTCGAAAAGGCCATCGCCGACCGCGAGGCGGCCGGCCGGAAAATCGATTTCACCTTCGTGGGGCTCCCCAGGATCGAGATTTCCGATGCCGAACTCGATCGCCGCGATGCCCGCGTCGCGGTCAGATTCAATGCCGAAGTGGTTTCCGCCACCCGTGATAAGGACGGCGCCCTGATCGAAGGCAATGCCGACCAGGTGCAGGCGATCGCCGACGAATGGACCTTCGCGCGCAGTCCCAAATCGCGCGATCCCAACTGGAAGCTGGTTGCGACCAACCAGCTCGCCTGACCCCGGGACCGGCGATGCCCAAGAGGGGCGGACCCAAACCCCCCGTTCCCGACTTCCATCTGTGGCAGGACGTGATCGGCACCGTGCTGCCGTTGAAACCGCGGCGCCGGTCCGCGATTGCGGCGCCGCTGCCCTTGCCGCCGGCGACGCCGCCCAAACCAAAGGCGTCGAAAATCATTGCTATGCCGCCATACCAATCGCCCAACACGCCCGGCAAACCGCCGGTTGGGGTGATCGAGCCAAAGCTCAGGCAAAAACTCGGGCGCGGCCGCATCGGCATCGACGGCACGCTGGATCTGCACGGCATGCGCCAGGACGAGGCGCACGCTGCGCTCACCCGCTATCTCAAGGCACGCTGGGCGCGGGGCGACCGCACCATCCTCGTGATCACCGGCAAGGGGCTGAAGAAGGTCAACGGCGACCCCACGACTATCGTCGAGCGCGGCGTGCTCAGGACCATGCTGCCGATCTGGCTCAATTCGCCCGAACTCTCCCCACTGGTTGCCGGCTGGGACCAGTCGGCGCAGGGCCATGGCGGCGAGGGGGCGTGGTACGTCCGGCTCAGGCGGCAGGAGCGGCGCCCGTGACCCCGCTCGGCCAAAAGATGCGCGAGCTGCGTGAGACGCGCGGCATCACCCTCAAGGAGATGGCCAAGGCGCTCAACGTCTCGAGCGCCTATCTGAGCGCCCTCGAACACGGCAAGCGCGGAAGGCCGACCTGGATCCTGCTGCAGCGCATCATCGCCTATTTCAACGTCATCTGGGACGAGGCCGAGGAGCTCCAGCGCCTCGCCGAATTGTCCGATCCGCGCGTCACCGTCGACACCGCCGGGATGTCGCCGGAGGCCACCGAATTCGCCAACCGCCTCGCCCGCGATATCGGCCGGCTCAGCCCCGAGGACGTAAGTGCGCTCAAGGCGGAACTGATCAAGCGGGTGAAGTAGGGCGGCCGCGCCCTACACCGCCGTGTCGCCGATGAACCCGCCCGACTGTCGCGCCCAGAGTTTTGCGTAGAGGCCGTCCTGCGCCAGGAGCGCGGCGTGGGGACCGTCTTCGGCGACGCGACCCTCGTCGAGCACCACGATCCGGTCCATCCGCGCGATGGTCGAGAGCCGGTGGGCGATGGCGATGACGGTCTTGCCCTCCATCACGCGATAGAGCGTTGCGAGGATCGCCGCCTCGACCTCGCTGTCGAGCGCCGAAGTGGCCTCGTCGAGGATCAGGATCGGCGCGTCCTTGAGGATGGCGCGGGCGAGCGCGATGCGCTGCCGCTGGCCGCCCGAGAGGATGACGCCCCGCTCGCCCACGCGCGCGTCGTATCCGGTGCGGCCGGCCTGGTCCCGCAGCGCCGGAATGAAGCCGTCGGCCTCGGCTTGCCGTGCCGCAGCCTCGATCTCGGCTTGCGTCACATCGGTCCGTCCATAGGCGATGTTGTCGCGCACCGAGCGGTTGAGCAGCGCCGCGTCCTGCGTGACCATCGCGATGTGGCGGCGGAGACTCTCCTGCGTCACCCGGCCAATGTTCTGGCCGTCGATCTCGATGCGCCCGGCCTCGGGATCAAAGAACCTCAGGATCAAATTGACCAGCGTCGATTTGCCGGCGCCGGAGCGGCCCACCAGCCCGACCTTTTCGCCCGCCGCGATCGACAGCGAGAGGCCATCGAGCCCACCGTCGTCGCGGCCATAGTGGTGGGAGACGCCGATGAACCGGATCGCGCCGCCCGCGACCGCGAGGTCGCCGGCATCGGGCGCATCGGTGATGATCAGCGGCTGCGCCACCGTCTTCAGCGCCTGCCGCAACGCACCCAGGTGGCCGAACAGGGACGACATCGCATCGAGCAGCCACTCGGCCATCGCGGTGATCCGGAAGCTCAACGCCAGTGCTACGGCGATCATTCCGACCGGGGCCGCGCCCGCCTGCCACAGCACCACGGCATAGCCGATGAGTCCGACCATCAGCAGGCTGCCGAGGAACAGCATTCCAGCGTTCATGGTGACTTCGAAACGTTGCACGGCAAGGAAGGTCCTGAGCGCGTCGCCAAAAATCTGCCGGCCCTCGCGCTCCTCCTGCTTGTCGTCGGCAAACAGCTTGATTATGTCGATGTTGGCGTAAGTGTCGACCAGGTTTCCGGTCAGCACCGAGTTGGCCTCCTGATAGAGCTCGGATGATGCCCGGTAGCGCGGCACGACATAGGCCATCAGCGCCAGATAGAGCACGATCCACGCGGCGAGTGGGATCACCAGTCGCGGGTCGATCGAGGCCATCAGCCAGACCGAGCCGAGGATGTAGAGCGTAACGAAGGCCAGCGTATGCATCACCGAATAGGCGGCGCCCGTCGCCGCGCCGCCGATCTCGCGCACCCAGTTCGCGATGCGGCCGCTCAGATCGTTGCGGAACCAGCCGACCGATTGCTTGAGCACATGCCGGTGCGCGCGCCAGCGGATCAGCGTTTCGGCTTTGGGCCGGAAGGCGATGTCGTCGAGCCCCTCGCGCAGCCACCCCGCGAGCGGCCGGGCGATGAGGACGAGCGCGGCGACGCCGACCAGTTCAGCGCCGTGCTTGGCCCACAGGCGTGCGGGCGAAGTGGCGGCGAGAGTGTCGACGAGCGTGCCGGCATAGCCGATGAGCCAGACCTCGATGCCGGCGCCGATGACGGTGAGCACGAGGCTCATCGCCATCACCAGGCGCAGGGGCCTCAGGTGCTGAACGAGAAACGGCCAGACCCGGTCGGGCGGGGTGCCATCGACGTAGGGCTGGAATGGATCGGCGAGCTTGTGGAAGCGACCAAACATGAAGGGCCTCGAGGGCTTGAGAGATGTCGTTCGATGGGGCGGGCCTGCACGCGCAGCCCAAACCGGCACTGCTGCGTCAGCGGTGGGATGTGCCGGTGGTCCTCATCGAAAGTCTCTCCGTCATGGATCGTCTACCGACACATACGACTCCTGCCTCGCGCTGTCACGGCCTCCAGGCGCACGAGCAGCCAAACCGTCACCAAACCGCAACACCGCTCTATTTGTATGGCTCGCGGCTTGCTGCCGAGAATGCCAGTGCCCAGGATCAGCTGGATGACGAATGCGCTCTTTGTCTGCAGCCGCAACCGCAAGCGGAGCCCCACAGCCGAGGTGGTGTTCGCCACCTGGCCCGATGTCGAGACAGACTCCGCCGGCCTCGACCGTGGTGCCGAGATCCCGCTCTCGGCAGAACAGCTCGACTGGGCCGACCTCATCTTTGTCATGGAGCGGAAGCATCGCGCCAAGCTGACGCAGATGTTTCGCGCTCGCCTCAACGGCAAGCGCATCATCTGTCTCGACATCCCAGACGAATACGAATTCATGGCACCCGAACTCGTCGCCCGGCTCGAAGCGGCGGCCGGCCGATATCTTCGGTGACAAAACAAAAAGGCCGCGATCGCTCGCGGCCCTTCACGTGATGCTCGCTTCGAAAGCTACAGCACGAAGCGGCTGAGGTCGGTGTCGCCGGCGAGCTTGCCGACCTTGTCGCCGACATAGGCGGCGTCGATGCGGATGGTCTCGCCCTGCTTTTCGTCGGCCCCGAACGAGATGTCCTCGACCAGCCGCTCCATGATGGTCTGCAGCCGCCTGGCGCCGATGTTTTCGACCGTCGAGTTGACCTTCACCGCAGCATCGGCGATCGCCTCGATGCCGTCCTTGGTGAAATCGAGGGTCAGCCCCTCGGTCAGCATCAGCGCGACATACTGCTTGATCAGCGAGGCATCGGTGTCGCTGAGGATGCCGATGAGGTCGGCCTTGGTCAGCGCCTTGAGTTCGACCCGGATCGGCAGGCGGCCCTGCAGTTCCGGCAAGAGGTCCGAGGGCTTGCTCACATGGAAAGCACCCGAGGCGATGAACAAAATATGGTCGGTCTTGACCGGTCCATACTTGGTCGACACCGTCGTGCCCTCGATCAGCGGCAGCAGGTCGCGCTGCACGCCCTCGCGGGACGGCCCGGAATAGTGTCCGCCCGAGGCGACCTTGTCGATCTCGTCGATGAAGACAATGCCATGGTTCTCGGTCAGCTCCACCGCCTCGCGCGTCAGCTGATCCTGGTCGAGCAGCTTGTCGGCCTCGTCGGCCATCAGCAGCGCGTGCGAATCCTTGACCTTGATCTTGCGCTTCTGGCCCTTGCCCTGGCCCATCGCCTTGCCGATCATCTCCTGGATGTTGATGACGTTGGCGCCCGGCATGCCGGGGATATCGAACATGCCCTGCGGTCCGCTCGAGCCTGAAAGCTCGATCTCGATCTCCTTGTCGTTGAGTTCGCCGGCGCGCAGCTTCTTGCGAAACGAGTCGCG
Source organism: Devosia nanyangense (assembly GCA_016213505.1). Taxonomy (GTDB): domain Bacteria; phylum Pseudomonadota; class Alphaproteobacteria; order Rhizobiales; family Devosiaceae; genus Devosia_A; species Devosia_A nanyangense. The sequence continues at coordinate 103,593 of JACRAF010000028.1, forward strand.
GGTCGCCGAGCCGGCGCTGGCGCCGACCAGGGCGTCGAGCACGCGCTCCTCGGCCTTGTCGTGGGCCTGCTGCTTGACGTCCTCGCGGCGGATGTCGCGGAGCACCGAAATGCCGTTCTCGACGAGGTCGCGGATCATCTGCTCGACGTCGCGCCCGACATAGCCGACCTCGGTGAATTTCGTCGCCTCGACCTTGATGAACGGCGCCTGTGCGAGCTTTGCCAGCCGGCGGCTGATCTCGGTCTTGCCGACGCCGGTCGGCCCGATCATCAGGATGTTCTTGGGCGTCACCTCGGCGCGGAGATCCGCCGGCAGCTGCTGGCGGCGCCAGCGGTTGCGCAGCGCCACCGCGACGGCGCGCTTGGCGTCGGTCTGCCCGACGATATAGCGGTCGAGCTCGGCCACGATCTGCCGGGGGCTGAGATTGGTGTCTGCCATTCGCTTTGCTTTCCGGACGCCTTCGGTCTGAAGCACGTCCTCTGTTCCGCCGTGCCCGCCGGCACCGGCCGCGATGATGTTGTCCTGTTCGTCCAGCATCTTAGAACTCGATCTCTTCCAGGGTCACGTTTTCGTTGGTGTAGATGCAGATTTCGGCGGCGATCTTCATCGCCTTGCGAGCGATGGTTTCGGCATCGAGATCGGTGTTCTCGGCCAGCGCCAGGGCGGCCGATTGCGCGTAATTGCCGCCCGAGCCGATGGCGATGACGCCGTGATCGGGGGTCAACACGTCGCCATTGCCGGTGACCACCAGCGTCACCTCCTTGTCGGCGACGATCATCATCGCCTCGAGGTGGCGCAGGAATTTGTCGCTGCGCCAGTCCTTGGCGAGCTCGACCGCGGCCCGCATCAGCTGGTCGGGATACTGCTCGAGCTTTTTTTCGAGCCGCTCGAACAGGGTGAAGGCATCGGCGGTGGCGCCGGCGAAGCCGCCGATCACCTTGTCCCCGGCAAGTCGGCGGACCTTCCTGGCGTTATGCTTCATCACGGTGTTGCCCACCGAGACCTGGCCGTCGCCGGCGATCACCACCTTGTTGCCCTTGCGGACCGAAACGATGGTGGTGCCGTGCCAGCCGGGGAATTCGTTGTCCTTGGACATTCAACACTCCAAAAGGATTTCACCGTATTTAGGGTGCTGGAGCGGGATTGCAATGATCGGCTTTTGCCGATGAAGCGGTTCTGCTACGACCCGCCGACCGAGTCCGGGACAGCACCATGCGCAAGGCCGAAATCAAGCGGAAGACCAACGAGACCGACATCGCCGTGTCGATCGATCTCGACGGCACTGGCGCTTACGACATCCAGACTGGCATCGGTTTTCTCGACCACATGCTGGACCAGTTGTCCAAGCACGCCCTGATCGACATCAAGATTCGCGCCAAGGGCGATTTGCACATCGATTTCCACCACACGGCGGAAGACGTGGGCATCGCGCTCGGCGAGGCGGTCAAAAAGGCCTTGGGCGACAAGAAGGGCATCCGCCGCTACGCCTCGTCGGACCTCGTGATGGACGGCACGCTCACCCGCGTCGCGCTCGACGTCTCCGGCCGGCCGTTCCTGGTGTGGAAGGTGGCGTTCACCCACGGCAAGGTGGGCGAGATGGACACCGAGCTCTTCCGCGAATGGTTCCAGGCCTTCGCCATGAACGCGGGCATCACGCTCCACGTCGAAAATCTCTACGGCGACAACAACCACCATATCGCCGAGTCGGCGTTCAAGGCATTGGCGCGGGCGCTGCGGGACGCGGTCGAGATCGATCCGCGGGCCAAGGATGTGATCCCGTCGACCAAGGGCAGCCTCTAGGCGCGAGACTTCCCCTCACCCGCCGGGCTCTCTTGCGCTCTGTCCGATCGATCCCGAGTAGGCTCGATCGGCCAACCGCTGGGGGCAGTCCGCAGGCAAGTAGTGACTCAGCTGAACCCGTGCGTCGCGCCGGCGATGAGGCCGAAGGCGGCGACGAGGACGGCGAAGATCAACAGCCCGAGCGCCAGATAGCCGATGAACATGCCCTGGCTCGGGGTCTCGCGGCCGGCGTCGCTGCCATGCGCATCGGTGTGGTCGGCCATCGTCGTTTCTCCGTACGGTTCAGGGCGCCAAAACCCCGCCGCTTCCCTGCGCCGGGGTTTTGTTTTAAGGCGGGTGCCATGACCCTCTACTCTATCTTTGAAAAACCGCAAGGGAAGGCGGCAACAGGCCGCGCACCGGTGGCGGTGGCCGAGCGCTTCTCGTGGCTCGCGGCGCTCCTGCCGCCGATCTTTGCCCTGCTCAATGGCCTCTGGCTGCTGGGTGTGTTCTGGGTCGCGCTGGTCCTGGGCCTGGCCTATATCGGCCGGGTGATCGGCGCCGACGCCGCGTTCTGGCTCTATGTGCTGGTGGCGGTGTTCATGGGTTTTGAGGCGCCCGCCTTCCGGCGCGACGGGCTCGTCGCCCGCGGATTCGTCTGGCGCGGCGACATGATCGCCGGGGGGGCCGATCTGGCCGAGCGCGATTTTCTGGCGCGCGGCAGATGACCGGCGCCGTCGCCATCATAGACTACGGCTCGGGCAATCTCCGCTCGGCCGCAAAAGCGTTCGAGCGCTCGGTGCGGGCGCTTCGGGCCGAAACTGAAGTTGCCGTGACCAACGACCCCGATCTCGTCCGCCGCGCCGACCGCATCGTCTTGCCCGGCGTCGGCGCTTTCGAGGACTGCATGAACGGCCTGACCGCGGTCAAGGGCATGCGCGAGGCGCTCGAGGAGCGGGTGATCAAGGGCGGCGTGCCGTTCCTCGGCATTTGCGTCGGCATGCAGCTGATGGCGACCGAGGGCCTCGAAAAGGGCACCTGGCCCGGTCTCGGCTGGATTTCCGGCGCTGTCGTCCGGCTCGAACCGCGCGGCGGCCTCAAGGTGCCGCATATGGGCTGGAACACCCTGAAATTCACCCAGCCGCATCCGCTGCTCGCCAATATCCCCGATGGCGAGGCGGGGCTGCATGCCTATTTCGTCCACTCCTACCACCTTGCCACCACCGACGAACGGACGCTGTTCGCCACCGCCGACTACGGCCAGGCGGTCACCGCCTGCGTCGGCCGCGACAACATGTTCGGTACCCAGTTCCATCCCGAAAAGAGCCAGACCCTGGGTCTGTCGCTGATCGAGAATTTCCTGGAGTGGACGCCGTGATCCTGTTTCCGGCTATCGACCTCAAGGACGGCAAATGCGTCCGCCTGAAGCTCGGCGACATGGCCCAGGCGACCGTGTTCAACGACGATCCGGCGGCGCAAGCCTCGGCGTTCGAGCGGCAGGGCTTCGACTATCTGCACGTCGTCGATCTCGATGGCGCCTTTGCCGGTGAAAGCCGCAACGGCGCGGCCGTCGAAGCGATCCTTCGGGCGGTGACGATGCCGGTGCAGCTGGGCGGTGGCATCCGGAGCATCGCCCAGGTCGAGAGCTGGCTGGGTAAGGGCCTGAGCCGGGTGATCCTCGGCACAGCGGCGCTGCGCGACCCGGACCTGGTCAAGACTGCGGCGAAGCGGGTCCCGGGGCAGGTTGCGGTTGGCATCGATGCGCGCGGCGGCAAGGTCGCGGTCGAAGGCTGGGCCGAAACCTCCGAACTCGACACCATCGAGATGGCCCGGCGCTTCGAGGGCGCCGGCGTCGCCGCCATCATCTTCACCGACATCGACCGCGACGGGGTGATGGCCGGCATCAACTGGGAGGCGACGCTGAACCTGGCGCGCGCCGTGTCCATCCCGGTGATCGCCTCGGGCGGGCTCGCCTCGATGGCCGACATCGAACGGCTGAGCCGGCCCGAGTGCCAGATCCTTGCGGGCGCCATCACCGGCCGCGCCCTCTATGACGGCCGCATCGATCCGCGCGCCGCGCTGGCCCTGCTCAAGGGCATCGCGGCATGAGGGCGCCCAACGACAACACCCCGGCTCTGCTGAAGCGGGTGAACCTCATCTGGTACCCCGTCACACTCGTGCCGATCGCCGCACTGCTCTATCTGGGGGTGACCGGGACGCTGCCGTTCTTCGCCGCGATCATCGCTATCTTCTTTTTCTTCTTCTGGTTTTTCTCGCTGCTGTTCGCGCTCTACGAGACGTTCAAGCGGCGCAAGACCGGGACCTTCCGATGACCAGCCAGAGGCGCTTTCCGGGCCGCGTCTATGGCATCGTCCTGGCGCTGATCGCGCTGTTCGGCCTCGCGCCGATCATTGTCACCGTGGCCTCGGCCGCAATCGCCAACGCCTATGGGTGCACGATCAGCGAGAGCTTTCTCAGCCCGTGCATCATCAACGGCGCCGACTGGGGCCCCGGCCTGCAGCTGGGTGGAATTTCGTTCTGGTACGTGCTGCTGGTCTGGCCCGCGGCGTTCGTGCTGTTCCTCGTCTGGCTCGTCGTGCTGCTGATCCACCTCGCCCGCTTCCGGAAGCGCATCGCATGACCCTCAAGACCCGCATCATCCCCTGCCTCGATGTGAAGGATGGCCGCGTCGTCAAGGGCGTGCAGTTTGTCGATCTCGTCGATGCCGGCGATCCGGTCGAGGCGGCGCTCGCCTATGATGCGGCGGGGGCGGACGAGCTCTGCTTTCTCGACATCACCGCCAGCGCCGAAAACCGCGACACCATCTTCGACGTCGTCGCCCGCACCGCCGAGCAGTGCTTCATGCCGGTGACGGTGGGCGGCGGCATCCGCACCGTCGAGGATATCAGGAAGCTCTTGCTGAGCGGCGCCGACAAGGTGTCGATCAACACTGCGGCGGTCAACGATCCCGATTTCGTCTCGCGCGCCGCCGACAAATTCGGCGACCAGTGCATAGTCGTTTCGGTCGATGCGCGACGGCGGCAGACTCGTACCCTGGGCGGCGCCAATGCCTCGGACTGGGAGATCTTCACGCATGGCGGCCGCAATCCGACTGGGCTCGACGCCATCGAGTTCGCCGTCCGCTCGGTCGAGCGCGGCGCCGGCGAGCTGTTGGTGACCTCGATGGACCGGGATGGCACAAAGAAGGGGTTCGATCTGGAGCTGACCCGCGCTATTGCCGATGCCGTACACGTGCCGGTCGTCGCCTCGGGCGGCGTCGGCGCGCTCGACGATCTCGTGGCTGGCGTAAAGGAGGGACACGCCAGCGCCGTGCTCGCCGCCTCGATCTTTCACTTCGGTACCTTCACCATCGCCGAGGCGAAGGCCTACATGCAGGATCACGGCATCCCGATGAGGATGGATTAGAAATGGGTTTTACACTTGAGGCGCTCAATGCGCGGATCGCCGAGCGGGCAAACGCTTCGCCGGACGAGAGCTACACGTCGAAATTGCTGGCCGACGGCATCGATCGCTGCGCCCGCAAATTCGGAGAGGAGGCGGTCGAGACCGTCATCGCCGCGGTGACGCGCGACACGAGCGGACTCACCGCCGAGGCGGCCGATGTCCTTTATCACCTGCTGGTTCTGCTTCGGGCCGCCGACGTGCCGCTCGAGAAGGTGCTGGCCGAGCTCGAAGCCCGGACGGGCCAGTCCGGGCTCGCCGAGAAGGCGTCGAGAAAACCCTGATGGCGCGCTCGAAACTCAACCCCTATCACCGCTTCACCACGGCCGAATGGGCGAAATATCGCGACGGCGAGCCGATGACGCTGACCGCCGCCGACATCGACCGGTTGCGGGCACTGACCGATCCGATCTCGTTCGCCGAAGCGGAGGAGGTCTACCTGCCGCTCAGCCGCCTGATCTCGTTTTATGTCGAGGCGGCGCAGGCGGTGCACCAAGTGTCGACCCGCTTTCTCGGCACCGAGGACCGCAAAGTGCCGTTCATCATCGGCGTCGCCGGGTCTGTCGCGGTCGGAAAGTCCACCACTTCGCGCATCCTCAGGGCCCTGCTGCGCCGCTGGAAGACCTCGCCCAAGGTCGACCTCGTTACCACCGACGGGTTCCTGCTGGCCAACGCCGAACTCGATGCGCGCGGTCTCGCCGACCGCAAGGGCTTCCCCGAAAGTTACGACCGCGGGGCGCTGCTGGCGTTTCTCTCCGACATCAAATCGGGCAAGGCCGACGTCAAAGTGCCGGTCTATTCGCACCTCGTCTACGACGTCGTTCCAGGCGAGTTCATCAGCATCGATCGGCCCGACATTCTCATCGTCGAGGGATTGAACCTCCTGCAGCCGGGCGAGCTGCCCAAGAACGGCAAGCCGATCCTGTTTGCCTCCGATTTCCTCGATTTCTCGATCTATATCGATGCCGAGGAAGCCGATCTGCGCAACTGGTTCATGGTGCGCTTCAGGGCGTTGCGCGAAAGCGCCTTCACCGATCCCAAGAGCTTCTTCCGGCGGCTCGCCGAAATGCCCGCCGACGAGGCCGAGACGTTCGGCCTGTGGGCCTGGGACGCAATCAACCTGCCCAATCTGCGCGACAACATCCTGCCCACCCGCAGCCGCGCCGACCTGATCCTCAAGAAGGCCGCCAACCACACCATCGAGGAAGTGGCGCTGCGGCGAGTCTAAACCTCGAGGTCGTGCTCCTGGGCCATCTCGTAGAGCTCGCGTAGCGGCCGGGCGCCGATATGGGAGATCACCTCCGAAGCCGCGAGGCAGCCGGCGGCGAGGGCGGTCTTAAGGTCCCGTTCCCGGGCCAGCGCCAGCAGGAACCCCGATGCAAACAGATCGCCCGCACCGGTGGCGTCGACGACTTCGGACACCGGATAGGCCGGCACGGTGACGATCTCGCCATTGTGGATGGCCATGGCGCCCTGCTCGCCCATGGTCACCGCCGCCAACTCGCAATCCCTGGCGATGCCCTGAACCGCCACGTGCAGATCTGCGGTCTGATAGAGTGCCTTCACCTCCTCGATATTGGCGAAGACGTAATCGATGGTCTTGCTCCGCATCAGATCGAGAAACTCGTCGCGGAAACGGTTGACGCAGAAGGGATCCGATAGCGTGAACGAGGTTGCCCGCTCATGCTTGTGGGCGAAATGCGCGGCGACGACGAAGGCCTTCTTGGCCTCCACCGGGTCCCACAGGTAACCCTCCATATAGGTCACTGCCGCCGCGCCGATTTCTTCTTCCTTGATGTCGGCGGTGGTGAGCTGGTGGCAGGCGCCCAGATACGTGTTCATGGTCCGCTCGCCGCCGGGCGAGATCAGGATCATCGAGCGCGCCGTCGCTGGCCCGTCCTCGAGCCGGTGCACGCGGTAGTGGACACCCAGCTCGCGCAAATCGTGCGCGAACACCTCGCCCAGATCGTCCGCTGCGACCTTGCCGACGAACGCCGCCCGGCCGCCGAACGAGGCGACGCCCGCCGCCGTGTTGGCGGCGCTGCCGCCCGAAATCTGGCGTTTCTCGGCCGGCATGCGGTCGTAGAGGTAGGCCGAGCGCTCGGCGTCCACGAGGTGCATGATCCCCTCGTTGAGGCCTTCGCGCTCCAGAAATCCCGGCTCGATGGGCGCGATCACATCGACGATCGCGTTGCCGATGGTGAGCACGTCGAATTGTGTGTCAGCCATCGGCCGCCCTGAATTGTCCCGGTGGCGCGGGAGATAGCGGGGATCGGCCGGAATCGCAACCGGGCGACGCGCTCACGACGGCGCGCCGTCCCAGTCCTTGGGCGCCGGGGTCTTGGGCTCGAACCGGCACCATTCGGCGATGATGCAGCGATAGCACTCGGGCTTGCGCGCTTTGCAGACATATCGGCCGTGGAGGATCAGCCAGTGATGGGCGTGCAGCAGGTATGTCTCGTGCACCACCTTGAGCAACCCCAGCTCGACGTCGAGCGGCGTCTCCCCCGGCGCCAGCCCGGTGCGGTTGGCGACGCGGAAGAGGTGGGTGTCGACCGCGATGGTGGGCTGCCGGAAGGCGATGTTGAGCACGACGTTTGCGGTCTTCCGCCCGACGCCGGGAAGCGTTTCCAGTTCCTCGCGCGTCCGCGGCACTTCGCCGCCGAACCTCTCGATCAGCTGCTGGCTGAGTGCGAAGACGTTCTTGGCCTTGGTGCGAAAGAGCCCGATGGTCTTGACCAGGTCCTCGATCTTGTCGGGTCCGAGCTTGACCATTTTCTGCGGCGTGTCGGCGAGCTTGAACAGCGCCGGCGTCGCCTTGTTGACCCCCGCATCGGTCGCCTGCGCCGAAAGCACGACCGCGACCAAGAGCGTGAACGGGTTAGTATGGTCGAGTTCGCCCCTCGGCTCCGGGTTGTCCCGTTCGAACGCACCGAACATCGCGTCGATTTCAGCCGCCGATAGACGTTTTGTTGATCGCTTTGCTGGCGCTTTGGCCATTCTCTTGCCTCCGATTCGGGGTCTATAGTCGGGCCTATGCCAACCAAAACTCAAGCCAAGCCGTTGTTTGCAGCAACGCTGACGCCGCACCGCTCGCTCACCCCGCGCGGCAAGCGCGTCGTCATCGCGCTGGTCGCCGCCCTGGCGCTGGTGCCCGGCTTCGTCTTTTACGTCGCCGGCGCCTGGCCGGTGGTCGGCTTCATGGGTCTCGACGTCCTCGCCATCTGGGCGGCGCTGACCATTTCGATGCGCAGTGGGCGGGCCTATGAGGTGCTGACCCTGTGGCCCGGCGCGCTGGAGCTCAAGCGGGTCGACCCCAAAGGCCAGGAAGACGTGCTGAGCTTCGAGCCGTTCAACGTCCGCTTCGTCATCGATCGCGATTTCAACGAGCGGGTCACCGGCCTCTGGCTCAAGGAGCGTGAGCGCAAGGTGCCGCTCGGCGCGTTCCTCAGCACCGACGAGAAGCTGAGTCTCAGCAAGGTCTTTGGGTCGGCGCTGCGCAAGGCGCGGGCCTGACCACCGGCCCGCCGGTCGCGTCAAAACCGGGTCGCGCCGGACATTGCGTGGGACTATTCCATGGTCACCATGACCCAGCATCAGACCCTGACCCCGGCCGACGACTACGAGACGGTGCGCGCCGCCATCGCCTATCTCAGCGAGACCGGCCCCGAGGACACCGACCTTTCCCGCTTCGCGCGCTCGCTCGGCATGAGCGAGCGGCAACTGACCGATCTCTTCCGCCGCTGGTGCGGGCTCAGCCCCAAGAGCTTCGCCCAGGCGGTGGCGCTCGATCACGCCAAGATGCTGCTGGCGGACAAAGAGAGCGTGCTCTCGACCACTTATGCAGTCGGCCTCAGCTCCACCTCGCGGCTGCACGATCTGTTCGTCGCCTACGAGGCGATGCCGCCCGGCGCCTACCGCGCCAAGGGCGAGGGCCTCGAGATGATCTGGGGCACCGCGCCCTCGCCGTTCGGCACCGCCGTGCTGGTGCTCACCGAATACGGCCTCGCCGGCATCGGCTTTGCCGACGGTGTCGTCAGTGTCGATGCCGCCTTCGAAGATCTGCGGCGGCGCTGGCCCAACGCCCGCTACACACGCAACGACGCGCAGATCGCGCCGGTGGCAAGGCGGGTGTTCGACCCCAACCGCTGGAACCCGGAGGAACCGGTGCGGGTGGTGCTGATCGGCACCGACTTCGAGGTCAAGGTCTGGCAGACCCTGCTGACGATCCCGGTCGGCCGCGCCACGACTTATGCCAACGTCGCCACCGCCATCGGCCGCCCGACGGCGGCGCGCGCCGTGGGCGCGGCGGTCGGCAAGAACCCGATCTCGTTCGTCGTCCCCTGCCACCGCGTCGTCGGCTCGACCGGCGCCCTCACCGGCTACCACTGGGGTGTGCCGCGCAAGCGCGCCATCCTCGGCTGGGAGGCGGGGGTGGTGTCGGCCTAGCTAGATCGCCACCTTCTCCTTGAGCTCGCCGCTCTTGGAAATCCGGTAGATCACCGGCTCGCCGGTGGCGAGTTCGCGCTTCAAGATCTGCTCGGGCGTCAGCTGCTCGATGGCCATGACGATCGAGCGGAGCGAGTTGCCGTGGGCGGCGACGAGGACCGTCTCGCCGGCCTCGACCGCGGGCAGGATGTGCTTTTCGTAATACGGCAGGGTGCGCGCCGCGGTGTCCTTCAGCGACTCGCCACCCGGCGGCGGCACATCGTAGCTGCGGCGCCAGATCAGCACCTGCTCCTCGCCCCACTTTTTGCGCGCATCGTCCTTGTCGAGGCCGCTGAGATCGCCGTAGTCGCGCTCGTTGAGCGCCTGGTCGCGGGTGATCGTGAGGTTGACGATGCCCAGTTCCTCGAGGATGAGGTCGAGCGAATGCTGGGCGCGGACCAGCGCCGAGGTGAAAAACACCGTCGGCACGATCCCCGCCGCCTTGAGCTTTCTGCCGGCGGCGCGCGCCTCGGCGATACCCTTTTCGGTGAGACCCGGATTCTTCCAGCCGGTGAACAGGTTCTTCAAATTCCACTCGCTCTGCCCGTGGCGAACGAGGATCAGCGTTCCGGCCATCAGTCTTGCTCCTTGACGCCGAGCACGTCGGCCATGTCGTAAAATCCCGCCGGCTGGTCCTTTGCCCAGAGCGCCGCCTGCATGGCGCCCGCCGCGAACATCGCCCGGCTCTCGGCCCGATGGGTGATCTCGATGCGCTCGGTCTCGCCGGCAAAGATCACCGTGTGATCGCCGATGACGTTGCCGCCGCGGAGCGCTGCAAAGCCGATCGTGCCGGGGACACGCGGGCCGGTATGGCCGTCGCGGCCGCGCACCGCGCTGGCGTCGAAATCGACGCCGCGGCCGGCCGCCGCCGCTTGCCCGAGCATCAGCGCCGTGCCCGACGGCGCGTCGACCTTCTTGTTGTGGTGCATCTCGAGAATTTCGACGTCGTAGCCGGGCAAGGCCCTCGCCACCTGGCGTACCAGGCCCGCCAGCATGTTGACCCCGAGCGAGAAATTGCCGGTCTTGACGATGCGCGCCCCGGCCGATCCGGCCTTCTGGATCGCCCAGTCTTCGTCCCTCGAGCACCCGGTGGTGCCGATGATGTGGACGAGCCCCAGGCTCGCGGCGCGTTCGGCGAGCAGCACGCTCACCGCCGGAACGGTGAAATCGATGATCGCCTCGGCGCCGGCCAGCGCCGCCTCCGCATCGTCGACGATGACGACACCCAGCCGCTCGATGCCGGCGACCTCGCCGGCGTCGCGGCCGATGGCGGGCGAACCCGGCCGGTCGAAGGCGGAATGAACGACGAGCCCCGGCGTCGCCGTCACGGCGCGGATGTTCGCGGCCCCCATGCGGCCGCCGGCTCCGGCGATAGCTACCTTCAGATCAGTCATATCAAACCCTTATCCGGGGACATCAGACGATGCGAGTCCCGCCCATTTCGGCGAGAATGACACGGGCCGCCAGCTTGGGGTCCGCCGCCGCGGTGATCGGCCGGCCGACGACGAGGTGCGACGCACCCGCGGCGATCGCCTCGGCCGGGCCCATGACCCGTTTCTGGTCGCCGGCGGCGCTGCCGGCGGGGCGGATGCCGGGGGTGACGATGGCCATGTCCGGCCCGACGATGGAGCGGACCATTTGGGCCTCGAGCGGCGAGCAGACCAGCCCACCGATCCCGGCCGTTTTGGCCTGCCCGGCGCGCAGCGCCACGAGGCCCGCCGTGTCGCGGGCGAAACCGGCTTCCGCCACGTCACGGTCGTCCATCGAGGTCAGCACCGAGACGCCGAGGATGGTGAGACCCGAGCCGGCGGCGCCCTTGACCGCAGCGCGCATGCACTGGGGATAGGCGTGGACCGTGAGCATCGACGCCCCGGTCCGCGCGATGGCCGCGACGCCCTTTTCCACCGTGTTGTCGATGTCGAGGAGCTTGAGGTCGAAGAACACCCGCTTGCCTGCGGCGATCAGCGCCTTGCCGAGCGCCAGCCCGTCGCCGCCATAGGCCAGCTGATAGCCGATCTTGTAGAAATCCACGGTGTCGCCGAGTGCCTCGATCAGCGATTCGGCCTCGGCGCGAGTGTCGAGGTCGAGGGCGACGATCAGTGTTCCGGCCATGAGGCGTCTCCGATTTGCGCGGCTTTGCCACGAGTTGGGGCGGGACCGCAAGGGCGAGCGAAATCGGCCATCGGCTTCGGCCTCCGGTTGCGGGGTTGGGGAGATACGGGTCCCGAGGCGCGTCGCGTCTCTGAGGTTTTGTTTTGTGGAGACGCGACGCGCCTCGGAACGCCAGGATTGGCACCGGATGGAGCGGCCCCGGCACAGCCGGGCAAACGTCCACCACAGTCAGGCCGGGACGACTCCCAGCCCCCTGGCTGGCCGACCGCAGCCGTTCGTCTCGACTCCGTACCGCGCGGTCAGCTGAGGCGGAGAATAGCACCGGCGGAACGCGCGGGGATAAGTCGGGGAGTCGGGTGAGTAAGAGATTGATGTTGCGGGTGTTTTGGAGGCGATCACGAGTCACTTTCGGTGCTCGCGGCACCCCACCCACC
>JACRAF010000029.1 GCA_016213505.1 Devosia nanyangense
AATTTCAATCCGTTCTCCGGCCCGGCGCTGCTGATCTTCGGCTTCGAAGCGATCATCATCGGCGGACTGGGAAATCTCTGGGGCACGCTTGCCGGCGGCATTCTGCTCGGTGTCGCCCAGGCGATCGGTGGACAGATCAATGTCGGGTTGCCGTTCACCGCTGGGCACATCGTGTTCTTCATCGTGCTGGTGCTGCGGCCCCAGGGGCTGTTTGGGAAGGCTTGAACAATGGCAATGAGTTCGCCCTCCGATCTGAAGATTCGCGTGGTGCACACCAACGCGATGACGCGCCTGGCCCTGGTGTCGTGGGCGCTGCTGGTCGTGGTGCTGGCGGCGGCGCCCTATTGGGGCGACCGGCAGACGATGCGGCTTCTGACCGAGGTCTTTTCCTATATCGCGCTGGCGAGCCTGTGGAACCTGCTGGCCGGATTCGCCGGCGTGGTGTCCATCGGCCAGCAGGCCTTTGTCGGGCTCGGCGGCTACACGCTCTACATTATCGCGCTCTGGCTGGGCGTGAACCCCCTGATCGGCCTGCCTGTGGCCGGGCTCATCGGCGGGCTGGTTGCGGCGCCGGTGCTGCTGCTGCTGCTGCGGCTGCGCGGCGCCTACTTCACCATCGGTACGTGGGTTGTCGCCGAAGTTCTCGCCCAGGTCTTCCAGCAGCTCCCGATCGTCGGCGGCGGCTCCGGCCTCAGCCTGCCGGCCGCGCTGGTGAAATCGATCGCGTCCAGCCGCGATGGGCGCGAGTTCCTGATCTACTGGATCTTCCTGGCGCTCGCCGTCTTCGTGATCGGCGCGATCGTCGTGCTCCTGCGCTCGCGCTACGGTCTGGCGCTGACCGCCATCCGCGACAACGAGACCGCGGCCCAGTCGAACGGAATCGACGTCAACCGCACGCGTATGGTCGTCTTCGTGGTTGCCGGCATCGCCACCGCCATGGTCGGCGCCATGATCTTCCTGCAGAAGCTCAACATCACGCCGTTCTCGGCCTTCAACATGGGCAACTGGACGGTCAACGTCATCTTCATCACGGTGATCGGCGGCATCGGGCGGGTCGAGGGGCCGCTGGTCGGAACGGTGATCTATTTCCTCTTGCGTGAGTATCTGTCGGACCTCGCCAGCACCTACCTGATCATCCTTGGGCTGGTCGCCATCCTCATCATGCTGCGGGCGCGCAGCGGCCTCTGGGGCTATTTCGCGGATCGCTTCGGCTGGCAACTGTTCCCGCTCAGCCGACGTCTGCAATATCTCGATCCGGTCGGGCCGGCGGCGGTTGGCGCAGCAGCGGCGCGGCCCGCCGGAGACTGAGGTGATTGCCGAGGCCGACCGGATTGCGACGCGAATCTCGCGCGTCGAGCTCGAACGCCGCTGGAGCGCCGTCCGCGCCGCCATGGCGGAGCGCAGCATCGATGCCCTCGTCATGCAGTCGACCAACGACTGGCTCGGCGGAGCAGTCAAGTGGTTCACCGACCGGCCGGCCAACAACGGCTACCCTGTCACGGTCGTCTTCCCGCTGGCCGCCCCCATGGTGGTGGTCGAGATGGGGCCGTTCGACGGCCGCACCCAGCTCGACGGATTCGACCCCGGGCGACCCGGTGTCGGCGACGTGCGCGCCGCACCGTCCTTCACCTCGATTGACTACACCTCGTCCTACGACAGCAAGATCGTCGCCGAGACACTGCGCCGGCATCGGTTCAAGACCGTCGGCCTGATCGGCGGAAACTACCTCCCGCATGGCCTTGTCCAGGCCGTGGAGGGCGCGGTTGTCTCGCCCCGTCACGTCGTCGACGCAACGGCTTTGGTCGATGAGATCAAGGCGAACAAGAGCGTCGAGGAAGTCGCGCTGATCCGCCAGACGGCGGCATTGCAGGACATCGTCTTCGCCGAAATCCTGAGGACGATCCGACCTGGCATGCGTGATACCGACGTGGCGGCCGCCGCCTGGCGCCACTGCCAGTCGCTGGGCAGCGAGCAGGGGATCATCCTCGGCGCCTCGGCCCCGGTGGGTGAACGCTCGCCGTTTCTGGGACGCCATTTTCAGGGACGCACCCTGGCGCAGGGCGACCATTTGTCGATCCTGATCGAGGTCAACGGCCCAGGCGGCTTCTACACCGAACTCGGCCGCACCATCGTTCTCGGCCGCGCCTCGGGCGAATTGCTCGACGGCTTCGCTGCGGTGCAGGAGGCGCAGAACGCCACGTTGCGGCATATGCGGCCCGGCGTTGCCTGCGGCGCCATCGCGGCGGCACACGATTCGTTCATGCAGAGCCTCGGGCTGCCCGTCGAGCGCCGGCTCTATGCGCACGGCCAGGGCTACGACATGGTCGAGCGGCCGCTCATCCGCGAGGACGAGACGATGCGCCTCAGGGCCGGCCTCTGCCTCGCCGTGCACCCCGGCTATGAGACCAGTTCGCAGTTCTCGGTGATCTGCGACAACTACATGATCGGCCCCGATGGGCCGGGCGAATGCCTCCACCGCACCGAAAAGAAGGTCTTCGAGGTTTAGCCACCGAGCTTTGCCAAGCGGCCAACAACCCCATAATCTGCGCGTATGGCGCGCGGTCAGCGTCACTTCCGGAGCGTCGAACATGCATTCGCGTCTGCTTCAGCAATTCCTCGCGGTTGCCGAAAAGCGCAACGTCACCGCCGCGGCCGAGGCGCTGCACATCAGCCAGCCGGCGCTGACCCGCAGCATTCGCCAGCTCGAGCACATCATCGGCGTCACCCTGTTCGAGCGGCTCCCGACCGGCGTCGCCCTGACGCGTCAGGGCGAAATCCTGGCGCGTCGCGCCAAGCTGATGGACCTCGAATACCGTCACGCCCTCGCCGAGATCAGCGCCCTCGACCAGGGACTGGCGGGGGTGCTGCGCATCGGCGCCGGACCACTGTGGATCACCTCGCTTCTGCCGCCGGTGATCGCCGCCTTCTGCGCGCAATACCCCAAGGTGAAAACGCGGCTGACCAGCGGCGTCATCGATACGCTGGTGCCGGACCTCCTGAGCGGCGACATCGATATCTTCTGCAGCAATCTGGATTTCCCGGCGCAGTCCGAGATCGTCAAGGAGCCGCTGCTCGAGGTCCATCACACGGTCGTCGCGCGCCCGAACCACCCCCTTGCCCACGAAGGGGAGGTTACGGCCGAGCAGCTGTCGAAGTACCGCTGGCTCGTCCTCGCCGACGATACGGTCGGCATCAACCGGATCAACGCGTACTTCGTCGCTCATAGCCTCGAGCCGCCGACGATCGCCGTCGAGACGGTGTCGGTGGGCATCATCAAGATCCTGCGCGAGGGCGATTTCCTGGCGCTGTTCCCCGAGCGCATGTTGCCCGATACGGCGCGCTTCGACCTCGTCCCCATCCCCCACGAAGGCACGTTCTGGGAATCGACCGCCGGCATCGCCTATCGCCGCACCAACCGGCCCATCCGGCCGGTCGAGAGTTTCAAGGCCATCCTCAAGGCCTCGCTCAGCGAATAGCCGGGCCGGCTCCGCCGCCATGCCGAAAGGGTATTGCCGGCGTGCGGCTTTGAATTGGTGCGTTTCCGCCTGGGCTTGGATGATGCTCCCGTCGCGTCGTTGCGAGTGGAGAGCGTTCTATGCCCGGTGTCGTCGAGCCTGAAACCGGGCTCGTATTCTACGAGCTCAGCCACGAATGGGGCCACGACGTCCCGATGCAGCCGGGCTTCGACGAAGTGCGCGTCTACCGCTCCAGCACGCACGCCAAGAACGGCGTCATGGCGCAGCGCATCCGCATGGTGATGCACAGTGGCACCCACGTGAACGCGCCGCGCCACATGATCCAAACCGGCATCGGCGTCGGCGAGATCGCGCTCGATCGCTTCTTTGGCTCGGGCGTGGTCGTCCGCATTCCCAAGCAGCGATGGGAACTGGTGACCGCGGCCGATCTCGAGGCGGCGACGCCGGCAATCGAGCCCGAGGACATCGTCGTCATCGACACCGGCTGGCACGCCAAATTCAGCGACAGCATCGAGTATTTCGGCCGCTCGCCGGGACTCTCCAAGGATGCAGCCGAGTGGCTGGTGAAGAAGGGCGTGAAGCTCGTTGCCGTCGATACCCCACAGGTCGATCACCCGCTCGCCACGTCGCTTGGCCCCCATCGCAACGGCCCGCAGATGAAGCGCATCGCCAGGGAATACGAGGTCGCCACCGGGCGCAGCGCGCTCGGCGATTTCCCCGAATGGAACGCCGCCCACCGGGTGCTGCTGGCGGCCGGGATTCCGACCATCGAGAATGCCGGCGGCGACCTCAGCGAGGTCAGCGGCAAACGCTGCACCTTCCATGCCATGCCGTGGAACTTCGAGGGCGGCGATGCCTGCGCCATTCGCTTCGTCGCCATCCTCGATCCCGCCGGATCGTTCCGGCTTGCGGCCGGCGCCTGAGGACCCGCCATGTCGTTCAAGAACAGCACTGCCGGTCTCAAATTCTACAATCTCAGCGCCCGCTGGGGTCACGGAATCCCGGAATGGCCCTCGGCCCCCGGCATCAACGTGACGACGCTGCAATACCATTCCAATCATGGCGTCTACACCACCGAGTTCGAAGGCATCATGCATCGCAGCACCCATATGGATGCGCCGATCCATGTTACCGAGAACACCCCGACCCTGGGCGGCTATGCGCTCTACCGGTTCTTCGGCACCGGGGTGGCGGTGTCGATCCCCAAGGGCAAGTGGGGCGTCATCACCGCCGATGATCTGGAGAAGGCGTCGCCGGCGATCAAGAAGGGCGACATCGTGATGATCAACACCGGCACCCATCGCCGGCTCGCCGACACCGACGACTACTATGCCTACTCCCCCGGCCTCTACAAAGAATCGGCGGAGTGGCTGGTCGACAAGCAGGTCAAGCTCGTGGGCGTCGACGTGCAGGCCCTCGATCATCCGCTCGGCACCAAGCTCGTCGATCACGGACCTGGCCCGTCGCATCCGCATCTGATGGAAGAATATCGCCAGGAGACCGGGCGCGATGTGATGAAGGACTTTCCCTATTGGGAAATCGCCCACAAGACGCTGATGGTGAAGGGCGGCATCCCCGGCATCGAAAACATCAACGGCGACCTTGACGCCATCACCGGCAAGCGCTGCACCTTCATGGCGTTCCCCTGGCGCTGGCCTGAGGGCGAGGGCTGCGGCGTGCGAGTCGTCGCTGTCGTCGATCCCGACCAGACGTACCGGATCGAAACCGGACAATAGGGGCAACAAGTGATTTCCGAACCATTGCGCAATCCGCTTTCACTGTTCGACGTCAAGGGCAAGGTTGCCCTCGTCACCGGCGCCTCGGGATCGCTCGGGCGGGCGATCTCGATCGCGCTCGGGGCGCAGGGCGCCAAGCTGGTGCTGGCGTCGGGTTCACAAAGTGAGCTCGACGCCGTGCTGGCCGAGGTCAAGGAAGTCGGCGGCGAAGCGATCGCCATCAATCGCCGCCCCGATACGCTCGAGGATGCCGAGGCCATGCTCAAGGCGGGGCTCGATGCGTTCGGCAGGGTCGACCAGCTCGTCGTCGCTTCGGGCACCAACAAGGCCGGGTTCATCCAGGATCAGAGCCTCGACGACTGGCAGAGCGTGATGGATGCCAATGTCCGCGGCGCATTGCTGATGGCCAAGGCGGTCGGCACCTACTGGATCAAGGAAGCCATCAAGGGCAAGGCGGTGCTGATCTCCTCGACCCGCGGCCGCCACGGCAATTTCTCCGGCTACACCGCCTACTGCGCCTCGAAGGGCGCGACCGACGCGCTCACCCGCGTCTTGGCGACCGAATGGGCCAAGTACGGCATCACCGTCAACGCGCTGGCGCCCACGACCTTCCGCTCCAAGATCACCGAGTGGATGTGGAAGGACGACGACGTCGGCAAGGCGACGCGCACGCGCACCCTGTCGCGCATCCCGCTCGGCCGGCTCGGCGAGGCCGAGGACATGGTTGGAATGGCGCTTTATCTGCTGGCGCCGGCCTCCGATTTCTGCACCGGACAGGTCATGTATGTGGATGGCGGCTTCACGGCTGGATAGGCGATGACCCAAACTCACATCGCCGTGGTCGGTGCCGGCCTGATGGGTCACGGCATCGCCTATCTGTTCGGCGCCGCCGGGCATCGCGTCCGCGTCCAGGATCCGTCGCCGGCCGCGCTCGAGCAATTGCCGCTGCGCCTCCGCGAGATTTGCGATCTGCTCGGCACGGACCGCGCGACGGCTGACCAGGTCGAGGGCTCATCCAGTCTCGCCGAGGCCGTCGCCGATGCCGATTTCGTCTTCGAGGCGGTTCCCGAAAAGCTCGAGCTCAAGCAGCAGCTCTTCGCGGAGTTGGAGCGGTTGGCGCCGGCTCGCGCGATCTTTTGCAGCAACACCTCGTCGATCCCGATCGCCAGCATCGGCGCGCGCCTTGCCGATCCGAGCCGGCTCGTCGGCGCGCATTTCTGGAACCCGCCGCATCTGGTGCGGCTGGTCGAAGTGGTGGTCAAGGATGAGGCGAACCGAGCGGCGGCCGAGCGCGTCGTCGAGCTGCTGCGCGCCGCCGGCCGGCATCCGGTGGTGCTCAACCGCGATATTCCCGGCTTCGTCGGCAACCGCCTCCAACACGCGCTGAAGCGCGAGGCCATCGCCCTCGTCGCCGCCGGCGTGTGTGACGCCGAGACGATCGACGACGTGGTGAAGCTCGGCTTCGGTGCGCGGCTGGCCGTGCTCGGGCCGCTGGAGCAGTCCGATCTCGTCGGCCTCGATCTGACCAAGGCCATCCACGACGTCCTGATCTCCGATCTCGATGTCACGCCGCACACGCATCCCTATCTCGATGCGCTGGTGGCCAAAGGCGAACTCGGCATGAAAACCGGCAAGGGGTTTCGGAGCTGGACGCCCGAGACGGCCGCCGCCGTCCGCGAGAGGCTCAGAACCTTCCTCGCAAAATCCGCTCGCGCCGACGGCAGCGAGAGCGGCCGGTGAGCGCGCGCGGCCTTGACGAGACGCACGATCCGGCCGCCAAGTCCTGGGTGGCCTCGGCCAACGATCCAGCCTCGCAATTCCCCATCCAGAACCTTCCCTTCGGTTCCTTTCGGCCGAAGGGTGAGACCGGCTGGCGGCTCTGCGTCGCCATCGGCGACCAAGTGCTCGATCTTCGCGCCCTCGCCGGAACCGGCCTGCTCGACGACCTGTCGGGCGATCTTCGGACGACGCTCGCCGCCGATCTGCTCAACCCCCTGCTGATGCGCCCGCCCGCCGATTGGACCGCGCTGCGCCGAGCTCTTTTCGCGGTGCTCTCGGACCCGACGCCCGATCCTCGCGCCGTTTCAGCGCTCGTGCCGCAATCCGTCATCGAGTTCAGGGTGCCGATGCACATTGGCGGCTACACCGATTTCTTTGCGTCGATCCATCACGCCCGGCGCACGGCCAAGCTGATGCGCGGCGTCGACGAGGTCGCGACCAACTACCGGCACCTGCCGGTCGGCTACAACGGCCGCGCCTCGTCGGTCGTTGTCTCCGGCACCCCCGTCCTGCGCCCAAATGGGCAGTTCGTCGTCGCCGGCAGTTTGCTGCCGCAGTTCGGCCCATCCCGGCGCCTCGATTTCGAACTCGAGATCGCCGCGATCGTCGGTGGGTCCAACGCCCTCGGCCGGCCGGTCCCCATCGCCTGTGCCGAGGATCGCATCTTCGGCCTCTGCTTGATGAACGATTGGTCGGCACGCGACATCCAGGGGTTCGAGTATCAGCCGCTCGGCCCGTTCCTGGGCAAGAGCTTCGCCACCACCATCTCGCCCTGGATCGTGACGTTGGACGCGCTGAAGCCGTTCCGCACGCCGCTCGAATCGCACCCCAAGGGCGATCCCGTGCCCTTGCCGCATCTACGCGAACCCGACGGCGCAAAGAGCGGCTTCGCGCTCGATCTGACCGCCGGAATCGCAACCGCGGTGATGCGCGTGGCGCGCAAACCGCCGACCGTCGTCACCCGCACTCAGGCGAGATATCTCTACTGGTCGTTCGCGCAGATGGTCGCCCACCATACGAGCAACGGCTGCAACCTGCTTGCCGGTGACCTGATCGGCTCGGGGACCGTATCCGGTCCGGCCGAGACCGAGGCGGCGTCGCTGCTCGAATTGTCCGCCAACGGCACTCGCGGCATCAGTCTCGGCGACGTCGAAAGCCGGACCTATCTCGAGGACGGCGACGAGGTCGTCCTCGATGGGCTAGCCGTGGCCGCCGGGCGCCGATCGATCGGTTTCGGGCTGTGCACCGGTGTCATCGTTCCGGCACCGTCTGCCTAGAACCGCAGCACCGGCTTCACCACCTTGCCGCTGAGCGCATCCTCGACTGCGGTGTTGATCTCTGCGAAGGGGTAGAACCGGATCAGCTTGTGGATCGGGAAGCGGCCCTTGACGAACAGCTCGACCAGCTTGGGCAGGAACACGTCGGCGTTGCTGTCGCCCTGGATGATGCCGCGGATCGTGCGGCCGCCCACCATCACATGCTCGACGTCGATCGTCAGCTCCATGCCCGGAGGGGCGCCGCCGACGAATCCGCAGGTACCGCGCGGCGCCAATGCATCGATCGCCTGGCGCAGCACGCCCATATTGGCGGTGGTGTCGAGCGCGTAGTTGAGCCCGCCGCCGCCGGTGATCCGCTTCAGTGCCGCTGCCATGTCCTCCTTCTGCGGATTGATGGTGTCGGTCGCGCCGAGTTCGCGGGCGAGATCAAGCCGGCTGTCGAGCATGTCGACCGCGACGATGGTCGCCGCGCCGACGAGCTTGGCGGCCATGATGGCGCTCAAGCCGACCGCGCCGGTGCCGAACACCGCGACCGAGTCGCCCACGTCGACCGTCATCGAATTGATGATGGCCCCGGCCCCCGTCATCACGCCGCAGCCGAACGGCCCGAGCATTTCGAGCGGCGCCTCCTTGGGCACGCGCACCACGTTGCGCTCCCGCGCGATCGAGAAGGTCGCGAACGAGGACTGCGCCTGGAAATAGTGCACCATCTCGCCGTGCTGCGACAGCGGGCTCGTCCCGTCGGCGCGCGAGCCGTAAAAATTGTGCTCGTTGAAGTGGTAACAATAGACTGGCAGCCCGGCCTCGCAGCTCGGGCAGTGGCCGCAGGCGCCGGAAACGAGGATGACGTGGTCGCCCGGCACGACTTTCGTCACCGCCTTGCCGACGCGCTCGATAACCCCGGCCCCTTCATGGCCGAGCACCACCGGATGCGGCACCGGATAGATCTTGTGGTCGCGCATCGACATATCGGTGTGGCAGATCCCGGTCGCCACCAGTCGCACCAGCACCTCGTCGTCCCGCGGCTCTTCGATCTCGACCGGCTCGATGCTGAAGGGTTGGCCGATGCCGCGCGCCACGGCCGCTGTGATGTCCATCTCAATGTCCTCCGGATAACGCCGTCGCGCAGCGCAAAACTCTGATGGCCAACCTGTCAGAAGGTATCGGCCCGCTCAATTTCAATGTCGTACCTTTGCCATTCGCGAAAGTCATGGCGCGGAGGGAGCCCCGTTGGCCGACACCGAAATACGAAGCGTCTTCGTCGACCTGGGCGATCTGCGGTTGCATTGCCGCACAGCGGGGCAGGGGCCTGCCGTGGTCCTCCTCCACGGCTGGCCGCAGACCTCGCGAGCCTGGCGTCGGGTCATGACCGATCTGGCCGCCGATCACCTGGTGATCGCGCCCGACCTCAGGGGATTTGGCCAATCGTCCTGTCCGCCCACGGGCTACGACAAGCGCACCCTCGCCGGCGACGTGCAGCGCCTGCTCGATCATCTCGGCATCCAACCGATGGCGGTCGTCGGGCACGACTGGGGATCGCTCGTCGCCTATTCCCTGGCGCACGATGCTCCGCGGCTTGTGCCGCGGCTGGTGATGATCGAGCTCGGCGTCTTCGACGATCGCTTCTGGGAGCTGCCGCTGCGGATCGTCGCCAATGCCATCTGGCACATGCCGTTCCATCGCGTCCCCGATCTTCCCGAGACGCTCGTCACGGGCCGCGTTCGTGAATATCTCGGTTGGTTCTATGCCACAGGGCACAATCGCGCTGGTTTCGCCCAGGACGACATCGACGAGTATATCCGCTGCTACGAGCATCCGGAGCGCCTCCATGCCGGGTTCGAGCTCTACCGCGCCATCGATCGCGACATCGCCGATCAGCGGGCGCGGACCGGTGTGACGCTGAAGATGCCGGTGCTCGCCATCGGCGGCGAGTTCTCGCAGGGCGACGCGATCGGCCACTCGCTCACCGGGATCGCCGAGAACCTGCGGTCGGAGATCGTCGCGGACGCCGCCCACTGGATCCCCGAGGAGCAGCCCGAGGCACTGGTCCGGCTGCTGCGCGACTTCTTCGTCGAACCCGCTGATCATCCTAGCCAGGGATGACGGGCAGCAGCAGGTGCGAGGGGTGCGCCGCGTCGTGGTGGATGCGGTGCAGCGTCGTGCGGCTCGAGCAGATGTGGTAGGGGATGTACTCGACATTGGTCATGCCGCTGACGCCCGTCGGCAGGTCGAGACTGGTGATTTCCACGCAGATGCGATGGCCGCGCTTGAACAGGTTCGCCGTCGCCAGGATTTCGATCACGTACGCGTTGATCTCGCCTGGCGCGACCTTCTGTTGTGCGTTGCGCGTCAGCTTGTGCCACGGGCGTCCCGGCTTCGACCGTTCCACATCGAGGGCACGGTGCGAGGCCTTGAGCCAGCCGCGCGTCAGCTCGCGCTCGTTGAGGTCGGCGCGGATGTCGCGTTCCCCCTCGCGTGCCGTGCGGACGCCGTCGTCGGGTCCGACGTCCTTCAGAACGACGATCCAGTTGGTGTCGTCCTGGTCGATCTCGGCATAGAGCGTCAGCGAGATCGGCCCAGCGATTTCGACGTCCTCACCCAGCGGATCGGTCAGGTAACGCAGCCTCTCGACACGGTTGGTCTGCGTCGGCGGCATCTGGACGAAACTGTCGGGCGGCACGAACTCGTCGTTGCTTTGCGGCAGATAGGGTTCCTCGCTCAGCCGCTCCCAGCTGTTGAGATAGAGCTTCGTCCATTGCGTCTGCGGCAGCGGCCAGTCCGTCGCCGCACGCCAGGAATTGGCCCCCATCAGCCAGTATGTAACCGGCGGCTGGTCGAACAGTCCGCTGTCGATCCCCATCAGCCAGTGATCGTACCAGCGCAGCATCTGCTGCCGCAGCGCACGCAGCGGCCGGTCGGGATGCGTGGGACCCATGAGCGTCAGCTTCTTGGGCACGTCGAGCAGCGCAAAGTAGTTCTGCGCGCCCGAAAGGTGCGTCTTGTAGGTGTAGCCGTACCAGCCGGCGCCGGTGTGGACCGGAATGTCGATGCCGCGGATCAGCCGCTCTGCCTCGTCCCACCATTCCTCCCGGTCCCAGGGAGAGATCAAAGCATCGAAGACGCGGGGCATGTGCTGGCCCTTGAAGGTCAGCACATTGTAGAGGTGCGGATACATCTTGTAGTCGGGGTTGGCCATCGCCTCCCGCCACAGCGCTTCGCGTTCCGGCGTCAGCGGCCCGGGCGCGCCCTTGCTGTGATGAGCCCCTGAAAAATGGTCCTGCAGATAGCGGAAGGCGTGCATCACGCCGCCCGGATACTCCTCGCGGAAGCCGCCCATTGGGCCATAGGCGCCGCGGGCGTCGTAGGCGAAGATGGTCTTGAGGTGCGGCGGATGCTGCTTTGCGGCATTCAACTGCTCGGCGGCGAAGGCGCCGATGCCGGCCATGCCGATTTGACCATTGCACCAGGGTTGCGCCGCGATCCACTCGATCAGGTCATAACTGTCCCATTCGCGCGAGCCGCCCGCTTCCGCCTTGCCGAAGCCGCGCGGCGAGGCGACCACATGCACATATCCGCGCGACACGAAATAGCGCGTGTCGCCGGCCTCCATGTGCCCCACCCAGAGCGTCGAGAACGCCGGCTGCGCTGGAAACGTCGCCGGCAGGTCCGGCCCCTGTATCTCCTTGCTGTGCGCCCCGAACGCAAGCAGCACCGGGAAGGGACCGTCGGCATCCGGCCGGTACACGTCGGCGACGATCCTGACCCCGTCGCGCATCGGCACTGCGACGTCGCGTTCGCGGACGATGGTCTCGTATTGCGGCGCGCGATCGTAGTCGGAATGCGGTAGGTTCGACGTGGCGAACGGTCCGCCGGTACCGCTGCCTTGCCCGCTCATGCGCTGCCCGTGCCGTTCATGCATGCCATCAGCACGGCCGGCTCCGAGCCGGTGACTACCCAGGCGTGATTGGTCGCCCGCTGCACCACCGCGTCGAACGGCTTGAGCGCGATGGGCTCGCCCTCGTCGAGCAGCAGCGACACCGCGCCTGAGAGCAGCACGATGAAGTCGGTCGTCGGCGTCCGGTGCATCAGCGGATGCCGGCTGGTGTCCACCTTGGCGTCGGGCGAGCCGATCCCGGCGAAGAACACTTTCGAGAACTCCTCCAGCGCGCCGGCCGGCAGGTTCGGGTCGGCTCCAGGCAGCTGGAAAATCCGGAACACGGTCTGGCCCGCCCCGGGGAAGAACGGAAAATCGCTCGTGGCGCTCGCGAGGTCGACCGGCGCGTCCTTCGCCGCAAGGCGGAAGAAGTTGAAATTGCCGAGCGCACCTTCGGCGACGAGTTCGTCACTGGCGACGACCGACCGTCCGGTCGTGTCGTGCCCCGTGATCACCCGGCGAAACCCACTCACGGCATCGTCTCCCCCTGACCCGAACCTATCAGAAGCCGACCCGGTCGGCGCCCTTCAATGCGAGCGCCGCGCGTGCCTCGGCTGGCGTCGCGATCTCGTAACCGAGCTGCTCGATTATGTGGCGCATCTTGGTGACCTGTTCGGCATTGCTCGTGGCCAGTTGGCCGCGGCCGATATAGAGCGAGTCCTCGAGCCCGACACGGATATTACCGCCCATCATCGCCGCCTGCGTCGCAAACGGAATCTGGTGACGGCCCGCCGCCAGCACCGACCATTGATAAGCGTCGCCGAACAGCCGGTCCGCCGTTTCCTTCATGAACATCAGGTTGCGCATGTCGGGGCCGATGCCGCCCAGGATGCCGAAAATCATCTGCACGAAGAATGGCGGCTTGATCAGCTTGCGGTCGACAAAGTGGGCGAGATTGTAGAGATGCCCGACGTCATAGCACTCGTGCTCGAAGCGCGTCCCGTGCTCCTCGCCGAGCATCTTGATGATGCGCTCGATGTCGCGAAAAGTGTTGCGGAAGATGAAGTCGTCGGTGCCGCGCAGATACGGCTCCTCCCAGTCGAACTTCCAGCTCTTGTAGCGGTCCGCCAAGGGATAGATGCCGAAGTTCATCGAGCCCATGTTGAGCGAGCACATCTCGGGCTTGGCCAGAAGCGGCGCCTCGAGCCGCTGCTCGACGGTCATGTTGAGCCCGCCGCCTGTCGTGATGTTCACCACCGCGTCGCAGCCCTGCTTGATCACCGGCAGGAAGCGCATGAATACGGCAGGGTCGGGCGAGGGCCGGCCGGTTTCCGGGTCGCGGGCATGGAGGTGAAGGATCGCGGCACCGGCCTCGGCCGCCGCGATCGCCTGCTGCGCGATATCCTCGGGCCGGTAGGGCAGGGCGTCCGACATCGTCGGCGTGTGGATGCCGCCGGTGATGGCGCAACTGATGATGACTTTGTTCGCCACGCTGGTCAGTTTCCTCTGTTGCCGTTGCCGGCCATGGATTTGAGATGGTCGCGCACTTTGGCGCGCAAGGCATCGGCTTCCCCGGCCGTCCAGGTGCGGAACCCTTCGCCCGACTTCATGCCGAGCTTGCCCTCGGCCACGAGCTGCTTGAGATAGGGCAGCGGCTCTGGCGTCCGGTCGAGATAGGGCAGCACATTCTCGTGGATGTCGAGGCTGAGATCGGTGCCGATCAGATCGGCGTTCTCGAGTGGTCCGAGGACGGCAAGACGCCGGCCGAAGCCGGCCTTGACCACCATATCCACCGTGCGGGCGTCGCAGACGCCCTCCTGCACCAGCGCCATCGCCTCGCGCCAGAGCGCGTGTTGCAGCCGGTTGCCGACGAAGCCGGGGACGTCCTTGCGCACGTGCACCGCGGTCTTGCCGACGCTCTCCAGCAACTTGATCATCGTGGTGACCGTTTGCGGCGCCGTTCCCGCCGTCTCGATCACCTCCACCAGCGGCACCAGATAGGGCGGATTCCACCAATGGGTCCCGACGACCCGGTCCTTGCTGGCGACCCGCTCGGCAATTTGTCCGATCGGGATCACGGAGGTATTCGACGCGAGGATTGCACCGCATGGGGCATGCCGCTCGAGTTCGGCGAAGATCGACTGCTTGAGCGGAAGTCTCTCGGGCGCAGCCTCGAACACCACATCGGTATCGGCCGCTGCGTCCGCGAGCGTGTCGCACGGGGTGACGCGCTCGGCCGCGGCGGGATCGAGACCGAGATCGGTGAGATTGGCGCCGATCCGCGATTTCAGCGTCGCAAGCGAACTCGTCACCGGATCGTGCACGCGCACCTCATGTCCGGCGACGGCAAACACCTGCGCGATGCCGTGACCCATGAGCCCGGCGCCGACCACCCCGATCCGCTGCAGCGATGCCACCTGCCGTCACCCCGCCGTATAGCCGCCGTCGGCGTAAAGGATGTGCCCAGTGTAGAAATCGGACGCGCGGGACGCAAGAAACAGCAGG
Source organism: Devosia nanyangense (assembly GCA_016213505.1). GTDB lineage: Bacteria > Pseudomonadota > Alphaproteobacteria > Rhizobiales > Devosiaceae > Devosia_A > Devosia_A nanyangense. The sequence goes on from JACRAF010000029.1 coordinate 14,648, forward strand.
GGACCGGCCAGGTCCTCGGGCTCGCCGAGACGGCCCACCGGCACGCGCGCCAGAAATCCCGCGCGAATCGCATTGGCGCGCTCGTTGTCTTCGAACATCCAGGCGGTGAGCGGCGAGCGGAACACAGTCGGCGCGATGGCATTGACGGTGATGCCCGCCGATCCCCATTCGCAGCCCAACGCCTTGGTGATCCCGTCTATCGCCGATTTCGAGGCGCAATAGGCGGTGTACCCGGCCGGATGACCGAGGAGGCCACGGGCCGACGACATCAGCACGACCTTGCCGCCCTTGCCCTGCGCCAGCATCTGTTTGCCGGCGGCGCGCGCCATCATCCAGCTCTGGGTGACATTGACGTCCATCACCTCGAGGAACTGCTCGAGCTTCATCTCGGCGATCTTCGAAACGATGTTCTTGCCGGAGCCGGCAACGAGGATGTTGACTTCCCCGAAGCGCCGCACCGCGCCGGCGACGACCGCGTCGCAATTGGCTTCGCTGTCCGGCCGCAGATTGATGGCTTCGATTTCCGCGCCCTGGGCCCGGCATGCCCCGGCGATCTCGTCGAGCCCGGCGCTGTTGCCGCCGCAGAGCACGAGCTTCGCCCCGGCGCTGGCGAGCACCGTCGCGGCGACGCCGCCGAACGCTCCCGTTGCGCCGGTGACGATCGCGACTTTGCCGGTCACGTCGAACAGCGAGTGCGGATTGCTCAGCGCGCCCTGGTCGGCCATCTCGGTTATGCCTTGAGGGTGTTGAAGACGACCAGCATGGTCACCACGTCATTGCCGCGGTTGATGATCTCGCGGGTCTCGTTGGGGCCGATGAAGCAGCTGTCGTTGGGGCCGAGCACGCTCTCCTTGCCGTCGACGATGAGCGTCAGCTGGCCGGTGAGCACAACATAGACCTTCTCGGTCGGCGAGGCGTCCGGTCCGGCGCCGCCGCCGGGCAAAAAGTGCGACATGCCGACCACGAAGTTCGTCGGTCCGCCCGCCTCGGCGCCGAACAGCCTGAGCCCGCGCACGTCGCGGTGGTTCCGTGCCTCATAGGGCTTGGCGTCGGCGAAACGCTTGATATCCATTACAGGGACTCCCCGGATTCGATGCGATAGTCCCCGGCCGGATCGGTCATCGCCACCAGCCGGATGATGCAACCGTCGCCGCGGTCCCAGTTCCACGGGAAGAAGGCGAAGGTGACGCGCTTTCCGGTTACCGCATCGAGGTCGCCGCCGACATTCTCGATGCCGAGAATCCCGTTCTTGAACAGGATCTGGTGCACCGGCTCCCAATCGGGGAAGTCGTCCTTCCAGTCATGCCCGCCCGACCACTCGCGATATTCCTGCTCCAGATGCGGCAGCAGCGGCCCGTTGCGCTGCGGGCCGATGGCGGTGGCGAGCGGGTGGTCGTTGGCCTGGGTGTCATGGCCCACCACCTTGACCTGATGGTCGACCATCCACTGGCCGGCCGAGGGCACAAAGCCCGGGCAATAGGCGAAATAGTCGCCGTCCTCGTAGACCTTGTGCCAGCCGGTATTGATGATCAACACGTCATGCGGGCGGATGGCCTTGCCGGCGGCCTTCTCGAGATCGTCGGCGGTGATGAATTCCCACTTCTTCTTGGGCATCGAGACGACGATGCCCGAGCCGAAAAAGTGCGGCAGCGGCACCTCGTCAATGAAGGGCGCGCCCTGTACAACGTGGGCGGGTGCGTCGATATGCGTCGTCGAATGCATGGACGTCGTGATGCGCTGGGACAGCACCCCCGACTTCGCCATATAGTGGATGCGCTCGATCTTGACGTCTTCGAAATACGGCCAATTCGGGCACTGAAAGCCCCAGCGGTGCGAGAGGTTGTAGAAATTCAGCCCCATCGGGTTGGCGAGATTCTCCTGGAACTCGATCCCGCGTATCTTGGCCATGGACATCCCCTCTCATCTGCCGCGATGTTGTCTCGCATTGCGAGACATGCGTACCGCGATGTAGTACACAGGTCAATCTGAAACTCCTGGAACGGACAAATGACAGCGGCAGTGAAACAGGGGGCGTGCACGTGAAGCAGGAACCATCCGAGCCGGAAGCGGCCGATGGCCGCAATGGCGGCAACGGCATCCAGGTCATCAGCCGCGCCGCGAGCATTCTGCGATCGCTGCGCGACGAACCGGATGGCCTGAGCCTCGGCCAGATCGCGACGCGCGTCGAGCTGCCGCGCTCGACCGTGCAGCGCATCGTCCACGCCCTGATCGAGGAGCGGCTGCTGATGGCGGCGTCGCCCACCAGCCGCGTGCGGCTCGGCACCGAAATACTGGCGCTCGCCGCCAACTCGAAGATCGATATCGTCGAGATCGCCCACCCGCACCTGAAGCAGCTTTCGGAGGCGTGCGGGGAGACCGTCGATCTCGCCGTGCTTCGCCGCGACCATCTGGTGTTCCTCGATCAGGTCCCGGGCTCGCATCGGCTGCGCGCCGTCTCGGCGGTGGGGGAGATGTTTCCGCTCCATTGCACCGCCAACGGCAAGGCCTGCCTGGCGCTGCTCGATGATGTGGCGGCCCGCCGGCTGCTGGCCGGCACCCCGCTTACCATCGCCAACGGCAAGACGCGCACCGTCGATCAGGTGATGGCCGAGATCAAAACCGTCCGCAAGACCGGCGTGGCGGTGGACGAGGAGGAGCATTTCCCCGGCATCTCGGCGGTCGGCACCGCCTTCCGCGATCGCGCCGGGGGTATGTACGCGATCTCGATCCCGTGCCCGACGAGCCGCTTCGAGGGTCTGCGCGAAACGCTCGCCGCGCAGTTGATCGCGGCCCGCGACCGCCTGGCGCTCGTCGTCGGGGCTTAGGCAAATCCGACCTTTCGCCAATTGACCGGCATGGCGTCCGCCAATACGCGTGCCTCGCAAATCGATCCGAAGTTCCGACCCGTGGAGAGTATGGTGAGTCAACCGGAGATCGTGATCGTCGCCGCCCGGCGAACCCCGATCGGCGCATTGGGCGGGGCGCTGTCCTCCCTTGCCGCCCATGAACTCGGCGCTGTCGCCATTCGCGCCGCGCTCGGCGATGCCGGGCTCGATCCCAGCCACATCGACGAGACGGTTTTCGGCCAGGTTCTGACGGCGGGGCAGGGCATGAACCCGGCCCGCCAGGCGGCGCGCCTTGCCGGGCTGCCCGACACCGCGCCCGCCGCCCTCGTCAGCCAGGTCTGCGGTTCCGGCCTTCGCGCGGTTGCCCTTGCGATGCAGCAGATCGCTACCGGCAGCGCCGGCATCGTTCTCGCCGGCGGCCAGGAGAGCATGTCCAACGCCCCGCATGTCGCTGCCATCCGGGCCGGCAAGAAGCTCGGCGACCTGGCGCTGCGCGATACCATCATGTCGGATGGCCTCACCGACGCCTTCTACGGCTACCCGATGGGGCAGACCGCCGAGAACGTTGCGCGGCTCCACCAGATCGGCCGCGCCGAGCAGGATGGATTCGCGCTCGCCTCGCAGCAGAAGGCCTCGGCCGCCTCGCGCGGCGGCCGCTTTGACGACGAGATCGCGCCCGTCGAAATCGCCTCGCGCAAGGGCCCGGTGACGATCGGCGCCGACGAGTTCATCCGCCACGATGCCGATCTCGCGGCGATGGCGAAGCTGAAGCCGGTGTTCGCGGCAGATGGTAGCGTCACCGCGGCCAACTCCTCCGGCATCAACGACGGCGCCGCGGCCCTCATTCTGATGCATGTCGACGAGGCGACGAAACGCGGCATCGCCCCGCTGGCCCGCATCGTCGCCTGGGCCCATGCCGGCGTCGATCCGCAGGTGATGGGGCTGGGCCCGATCCCGGCCAGCCGCAAGGCGCTGGAGCGGGCCGGGTGGTCGGCCGGCGAGGTCGACCTGTGGGAGATCAACGAGGCGTTTGCGGCCCAGAGCCTGGCGGTGGTCCACCAACTCGGCCTCGATCCGGAGCGGGTCAACGTCAACGGTGGCGCCATCGCGCTCGGCCATCCCATCGGCGCATCGGGGGCGCGGATTATGGTCACGCTCCTGCATGAGCTGAAACGACGTTCTGCGCGACGCGGTATCGCCACCCTGTGCATCGGCGGCGGCATGGGCATTGCCATGGCGGTTGAACATGTCTGACGCAATCGGCGAAATCCTCTGGCAGCCGGACCAGGCGCGCATCTCGGCCACCGCGCTGGCCCGCTTCGCCACTGCCCAGGGGTTCGAGCCCACCGACTACGACGGCTTGCTCGACTGGTCGCTGGCCAAGCCCGACGATTTCTACAGCCGGCTCTGGGATTTCCTCGGCATCATCGGCGACAAGGGCGGGCGCAGTTTCGTCGCCGGTGCCGATCTGCGGCACGACCGCTTCTTCCCCGATGCCCGGCTCAACTACGCCGAGAACGCCCTGCGCGCGCCCGACGACCGGCTCGCCATCATCGCGCATCGCGACGACGGCATGCGGCGCACGCTCACCCGGCGTGAGCTCTACGACCTGGTGTCGCGGTGCACCCAGGCCTTGGCCGCCGACGGCGTCCGCCCCGGCGACCGCATCGCGGCCATCGTCACCAACGACATCGAGTCGATCACGCTCTATCTGGCGAGCGCCGCCATCGGCGCCATCTGGGCCTCCTGCTCGCCCGATTTCGGTCCCGCCGGCGCCACCGACCGGCTCGCCCAGGTCGAACCGAAAATGCTGTTCGCCGTGCCCAGCTACGGCTATGCCGGCAAGGTCGTCGACGTATCGCCCAGCATCGAGGCGGTCGCCGCCGGCGCATCCGTGCAGAAGATCGTTCTATTCGGCACCCGGTCGGCGCATATCCCAACGCCCAAACCGGTTGTGAGCTTCGAGGAGTGGCTGCGGCCGTTCCAGCCGCGCCCCATCGCCTTCGTCCGGCAGGCGTTCGATGCGCCGATGGCGATCCTGTTTTCCTCCGGCACCACCGGCAAGCCCAAATGCATCGTGCATTCCGGCGGCGGGCTGCTGCTGCAGCATATGAAGGAGCAGGTGCTGCACAGCGATCTGCGCAAGGCCGATCACCTCTTCTATTACACCACCTGCGGCTGGATGATGTGGAACTGGCTGATCAGCGGTCTCGCTTCGGAAGCGACGCTCGTCACCTATGACGGCAACCCGGCCTATCCCAAGCCCGACCGTCTGGTCGATCTCATCGACAGCGAAGCCATCACCCTGTTCGGCACCTCGGCGAAGTTCATCGACGCCGCGCATAAGGCGGGCGTCTCGCCGGCCAAGACCCACAAGCTCGACAGTCTCCGCGCCGTCCTCTCGACCGGCTCGCCGCTGCTGCCCGAAAGCTTCGACTACATCTACCGCGCGTGGAAATCCGATCTCCACCTCGCCTCGATCTCCGGCGGCACCGATATCTGCGGCTGCTTCATGGGCGGCGTGCCGACCTTGCCGGTGCGGCGCGGCGAATTGCAGGGCGCGATGCTCGGCATGGCGCTCGCGGCCTACGGACCCGACGGCCGCCCGGTCCATGGCGTTCCCGGCGAACTGGTCTGCCTCAAATCGCACCCCTCCATGCCGGTCGGCTTCTGGAACGACAGCGACGGTAGTCGCTATCGCGCCGCCTATTTCGAGCGCTATCCCGGCGTCTGGACGCATGGCGATTTCGTCGAACAGCGGCCCTCCGGCGGCTACGTCATCTACGGCCGCTCCGACACCACGCTCAATCCCGGCGGCGTGCGCATCGGCACCGCCGAGATCTATCGCCAGGTCGAGACCATCCCGGAAGTAGTCGAAGCCGTCGCCGTCGGCCAGGCGTGGGAAGGCGACGAGCGCATCGTGCTGTTCGTCCGCCTGCGCGCCGGGGCCGAGCTCACCGCCGATCTCGAAAAGCTCATTCGCAGCCGCATCCGCGCCGGCGCCACCCCCCGGCACGTGCCGGCCCGCATCGTCGCGGTCGCCGAGATTCCCCGGACCCGCTCCGGAAAAGTCTCCGAGGTCGCCGTGCGCGACACCATCAACGGCCGCACCATCAGCAACGACACCGCCCTCGCCAATCCCGAGTGCCTCGCCGCCTACCGCGATCTGCCCGCGCTCAAGAGCTGAAGGCTGGACCGGCAAGGACCGATCCAGCCTCGCAGGGGGTCGGCATCACGACCACCAGGCGTGGCCCACCGGGGGCCGCGCCATGGCATATTTGGGTCTCAGAACACGTAGACCTGCACGGTCTGGCCGGATTTCCTGACGGCCAGAACGTCCTCCGGATCATACTGGGTGCGGCCCAGTGTGGCGTTGATCAAGATGTCGCGCTGAACCGCACGATGCAGCAGGTCCATGGCCGAGCTGCTTCTGATCGCCGACGCTATGCTGGCTTTGACCGGTGGGCACGGACGCATGGGCACGATTTTGACGGTCGTCGCGCGGGCCCAGGAGGCAAACACCGACATGTCGTAGTGGGTGCTCGTCAGCAGTTCGATCGCACGCTGGTCATCGGGACTGGCGCACGCCGCGTTCAGGCTCGCAACACCGTGTCCATTGCCGCCGCCACCGCCACCACCACCACCACCGCCGCCGCCGCCGCCGCCGCCGCCGCCGCCACCGCCACCGCCGGCCGGCGTACAGTCGCTGGCGAGCAAGTCGAGGCAGACATCAATGCCGCCATCGCCGCCGACATTGATGTCGGCACCGACCAACCCGGCAACGTTGCCGCTCACCGACGCAACACCTCCAGCGCCGAGCACCGTCACGTCGGCGTCGATGAGATTGCTCGTCGCACCGCCGACATTGACCGACGCCAGGTTGCTGCCGCCGAGACCGATATTGACCAGGCCCGTGTTCGAGGCAGTGCCGCTGCTGATCGTCACGACGTCATCGAGCAGGCCACTGAGCAGACCGGCCGCGCTCGCCGACGACACTGCGGCCATAGCGGCCAGCAGCACTCCGCCCGTTAGGGCTAAAGTGGTATTCCGTATCATATCTATCTCCATGCAATATATCGACGCTTTGACCGCCAAACGCGGTCGCCGGATGCATCCGGCAGGGCACGATTGGCTTACCGAAAGTGGAGATTGTCGGTATTCGATTCGGCAAATTTGAATACAAAAAGGCGAGATGAGATCGGGATCAAGAATCGGTATTCCCAGATCGACTGGAATGTGATTCAACCTTGTACATTGCACGAGAATGGATTTGAGCGAGCGCCGATTGGGCGCAGTTGATTGAACGGCGGTCACCGCTTCCCCAGAACGAAATCCGCCCCTGTGGCGCGGGTCGAAGACCGGAGAGATACCGGCTCGGCCCTCGGGTTCGCTCAAGCTCCAGCCGGGTCAGCCGGCAGTTTGAAGTGGCTGCCCTGTGGCGAGGGCCGGCCGACGGTGGAGGTTGGGCCAGGTGCCAAGAAGAAGACTCAGCCTGGCGTCGTTTGCGCTTGAACAAGGTGCCGCTTCGGCAGTCGAATTCGCGCTCCTGGCGCCGGTCTTTCTGCTGATGCTGTTCGGGATGATCGCCTATGCCATCTATTTCGGCGCCGCCTTTTCAGTGCAGCAGATCGCAGCTGATGCCGCACGTACGTCAATCGCCGGCTTGAGCCACAATGAGCGCGACAGCCTGGTCTCGAGCTACATCGCCAACAACGCGGGCGCCTATGTCTTGATCGACGCCACCAGGGTGACCTACGCGATTGGCGACAAACCCGATGACGTCAACCAGTACCAGGTGACGGTGAGCTACGACGCCGCCTCCCTGCCGATCTGGAACCTCTATGTGCCGCTGCCCCTGCCGAGCAAGACCATCGCTTATACCTCGGTGATCCGGAAAGGTGGCAGATGAGCCGGGGTAGGGTCGGTCGGCTCCTGTCATCCTTCAAGGACAGCGAGCGCGGCAACATGGCGATCATGTTCGCGGCCGCCCTCGCGCTCGGCGCTGTCCTGGGCGCCTTCGCCATAGATGAGGGGTCGCTCTACATCGAAAGACGAGTGGCCCAGTCGGCGGTCGACCTCGCTTCGATGCAGGCCGCCCGCAATCCGGCCAACGCCTACTCGGTCGCCAGGGCGGCGCTGGGCGAGGCGGGGTTGATCGCGCGCGGTCTTGCACATCATGACCTCCAGAACCCGCTCAGCTCTACCCGGCTGGAGGTGGAGATCGGCCAATATGTGCCCGATTCCGGCCTGTCGGTCGCAGCCCGCTTCCGCGCCAACCAGGCTCCGGCCAATGCGGTACGGGTGCGGTTCACGCGGAAAGGCACGCTGTACTTCGCGCGCGGCTGGATCGAGCCACCCGATATCGGAGTCGAGGCCGTCGCCGCGGTCACGCCGCAGGTGGCGTTTTCGGTCGGCTCCCGGCTCGCGAGCGTGCAGGGTGGGGTGGCCAACGCGCTGCTCAACGGCCTGCTGGGCACCGATGTTGCGCTCTCGGCGGTCACCTATGACAACATCCTTAGCGCCAAGGTCGGTGCCTTTGGTTTCCTCGATGCCTTGGCGAGCGAACTCGGCATAACCGTTGGAACCTACAATGATCTGCTTGCCGTCGAGGCAAGTCGCGGGGTCATTGCTGCGGCTCTGGCCCGGACTCTGTCAGGTGCCGAACGGACCGCCATGCTGACGATCGCGGCGGCCGCCGGCCCGGACGGCAAAGTGACCATCGGCAAGCTCTTCGACCTTGGGCTCTTTGGCGGGTTGCCGATCGGGACGGGAGAGACCGGGGCCTTCACCGAGCTGTCGGTTCTGGAATTGCTCGCGCTAAGCAGCGCGGTCAGCGACGGCAGCCATCAGGTGGCGCTCAATGCAACGGCGGATCTCCCGGGGCTGCTCGGGTTGACGATGTTGCTGTCAATCGGCGAGCCGCCGCAAGGCGGTACCTGGTACGCGATCGGACCGACCGGAACGATTGTGCGCACCGCCCAGATCCGGCTGCGGATCGTCGCCAATTTGAAACTGAACCTGTTGGGCTTTCTACCGATCGTCGATGTCCGTCTGCCCCTCTACCTCGAAGTCGCCAATGCGGAAGCGATGGCGCAGTCGGGCACCTGTCCGGCCGGCAATGCCGTAACCGGCACTGCCGTGATCGCCGCAAGGCCCGGGGTCGCTCGCCTTGTTGTCGGCGATGTGAGCGATGCCGCCATGGCCAATTTCGGGGCATTTCCGACCGTGAACGGGGCAACGATCGTCGATGTCCTGAAGCTCCTGCGAGTCAACGCCAGCGCCGACATTCAGATTGCCTCGACGCAACCCCAGCAGCTCGGCTTCAGTGTGGCCGACATCACCAACGAAGCGGTCAAGTCGGTGCGCACCACCACGGTCGCGCAGTCGATCGCTACCTCTCTTGTCGAGGATTTGGACATGAAGGTCGATCTCGGCATTCTCGCGATCGGCCTGACCGAGGGCCACGTCCGGCAGCTGCTCGCGTCGCAGCTCGCTCCCCTCGGTCCGATGCTGGATGGACTGATCAATACCCTGTGCGAAGTGCTCGGCGTCAAGCTCGGCGAGGCCGATGTGCAGGTCTATGGCGTTCGCTGCCCGCCACCGGTGCTGGTGCGCTAGCGGCGGGAGTAGCGAGGTGTTGGCTCGGGGAAGAGCCGCCAGCGCCCCGGGGGAGAGCGCTGGCGTTTGCGCGCAGCCTGACCACCTAGTGGAACTGCGCGGCTTCCGTGGAAGCGCCCATCGCGGTCGTTGCGCTCTTGCCTTCGCTCACCGCGAGAGCCACCGCGTCGAAGTACGAGGTGCCGACCTCGCGCTGATGCCGGGTCGCCGAGAAGCCGTGCTTTTCGGCGGCGAACTCGGCCTGCTGCAGCTTTGAGTAGGCGGCCATACCGTTCTCGGCATAGGCCCGCGCCAGCTCGAACGTGCTGAGGCTCAGATTGTGGAAACCGGCCAGCGTAATGAACTGGTACTTATAGCCCATTGCTCCCAGTTCGCGCTGGAACACCTTCATCGCCGCCTCGTCCATGTGCTTGGCCCAGTTGAACGAGGGCGAGCAATTATAGGCCAGCATCTGCTCGGGGTGGACCTTGCGCACGGCTTCGGCGAAGCGCCGGGCCTCGCCGAGATCGGGCTTGGACGTCTCGCACCAGATCAGATCGGCATAGGGCGCATAGGCGATGCCGCGGGCGATGGCGGCGTCGATGCCGCCCTTGAGCACATAGAACCCCTCGCTCGTCCGCTCGCCGGTGATGAACGGGGCGTCCTGCTCGTCGATATCCGAGGTGATGAGCCGCGCCGCTTCCGCGTCGGTGCGCGCCATGATCAGCGTCGGCACACCCATCACGTCGGCCGCCAGCCGGGCCGCGTTCAGCGTGCGGATGAACTGGCTGGTCGGCACCAGCACCTTGCCGCCGAGATGGCCGCACTTCTTCTCCGAGGCCAGTTGATCCTCGAAGTGAACGGCCGCGGCGCCAGCCTCGATCATCGCCTTCATCAGCTCGAAGACGTTGAGCGCGCCGCCGAAGCCGGCTTCGGCGTCGGCGATGATCGGCACGAAGAAATCGAGATCGGTGGTGGCGATGCCGTCGGCCTTCTCCATCGCCTGGATCTGGTCGGCCCGCTGCAGAGCCTTGTTGATGCGCTTGACCACCGCCGGCACGCTGTCGACCGGATAGAGGCTCTGGTCCGGGTACATGTTGCCCGAACTGTTGGCATCGGCCGCGACCTGCCAGCCGCTGAGGTAGATCGCCTTGAGCCCGGCCTTCACCTGCTGCACGGCCTGGTTGCCGGTAAACGTGCCCAGCGTCGGGACAAAATCCTCGCTGTGCAGCAATTCCCACAGCCGCTGCGCGCCGTTCTGCGCCAGCGTCTGCTCGATCTTGAGCGAACCAGCGAGACGCGCCACGTCGGTCGGCGTGAAGGTGCGGGCGATGTTGCTCCAGCGGTCGGGCGCCCAATGCGGCGTGGGGAAGGGGTCCGGCAAGCGGGGCTTGTCGAGCATCGGTGGTCTCCTCGTTTGGATTGAAGTGCGCGTCAGGCGCGATCGGCGACGGTGCGGCGGAAGGTGGCGGCCACCATGCCGTCGCCGCGCACCAGATCGGTGCTGTGGCCGCCCGACACCAGGCTCACGCTGTGTCGGCCGATCTGGCCGGCGATCGAGTAGCCGGCGGCGCTCAGGCCGCGCTTGCTGAACTGGTCCATCGCCTCCGCCGCGGTCGCCGCGACGATGGTGAGATATTCGGTCCTGGTCGCCTGATGGTTGGTCAATTGCGTTCTCCTCGTTCGCGGTGTAAATATTTTACAACGCGGCGACAGATGCAACTGAATTGCCGCGATCCACCTGTAACTCGGTCAACGCGTGTAAATCTGGCGTGCAACTTCTGTAAATCTTGTGAAGGGAGGCAGCGATGGCAGGGGTCGAGGAGGACATCGAGATCGGCGGCAAGATCCGCCGTCTCCGGCGCAACCGGCGACTGGGTCAGGCGGAGCTGGCGACGGCCCTGGGCATCTCGTCGAGCTACCTGAACCTCATCGAGCACAATCGCCGCAAGGTCACCGTCAACCTGCTGTTCTCGATCGCCGGCTATTTCGGCATCGAGCCGGGCGAACTGGTCGATGGCGACGAGGCCCGGCTCGCCGGCCACCTCATGGAGATGTTCGCCGACGAGGTCTTTGCCGATAGCGACGTGACCAACCTCGAGGTGCGCGACCTGGCGCACGCCAATCCCGCCGCGGCGCGCGCCGTGCTCGCCCTCTACGACCGCTTTCGCAGCAATGCCCATCGCGTTGCCGCCGCGCCCGAGGCGGAAACCGGCGCCGAGTTTCACCGCGCCACCGAGGCCATCTCCGATTTCCTTCAGCTCAACGCCAACCATTTCCCCCTGCTCGAGGATGCGGCCGAGCGCGTGCGGGCCGAGATCGACGCCGGTGGCGACGCCTTCGACGCCGGCGCGCGCACGTATCTCTTCAACGCCTTCGGCATCGAGGTGAAGCTGGCCTCCCTGCCGCAGGGCATCGTCCGACATTTCGATCCGGCCCGGCAGGAGTTGCTGCTGTCCGATCTCGCTTCGCCGGAGACGACGCGCTTCCTCGTCGCCCACCAGATCGGCCGTCTCGCCGCCGAGCGCGAGGTCGAGGCGACGGCCGCCGGCATCGAGTTGCCCGAGACCGATGCCCCAGTCCTCGCGCGCAACGTGCTCTCGGCCTATTTCGCCGCCGCGCTGATCATGCCCTATGCGCCCTTCCTCAAGGCCTGCCGCGACTATCGCTACGACATCGACCGGCTCGGCCACCGCTTCGGCGCCAGCTTCGAGCAGATCGCCCACCGCATGACGACGCTGCAGCGCAAGGGCGCCGCCGGCATTCCCATGCACCTGGTGCGTACCGATATCGCCGGCAATATCTCGAAACGCTTCTCGCTCTCGGGCATCCACATTCCCCGCCATTCCGGCGCCTGCCCGCGCTGGAACGTCTATGCCGCGTTCCTCAGTCCCGAACGGCTCAACATCCAGGTGTCGGAGATGCCCGACGGCGCCCGCTATTTCTGCGTCGCCCGCACCGTCGCCAAGGGCGCCTACCGCTACAATGCGCCGGTCCGGCACGTCTCGGTCGGCATCGGCTGCTCGATCGTCCACGCCCGTGAGATGGTCTATTCCGATGGCATCGACCTCAGCAGCGACAACCAGATCGTCCCGATCGGCGTCAGCTGCCGCATCTGCCCACGCATGGAGTGCGGCCACCGGGCCCACCCGCCGGCCAACCACCGGGTCACGCTCGACGACACGAACAGACCGGAATCCCTTTACGCCCGAATGATTTAGCCGGGATTGCAGGCCACGTTGCTCGCGTCCATGATGGCGGACCAACGAGCCACGAGGATCGTCACATGTCGCGACCGAAAATAGGCCTGGCGCTGGGCAGCGGAGCGGCCCGCGGCTGGGCCCATATCGGCGTTATCGAGGCGCTGGGGGAAATGGGCATCGTGCCCGATATCGTCTGCGGCACCTCCGTCGGCGCCCTGGTCGGCGCCGCCCACGTCACCGGCAGGCTGACGCAATTGCGCGACAAGATCGCGGGCTTCACCTGGCGCGACATCGTCTCCATGCTGGATGTTCACGTTATCGCCGGCGGGCTGATCGAGGGCGTGCGCATCGAGGCGTTCCTCGCCGGTCTCGGCATCGTCGGCGACATTCAGCAGAGCCCGATCCCCTTCGCCGCCGTCGCCACCGACCTGCCGACCGGGCGCGAGATCTGGCTGCAGGCAGGACCGATCGGCCGCGCCGTGCGCGCTTCGATCGGCATCCCCGGCGTCTTCAGCCCGGTCCGCCACGACGAGTCCTGGCTGCTCGATGGCGGCCTGGTCAATCCGGTTCCGGTGTCGCTCTGCCGGGCCCTGGGTGCCGACATCATTGTCGCTGTCGATCTCAACGGCGACGTTCTCGGGCGCCGCTTCGCCGGCCAGGCCGCGGATGCCGCCCCGCCCGATGGCGGGCCGCGGCGCGAATGGGTCGATTCGCTGCTCGACCAGCTGCCGTTGTCGCTGAAGACGCAACTCGGCCCCTTGGCCGCCCGGCTGCTGCAGCCCGAACCGGCGGCGCCCGGCTATTTCGACGTGCTCGCCAATTCGCTCAACATCATGCAGGACCACATCACCCGAACGCGCCTCGCCGGCGAGCCGCCGCACGTCCTGCTGCGCCCGCAGCTGGCCGAGATGAACTGGATGGAGTTCCACCGCGCCCGCGAAGCTATCGCCGAGGGCCGCGATTGCGTCGAGCGCGCCGCCTCCGCGCTACGCAAGTACTTCCCGGAGGCCCGACCGGCTGCCGGCTGAGTTCACCGGCGGTGGTCGGTCAGGCCGCGTAGAACTTCAGCACGTCTTCCATTGCAGCTTGTAGACGATGGCGGCCTTGATGTCCTCGGAGTCGACCGTGGCCAGCGCCTCCTTGTTGCCGGTCGTCGTCACCCGGATGCTCGAATTGGTGCGCAGGTTCACGTCCGCGCCGCAGGCCGACCAGACGATCGAACTCGCCGTCAGCTTATTGCTGATCAGGTAGTCGTCATTCTTGGGGCCGTTGAAGGTCCTGGTGAACTTCGGGCCCGACGATCCGGCGAAGAAATACTCGACGCTGAACACCGACTTCGCCCCGGATGGAATGTTGTTATAGCCGCGATAGTCGATCGCCAGCACCGAGATGCTGAGGCCCTGCGGCACGTGCACCGGGATCGCGAGGTTGCAGCTCTTGCGGCCGAACGATTTGTTGGTACTGCCGCCGGCTTCGACGTAGTAGGCGTCGAACAGGATGCTCAGCGACTTGCGGTCGGCGCTGAGCACCGTCGCAGCGGTTCCGGCCGGGCAACCGGTGCCGCCATAGCCGGGCTCGCCCAGCGAGATGCTGTCGGCCTGTGCGCCGGTGGAAAACAGGATCGCGGCGAGGGCGGCGATCGTGGACAGGGTCTTCATATCAATCGTCCTCCATTGGGGTGGCGAGCGTCGAGCCTGATCCGTCCGGCCGGGCGTCGCCTTGACGCCGATCAAGCCGCAGGCCGCGGCGCGCCTCTACGCTTCCAATACCACGTACGCGTCCTCGATGTGCACCGGTATGGTCTCGGCCCGGTACGGCCCCTCGACCAGCGCGCCGCCATCCTCGACATGCACCGGAAACGGTCGCGCCCTGGCCCGGATGGCGCTGCAGAACGATTTGCCGGTCTTGATGTCGAATTCCCAGCCATGCCACGGGCAGCGGATGATCTCGCCCTGCCTTGTGTACTGGTAGGCGCCCGGCGCGGCCGATTGCACGAGGCCGGTGACCACCCCCTCGGCCAGGCTGCCGCCATTGTGCGGGCAGCGGTTCAGCAGCGCGAAATACTCGCCCCTGACGTTGAACACCACGATGGCCCGGCCGTCGACCTCGACCAGCCGGCGCGTGCCGGCCGGGAAATCCGCCGTCGCTGCGATCACGTACTTGGCCACGCTCAAACCCCGTACACGCCGTGTGCGTTGCCGATGAAGAATTTCCGCCGGTCTTCGTCCGACGCGGGGAAGGCGATGACCCGCGTCGGATCGTCGAAATCCCAGTGCGGATAGTCGGACGAGAACATGATGCGGTCCCAGCCGAGCCAGGCGAAGATATCGGCGAGCAGGCGCTTGTTCTCGGGTTCGTCGAGCGGCTGGCTGGTCCACCACACATTGCGCCGGATGTACTCGCTCGGGCTGAGCGTCAGCTGCGGCACTTCGCTCCTCAGGATCTTCCAGTTGCGGTCGAGCCGCCACATCAGCGAGGGCGCCCAGGTGAAGCCGGATTCGACCAGCACCACCTTGAGGCTCGGCCAGCGCTCGAACACCCCCTCGACAACGAGGCTCACCAGCCCCGATTGACTGGTCTGGGCGTGGCCGACCATCTCTTCCATGTAAAAGCTCGGCCAGCCGGAGCTGGTGGCGGGCCAGCCGGAATTGCCGAAGGCGTGGATGCCGACCGGCAGGCCAGCCTCGGCCGCCGCGCCGTAGATCGGCCAATAGCGCTTGTTGCCCGGCGGGAACGAGGTGCGCGACAGCAGCAGCACCTGGACGAACGCGCGGTTGCCGGCCCAGTGGCTGATCTCCTCGGCGGACGCCTCCGGGTCTTCGTAGGGCACCACGATCGAGGCTTTGAGCCGCGGCTCCTTGGCCACCCACATCTCGGCTTGCCAGTGATTGATGGCGCGACAGAGCGCGGCGCTGTGCTCGAGGTTGCGCACTCCCTGCGAGGCGACCAGCGGATTGAGCACGCCGAACCCGATGCCGTTGCCGTCCAGATGCTGCGTGCGCATGAACTCGAGGCTCGAGCCCTGCGGCCCGCCCTCGGGCGGATAGGCGTCGCGCCGCGAGGCGTTGGGCTGGCTCTTGTGATAGGGCGCGCCCGTGACGTAGTGCGTGTTGCGCAGCGCGCCATAGGTTTTGAAATGCTCGATCCAGCGCGTGCTGAGCCAGGGCTCGAGGTCGGCCATCGAGCGCACGGCCGGGTGGATGTCGCAATCGGCGATGCCGGTGAGCTTTTCGATCATGGCGTCCCCTCCGCCAGTCGCGGATAGGTCGCGAGCGGCGCATCGGCGCGGATGATGCCCTTGAGGCTCTCGTCGAACCCGGCCGGAAACACCTCGCTGCCCTCGAACTGGGCATGGGGATAGTCGGTCGAAAACAGCAGCAACTGGTCGCTGCCGATGTGCTCGAGGAGCCGCTTCATCTGGTCGGCATCGGCCGGTCCATCGACCGGCTGCAGCGAGAACCGCACCTGGTCGCGTACCACTTCGGCGGGCGAGCGGTCGGCCCACGGGATCTCCATGCGGAGCCCGCCCCAGTATTTGGTGATGCGCCACAGCAGCGCCGGCAGCCAGGTCCAGCCGGACTCGAGCATCACCACCTTGAGCGTGGGGAATTTGTTGAACACGCCTTCCGTGAACAGGCTCGTCAGCTGGTACTGGAATGCCTGGGCATCGGCGACATAGTCCTCGAGATAATAGCTCGGCCAGCCGAGCGCCGTAGGCGGGTTGCGCAATTCGCTGCCGGCATGGATGCCGAGCGGCAGGCCGTGTTTCACCGCCGCCTCGTAGATCGGCCAGAAATTGCGGCGGCCCAGCGGCCGCGCCGTCCCGGCGAGGACCAGGATCTGGACGAACCGGCGGTCCGCGGCGCAGCGGTTGATCTCGTCGACGGCCATCTCGATGTTTTCGAGCGAAATGACGATCGAGGCGCGCAGCCTCGGATCGCGATCGAGAAACTCGGTCCGCATCCAGTCGTTGACCGCCGTGACATAGGTGTAGGCGAGGTCCTCGCTGAACAGCGTCTGCACTCCGAACAGGCAATTGCAGATCGCCAGCGAGCTGCCGAACGGCTCGAGGCATTCGTGCGCGATGGTCTCGGCGCTGGTCGCCGGCCGCCCGCTCTTCGGCCGCCAGTCGCTCCGGACAGTGAGCGGCACCGAGTCGGGATAGTTGATCGACTGCAAATCCTCGATACCACGCAGCACGCTCATCTCGCGCCAGTGCTCGCTCATGTACGGGAACAGCGCCGCGCAATTGGGCACCGCGGGGTGGATGTCGCAATCGATCTGGATGGGCATTGCGGGCATCTCCCGGAGGGCAGGGTGGTCGCGCCGCTGGCGGCGCGCGCCCAGTCTAGCCGCAAGCCGCCACCGCCGAACAGATGCCTCGGCGTTGCCAAAAGCCTACAGCCCCAGCCGCCTTACGGTCTCGCGCACGCTGTGCGCCAACAGGTCGACCGTCGCCGCCTCAGGCACGTCGGCGCGGGTGGTGAGCCCCACCGCGCCGCGCGTCTCCGCCGTGTCGATCGGCAGCACTTTGAGCTCGCCCGCATCGAGATCGGGCGCCACCACGCCTTCCGAGATGATCCAGATCGCGTCCGATTGCCGGATCATGGCGCGGCCGAACGAGTCCGACACGGTTTCGATCTCGACCGGGATGTCGGCGATGCCGTGCCCGATCAGGAACCGCTCGACGAACGGCCGGATGATCGAGCCGTGCGTCGGCATCAGCACCGTGTAGTCGCGGATGCGGGCGAAGTCGAAGTGCCGGTTGCCGAGCAACGGATGGCCCTTGCGCACCACGAACACCACCCGCTCCGTGTAAAGATGCGCGAAGTTGAGCCCCACCATCTGCTCCGGTGCCGCGAGGCGCCCGATCACCAGGTCGAGTTCGCCCAGCCGCAGCTGCTCCAAGAGAACGACGTTCTCGCCGGTGACGATCTTGACGGCGCTGCCGGTCTTGAGTGCGAGGAAGCTGCCGATCGCCGCCGGCATGATGCGGGCCGAAACCGTCGGCAGCGCGCCGATGCGGATCGGCGTGCCGGCGTTGGCCTGTTCGCGCGCCACGCTGTCGATGCCGCGCTGGACCGCCGCGAGGCTCGCCCCGGCATGCTGCAGGAACACCTCGCCGAAGCGGGTGATGGCAATGCCGCGCCCGTCCTTTTCGACCAGCGTCGCGCCGATCGCCGCCTCGAGTTCGCGCAGCGTTTTGGTCACCGCCGGTTGGCTGACATGCAGCACCTCGGCGGCGCGGCCGACGCTCTTTTGCCGGGCCACCTCGACGAAGGTTCTCAGGTGCCTGAGCTTGACCGGAGTATCGACCATACGAATAACCGCTGAGTTATGGTTATGGCTGAATATATCATTTTACCAAACCAAATCCATATAGGACGATGAGCCAGGGATAACGCGGGAAAGTCCGCATGGGAGGATATTGGAAATGACAGTGAGCAATGACAAATCGCGCTCGGGCCTGACCCGCCGCGACTTCATCGCCGCGACCGCCGCCGCTGGCGCCATCGCGGTGGCCGGGCGCGCCGGCTTTGCCCTCGGCCAGGATGCGGCCCTCAAGGTCGGCTTCATCAGCCCGCGCACCGGCCCGCTCGGCGGCTTCGGCCAGACCGACGGCTACGTGCTCGATCTGGCGCGCAAGGCGCTCGCCGGCGGGTTCCAGGCCGGCGGCAAGACCTATTCGGTCGAGATCATCGACCAGGACACGCAGTCCGATCCCTCGCGCGCCGGCCAGCTCGCCAAGGACCTCATCAACAACCAGGGCATCGACCTGATGCTGGCGGTCTCGACCCCCGAGACCATCAACCCGGTCGCCGACGCCTGCGAGGCGGCGGGCGTGCCGTGCCTGTCGACCGTCATGCCGTGGGAAGCCTGGTATTTCGGCCGTGGCGCCAAGCCCGGCGAGCCGTCCCCGTTCAAGTGGACCTATCATTTCGGTTTCGGCGTCGAGACTTTCCACCAGACTTACATTTCGCAGTGGAGCAAGATCGAGACCAACAAGAAGGTCGGCGTGATGTACCCCAACGACGCCGACGGCAACGCCATCCGCGCCAACCTCGCGCCGCTGCTCGCCAAGGACGGCTACACCATCGTCGATCCGGGTGCTTACGAGACCGGCACCACCGATTTCTCCAGCCAGATCGCGCTGTTCAAGGCCGAGGGCGTCGAGATCTTCAACTCGTTCCCCATCCCGCCCGATTTCGCCGCCTTCTGGCGCCAGGCCGCGCAGCAGGGGCTGACCAAGCAGATCAAGATTGCCCAGGTCGCCAAGACCGGCCTCTTCCCCTCCGACATCGAAGCGCTCGGCGATCTGGGCAAGAACATCGCCTCGGCCGCGTACTGGCACAAGGCGTTCCCCTACAAGTCGACGCTCACCGGCGTCGGCGGGCAGGACCTCGCCGACGGCTACGAAGCCGCCGAGGGCAAGCAGTGGACGCAGCAGCTCGGCGCCAGCCTGTCGCTGCTCGACGCCGGATTCGAGGCGCTCAAGGCCGCTTCCGACGCCAAGGACAAGGCGGCGGTGGCGAAAGCCATCTCGACCCTCAACGTCACCACCGTCGCCGGTAAGGTCGATTTCACCTCCGGCCCGGTCCCCAACGTCGCCAACGGCCCGATCATCGGCACCCAGTGGGTGCCCTCCAAGGGCGGCAAGTGGAAGTTCGACTACGTGGTGACCGAGAACGTCACCGATCCCAACGTGCAGCCCGAAGCGACGCTCGTTCCTTACAATAGCTGAGGCACGGGTTTCCGGTTAGGTTGACACTATGGATGCGCAGGGTCCGATCCTCGTGGCCGCCGGGCTCCACAAGCGCTTTGGCGCGCTCGTGGTGCTCGACGGCGTCGATTTGGCCATCGCCGCGGGCGAGGCCATCGGCATCGTCGGCCCCAACGGCGCCGGCAAGACGACCTTGCTCTCCGTGCTCTCGGGGGCGCAGCAGCCCAATGGCGGCAGCATCAGCTTCAAGGGCGGCGACGTCACCGCCCTTTCGGCGCCTGTCCGCTGCCGTCTCGGGCTGGCGCGCACCCACCAGATTCCGCGACCCTTCTCCTGCATGACCGTGTTCGAAAACGTCTATGTCGCCGCCTCTCAGGGCGGCGGCTTCTCCCGCGACGAGAGCTATAGCCGGGTCACCGACTCGCTCGCGCTCTGCGGCATGCTCGACATCGCCAATCGCCCGGCCGAGGCGCTCGGCCTGCTCGACCGCAAGCGTCTCGAACTCGCCCGCGCTCTCGCCACCGGCCCCTCGCTGCTGCTCCTCGACGAGATCGGCGGCGGCCTCACCGACGCCGAGGCCAGCGAACTGGTCGAGACCATCCGCGAACTCCGCCGCCGCGGTATCGGCATCGTCTGGATCGAGCATATCGTCCACGTCCTCTTGCAGGTCGCCGAGCGGCTGATCTGCATGAACGCCGGCAAGATCATCGCCGATGGCGAGCCGGCCAGCGTCATGGCCAACCGCGAGGTGGTCGAGGCCTATCTCGGGGGCTCGGCCCCATGAGCACCATCGCCGTCGAGAACGTCAACCTCCATCACGGCCTGCTCCACGCCGTCCGCGACCTGTCGCTGAGCGTCGCCAGCGGCGAGGTGGTAGCGCTGGTCGGCGCCAATGGCGCCGGCAAGACCACGCTGCTGCGCGCCATCGCCGGCGCCCACCGCCCGACCTCGGGCAAAATCCTGCTCGATGGCGCCGACATCACCGCCGTCCCGGGCCACCAGCGCGTCGGCCGCGGCATCGCCTTGGTCCCCGAAGGCCGCCGGCTGTTCGCCCAGATGACCGTCGAGGAAAACCTCCTCCTCGGCCGCATGGCCGGCCGGCCCGGCCCATGGACCGTCGACAAGGTGCTCGAGACCTTCCCCAATCTGGTGGCGCGGCGCACCGCGCGGGCCGCGACGCTCTCGGGTGGCGAACAGCAGGCCACCGCCATTGGCCGCGCCCTGATGAGCAATCCCTCGGTACTGCTGCTCGACGAGGTGTCGCTCGGCCTCTCGCCGATTGCCGTCGACCGCGTCTACGAATCGCTCGGCGCCCTCATGCGCTCGGGCACCACCATCATCCTCGTCGAGCAGGATTTGAGCCGTGCCATGCGCGTCGCGGGCCGCGTCATCTGCATGCTCGAGGGCCGCGTCGCGCTCGAGGGCCCGACTGCCTCGCTCGAGCGCGAGCGCGTCACCCAGGCCTATTTCGGCCTCGGCCATCAGGCGAGGGCGCTCGCATGATCAACTCCCTCATCCAGGGCATCCTGCTCGGCGGCTACTACGCGCTGATCGCCTCGGGACTGAGCTTCATGTTCTCGGTCATGCGCATCATCAATCTCGCCCATGGCAGCCTCGCCGTGCTCGCCGGCTACCTGCTCTTCGTCCTCGCCCAGCGCTTCGGCATCTCGCCGTTCTACGGCCTGCTCATCGTCCTCCCCGTGATGGCCGCCATCGGCTTCCTGCTGCAGCGCTTCGTGCTCGACCGCTCGCTGCGCGCCGGCCCGCTGGTGCCGATCCTTGCCACCTTCGGCCTCGCCATCGTCGTCGACAATCTGCTGTTCCAGCAGTTCGGCGCCGACACCCGCTCGCTGGCGCCCTATATCGGCACGCTCAGCTACGACTCGTTCGAGCTTCCCGGCGGCATCTATGTCGGCGCGCTCGCCGTCTACATCTTCGTGACCGCGGTCGTGGTGCTCGGCGGCCTGCAGCTGCTCTTGAGCTTCACGGCCATCGGCCGCGCCATCCGCGCCACTGCCGAGGACCCCGAGACCGCCGGCCTCGTCGGCATCGATTCGCGCCTGGTCAACGCCGTCGCCGCTGCTATCGCGCTGGTGACGGTGGGCCTTGCCGGCGCGGCGCTCGGCATGCGCGCGACGTTCGACGCCTATGCCGGTGGCACGCAATTGCTGTTCGCCTTCGAGGCCGCCGTGATCGGCGGCGCCGGCTCGGTCTGGGGCACGCTGATCGGCGGGATCGTCCTCGCGCTGGCGCAATCGTTCGGCGCGCAGATCTCGCCGCTCGGCTTCCTCATCGCCGGCCACGCCGTGTTCCTGATCGTGCTCTTTGCCCGCATCTTCCTGCCGCGGCTGATCCTGATGCGGAGGCGCGCATGAACGCCGGCCTCGATTTTCGCGTCGAACGCTGGACGCTCGCCTCCCGCTCCGCCGTGGCCGGCGTCGTGGCGATCGCGCTGGCTCTCATCGCCGGTCCCTTCGTCCTCGGTCCCGGCGCCATGGACCGGCTGACCATCCTCTTCGTCTACGTCATCCTCGCCGCCATGTGGAACGCGCTCGCCGGCTATGCCGGGCTGGTCTCGGTCGGCCAGCAGGTGTTCCTCGGGCTCGGCGCCTATTTCACCATCCGCCTCGCCGATTGGGGGCTCAATCCGTTCGTCTCGATGGTTGCCGCCGCAGCCATCGTCGGCATCATCGCCGTGCCGCTGAGCTTTCCGATGCTGCGGCTCAAGAACGGCGAATTCGCCATCGGCATGTGGGTTCTGGCCGAACTCGCGCACCTCCTCGTCAACCTCGACCAACTGGTCAAGGGCGAGACCGGTACCTCGCTCATCTCCCTCAACGCTTTCGACGCGCCGCTCCGCCGCGCCACCATCTACTGGCTCGCGCTGGCGGCGATGGTCGCGTTGCTGGGCGCCCTGTTCGTGCTCCTGCGCAGCCGCGTCGGCGCCGCCATCCAGGCCATCCGCGACAACGAGGAAGCGGCCGCGTCGGTCGGCGTCCGCGTCCTCACCACCAAGCGCATGATCTTCGTCTTCGCCGCCTTCGGCGCGGCGATGGCCGGCGCGCTCTGGCTCGCCACGGCGCTCACCTTCCAGCCCAAGGCGTATTTCTCGGTCAACTGGACCGCCTACATGATCTTCATGGTCCTCGTCGGCGGCATCGGCACCTTCGAGGGCGCCATCCTCGGCGCCGTGCTGTTCTTTTTGATCGAGACCTGGTTCGGCGCCGCCGGCGTCTGGTACCTCATCGGGCTGGGCGCCACGGCGCTGCTCTTTGCGCTGGTCCTGCCCAAGGGCATCTGGGGCGCCATCGAGAGCCGGACCGGCCTCCGCCTGCTGCCGGTCGGCTACCGGCTCGACATCCGCTCATTGCTCACCAAGAAGAACGGGACCACCTAGAATGCTGTTCGGCAAAACCATCGTCGTCACCGGCGCCGCCTCGGGGATCGGCGCACGCACCGCCGAACTCTGTGCCGGGCTCGGCGCCGACATCATCGGCATCGACGTCAAGGAACCGCGCCAGCCGCTCGCCGGCTTCATCCAGGGCGATCTGTCGAAGCCGTTGGGCGTTGCCGAAATCGTCGCCAGGCTGCCGCTCCGGATCGATGCGCTCTGCAATATCGCCGGCCTCTCCGGCGCCCCCGGTGCGACGCCCACCGTTGCCGTTAATTTCTACGGCCTCCGGGCCCTCAGCGAGGCGGCGGCGCCGCGCATCCGCGAGGGCGGCGCCATCGTCAATGTGGCCTCCATTGCCGGCTATGGCTGGCGCGCCAATCTCAACCGCGCCAAATCGATGGTCGCCATCGCCGGCTTCCCCGACGTTGCCGCCGTGCTCAAGCAGCATGAGGTCGCCGAGGCCGAAGGTTACCCGCTGTCCAAGGAACTGCTGCTGCTGTGGACACAGCTTGCGGCGCAGCAACCGCTGTTCAAGTCGCGCGGCATCCGCGTCGTCTCGGTCAGCCCCGGCCCGGTCGAGACCCCCATCCTCGGCCAGTTCCGCCAGGTCTTCGGCGACGCCCGGGTGGATGCCGATATCGCCGCCACCGGCCGCGCGGCGACCGCCTCCGACATCGCGCCGGTGATCGCCTTCCTCTGTTCGGATGGCGCGCGCTGGATCAATGGAACCAACATTGCCGCCGACGGCGGCCTCGAGGCGGCGGTCAACGCCCAAATCCTTGGGTATTGAAGCCTCGGGTACTGAAACAGACTAGAACAAGGAGCACGACGATGGACATCGGATTTCTGATCGACGGCGAGGAGCGGGGTGCCGCGGGCGGCGCCAGCTACGACCGCATGGACCCGTTCACCGGCAAGCTCGCGACCCGCGCCGCCGCCGCGACAGTCGCCGACGCCAATGCCGCGGTCGAGGCCGCTGCTGTCGCCTTCAAGACCTGGTCCAAGACCGGCCCCGGCGAGCGTCGCGCGCTGCTGATGAAGGCCGCCGATATCATGGCGTCCAAGGTTGGCGAGTTCACCACCCTGATGATCGAGGAGACCGGCGGGACCGCCCCGTGGGCTGGCTTCAACGTCATGCTCGCCGCCAACATGCTGCGCGAAGCCGGTGCCATGACCACCCAGATCTCCGGTGAGATCATCCCGTCCGACAAGCCCAACATGCTGGCGATGGGCATCCGCCAGCCGGCCGGCGTCGTCCTCGGCATTGCGCCGTGGAACGCGCCTGTGATCCTCGGCACGCGCGCCGTGGCCATGCCGCTCGCCTGCGGCAACACCGTGGTGCTGAAAGCCTCCGAGAACTGTCCCGGCGTCCATCGCCTCATCGGCCAGTGCCTCCACGAGGCCGGCATCCCCAAGGGTGTCATCAACGTCATCACCAACGACCCCAAGGACGCCGCGGCGATTGTCGAGGCGCTGATCGCGCACCCCGCCGTCCGGCGCGTCAACTTCACCGGCTCGACCGGCGTCGGCCGCCGCATCGGCGAACTCGCCGGCAAGCATCTGAAGCCGGCCTTGCTCGAGCTCGGCGGCAAGGCACCGTTCATCGTCCTCGACGACGCCGACATCGATGCCGCGGTGAACGCCGCGGTCTTCGGCTCGTTCATGCACCAGGGCCAGATCTGCATGTCGACCGAACGCATCATCGTCGACGCCAAGGTCGCCGACGAATTCGTCACCAAGCTCGCCGCCCGCGCCGCGCAACTGCTGGCCGGGGATCCGCGCGGCCACGTCGTGATCGGCTCGCTGATCAGCCTGCAATCGGCCGAGAAGATGGATGCGCTGATCGCCGATGCGGTGGGGAAGGGCGCAAAAGTCCGCGCCGGCGGCAAGCGCACCGGCACCGTCGTCGAGGCCACCGTCGTCGACAACGTCACCCCGGCGATGCGTCTCTACAACGAAGAATCCTTCGGTCCGGTCAAGCCCATCGTCCGCGTCTCGGGCGAAGAGGAGGCCATCCGCGTCGCCAACGACACCGATTACGGGCTCAGCTCCGCCGTCTTCAGCCGCGACGTGCGGCGCGCCCTCAACGTCGCCGCCCAGCTCGAATCCGGCATCTGCCACATCAATGGTCCGACCGTGAGCGACGAGGCCCAGATGCCGTTCGGCGGCGTCAAGGGCTCGGGCTACGGCCGCTTCGGCGGCAAGGCCGCGATCGCCGAATTCACCGATCTGCGCTGGGTGACCATCGAAGATCCCAACCAGCACTATCCCTTCTGAGTGATACGCGAGTTCCGCCCGTGCAGTTCGCCCGCCTCAACGATGTGACGCTTCACTTCCAGATGATCGGCTCGCCCGAGAGCCGGCCGCTGCTGGTGTTCGCCAATTCGCTGGGCACCGATTTCCGCATCTGGCGCGACGTCGTCGTGCGGCTGGCGGGCGAATTCTCGATCCTCACTTATGACCTGCGCGGTCACGGTCTCTCCGACATCGGCCCCATGCCGTGCCGCATCGAGGATCATGCGGCCGATCTCGCCGGCCTGCTCGACCTGATCGGCGCGAGACAGGCGACCATCGTGGGCGTTTCGGTCGGCGGCATGATCGCGCAGGCGCTCTGCGCCTCCCGACCCGACCTCGTGCGCGCCCTGGTCCTCTGCGACACCGCGGCCAGGATCGGCGACGATGCCTTCTGGAACAACCGCATCGCCGCCATCGAGGCCAACGGCATCGAGTCCATCGCCGATGCCATCCTCGGTCGCTGGTTCACCCCGGCCTTCCGCCGCGCCGGCAATCCGGCCTTCGCCGGCTACCGCAACATGCTCATCCGGCAACCGGTCGCCGGCTACGTCGCGACCTGCGCCGCGTTGCGCGACGCCGATCTCACCGCCGCGGCGTCCGCCATCGGCGTCCCCACCCTCTGCGTCGTCGGCGACAGCGACGGCTCGACCCCACCGGCCCTTGTCGCGTCCTTGGCCAAACTCATTCCCGACGCCCGCTTCGAGATCATCGAGGCGTGCGGCCACCTCCCTTGCATCGAACAACCCGAGGCGCTGGTCGGCATCATGCGCGCCTTTTTCGCCCTCACCGGAATGGAGACGATTTCCCATGTCAGTCACTGAGGTCAAATCGCCGCGCTTCCGACAGGGCCAGGAGACACGCCGCGCCGTGCTGAGCGAGCAATATGTCGAGCGGGCCGAGGCCGCCTCCACCGATTTCGACGCGCCGTTCCAGACCCTGATCACCGAGGCAGCGTGGGGCCATCTGTGGTCGCGCAACGAGTGGACCAAGCGCGAGCGCTCGATCGTCACCATCGCGTTGCTCGCTGCGCTCGGCCATCACGAGGAAATGGCCATGCACATCCGCGCCATCGCCCGCACCGGCGCCACCGAGGCCGACGTGCGCGAGGCGCTGCTGCACGTTGCGATCTACGCCGGTGTGCCCGCCGCCAACACCGCCTTCCGCATCGCCAAGCAGGTGTTTGCCGGCATGGAAGAAGGAACGCCCGAATGAGCGACACCAACACCCCTCCCGAGACCGGTCCGTTCCTCGCGCGCGACCGGCTGTGGCACCCCCAGGCGTTCACCCCGGGCTACAAGACCTCGGTGCTGCGCTCGCCGCAGCGCGCCCTGCTGTCGTTCAACAACACCCTCTCCGAGATGACCGGTCCGGTGTTCGGCCACTCGATCCTGGGCGAGCTCGACAACGACCTCATCCACAATTTCGCCAAGCCCGGCGAGAGCGCCATCGGGCCGCGCATCATCGTTCATGGCCGCGTTCTCGACGAGCGGGCGCGGCCAGTGCCCGGTGTGCTCATCGAGTTCTGGCAGGCCAATGCCGGCGGCCGCTACCGCCACAAGAAGGAAGGCTACGTCGCCGCCCTCGATCCCAATTTCGGCGGCTGCGGGCGCGCCATCTCGGCCGCCGACGGAAGCTATAGCTTCCGCACCGTCAAGCCCGGCCCCTATCCCTGGCCCAACGGCGTCAACGACTGGCGCCCGGCCCACATCCACTACTCGATCTTCGGCTCGGGCTTTGCGCAACGGCTCATCACCCAGATGTATTTCGAGGGCGATCCGCTGATCCCGCTCTGCCCGATCGTAAAGACCATCAAGGATCCCGCCGCCATCGAGCAGCTGACCGCCGCGCTCGACATGTCCATGACCATCCCGATGGACGCCACCGCCTACAAATTCGACATCGTGCTGCGCGGCCGTCGCTCGACGCTGTTCGAAAACCGGCTGGAGGGCAACTGATGCCGCAGAAACTCGACACCCTCAAGGAATCGCCGTCGCAGACCGCGGGGCCCTACGTCCACATCGGCATGACCCCGAACTTCTGCGGTATCGCCGGCGTCTATCCCGTCGATCTCGGCACCACCATGGTCAACGCCAAGACCATCGGCGAGCGCATCACGATCAGCGGCCGCGTCATCGACGGCGGTGGCGAGCCGCTGCGCGATTGCGTGGTCGAGATGTGGCAGGCCGATGCCGCTGGGCTCTATCCCAGCCCGTCCGAGACGCGCGGCGCCGCCGATCCCAATTTCACCGGCTGGGGCCGCTGCCCAGCCGATGGCGTGACCGGAATCTATCGTTTCGACACCATCAAGCCCGGCCGCGTGCCGTTCCCGGATGGTCGCCTGCAGGCGCCGCATATCAGCCTCTGGATCGTCGCCCGCGGCATCAATCTCGGACTCAGCACCCGCCTCTATTTCGCCGACGAGGCCGAAGCCAATGCCGCCGACCCGATCCTCAACCGCATCGAGCATCGCTCGCGCGTCCCGACGCTGATCGCCGCCCGCGACGGCAACGCCTACAACCTCGACATCCACCTCCAGGGTCCAAATGAAACGGTGTTCTTCGACATCTGAGGCACGATCGTGAGCGTTTCGCCCTTCGATCATCCGCTGCTCTCGGACCTGCTCGGTGACAGCGAGATCGCGCCCTATTTCTCGGCCGAGGCGGAGCTGGCCGAGATGGTCCGGTTCGAGGCGGCGCTCGCCAATGCCGAGGCCGCCGAAGGGGTGATCCCCGCCGACGCGGCTGAGCAGATCGTCGAGGCCCTGCGCGGCTTCGAGGCCAACTACGACGCGATCCGGCTCGCCACCGCCAAGGACGGCGTCACCGGCGTCGAGTTCTCGCGGCAGCTGCGCGACTGGGTCGGGCCGCCCGCCGACAAATTCGCTCATTTTGGCGCCACCAGCCAGGATATCGTCGATACCGCGCTGCTGTTGCGGCTGAAGCCGTGTCTCGCCATCTTCGAGCGACGATTGCACCGCCTGGTCGCCGGCCTCAACGCCCTCGACCTGACCTTCGGCGAGCGCGAGCTGATGGCCCGCACCCGCATGCAGGACGCCCTGCCGATCCGCGTCTCCGACAAGCTCGTGACCTGGCGGGCGCCGCTCGTTCGTCATCTCGAGCGTCTGGCGGAACTCACCCCTCGGCTGATGGTGCTGCAGTTCGGCGGCGCCGCCGGCACCCTCGACAGGCTCGGCGATAAGGCCGTCGCCGTGACGACCCGCATCGCGGCAGCGCTCGATCTGGGCGTCCCCGAGCGCGCCTGGCACACCCAGCGCGACGGCATCGTCGAGCTCGCCGGCTGGCTGTCGCTGGTCACCGGGAGCCTGGGCAAGGTCGGCGCCGATATCGGCCTCATGGCGCAGAACCGGGTGGGCGAAATTTCGCTCGAAGGGGGCGGCGGCTCGTCGGCCATGCCGCACAAGCACAACCCGGTCGGGGCCGAAGTGCTGGTGGCGCTGGCGCACTTCAACGCGGCCCAGACCGGCGGCATGCACGCGGCGCTGCTTCATGAGCAGGAGCGCTCGGGCGCCGCCTGGACGCTCGAATGGCTGATCCTGCCGCAGATGGTGATGACGACTGCCACGAGCCTGCGCACCGCGAACGGCCTCCTCGAGCGCATCACTCACCTCGGACATCAGCGCTGATGCGCACCCAGATCGCCATCGTCGGCTCCGGCCCCGCCGGCCTCTTGCTGGGGCAGCTCCTGAGCAACGCCGGCATCGACAACGTCATCGTCGAGCGCAGCGCCGCCGCGCACGTCCTCTCCCGCATTCGCGCCGGGGTGCTGGAGCAGGGCATGGTTGGTCTCCTCGAACAGGCCGGCTGCGCCACGCGCCTCCACGCCGAGGGCCTCGTCCACGAGGGCATCGAGATCGCCTATGACGGCGCCCGCCACCGCTTCGACCTGAAGCAGCTCTCGGGCGGCAGCACCGTCACCGTCTACGGCCAGACCGAGGTCACCCACGACCTGATGGAGGCCCGCGCCGCCTCCTGCCGCACCACCATCTACGAGGCCGATGGCGTCGCCCTCCACGATCTCGATGCAGCCCCGTTCCTGACCTGGCGCAAGGACGGCGCCACCCATCGCCTCGATTGCGATTTCATCGCCGGCTGCGACGGCTTCCACGGCGTCAGTCGCCAGAGCGTGCCGGCAGCGGCGATCCAGCTCTACGAGCGCGTCTATCCATTCGGCTGGCTCGGCCTTCTCGCCGACGTGCCGCCCGCCGCGCCGGAGCTGATCTACGCCCGTCACGCGCGCGGCTTCGCCCTCTGCTCGATGCGCTCCCCCACCCGCAGTCGCTACTACATCCAGACCGACGGAACGCAGAAGGCCGAGGCCTGGAGCGATGACATGTTCTGGGACGAGCTGCGCCGGCGCCTGCCCCCCGAGGCCGCCGACCACGTCGTCACCGGCCCCTCGATCGAAAAGTCGATCGCCCAGCTGCGCTCCTTCGTCGCCGAACCGCTGCGCTTCGGCAGATTGTTCCTGTGCGGCGACGCCGCCCACATCGTGCCGCCCACCGGCGCCAAGGGCCTCAATCTCGCCGCCAGCGACGTGCACTATCTCTTCGAGGGCCTGCGCGAGCATTTCCACGACCATTCGGCCGCCGGGCTCGACGCCTACTCGTCGCGCGCGCTCGCCCGCATCTGGAAGGCCGAGCGCTTCTCGTGGTGGATGACCTCGACCCTCCACACCTTCCCCGACCTCGACGCCTTCGGCGTCCGCCTGCAGGCCGCCGAGCTCGACTACCTCACCCACTCCGACGCGGCCGCCGCGACCCTCGCCGAAAACTACGTCGGACTCCCGTTCTAGCGGCACCTCTTTCCTCTCCTGCGCGCAGCGCGGGGGAGGGGCTTCGAGCCGTCCCGAAGGGCAAATCGCTCCGGTGGAGCGATTTGAGGTGAGAAGGCCATGAGAGCTACGCTCGAATGGCCCGGCGCAGCGTGGTGGAGGGGGCGGCCCCGCGCACTGACGCAGCCCCTACACCGCCTCCAGCGCCACCGCGATGCCTTGCCCGACGCCGATGCACATCGTCGCCAGCGCCCGCTTGCCGCCGCCGAGTTTGAGGCTCAGTGCCGCCGTCCCGGTGATCCGCGCGCCGCTCATGCCGAGCGGATGGCCGAGCGCGATCGCCCCGCCATTGGCGTTGACGTGCAGTGCGTCGTCGGCAATGCCGAGCTCGCGCAGCACCGCCAGCGCCTGGCTGGCGAACGCCTCGTTGAGCTCGATCACGTCGAAATCCTGCGGCGTCAGTCCGAGCCGCGCGCAAAGCTTCCGCGTCGCCGGCGCCGGACCCATGCCCATGATGCGGGGAGGGACCCCTGCGGCCGCTCCACCGAGGATGCGCGCGATCGGCGTGAGGCCGTGCCGCTTCGCCGCCGCTTCCGAGGCGACGATCAGCGCCGCCGCGCCGTCGTTGACCCCCGATGCATTGCCTGCCGTCACCGTGCCGCCCTGGCGGAACGGCGTCCCCAGCTTCGCCCGCGCCTCCAGCGTGGTGTCGTCGCGCGGGTGCTCGTCGGTGTCGACGACCACTGGGTCGCCCTTGCGCTTCGGGATCGTCACCGGCACGATCTCCTGGTCGAGCCGGCCGTTCTGTTGCGCCGCCACCGCCCGCTGCTGGCTGCGCAGCGCGAAGGCGTCCTGGTCGGCGCGGCTGACGTGATAGTCCTCGGCGACGTTTTCGCCGGTCTCGGGCATCGAGTCGACGCCGTATTGCTGCTTCATCAGCGGATTGACGAAACGCCAGCCGATGGTGGTGTCGTAGATCTCTGCGTTGCGGGAGAACGCCGTTTCAGCCTTGGGCATGACGAATGGCGCCCGGCTCATCGATTCGACACCGCCGGCGATCATCAGTTCCGCCTCGCCGGCGCGGATGGCGCGTGCGGCGGCGATCACCGCATCCATGCCCGAGCCGCAGAGCCGGTTGATCGTCGTGCCCGACACGTTCACCGGCAGCCCGGCCAGTAACAGGCTCATCCGCGCCACGTTACGGTTGTCCTCGCCGGCCTGGTTGGCGCAGCCGTAGATCACATCGTCCACCGCCTCCCAGTCGACGCCCGGGTTCTCCGCCATCAGCGCCTTGAGCGGCACCGCCCCGAGATCGTCGGGCCGCACCGCGGCCAGCACGCCGCCGAAGCGGCCGATCGGCGTGCGCCGGTAGGCGCAGATGAAGGCCTCAGCCATGTCGTGCTCCCGCATGCGCGGCCGCTGTCCGCGCCTGCAGGTCGCGCAGCGTGCCCAGTTCGAGCGCCGTCGGCCCAGGCGTCTCGTCAAGGCTGTCGGCGAACTGCACGGCCCAGCCGCAATTGTCTTGCACCATCTGCCGCGTTACCCCGCGATGCAGCGATTGCACCGTGAATTCCTTGGTCTCGGGGTCCGGCCGCCAGATGGCGAGATCGGTGATCAGCAGCGTCGGTCCCTTGGTGGTGATGCCGAGCCTCTGCCTATGGTCGCCGCCTTCGCCGTGCCCGAACGACGTGAAGAAGTCGATCTTGTTCACCATCGAGCGCGTCGCCTGCTTGAGCGTGATGAAGATCTCGCCGCACGAGGTCGCGATCTCCGGCGCCCCGCCGCCGCCGGGGAGGCGGACCTTTGGATGGTGGTAGTCGCCGATCACCGTGGTGTTGATGTTGCCGAAGCGGTCGAGCTGCGCCGCCCCGAGAAAGCCGATGTCGATGCGCCCGCCCATCAGCCAGTAGCGAAACATCTCGGGCACGCTGACTGTGCAGAGGGCCGTCTCGCACAATTCGCCGTCGCCGATCGACAGCGGCAACACCTCGGGTGCCGTGCCGATGGTGCCCGATTCGTAGATCAGCGTGATGTCACGCGCATGCGTCAGCCGCGCCACGTTGCACGCCGCCGATGGCGCGCCGATGCCGACGAAGCACACATCGTCATTACCCAGCGCCCGCGCTGCCGCGATCGTCATCATCTCGGTGGGAGTGAAGTCAGTCATGGCGATACCCGATCCCGCAGTCGGGAATCCCTTCCTGCGAAGCGGGAGAGGACCCCGACTGCATCATCCGTGTCATCCTCATCTCAAGCCCTCCACGCGCCCGGCAAACACCTCCGGTCCCGCCGCTAGAACATTGTCCTTCATCCACGCCGCGAACAGCTCGCGGTCGGCCGAGATCTTGTCCCATTCGAGATAGGCGGCGTTGTCGCGGGCGTAGTAGCCGTGCGTGTAGGACGGGTGCGCGCCCCCTGGCACCACCGCGATGGCGTCGATGGTCCAGTGCGGCAGGATGCAGAGATTGGGGTGCAGTCCCTTGAAGTCCGGCACCACCTCCTCGACTGTCACCACGACGCGCCTCGCCGCCAGCGCCGCTTCCTTCTGCACGCCGATGATCCCTTCGATCAGCACGTCGCCCTTGGCGCTCGCCTTCTGCGCGTGGATGAAGGAGACATCCGGCCGGTGCGACGGGATCGCGGCCAGCTCCTCACCAGTGAACGGGCAGGTGACCGTCTTGATCTCGGGGTTGACCTTGGGCAGGTCGGCGCCCTTGTAGCCGCGGAACACCGCCATCGGTAGCCCGCTGGCACCGGCCTCGTAGGCTTGCGCCATGGCCGAATGCGAGTGCTCGATCGTTTCGATGGCGCGCGGGAAATGGTTCTCGATCGCGTCGCGCATCCGCCGCAGCAGCCCTACGCCGGGATTGCCGGCGTAGGAGAACACCACCTTCTTGGCCAGCCCCATGCCGATCATCTGGTCGTAGATGATGTCGGGCGTCATGCGGATCAGCGTCAGGTCCTTGATGCCCTGGCGGATCGCCTCGTGCGCCGCCGCGTGGGGGATGAGGTGGGTGAAGCCCTCGAAGGCGACAATGTCGCCGTCCTTGAGGTTGCGCGCTACCGCCTCGCGCAGATCGAGAAACTCGGCCATTGTCCATCCTATCCAGATTTCCGTATATGATCACGGCAAGTGGATGCGGAAAAGTGATAATGTGAGCCAAGCGCATAACCTGAGAGAATATAAATGCCGACGCCCATCGACGCGCGCATAAGACTCCGCCACCTCAACGCTTTCCTCGAGACGGTGCGCCGGGGCGGTGTGGCCCAGGCCGGCGCCGAACTCGGCATGACCCAGCCCGCCGTCTCCAAGGCCATCGCCGAGCTCGAGCTGATCGTCGACGTGCCGCTGTTCGATCGGTCGCGCCGGGCTTTGGCCCTGACCGATTTCGGCACCATCTTCCTCCGCCACGCCGAGGCAGCGCTGGCGAGCCTGCGGCAGGGTGTCGAGAGCCTGGCCGAGGCCCGTTCGGGGTCCAATTTCGTCGCCTTCGGCGCTCTGCCGACCGTCGCTGCCGGGGTCGTGCCGCTGGCCTTGCGGCGCTTCGCGCACTCCTCCTTCGCCTGCCGGACCTTGGTCGAGAGCGGGCCCAGCCCCTATCTCATCGAACTGTTGCGCACCGCCGCGATCGAGTTCGTCGTCGGCCGCATGGCCAGTCCCGATGCGATGGCTGGCCTCTCCTTCGAGCATCTCTATTCCGAGGAACTGGCGCTCGTCGTCCGCCCCGGCCATCCGCTTGCCGGCCGCGAGGCCGTCGCTCTCGGCGCCATCGAGCCCTTCCAGCTCCTCGTGCCGCCGCGTCAGGCGATCATCCGTCCGGCGGTCGATGCGCTCTTGATCGCCGGCGGGCTCGGGCGGCTCACCGCCGAGATCGAGACCGTCTCCAATTCGCTCGGCCGCAGCTACACCCTGTTGTCCGATGCGGTGTGGATCATCTCGCACGGCGTCGTGGTGCGCGATCTCGAGGCCGGCCAATTGGTGCGGCTCCCCGTCGACATGCGCGCGACTCGCGGGCCGATCGGCATCACCACGCGCAGCGGCGCGGAACTGACCCCGCCGGCCCGCGCCCTGCTCGATTGCCTGCGGCAGGTCGCCCTGCCGCCGCCTCAGACGTGATTGCGCCAGCTGTGCTGGGGGTTGTAGTCGAGCATGCGCTTGGCCTTTTCGATCGACAGCAGCGTCCCGGTCGCCGACATGTCCGGCCGCGTCTCGACCCCCGGGAACACCTCGGCCATCAGCGATGAATTGGCCCGGCTCATCACCGTGTCCTTGTTGGCGATGATGAACGCCTCGAAGCCGTTGAAGTCGGCCTCGATGGCCTTGCGCACCGCCTGCGCGCCGTCGCGCGCGTCGATGTAGCCCCAGAGGTTCCACTTGCGCAGTTTCGGGTCCGAGTCGAAGGCCGGGAACGCCTTGTAGTCCTCGACGTCCATGACGTTGGAGAACCTCAGCCCCGCGATCTTGAGGTCGGGGTCCCAGCGGCAGAATTGCGCGGCGATCGTCTCGTCCACCAGCTTGCCCAGCGAATAGGCGCTCTCGGGCCGCGGGTAGTACGCCTCATCGACCGGCACGTAGGGCGGCGGTGTGTCGAACGGCAGGCCGAGCACCGTCTCGCTCGAGGCGAAGACGATGGTCTTGATGCCGGCAATCCGCGAGGCCTCGAAGATGTTGTAGGTCGCCGGCACGTTGTTGGCGAAGGTCCGCGCATTGGCGAACAGCCCCGGTGCCGGGATCGCCGCCAGATGCACCACGGCGTCGAACGGTCCCTTGTGCTCGTCGACGCCGCTCAGCGCCGCGGCCACCTCGCCGAAATCCCTGAGATCGACCCGCACCGTCGGGACGATCGGGTCTCTCGGCAGCGTCTGGTCGAGATTGAGCACTTCGTAGCCATTGGCCACGAGGTCGCGCAGCACGGCTTTGCCGAGCTTGCCGCTTCCGCCGGTGACGATGATCTTTGCCATGGCGTCCTCCTTGTTGCCGCGATCATTCCATTGGGGCAGGGGGCTGGCAAGCCGCCGCATCCCCGCCCGACCCATGAACCGAAACTGAACGTTCGTCTCAGAGCAGGTTCAATCGGGGAGGGGCATTCTCCCCTCAACGCAATTGAAACCCCGCGGGGACCGAAGATGACCAAGACCCACGAAAAGCTGCTGATCGCGACCCTCGCAGGGGTCATCATCGCCGGCGCCGCGGCCTTCGCCATCCAGCCGGCCCTCGCCGCCACCTTCTCCCCCAAGGCCCCGGTCGAGCTCGTCACCCCCTCCTACGACGTGCTCGACCTCCGCCTCGGCAAGTTCTGAGTTTCCTCCCCCGGCCTCCCAGCCGATCCCATGCAACGTGCCTTCCTCCAGAGTTGACTTTCCCGGCCTCCTGTTGTCCTCCAAAGGCAACACGGAGGCCGATTTTTTTCATGGCTCAATCGCCAAGCGCCAATCCCATCCTCGCCGAGCTGACCCGCGGCAACTGGGTCGAGAACCGCCACCGCGGCGCTTTCGTCGTCATCGATGCCGGGGGCAAGATCATCGCCTCGGCCGGCGACATCGAGCGCCCGGTGTTTCCGCGCTCGGCGATCAAGTCGATGCAGGCCCTGGCCATGGTGACCTCAGGCGCCATCGACAAGTTCCACCTCGAGGACGAGGAGCTGGCGCTGGCCTGCGCCAGCCATCAGGGCGAGGAATTCCACGTTGCCGGCGTCACCTCGTTCCTCGGCCATATCGGGCTGGGCATCGCCGATCTCGAATGCGGCGCCCACGCCCCGAGCTATCCGCCCGCCCGCGAAAAACTGCGCGCCCGCGGCGAACAGCCCTCGGCCGTCCACAACAACTGCTCGGGCAAGCACTCCGGCATGCTGGCCGTCGCCGAGGCCCTCGGCGTCCCCACCGCTCGCTACGTCGATCGCGATCATCCGGTGCAGCAGGCCGTGCGCGCCGGCATCGAGCTCGTCGTCGGCGAGCCGCTGACTGTCGATCGCTGCGGCACCGATGGCTGCTCGATCCCCACCTGGGCCGCGCCGCTCCGCGCCTTCGCCCAGGGCTTTGCCAGGATGGCGACCGGGGAGGGGCTGCCGCAGGACATCGCCGCCGCCGCCCGCCGCATCTTCGACGCGGCGACGGCGTACCCCCATCTCGTCGGCGGCACCGGCAGCCTCGACACCGACGCCATGCGCGCCTTCGGCGGAAAACTGTTCCAGAAGGGCGGCGCCGAGGGCGTCCAGTGCGGCGCCGTCCGCGACAAGGGCTGGGGCTATGCCCTCAAGGTCGACGACGGCAACATGGCCGCCTCGCACGCCATGGTCGCGACCTTGCTCCTCGCCATCGCCTATCCCGACGCCGCCCAGCGCGCCGTCCTCACCCGCTTCGCCACCCAGACCATCCGCAACGTCCGCGGGCTGGAGGTCGGTACGTTGCGCGCCACGGCCGGGATAAGCCCCAAGGTTTAGGGTGCTCAGAAAGTCTTGCGGAGGCCAGCCTGCTTCATCACGGCGTTCGCGAGGTGTCGTGATTTGGTGCCCTTGTCGACAGGAAACGTCTTGCGGGTGATCGGGCTGAACCAGATTTCGTGGTCGCCCTTTCCCTGGCGACGTACGACGCATCCAGCCTGAAGCAGCACCTGCGCGATTTGGGCGTAGAACCCGCGGCTCATTCGGCCGCGGCACCATGCTCCAAAGGAAAGGGCGCGAGGATGTGCATATCGACGATGTCCCCTTCTGCGTGAGGGCGCACAAGGAAAGCGGCATTGTCTTCGAGCAGTTCGGGCGCCACGGCCAGCACCCTCTCCAACAGCGCGTCTAGCGTCGGTGCTTCGGTTGCCAAGCCGGGAATGTCATCGCTTAATGCGACCCAGACGTCCGCTTCGCCGTCCCACTGCGCCGTCACCACCAGCTTGCTAGACATTGTGTACCTCCGAGGTCACACTATCCTTGGACGTACCGGCGAGCAACCTCGGGTCTTACCCCGCCGTGTTCCCGCTCACCGTCACGTTCGGATACCGCCCCGCATCCGCCGCCAGATCGGTCGACACGATGTTCTCCCACTCCATCCCGACGATCGCGTGCGCCGCGCCCTTGCCGATGATGTTGCCGCTGACCCGCACCGGCCCCGGCGATTGCTCCTGCACCACGCTCACCCCGATCCCGGTTTCGACCCCGATGATCACATTGTCGCTGACGATGACGTTGCGCACATAGGGCCCATAGCCCGCCACGATGCCGATCCCCGGCACGCCCTCGATGGTGTTGTTGGCCACCACCGTGTCCGCCTCGGCATAGATGCCGACCGGCCGCGTGTCGGGGTTCACCGCCGATGCCGCCGTGATGTTGCGCACGATGTTGCCGGTGCAGGTGGCGAGGTGCCCGCCGCTGTCGAGATTGGTGATCGAAATGCCGGTCGCCGCGCCGTCGACGATGTTGTCGGCGATCACCGAGCCCGAGAACCCGAATTCGGAAAAGATCGCCACCTCGCCCGAGTCGAGGCAGGTGTTGCCGCGGATCTGGGTGTTGTTCCCCGCGTTCACACGGATCGCCGAGAACGCGCAGCCGGAAATCACATTGTCGGCGACGATCACATCGTCGGCCTGAAAGACGTTGACCCCGTTGCCGGTCTGCCCGTTGCCGCCGCCCTGCCAGTCGATCTGCGCGATGCGGTTGCCGGTGATGATCGAGCCGTCGGGCCCGCTCTCCCCGCGCCAGATGCGCACGCCGGCGTTGCCGCATTCGCTGATCCGGTTGCCGCGGATCATCAGGCCCCGGCTGTCTGCGCTGTGGATCGCGGCATCGCCCAGCCCGATGAAGTCGCAGTTCTCGATCGTCGCGCCGGCGCGCAGCACCGACAGCCCGCAGATCGGCGCGCCGGTGAACATGCAGTTGCGGATGGTGACCGCGGTTGAATCCTCGAACTCGAGCAATCCGCGGTTCTCGCCGTCCGGGCGTCCTTCCCCGGCCGAAAAACTCATGCCGTCGAGGACGAGGTCCGAGACGCTCCCGAGCCGGCCGATCGGCCCGCCGCCCCACCCCACCAGATGCGTCCCCCCCGGCACCCCGAAGAGGCGCATGGAGCCGCGCAGTTCGAGATCGCGGACGTAGTACTCGCCCGGCGGCAGCAGCACATCCTTGGCCCGCAGGCTCGCCGCATCGATCGCCGCCTGCATCGCCGCGCTCTGGTCGTCCTGGCTCTCGCCGCTGAGCCCGAACTCGAACGGGTCGATGAACTGGTCCGCCCATGCCCCGCGCGTCAGCGCAGGGTAGGCAAGCAGGGCGCCCAGGCCGGTGAGGGCTTTGCGGCGGGAAACGATGGATCGCGTCATGCCGCTATTGTCGCCCGACTCGGGGTCCGGGGCCACCGGACTTCCGCCTGTTGGTGAACGCTATTTCTTCCTCAGCCGCACCGCCGTGCCGATCGTCGTGACCATCATCATCGCGCCGCGCCCGCCGATCACCTCGAAATCGATCGACAGCCCCACCACCGCGTCGGCCCCCAGCCGCTGCGCCCGGTCGGTCAGTTCGCGCAGCGCATTCTCGCGCGAGGTCTGCAGCTCCTCCTCATAGGCCGCCGAGCGGCCGCCGACGAAATCGGTCACCGTCGCCATCACGTCGCGCATGATGTTGGCGCCCGAAACCACCTCGCCGTGCACGAGGCCCAGATAGTCGGTGATCTCGAACCCCTGCAGTTCCTCGGTCGTACTCAGCAGCATCGCGCCCTCCCTTTTGCCGCGCCTCAAATGGGAACGATTCTGGCTCGCGGCAAGCCGGGGTGGCGGGACCCTGCACCCGCGGCTATAACTCGCCCGAACGCCCCAGCCGCGAGAGTCCGCCTTTGCCCAACCTTCTCCTCGACGACCGGATCCTTGTCGGCGTCAGCACGAAGCCCGAATATCTGCTGCTCAAATACGGCAATCGCCACGGCCTCGTCACCGGCGCTACAGGAACCGGTAAAACCGTGACGCTGCAGGGTCTTGCCGAGGGTTTCTCGCGCGCCGGCGTACCCGTCTTCTGCGCCGACGTGAAGGGCGATCTCTCGGGCATCGGCGCCATGGGCGACGCCAGGGACTTCCTCGTCAAGCGCGCCCACGACATCGGCTTCGACGACTGGAAGACCGACAAATTCCCGGTGATCTTCTGGGACCTCTTCGGCCGCCAGGGCCACCCGGTCCGCACCACCATCTCCGAGATGGGGCCGCTGCTGCTCGCCCGCATCCTCGATCTCAACGACACCCAGGAGGGCGTGCTCAACGTCGCCTTCAAGTTCGCCGACGACAACGGCCTGCTGCTGCTCGACCTCAAGGACCTGCGCGCGCTGCTGATCGAGGTCGAGAGCCGGTCTTCCGAGATTTCGGCCACCTACGGCAATGTCGCCACCGCCACGGTCGGGGCGGTGCAGCGGGCGCTGCTCGTCCTCGAGCAGCAGGGCGGCGACAATTTCTTCGGCGAAAAGGCCCTGCAGATCGCCGATCTGATGCGCACTTCGACCGATGGCCGCGGCATCGTCTCGGTGCTCGCCGCCGACCAGCTGATGACCTCGCCGCGCCTCTACGCCACGTTCCTCCTGTGGATGCTGTCCGAACTGTTCGAGGCGCTGCCCGAGGTGGGCGATCCGGACAAGCCGAAACTGGTGTTCTTCTTCGATGAGGCCCACCTCCTCTTCGACGATGCCCCCAAGGCGCTGGTCGACAAGGTCGAGCAGGTGGTCAAGCTCGTCCGCTCGAAGGGTGTCGGCGTCTATTTCGTCACCCAGAACCCGATCGACATTCCAGACGCCGTGCTGTCTCAGCTCTCCAACCGGGTCCAGCACGCGCTGCGCGCCTATACCCCGCGCGACCAGAAGGCGGTCAAAGTCGCCGCCGAGACATTCCGGCCCAATCCGGCCTTCTCGACCGAGGAGGTCATCACCCAGCTCGGCATCGGCGAGGCGCTGATCTCGGTGCTCGAGGACAAGGGCATTCCCTCCGTCGTGAGCCGCACCCTGATCCGCCCGCCTGCCTCCCGCGTCGGCCCCATCCTCCCCGACGAGCGCCGGGCGGTCGTCGCCGGGTCTCCGGTCGCCGGCCTCTACGACACCGTCGAGGATCGCGAATCCGCCTTCGAGGTGCTCGGCAAGAAGGCCAAAGAGAAGGCCGATGCCGCCGCCGCGCAGAAAGCCCGGGACGAGGCTGCCAAAACCCCGCCCCGCCCGACCTACGACAACACCAGCTATCGCGGCGGCCCGCCGCCGGCCCGCGAGGATCGCGGCCCGCCGCCGGCCCGCCGGTCCAATCGCCAGAGCGTCGGCGAGGCCGCCGTCAAGTCGCTGGTCCGCAATGTCAGCGGTTCGCTCGGCCGGGCGCTGGTCCGCGGCATCCTTGGCAGCCTGAGCCGCGGCCTCTGATGGCCCCCGACACCCATCCGGTGCTCGGCGTCTTCGCCTCCGACCGCGGGCCGGGCGACGCCGAGCGCGCCTCGCTGATGTCGCAGGCCGGCAGCTTCCTCGCCCGCAAGGGCGCCAAGCTCGTGTGCATCGCCGAGGACCATTTCGTGCCCGTTCCGCTGGTCAACAGCGCTCGGACCGCCGGCGGCGAGGTCACTCTCATTGCCGATGACCTCTACAGCGATCTCCCCGCGCTCACCGGCGTCACCGTCGAGCGTCTGGCGACGCCCGAAGCCCGCGCCGCGCGCCGT
The DNA here is from genome assembly GCA_016213505.1 of Devosia nanyangense. Lineage (GTDB taxonomy): Bacteria > Pseudomonadota > Alphaproteobacteria > Rhizobiales > Devosiaceae > Devosia_A > Devosia_A nanyangense. Next base: position 55,144 of record JACRAF010000029.1, read on the forward strand.
GCCGCGCTCTCGACCCTCTACGTCGCGCTGCCCGGTTCGCTCGCTTCGGCCATCGGTCTCTACCGCGCCTGGGTCAAGGGCGGCGGCGGCGCGGCCCGCAAGCCCGTGGTCTTCTACGACCATAGCGGCGCCTTCCGCGTCGTCCGCGGCTACGCCGCCGACATCATCTCCAGCTCCATCCCCAGCCACGACCACTATGTCCAGTTCGCCGACTCGATCGAGGACATCTGGAACAAGATCGCCTGGCTCATCGACCAGGGCGCCACAGCGATCTAGCGGCCCGTTCCCTGCTCCTCCCTCGAGGTGGAGGGAGCTCCCAAGTTCTACCCCGCCTTGCGGATGCCGATGCGGGAGAGGGCTTCGATGGTTTTGTCGACCTGCTCGTTGGGCGATTGCGCCGCGGCGGCGGCGGCCGAACGGCGGGTTTCGGCGAAGGGGCGGTATTCGGGTTTGCCCAGATCGAGCAGGTTCACCTCGCCGCGCCAGGCGCTCATCAGGTAGGCGGTGGCATCGACGCTGACCGACTCGAAGAGTTTCGAGAAGGTCGAGAGGGCCTGCGAGCGATCCTCGTCGTGCGAGGTCGCGTGGATCAGCACTTTCAGCCCGTCATAGGCGCTGCAGCCGAAGGCGCGCAGCACCACGAAGAGCGCCGCGCCGCTGGTGTCGTGCGAGATCTGGCCGCAGCGCACCTCGTCGAGACCGGTGATCTGGTGGAGGAGTTTTGTCACCTCCGGCCGGCGGTTTTCGGCGAACAGTTTCATCAGCGCCCGGGTCAGCTCGTCGGTCGCCACCGACAGCTGCTCGAGCGTCTTCTTGATCGGCGCCTCGGGCGTGGCGCGCATCGAGAAGGCACGGATCACCTTGATGCGGTCGCTCTCGTTGAGATCGAAGAACGCCGGGGCGAGCAGGGCGGCGTCGAAATCGTCGCGCGCCGCCAGCGACCAGGCGACCTGGTGATCCATCTGCGCCGAACGGGCGAGGGCGGCGAGATAGGGGCCGCGGGTGGCGATGCTGGTGTTGGTGGCGAGCGCCCGGTAGACCTTGCGGCTGTTCATCTGGAACAGCTTTGCCAGAACGACGTTCGTCAGATCGCTGCGCCGCGCGATGGCGGCGGCGCCCGGCACGTCGCTGGTGCTGATCACCTTGAGCATCGTCGCCTCGCTGAGGCGGGGGGCGGCGACCATAAATTCCGACAGATCCTCGCCGACATTGGCGACCACCAGCTCTTCGAGCTCGGCCGACAAGCTCTCCGACCGGCCCAGGGCGGCGGCGGCCTTGGCGCGGGCCGAGGGCGCAGCGGCCGGGAACAGCCGTGCGGCCAGCGCAAAGAACTGATCGGTCTCGGCCTGCGTCGCCCGGCCGCGCCGCGCATAGGCGTCGCAGGCGGCGACCAGGAGCGTATTGGTGCGGTCGATACCGCCGGTTTCGATCAGCAGCTGGAAGGTTTCGTAGGGCTGGAAGCCGAGCATAGTGGGCCTGGAATCACCCGGCGCGCCGGGGAGGGATCGATGCCCCGACTATTTCAGCCAATTCGTTAGCGGACTGTTAACCTTGACGATCTCTTAATGAATTCCATTGGGGATTGCGTCGCCCCGGTTTGCGGACAGTCCGGCCGGGGGCTCGGCGGAGAACACAGTGGGAAAACTCGTGCCATTCGAAAGACGGGAGCCGAACCGCGACAGCGGCAAGTCTGCTCGTCCGACGACGGACGCCGAGATCCTGATATTCACCGGCATCCGCTACGAGCGGCAGCCGCCGACGGCGCCGACCAAACCCTCCGCCTCGCCCCGGACCAAGCGCAAAGGTGGCTAGGTTCCTCCGTGCCCTGGCGCTCGGCGCAACCCTTGCGACGACGATCCTCGTTTCCGCCTGCGCCCGGCCGGTCGGCGATTTCGGCCGGGCCGAGCCCGAGGCCATCCACGCCGATTTCATGCCGGCAACGGCCGCGTTCCCAGCCGCGGCGCACGGCGAGGCCACCTCCGCTTTCAATCTCAGCGACCAGGAGCGGGAAATGCAGAACCGCATCTGGCGCTTCCTCGTCTCGCCTCACGCCGTCGGCTGGTTCGGCGACGGCACCATCGCGCTCGGCCGGGCCCGCGCCACCCTGCCGCCTACCGACCAGTATTATCGCTGGCTGCACCGGCAGGAATTCGCCTCGTCGCGGGTCCGCTACGCACGCGTCGCCGACGACGTGACGGCCGACATCGCCGCGATGCCCAAGACCTTCGCCGCGATCTGCGCCGTGCTCGATATCGACCGGCAGCGCGGCATCGCCACATCCGAGATATCCGGCCTCGAGCCGGCAATGCTCGAGGACGCCGCGGCGCGCCGGGCCGAGAACCGGACGACCATCGCCCGCTTCGTCGATGCCGCCGCCAATCGCTACGACGCCTACAGCTACGCTCTCGATCACCTGCTGGTCGAGACGCCGCATCAGGAGGCGGTGGAGGTCGACGGCCTGCTCAGCGACCTCGCGACCTATGTCGGGGCGGCGGAGCAGGGGGAGTTCTGCTAGAGCGCCGTTCCTGAGCCCGGGTAGCTGCTAGTGCTGCGGCTGCGGCTCGCGGCGGAACATCACCACATTGGTGCCGAAACGCGTCCAGTCCTGCTTGCTGACGGCGGCGCGGCGTTCGGGCGCCCGCTTCTGGGGTCGCTGCGCCAGCCGCGCCAGCACCCGCTCGACCAGATATCTCGGCGACATCGGCTTCATGATGATCTCGTCGATGCCGGCGTGGATCGAGGCGCGCTTGGTCTCGGGCGTCAGGGCGCTGGCCAGCGCAATGATCTGCAGGTCCCGGCTCGGGATCGAGCGGTCGGCCCTGATGTCCGCGGCGAGGAGGTCGGCCCGCGACGGGACGCTGTCGAAATCGGCGACCACCAGGTCGGCCGGCGCCAGCCGCAGATACGTCGTCAGCGCCAGCTGCGTCTCGAACGGCCGGACCCTGAGCGACGGCGCGCCCGCCAGCGTCATCGACAGGATCGACGACAGCGCCGGGTTGGCGACCAGAATGGCAACGGTGCGGATCGGTTCGCCCAAGGCTCCCACCTGTGGTTAACCGATGCTTAACACGCCGTCTCGCCGCCATGAAGCGGCGCTGCATGTGCGTTGGCGCGATTCTCCGCTTGCGGACGAAAAAGGCCCGCCGGAGGCGGGCCTTGGAAACCGGATGGTGCTGCGAGCTACTTCGTCGCTGCTTCGTACATTTCGAGGACGTGGTCCCAATTGATCAGATTGTCGAACCAGGTCTCGAGGTATTTCGGCCGCGCGTTGCGGTAGTCGATGTAGTAGCTGTGCTCCCACACGTCGACGCCCAGGATCGGGGCGCCGCCGCTGACCAGCGGGCTCTCCCCGTTCGGGGTTTTCGACACTTCGAGCTTGCCGTTCTTGACCGACACCCAGGCCCAGCCCGAGCCGAACTGGGTGGTGCCCGCGGCGACGAAATCGGCGCGGAACTTGTCATAGCCGCCCAGATCGCTGTCGACCGCCGCCTGCAGCTTGCCCGGCAGGCTCTTGCCGCCGCCATTGGGCTTCATCCACTGCCAGAAATGGATGTGGTTGTAGTGCTGGCCGGCATTGTTGAAGAGCCCGGCGTTCTTGCCGAAGGCGCCCTTGACCACCTCTTCGAGGCTCTTGCCCTCGAGGCCCGAGCCTTCGAGCAGCTTGTTGCCGTTCGTCACATAGGCCTGGTGATGCTTGTCGTGATGGTACTCCAGCGTCTCCTTGGACATGTGGGGTCCGAGCGCATCATAGGCATAGGGAAGCGGGGGGAGTTCGAAAGCCATTTTCTGCCTCTTCGATTATCGTCTGAACTTCATCGTTCGCGAGCGATATATGCCCTTTCCCGGCCCGCGCCAATCGCCGCAACGGGAGCTTTATGCCAATCCCACCACGCTCAGCGCAAAGGCGTAGCTCAGCGCCGTCTCCTTGAGCCGGTCGAACCGCCCCGAGGCACCCTGGTGCCCGGCCCCCATGTGCGTCTTGAGGTAGAGCGGATTGCCGTCGGTCTTGGAGGCGCGGAGCTTGGCCACCCACTTGGCCGGCTCCCAGTACGTCACCCTCGGATCGGTCAGCCCGGCCAGCGCGAAGATCGGCGGATAGTTCTGCGCCGCCACCTGCTCGTACGGCGCGTAGGCCGCGATGCGCGCAAAATCGTCCGCCGACAGCAGCGGATTGCCCCATTCGGGCCATTCCGGCGGGGTCAGCGGCAGAGTCTCGTCGCTCATCGTGTTGAGCACGTCGACGAACGGCACCAGCGCCAGGATGCCGGCCCAGAGCTCGGGCCTCGAATTGGCGATCGCCCCCATCAGCATGCCGCCGGCCGAGCCGCCCTCGGCGACGATCCGCCCCGGCGCCGCGTAGCCGTCCTGAATCAGTTTTTCCGCCGCCGCCGTGAAGTCGCTGAAACTGTTGGCCTTATGCTCGCGCCGGCCAGCCTTGTACCAGCCATAGCCCTTTTCCATCCCGCCCCGCACATGCGCCGTCGCATAGACGAAGCCGCGGTCGGCCAGCGACAGCGCCGACACCGAAAACGCCGCCGGCAGCGAGACGCCGTAGGCGCCGTAGCCATAGAGCAGCGCCGGCGCCGTGCCGTCGATCGGCGTGTCGCGGCGATAGAGCAGGGTGACCGGCACCCGCTCGCCATCCGCCGCCTCGGCAAATATCCGCCGCGTCACATAGTCGGCCGGATCGTGCCCGGATGGCACTTCCTGCTCCTTGAGCAGCGTCCGCGCTCCGGTCTCGAGATCGAGGTCATACGTCCGGTTCGGCGTCGTCGGCGACGAGTAGGTCATGCGGATGGTCGCGGTGTCGAACTCGTAGCCCGCCGACATCCCCAGCGAATATGCCTCCTCGTCGAACTTGACCGTCCACTCGCGCCCGTCGCGCAGATCCCGCACCACGATCCGTGGCAGCCCCTCGACCCGCTCCAGCCGCGCCATGTGATTGCTGAGCACGATGATGTCGAGGATCAGCACCCCCGGCGTGTGCGGCACGAGGTCGGTCCAGTTCGCCGCGTCCGGAGCGTCGGCCGGCGCGGTGACCACCTTGAAGTCCTCGGCGCCGTCCGCATTGGTCAGCATATAGAGCACGCCGCCCCGCTCCTCGACGTCGTACTCTCGGTCCGTCAGCCGCGCCGACACCAGAAGCGGCGCGCCGTCGCCCGCGATCAGCCAGACCTCCGAGGTCTGGTGGTCGTGCACGTCGATGGTGATGAATTTCCGGCTCAGCGTCTCGCCGACGCCCACGAAGAACCCGGGATCGGCCTCCTCGAAGACGATCTCGTCGTCCCCCTGCGCCGTCCCCAGCACATGCCGCCGCACCCGGAACGGGCGGTGGCTGTCGTCGAATTCGGTGTAGTAGAGCGATCTGCCGTCCGCTGCCCACGTCCCGCCATCGGCGGTGTCCGTGATCGTCTCGCCGGTGTCCTTGCCCGTCGCCAGGTCGCGGATGTGGATGTCGTAGTACTCCGACCCCTGCCGGTCCGCCGCCCAGGCGAGCAGCGTGTGGTCCGGCGAATGCTCGGCCCCGCCGAAGCCGAAATAGCCGTCCCCCGCCTCGATATTGCAGTCGAGAAGCACCGTCTCCGGCCCGCCCTCGCGCGCCGTCCGGACGATCAGCGGATATTGCTGGCCCTCGAGCATCCGCGAATTGTAGGCGAACGGCCCGTCCGGGCTCGCCACGCCGCTGTCGTCCTCTTTGATCCGGCCGCGGATTTCCCGGTAGATCGCCTCGGTCAGCGCGGCCTGCGGCGTCTCGAACGCCGCCGCGAAGTAGGCGTTCTCCGCCTCGATGTAAGCCCGGATATCACCTGGAAGATGTTCAGGCGCCTGCATTACCTCCTGCCAGTTTTCGGCGCGCAGCCAGTGATACGGATCCTGCCGCGTCACCCCATGCTGGGTCACGGCATGCTGCCGGCGCTCGGCGATCGGCGGGGAGGGGGGAGTGGCGAGGGGAGTGGTCATGGCGCTTATCTAGAGAGCGGGCGGCGGAAAGCCAACCAGCAGCAAGGCGCCGCCGGCGCTAGGCCAGCAGTCGAGACTCCCTTCTCCCCTTGAGGGAGAAGGTGGAACGGCCCGTTCGGGCCGAGACGGATGAGGGGTGTGCGTCCACACCTGGAACGCGCAAGCCGGCCAAGAAGTGTGGCAAATCCCGCCCATCCCGCTAATCTGCGCCCCACCGAATCCGTGCGGACGCCCTTTGGCCCTCGACTTCGATACATTCGCCATCCTGCTGCTGCTCGCACCATTTGGCGCGGCGGCGTTTGCGTCGCTGCTGGCGCGCGGAGCCGGCCGGGCCGCCGGCTGGATTCTCGCCGTCGTTCCCGCCGGGCTTTGTTTCGCCTTCCTGTCGCTGGTCGACGACGTCGCCGCCGGAACCGCCGTCAGGTTTGCTATCGACTGGGTGCCCGTCCTCGGGCTTCGGCTGAGCTTTCTGGTCGACGGTCTGAGCCTCACCTTCGCGCTGCTGATCACCGGCATCGGCGCCGTCATCATGGTCTATTCCGGCGCCTATCTGCATGGTCATCGCCGCCTTGGCCGGTTTCTGGCGACCATGCTGCTGTTCATGGGCGCCATGCTCGGGCTGGTGCTCGCCGACAGCCTCGTCGCGCTGTTCTGCTTTTGGGAGCTGACCTCGGTCACCTCGTTCCTGTTGATCGGCTTCAACCATACCCATGAGGCCGCCCGCCGCGCCGCCTTTCAGGCCCTGGTCGTCACCGGCGCCGGCGGGCTGTCGCTGATGGCCGGCGGGGTGCTGCTCCACGCCATATCCGGCACCTGGGACATCTCGGCCCTGGCCTCGTCCGAGGGCCTCCGCCACGCCGGCGCCGCCTATCCCTGGGTGCTCGGCTTCATCGTCGTGGCGGCGTTCACCAAGTCGGCGCAGGTGCCGTTCCATTTCTGGCTGCCCAACGCCATGGAGGCGCCGACGCCGGTCTCGGCCTACCTCCATTCCGCGACGATGGTGCAGGCCGGAATCTATCTCCTCGCCCGCATGTCGCCTCTGCTCGCCGGTACCCCGCTGTGGCAGGGGCTGCTCTGTGCCTGCGGCGGCGCCACCTTGCTCTGGGGCGCCCTGTCCGCCCTCAAGCAGGTCGATCTCAAGCGCATGCTGGCGCAGACGACGCTCGCCTCGCTCGGCCTGCTGGTCCTGCTCCTCGGCCTCGGCGGCGAAGGTGCGGCGATGGCTGTCGCCGCCTATTTCGTCGCCCACGCGCTCTACAAGGCGGCGCTGTTCCTCGTTGCCGGCGTTATCGATCATGGCACCAACACGCGCGACATCACCGCGCTGGGCGGCTTGCGCGACCAGATGGCCGTCAGCTTCATCGCCGCCGGACTTGCCGCCATATCGATGTTCGGCCTGCCGCCGTTCCTCGGTTACCTCGCCAAGGAGGAGATGTACGCCGGCCTCCGCTTCGACGATGCCTGGGCGGTGCTGACCATCGCCGTCATGGTGGTTGGCAACGCCCTGCTCGGCGCCGTCGCGCTGGCCCTCGTCATCCGTCCGTTCTTGGGCACTCTGAAGCCGACCCCGCATACCCCGCACGAAGGCGGCATCGCTCTCCTGCTCGGTCCGGTTCTTTTCGGTCTCCTCGGGTTGGGCGTCGCCTTCGCGGTCTCGTCCTATGGCGACCTGATCCTTGCGCCGATGGCGTCCGCCATCCACGGCGCCAGGGTCGAGAGCCATCTGCCGCTGGCCATAGACGTCCTCGGCCTGCCGTTCTGGCTGTCGGTCGTCACGTGGGCCCTGGCTGGTCTGGCGTACTGGCGCCTCGATGCCATCCGCGCCTCCCTGCTGGCAGTGGAGCGGCGTTTCAGATGGAGCTTCGACACCGGCTTCGATCAATTGATGTTCGGGCTGATCCGCTTCGCCGGCGCGATCACGCGCACCCTGCATCATGGCCGCCTCGAGCTCTATCTCGTCATCGTCTTCGCCGCATTCGCATTGGTGGTGCTCGTCCCGCTGGCGGCGCTCCGCGGCTGGCCGGAGCTGCCCCGCTTCGCACCGATGACCTTTTACGAATGGGGGACCGTCGCGATGGCCGCGGTCGGCGTCGCCGTTGTGGTCGGCGCCCGCACCCGGCTCGGCTCCATCGTCGCGCTCGGCATCCAGGGCCTCGCCGTCTCTCTGATCTTCCTGCTCTTCGGTGCCCCCGATCTGGGCTTCACGCAACTGATGGTCGAGACCCTGTCGGTCGTCATCCTCGCGTTGGTCATGACGCGCCTCCACCTCAGCACCAACGACCCGCGTCCGCTCGAGGATTGGGCTCGCGACGGGCTGCTGGCGCTGATCTGCGGCGGCGCTGCGACGGCCCTGTTGCTGAGGGTCCTGCAAGGCGCCTTCGACGGCCGGCTGAGCAATTTCTTCGCCGAAAACAGCGTGGCGATTGCCCATGGTCACAACATTGTCAACGTCATCCTCGTCGACTTCCGTGGCCTCGATACGCTGGGCGAGATCTCCGTGGTGATGACCGCCGGCATCGCCATCCTCGCGCTTCTCCGCCGACAGCACAAACGTGAGCCGCTGCCCGATCGGCCCAAGCGCGCGCCACGCCGGAAGGCGGCGGCATGAACAGTCTGATCTTCCGCACCATGGCGCCGATCCTCGCGACACTGATGGTGCTGTTCTCGATCGTCGTCCTGCTGCGCGGGCACAACGATCCGGGCGGCGGTTTCATCGGCGGGCTGATCGCGGCGGCGGCCGCCGCCATGTCCGGCATGGCCTTCGGCGTTGGTGCGGTGCGCCGGACCCTGCGCTTCAATCCCATTGCCTTCGCCGGGTTCGGCGTGCTCCTGGGCGCCGTCTCCGGCTTGCTCTCGGCCGCCTTCGGCGTCCCCTTCCTCACCGCGCTGTGGCTGCCGGCCAATCTCTTCGGCGTCCCCGGCGTGTTCGACATCGGGGTGTATTTCGCAGTCTTCGGCACGCTGACCGCGGTCGTGCTGGCGCTTGAAGACAACGGCGAGGAGACGTGATGGAGACCGCCATCGCCCTGCTCGTCGGGCTCTTCCTCGCCGCCGCCATCTATCTCATGGCGTCGCGCGCGCTTGTCCGCATCCTGCTGGGCATCGTGCTGCTCGGCAACGCC
>JACRAF010000030.1 GCA_016213505.1 Devosia nanyangense
CTTCGCCCAACAACTCCGCCAACGCGGCAAGCCCAACAAGCTCATCCTCACCGCAATCATGCGAAAGCTCATCGTCATCCTAAATGCCGTCATCGCTTCAGACCAACCCGCTTCGGCTTGACAAGCAAGACGGTAGATAAGCTGTCTAGCACCGTCGACCGGGACCATTTTCGAATGGTACGACTTCTACCTCTACGCGACGCTGGCGCCGTTCTTTGCGGCGTTGTTCTTTCCGCCCGGCAACGACACCGCCGCTTTGCTCTCCGCATCGGCAATGGCTGGTTCGGCGGCCTGCTGCCGCTGGTGGCGACCGCCATGGTGGCGACCGCGGGCAACATCTATTTCGGCCTGTGGTACCCGATCGTGGTTGCGGTGATGACCGTCGTCATCGGCCTCATCTTCCTGAGGAACACCAAGGACGCCAACCTCGAAGCCGATTAGCTCCGCTGGCCGCAGAGCCCTGGAAAGCTCCGTCTTTTGGCGGGGCTTTCTGCCGTTCCGGCACCGCTGCATTGACGCTTGCGCGCACCCAATCGAGTCCCTATAAACCGCAGGCTTTCGCCCGCCGCCTTCCCGCGCCGGGCCGGCGCCCGGGTAGCTCAGTTGGTAGAGCAGCGGATTGAAAATCCGCGTGTCACTGGTTCGATTCCGGTCCCGGGCACCATTCTTTCCCAAGCAGCACAAGCAGTTGGTAAACGGGCCGTTTTGGCGCGAGGCGAGAAACTTGGTCCGGGGTTTCAATTGGGTAACACTGTCCGTGCGGACGGGTACGACGGATTGGGATGGTTTGCGCTGGCCCAGCGAAATCCACTGTCTGCATAGACGGGTACCTACCGGCGCCAGCGCGTTGGGCCTTGCCGGAGCTAGAGGTCGACCGCTAAGCAAAGGAAAGCTCGGCGATCGGAACAGGAGAGCGCGACGGTCGACATCTTCGTTGGTCCCACTGACAACAAATGGTTCGATTTCCTGGCCGCGATCCCGTCGATTGACGAGGTCAACTTCTGGAAGCCGAGCGCCAAGGATTTTCGCGCCATACGAGCGAGCAGGTCTATTTGCTGAGGGATCACGCGACAGACCTCTATGCCTTGGATCGCATCGAAGAGACGCATCCGCAGCTCGAGGGTGATCGCATCGCCCGCCGAGAACTGTCGGCTCGCAAAGCGTTGATCGCTGAGATCGTCAGAAGCGACCTGCTGAAGGCCTTCTCTTCGGCACGCTGGTGGGCATTCGGTGACAGCGCAAAGGATGCAGCCGGCAAGAAACTCGATGGCAGGGAACTCACCGTCCTGGCATCGGCACTTGCGACGGCGGCTTTCAGCGATGCACCCGTCATCCAATCGGAGTTGCTCTACCGGGATAAGCCCTCGACTGCTGCCATGGCCGGCCTGCGGACGTTGATGCATGCTATGGTTTCGAAGTCCGACGTTGCAGACCTCGGAATCGAAAACTACCCGGTCGAGCGCGGGCTATATCTGACGATCGTTCGGCCGTTGGGCCTTCATCGTCAGGACGACAAGGGCGTCTGGCGTTTCGCCGATCCTGCGGATGACAAGGCGGGCAGAACACTAATACCCGCCTGGACGGAACTGGGTGAGAAGCGGGTGAACCTGGCTGAACTCTTCGACACCTGGGCCGCTCGGCCGTATGGCATCAAGCGGGGCGTAATGCCCGTGCTGGTATTGTCCTATCTGCTGGCGCACAGAAACGCCGTCGCTGTCTATGTGGAGGGCGCGTTCCAGCCTGCCATCGACGATATCGTCGCCGACCGAATTCTGCAGGACCCTGCAGCCATCGAGTTCCGCCGGATATCGCGGTCGAAGCGTGACGAAGCGTTCGTCCAGCAGCTCGCTGCGCTTCTGTCGACCGAGACAAGCCCTGTTGAACCGAAGGCCTTGCCGGTCGCATCGGCGCTCTATCAGCGCTTTCATGCTCTCCCGTTGTGGGCGCAGCGCACCCAGACCCTTGCCGAGAAGGTTCGTAAGGTCAGGGACATTGTGCTGAAGGCCAGCGACCCTGAAGCGCTGCTGTTTTCAGACCTCGCGTCCGCTCTTGAGGGAGAGCCCGATCCCGGGGTCAGTGTGGTGGCGGCCCTGAACAAGGCGGAATACGCCTATCCGAAAATGCTGGAGACTCTCCGCAAGAGCCTGGCCGAGCATTTAGGGGTCGACCCGAAGACATTTGAGGGTATTGGGCCGCGGTCGTCTACAGCGTCCGGCGTGTCGGCTGAGCTGCGCGTCGATGCCTTCATCATGCGTGCCGGCGCTTTCGAGGGAAACAGCGGCGACATCGAAGGATTGGCGAGCCTGCTCGTTCATAAACCGCCGCGCAACTGGTCCGACCGCGAGCAAGAACAGGCCATGTTCGAAATGGCGAAACTCTGCCTGCGCTTCCGCGAGGCAGAGACATTCGCCGCGGTTCGCGACCGTTCCCCAACCTCCCAGGCCATTTCCGTGATGATCGGCCTCGATCCGAAAGAGAAGCCACTGTTCCACGCCTTCCAGGTGTCCGAACAGGAGCTCGAGGCGGCAGACAGGGCGGCGGATGACCTCATGGCCCAGCTTCGCGGGAGGGGCATGAGGCCGGCAGTCGAGCTTGCCGCCCTCGCGCGCATCGTAGAACGTCTTTCTGAAGGCAACGGATTGGAACCAGCATGACGACTGCGGTGCGTGAGCGTCATATCCTTGGAATATCAGGGGGTCGGGATAGCGCGGCCCTTGCCGTGCATATGCGACAGACGCGGCCAGAGCTCGATCTCGAATACTTCTTCACGGACACCGGCAAGGAGCTGGCTGAGGTCTACTCATTCCTCGACAAGCTCGAGGGGTTTCTGGGCAAGCCCATTACCCGGCTCAATCCAGACCGAGATTTCGACTTCTGGCTCAAAGAGTATAATCACTTCCTGCCCTCACCCAAGACGCGATGGTGCACGCGGCAGCTCAAGCTCCGTCCGCTCGAGCACTGGCTACGCGACGATCTCGACGCCGGGGTGGTCGTTCATTCGTACGTGGCCATTCGGGCTGACGAACCCAGTCGGGAGGGCTATCAGGCGACGCATGGCAACATGCAGGTGCACTTCCCCCTGCGAGAGGACGGCATCAGTCGGGCGGGCGTGATTGAAACGCTCGAGAGCGCCGGCTTGGGCGAACCCGAATATTATCGGTGGCGCACTCGATCGGGCTGCACCTTCTGTTTCTTCCAGCAGAAGATCGAATGGGTGCGCCTGATGCGGGAGCACCCCGAAGCGTTCGATGAGGCCAAGGGTTATGAAAAGACTGCCCGCGACCACGGCTCACCGTTTACGTGGAGCCAGGGTGAGGGGTTGGACGAGCTCAGCGCCCCTGCACGGATTGACGAGATCGAGCGAGACTTCGAGCAGCGCCGCGCACGACTGCTGGCTAGGCGCCGCGTAAACCCGCTCGCGGGAAAACAGGCACCCACGATCGATGACGTCTACGGGATCGACGAGGCCTCGGCCGGCTGTGTCATCTGCCATAAGTGAGCCTGACTTGGGGCGATCGGGGACTCAAGTGTGCTGTGTCACATCCCAGCGACGTCAGGCGTACATGCGTTCCGGTTCATCGTCCTACGTGATGGTTGCCATCGTGGCTCTATCCTAACTGACCCGGGGGTTTCACCAGGGGTTACAAGTTCGCGCGATTGAACGCGACGGGCTGAGACGGTATGAAGCGGTTGAGTGGCAAATATCTGAACCGCATCAGCGTTCTACGCTATGATTTGCGACACCCTGCAACAGAGCGCAACGGCCCCTAGTCCTATTGAAAATCCGAGGGTCGCCACCATGTCGGATCACTATGCCAGATATTAAGTCCCTTCGTCAGGGTATGACTTGGGACGGAATGGTGCGTTTCGCGTCGCTCTGCACCGCAGGCATGGTCGTTTCGACAAGGTTCGGGCTGGAGGCCCCCGCGTAGGCGCGCCGGTCCGTTCAAACTCGGCCGGGCGATATTGTCTACCTATCCGAACTTAAAGGAGCCTTCCGACCCCGTTCTCATTTCGGGCACGGTGCCGGGCTTAAGCTTGGCTGCCTGCATTTGCCGGGTGCAATAATTTCTGCCTTACTCACAGAACGCTACTAGCAAGCACAGTTTTTGAAGCAGGGGCACATTGATCAATGAACGGATTGCTGCGGAGGCTTCGGAAGGGCCTCGGGTTTACTTTGAAGCTGCCGGTGCAATCAGGGGGCGGACCGCCAGCCGACAGAATCGCTGAGCACTTCAAGCGGCTCAAGGAGGTCGCTCCTGGACTCCCAGCGAAAGTAGCGCGCTTCGTGATCCATGGTGACAACTCTTCGATCCTTGTCACCATTCAGGGCAACACAGCCCGCACCACCTGGCAGCGCCGCGGATCTTACTATCCGCCACGCGATGAAGCGCAGATTTTCGCCAATCCGCATGATTGGAACTTCGACCAGATGCAGCGACTGGGTGAAGCGATAGCAGCGCTTCAGCCGATCACATACAACTACGGCTTTTTCGGCAGCAAGAAGTCTCCTGATTGGCTACGTCATGTCGTCGCGCTTTGGCTCGGTCATGATCGAAAAGAGGGCCGGATCACTACCCTCCTGGCGCTGGCGGAAAAGACGGGACAAGGCACCGCGTCGGTACTCGACATCGTATTTGGCCCCGATGCGACGAACTTCCGCTCCTCCAACAGCGTCCATCGGTTGGTGGGTGTGCACGAATGGCTCGACGGCGCACGCGACGAGGTTCGTGTAGTATCCGGCGGGCTAGATGCGGACCAGCGGGCCGAACTCGTGGCCACAATCGGACGATTCAAGCTGCACGATGCCTACCTCGACTTGCTGGTGGACGGTGCAACAGGATCTTCAAAAAAGGTCCGTACTGCTGCACGCCAGGCCTTGAGTGGTGCAGACGCCGTGGTGCTCGCGGACGCCCTTCGAGTGCGGTTCCAGAGTACATCTCCCGGCCGCCAGGTCGAACTTGTCGAGGTCGCTGCCTTGACGCTGGGAGAGACAGCCGTTCCGCTATTGGCTGAATGGGGCCGGAGTGAAATTTCTGCCAAGGTCCGTGCGACGCTGGATCGCGTTTCTGGTGCAGTGGCACCCGTCACCACGGCCTCCAAAACAGATAGACCATCGCCGTGGCACGTCGACGGACCGCAGGGCTACGTCGCGGTCGACGGCAGCTGGATCGACGTTCCACCACAAGAACCGCTGCCCGAGCCGGGGGCGATGCCTCCGGAAACGCTGCACGTTCTGGATCCGGTGATGGCGGAGTTCAACCGCCTGTTGGCCGTAGGACAGGCGGAGGCGGCTGCGTCGGAGCACAAACACTGGCACTGGAGCCGTCACCACACCCGCAAGGGTCCGCGCGACCTCGAGCACTTGGCGGAGTTGGCCGAAGGGACGCACTTGAAGCCCAACTGGTCAGCACTCGACTGGCTCCGGCTGCCTCAGCTAAAGCATCCTGCGGTCAGTGCCTTCCTCAATGATCCTGGACTCTCACTTTCTCACCTCGTCCGGCTGGCAGTGGCAACGAGCAACGGACACATTGCCTTCCTGTTTGGTGACTGGGGCGGCCCGATCGGCACGGCTATTCAACATCGGATAGAAAAGGGCGCCGATATCCGCACGATTCTGCAACTTTGGCTGGGTGCCGGCGGGACCGACCACATCAAGGATTATCTGTCTCGCGGATCATATGGGCCGTTGCCCGACCTGGGGGCGCCGCTTTGGCCGGTGCTTTGCCAGCGATTTGCTCAACTCGACGAGGCACTGGGCCTAGTACCGCAGAGCGGTGGGAAAAGCATGGAGCCACTGCTGGCCCTCGAGCTCCTGGGAATGTTTCCCAGCCTACCCGAGCGCTATCGCGGGCCACTGATGCTGCTGGCGACCGACAGCTCTGCGCGGCTGCGGCAGGGGGCGCGGACACTACTCCGTCAAACGCCAGCAATCGGCAGCGCCATAGCACTGCAATTGCAGGATAGCCGGCAGGACGCACGCGCGCTGGCGGCGGAGTGGTTGGCAGCGCGCAACGAGGTCGAACAGGTGCCGGTCATTCGGCAGGCGCTTGGCAAGGAGCGGAGCGACAGGGCTCGCGCGGCCATGATCACGGCACTCGAACGCCTGAATGAGGACGTCTCCGAGTATTTCGATCGCCCGACCTTGGTAAAGGATGCAAAGGCAGGTCTCGCCAAGGCACAACCCAAGGGACTCGAATGGCTGCAGCCTTACGTCCGCCTTCTCTCGCTCCAATGGAAGGACGGCACGCCGGTGGACCCGCTGCTCCCCGAATGGTGGTCCGTTCTGGCTGTCAAGCTCAAGCAGCCGGGTGGCAATGCGCTGATCAACCTGTGGCTCGACCGGCTGTCACCAAGGGACGCCCAGCGGCTGGGCTGGACGATACTGACGGGCTGGATCGACGAGGATACCCGTACGCCTACCGACGAGGAGGCCAATGCCCACGCGGCGCTGCATGTTGACGCGACCCTGCGACAGCACATCGGCTGGGCAAAACAATACCCCCAAAGCGCGGACTATTGGCCGACCGACCGCGCCGTGGTGTTCGAAGCGCTCAAGCGGCAGAAGGCCGGGACCTATCTGGGCAGCGCAGCAGACAGCAAGGGCGTGCTGGCGCTTGCAACTCGTGTAGCCGGGGCCGATGCTGCCCAACGCGTGCGGGCGTTCCTCAAGGACCACGGATCGCGTGTCTCTCAAGCCAAGGCATTGCTTGAACTTCTCGCGGCGATCGGCACGGGCCCGGCGCTACAGCTGCTCCTCTCGGCCGCCAACCGCTCGAAGCAGCGTAGCGTACAGGCGCACGCCGCGGCACTCATCGCGGAGGTCGCGGAGCATAATGGCTGGAGCCCGGCGCAACTTGCCGACCGCACGGTCCCGACCGGTGGATTCGACACCGACGGCACACAGGAACTCGACTGCGGCACCAACCGCAGCTATCGCCTCCAACTCGACGCACGGGACGCGGTCATTATCCTGAACGCCGATGGCCGCGAGGTGAAGGCCTTGCCTGGGCCTCGGATCGATGATGAGCGTCCCGCAGTGGAGGCCGCGAAGAAGCAGCTCGCCACAGCGCGCAATGAAGTGAAGCAGGTGCTGACCGCCCAAACCGAACGGCTGCAGGAGGCGATGTGCCTACAGCGGAGTTGGACGCGCGGCGACTGGGAGAGCTTCGTCGCCGGCCATCCAATCGTCGGAAGGGTTGCCACGCGACTGGTCTGGCAGGGAGTCGATGCCGGCGGGCAACCCGTCGCGACGTTCCGTCCGCTTGGTGATGGCAGTAACACAGATGCCACGGACGGCGAAGTGGACCTTGCGGAGATTGGGGATATCCGCTTGGCGCACTCATCACTGCTCGACGAAGGATCCGTCGCGGCGTGGCGCGCGCATCTAGCCGACTACGCAGTGGAGCCGCCGTTTGATCAGCTCGGGCGCGACTTGCCGCAGCTCGAGGAAGGACAGGGCGTTGCGCGAACGATCACCGACCGCGAGGGCTGGATGATTGACAGCTTCAAACTGCGCGGAATTGCCACGAAGCTGGGGTATCAGCGCGGACAAGCGCAGGACGGCGGCTGGTTCCTGACCTACGAGAAGACCTATCATGAAGCCGGCCTGGTTGCCGAGATCGAGTTCACCGGCAGTCCGCTGCCCGAGGCGAGCCGACCGACGGCGCTGCAGTCGATGAGCTTTCGCAAATTGCGCGGAAGCGGGGGGCAGGTCCCGCTCGCCGACGTGCCTCCGGTTCTCCGTGCCGAGTGCTGGCGCGACCTGCATGACATCGCCGCCAAGGGGATGGGCTTTGATCCAGAATGGCAGAAGAAGGCGTACGTTTGATGTCCGAGGCACAGCCTATCCGTCCACGCGCGGAGCAGCGTTACGCTACCGAGCTATCGATGCTGGCCGCGAACGATCATTTCCCGAGGCCGGGGGGATGGCGGCTGTCACCACGCGCGGTGCGGCGATTCCTGCTTGGCGATCCCAAGAGCGGCATCTCGCGCAAGTTCTACGGCGACGATCCGTTGGTTGACCGTGCGGTCGTTAGCCTAATGAGCCAACAAGGTCTGATGCTCGTGGGTGAACCGGGCACGGCCAAGTCCTTGCTCTCCGAGCTGCTCAGCGCCGCGATCTGTGGCACGTCGGCGCTCGTGGTTCAGGGGTCGGCTGGGACCACAGAGGACCACATCCGCTATGGCTGGAACTATGCGCTACTCTTGGCGGAGGGGCCGAGCGAGCGCGCATTGGTGCCTTCGCCGGTACTGAACGCGATGCGCAGCGGTCGAGTCGTCCGCTTCGAGGAGATCACCCGGTGCCCGCCCGAGGTGCAGGACGCGCTGATCTCGATCCTGTCGGAAAAGGCGCTCGCGCTTCCGGAGCTTGGTCCGGACGCGGTCGCCAGCGCTGTGCCGGGTTTCAACGTGATCGCCACCGCCAACCTGCGTGATCGCGGGGTCCACGAGATGTCGAGCGCGCTCAAGCGGCGCTTCAACTTCGAGACTGTGCATCCCATCGCAGATCCGGAGTTCGAGCGAGAGCTGGTGCTGAGGCAGCTCGCGGAACGGTTGGGGCCAGCGGGAGTGACGGTCTCCGGTGAACGGGACGTCGCCGAAGTGCTGGTCCGGATCTTTCAGGATCTGCGTACTGGCCGCACCGCCGAGGGAGCGAGCCTCAACCGGCCGGATGCCGTCATGTCGACCGCTGAAGCGGTCAACGTGCTTCACGCGGCGGCACTGGAAGCTGTCTATCTCGACGACGGCAAACTCTCGGCCGCGCATGTCGCCCGGCAGATTCAGGGCGTGGTGCTCAAGGATTCGCCGGAGGACAGCAAACGTCTGCGAGCCTACGTGGATCATATCGTCAAGGAGCGCGCCGGGCGCTCGGTGGTGTGGAAGGATTTCTACCAGGCTGCCCGGTCCCTGAAGTTCGGTTGACTGGCATGGAAAACGTCCCGCTTCATGATGCGGCGCGCGGGCTGTGGGTGGTGCCGATCCGTCACCATAGTCCCGCCTGTGCGGCCCAACTCGAGCGGCTGATCGCGGCGGTGAAGCCTGCAGGGATCCTGGTCGAGGGGCCCTGTGACTTCGATCCATTGATCGAGCAGTTGTGCGATCCGCGCACTCGCGCGCCGGTTGCCATCGTCTCGTTGCGCGAGTTGGCGGGAGGCCAAGCGACACGTCGTGCGGCCAGCTATTTTCCCTTCTGCGAGCATAGCCCCGAACTTGTCGCGTTGCAGGCGGCTGCGGTACGAGGCGTGCCTGCCCGGTTCATCGATCTACCGTCAACGTCGCGCGAGATGATGTTCGACGAGGCGGGTAAGCCAGCGCGTTCTCTGCTCGGCGACGAACGCTCCTTCGATGTCGGCGACTACGTTGCGGCGCTCGCGCGTGAGTTGGGTTGCCGCGACGGCAACGAAGTGTGGGACACGCTCTTCGAGGCGCGGATCGCCGACGACAGGTGGCAAGGTTTCTTCACGGATGTCGGTCGCTATTGTGCCTGCATCCGCGCCGCCACGGAGCCGGCACGGTTGGAGCAGGATGGCACGCTTGCTCGCGAAGCACAGATGCGCGCGATCCTGGCCGAGGTGCGCGGCTCCGTCTCTGGTCCAATCATTGCGGTGGTCGGCGGCTTCCATGCTGCGGCGGTGTTTGAGCCAACTGTCTCGAAAGCAGCCGGTGCCAAGGTTGGGGCCGGGCGCCCGTACTTGATGCGCTACGGAATGCGGCAGCTCGACGCGTTGAGCGGGTACGGTGCGGGCTTGCCTCTTCCGGGCTTCTATGACCGCCTGTGGCGAACGCGGGCAGATGGCGGCAAGGATCTGGCGCTTACGCTGATCACAGGTTTCGCAGAACATCTTCGGTCCATCGGCGGGATCGAGGCTCCGTCCTTTCCGGTGATCGCCAACGCGGTAGAGCAGGCCCAGCGACTGGCCGCGCTGAGGGGTCGCCCATTCCCGGCCCGCGATGACATTGTCGACGCTATCCGCTCCAGCTTCATCAAGGACGAAATCCCGGTCGAGCAGATACCCCTGCTCAACGAACTGCGCTCTTGGCTGATCGGCACCGCGATTGGCGACGTGCCGCCGTCCGCGGGATCGCCGCCACTGGTGGAGGCGGTCCGCACGCAGGCCCTATCTCTGGGTTTCACCGTAGCCGATGGGGAGCGCCGGAACCGCGAGCTCGATATCTATCGCAAGCCGCGGCATCGCGAAGCGAGCCGCTTCTGTCATGCCATGGCGCTGATCGATGCCCAGTTCGGACAACGGACGGCCGGCCCTGACTTCCGCAATGACGTCTCGCTCGACCGACTGCTCGAAGTCTGGTCGATCTGTTGGTCGCCCCTTGTTGAAGTGCGATTGATCGAGCTATCCGAGGCAGCCGATACATTAGCGGAAGCTTTGGCCTTCCTGGTCGCGCAGAAGCTTGCGGCCCTTTCCGAGCAGGGCAAGGGCCGGAGCGCACTGGCCGCCATCGACCTCTTTTCGGCGGCTTGCCGCGCCGGTGTGGGCTCGGCCGCCAGCTCCATCCTCGCGCTGGTCGAGACACAGATCATCGAAGACCCCCAACTCGTATCGGTAGTGGCCGCGCTCACTGACCTGGTGTTGCTTCGCCGCGGGCGAGACATACTAGGGATTGCCGAGGTCGGTCCGATCGACCACTTGATTGGCGCTGCATGGCGTCGCGTGCTGCTCTTGCTTCCTGGCTTGGCAGAGTGCGGCGAGGAGCAAATCCGGGAGAGCGTGAGTGCGTTGGCGGATCTGCGTGGATTGATCGAGCTAGCCCGATCGTCCGAAGCGCCGATGGAGATCAACCTCTTCGACGAAGCACTCGCCCGACTGCGGGGGGAGCCATTGACCCCGATGCTTGCGGGTGCCGTGACCGCATTTGCGCTGATAGATGGCCAGGGCGATGCGGTAGTGTTAGGGGAGCGGCTGCGCGGAGAGTTGGCGAGCGGTTATGTTGACCCGGGTCGGCGGCTGGCATTCCTGAGCGGAGTAATTGCCATTGCGCGCGAACTACTTTGGACAGTTCCAGAGATCATCGCGGCGCTTCATGATGTCGTCGCTCGAGCCGATGAGACGGCGTTCTATACGTTGGTGCCACACCTCCGCCTTGCTCTGATGCCTCTTGACCCGCGGGAGGTCGACCGGCTCGCGGAGGAGGTCGCAACACGCGTCGGCGGGCGTCCTGACCAGCTCGCAACGCACATCGAGATATCAGAGTCCGAACTCGCAAATAACCTCAGGCTCGATCGTCAGCTGGCCGACGTGATGGCCCGGGACGGAGTGACATGAGCGACCCTGTCCTGCTGCGCAGATGGCGCCTCGCACTCGGGCGCTACGCGGAACGGTCACTTCCCGCCGAAGGGATGAGCGGCGCGGAGCAACGTGCCGACCGTGCGCTTGACTATCTCTATGCCCGCGGGATGGAGCGGCGTGGTCTCCGGCGCGGCAAGGACGTGAGGGGACGCACGGGATCACTTGACCCGAGCCAGCTCACACCGCTCGGCTGGCTCGGCGAGCTACGTGACCTATTCCCGCAATCGGTATGCGAGACCGTACAGGCGCATGCGATCGACAACCTGGGCATGCGAGAGTTGCTATCCGACCCCGAGGTGCTCGACGCGTTGGAGCCCAACAAAGACCTGCTCAAATCTCTTATCGCATTCAAAGGCGCAGCCGATCCCGCGATGCGGGAGAAGATACGGGAAGTGACGCGCAAGATCGTTGAGGACATCGTTCGCAAGCTGCGTCCCCTCGTGGAGCCGGCACTGGCCGGACGCCCGAATCGCTTCCGGCGCAGCCAATTGAAATCGATGCAGAATTTCGACTGGCGCGCCACGATCCGCGACAACCTCAAGAACTGGGACGCGGAGCGCGGGGTGATCGTTGCCGATCGACTGCGCTTTTATGGCCGCAGCCGGCGTCGGCTCCCCTGGACGATCGTACTGTGCGTCGACCAGTCGGGATCGATGTTGGCCTCGACCATCTATGCGGCAGTCATGGCCTCAATCCTAACCGCGCTGCCAGCGGTCGAGGTGAAGCTGATCGTCTTCGACACCTCCATCGTCGATCTCAGCAGCGAAGCGCACGATCCCGTTGAAGTGCTGATGTCGGTTCAACTTGGCGGCGGAACGAATATCGCAGGAGCTATGGAGTATTGCGAGACGCTGATCACTCAACCGACCCGCACAGTATTCGTTCTGGTCAGTGACTTCGAAGAGGGAGGATCGGTGTCGCGGATGCTAGCGGCGGCGCGACGGATGGCGTCTGCCCGCGTGACGCTGTTGGGACTAGGCGCGCTAAGCGATGACGCGGCTGCCGTATACGACCGGCGAATGGCCGAGCGGCTGGTCGCTAGCGGCATGCAGGTGGCCGCACTGACGCCCGACCGGTTCGCCGAGTGGATCGGGAGCGTGATCGCATGATTGATGCCGTGCTCTGTGCGAGCCTGGCGGCATTCGACGACGCCACGCTCGCGACCCTCGCCACCCCCGGCTTGGTGCGACGCGCGCATCGTGATGTCGACGAGGGCAAGCTGCGACTTGTCTCAACCAGCGAAGGCAAGGCCACGGTTGAAGCGGACGGCCAACTGGTCATAATTGATACTCGCGGCCCTCGCGCCGCGGACTGCGACTGTGGGTCGGTCGCGGTCTGTCGGCATCGCATCGCCGCAGTGATGTTCCTGCGAAGTGTCGAGGACGCAGTAGCTGTTCAGGAAAATGCCGATGACGGGGCGGCGGAGATGGTCGCGGCGCTCGACGTAGCCGCCCTCGAGCGCTGGTCGGGCAAAGCCAATTGGCGCGTAGCGCTTGAGTTAATGACTGCGGCTACAGAGGTCGAGTCTTCGGCCAATACCATTATGGTCAGTTTCGGCGACCTTGAGGAGCCCATCCGCATTCTGCGCGGCCAGGGGTTTGATGGCATCGTCTCCAGGATAGCGAGGACCAGGGCCAAGGCGTACCACACGGCCGCGGTGCTCGTCGCGCGACGACATTTCGGCGTTGCAGTGCCCGATCCTACCGATGTTGTGAACGCGCTACCGGGGGCGATAGAAGTCGATCGGTTATTTCTCGACCGAGTCGCCGCGAGCCTAGGAGATGTGGCGACGCTCGGTTTCAACCTAGCACCTCTCCCACTTGAGGAGTCGCTGTTCGAGCTGTCAGTCTCTTCTCGCGCCGACAGCCTTCCGCGCCTGGCAACGATGCTACGGTCGATCGCAGCGCAGGTGCGGCTGCGGCGAGAACGGATGCTGAGTTATGACCCTGACCAAATGTTGGAGTTAGCTGCCAGAAGTCTCGCGCTGACGCGCTCGCTGGTGGGCGGCGACCCCGAGCGGCTGGCAAACCTCGCAGGCAAGGTAAGGCGCGACTTCGCGTCCACCGCGCCGCTCAGCCTAGTCGGCTGCGGTGGAGAGCGCTGGAGCTCCAGAACGGGCGCCCGCGGTGTAACGGCGTGGTTCATGGAGGCGGACACAGGGGCGTGGCTTTCGACCACATTGGCGCGCGGTGCCGGTCAGGATCCCTCCTTCAGGCCCGCCGACGCCTGGCGGACGCAACCCATTTGGCAGGCTGAACCGCTGGCCGTGCTGGCACATGCCCGGATCGAACTTGAGGGCGCTCGCCGCTCGGCCGACGATAGGCTTTCGGCTCCCGCGGAGGCACAGGCGTCAATCACCGCACGCAGCGTCCGGCCCGATCCCGCTTGGCCCGGTGTGGTGCAGAATTGGCGGCAGTTGCGTGCCACTTGGCTGAAGCAGATTGGTCTGGGTCTTGATGCGACCGAGGTCCCTGCCGCCTGCCTGGTGGCCCCAACGGCGATTGCGCTGCCTTTCTTCGATGATCTCGCGCAGCAGATCGTCTGGCCGGTGCGCGATGCCGCCGGCGAATGGCTCGCGCTGACCCTCGATCATGATGAGTCGGCCAATGCTGCGATCGATGCCCTGGAGGCCAATGCTCGCAGCGACTGGAAGGGCATGGTGCTTGTCCGATTGACGCGCATCGGCGACACTTTGGAAGCGCGGCCGATTACGATCTTTGGTGCTGGCAAAGCTATCGACCTTACCTTCTGGCAACGCTACGAACCCGCGACGCACGGCCAGGAGGGTGGCGTTGTGCAGAACTGGCTGGCCCGCCTTCGGGGAACTGGTGGCCGCCGATTTATGCGGTCTCCACGCGGGGGTACCCATGCAGTGTTGTCTGCAGCATGGCGTCAGCTTCTCGACCGTGCGGAAACTGGCCCGGCTTTTGGGCAGTCTCTGCATGGCGGTGCGGGCAGCTCGATCGCCGTGCACGCTAATCGGCTCGATAGCTATGGCTTGCCAACGCTTGCTGGGCTGATGCGCCAGAGTGGAAGTGCCGCAGGCTTGCTTGCTGCCGCCTATGGCTTACTGGTGGCTCGGCAGCAGCGGTGTGAAGTGTCGCTGTTGCTATAGACGCTCTACTGGCGAACGAGAGCGCATTGAGTCTCCTGTTTTTGGTGCAAAGCGGACACCGTGAGGATCTCTCCGCTCCTCTGGTCGGGGTTTCATTTTGGGTTTCAAATTCGTGCGATTGAATGCGACTGTCTGAAACGGCCTACGACACTCGTGGAGTGAATATTCAAATAGAACCAATGCCTTGCGATGCAATTTGCAACGACACGAAACGGCCCGCTCTAGAACGAAGTCCTATTGCAAATCCGAAGGTCGCCGGGCTCTCCCATCAGCATAGCAAACACCTATTCCCTTTGTCAGGGTATGACTTGGCACGGAATGGGAAGCCTTGCGCACGGTCGAGTTGGCATCGTCGATGGTCGGGCCCGATCTCCGGTATCAGCCCCCCTTCTCGACACCGGGGCCAAGCACGAACCACCAGTGGGCGACGAGACCAATACCCCATCCGAGGAGCGGCCAGACGACCCAATAGGGTGGCCCGAGGTATAGGTTGATTGCCGCCATCACCGTTATGCTGACGATGAAGACAAAGGCGTGGATGTTGAACCCACGCCGTCGGCTGAAACTTGCTTGCATCATGGCGCCCTCCGAGGGATTACTTCAGTGACCGACGCCGAAGCGTGAAGGCAGCAAAGGGGCCACCGCAGCCACGATCCCAGCCTTGGCAGATGTGTCGGCACGGTTCTTTCGCGGTCTTGCGATCTATTTGCCACCGGTTGCTTTTGCGCGAGCCTGAGGGCAGCAGAGGGCAAACCATGGGAGACGAAATAGTCGACGATGACAGGATCAATGTCGCGCCGCGCATTTCTGCGGCTACGGGTTGGTACGCCGTCATCGTGCTCTGCCTCGCATTGCTGATCTCCTTCACCGACCGGCTGATCATCAATCTGGTGGTCGATCCGATCCGCGCGACGCTGACGCTGACGGACTTCGAGATCAGCCTGCTGCAGGGCGCCGGATTTGCCGTCATCTTTGCTCTGGCGGGCGTGCCATGCGGCCGGCTCGCCGATGCTGCCAACCGTCGCAATGTGATCATGGCCGGCATCACGCTCTGGTCTGCCGCGACGATCGCTTGCGGGCTGGCCGCCGACTTCTGGGGCTTCTTTGGCGCGCGGGTAGCAGTGGGTCTTGGTGAGGCGGCGCTGATCCCAGCCGCTTCGTCGCTCATCATCGACTGCTTCTCGCCCCGCCGACGCGGCATTGCCCTCGGCCTGTTCTCGCTCGGCGCGACGTTCGGCACCGGCACCGCACTGTTCCTAGGCGGGGTGGTATTGGCCTGGAGCTCGGCCGGGATGCTGGAGCCGATCCCGCTGATCGGACCGCTGGCGCCGTGGCGACAGCTGTTCGTCCTGGTGGGCGTGCCGGGCCTGTTGCTGTTGCCCCTGCTTCTGTTTGTCCGCGAGCCGCAGCGCCGGCACAGCTCAGGTCTGCTCCCGCTTGCGGCCGTGCTCCGCCAACTGATTGTCGACAACGGCGCGGTGCTCAGGGTGTGCCTGGTCAAAGGGGCGCTGGGCATTGGCGACTACGCGCTAATCTCCTGGCTGCCGACGTTGCTGCAGCGCAGTTACGGCATGACCCCGCTCGACGCGGGCGGCCTGGTCGCGCTGTCGATCACCACCAGCGGGGTCGTCGCATCGCTTGCCGGTGGCGCATTCTCGGATTTGGTCGTGCGGCGGTGGGGCGTGCCCAGCCGCATTGTGCTGCTGCTCGGTTGTTACATGCTGACAATCGTCGGGGCTTCGTCGACGTTCTTCGCTGCCACTGGCCAGCAGGCGGCATTGGCCTTTGCCGTCTGGGCCCTCGGCTCGATCAGCGGCTACGTGATCGGGCACGTCGTCATGCAGGAGAGCGTTCCGAACGAGATGCGCGCCACGACGATCGCGCTGTCCTTGACCATCACTGCGTTGCTCGGTATCGGGTTCGGGCCCTCGCTGGTGCCGCTCGTGGCCGAACATGCCTTTGATGGCAAGGGCGGCCTGCAACCCGCCATGGCCACGGTGAGCTTAGGGGCAGCTCTGCTCGCCTTTGTGGTGATCTGGCCGCCAATCCGGAAAGGCTTGGCGGCGTTGCGGAACGGGCGACCCGCCCCTTGACCCCCGCAAGATCACTCTAGCCGCGAGTCCATAAGCGCGCGGGCCTGCCGCAGGTCGCCGGTCCAGAACCCCTCTGTGAAGTGCCCGAAGCACGACGCAAGTGCGTCCTCGGCAGCCGCGTTTCCACCGTGCTGGCGCCAAAGCTTGACGAGGCTCATGGCCGATCGCAGTTCCCAGGCGGGCGCATGGTCACGGCGGGCGAGCTCGATCGACTCCGTGTAGCAGCCGAGGGCGATCTCCCATTGGCGGGGCGCCTGGAAGCGGATGACATTGCCCTTGATCCGCAGGATTTCTGGGATGCCGACAATCTGGCCGGAGCTTGTGCAGAGCGCTATCGCCTCGTTGATGGCGTCGAGGCCGCCTTCGAGATCGCCTTGTCGCGCCAACGCTTCTCCATAGTTGGTAAGGTAGTTGGGGTAGCGCATGCGGAAGCCGCCATCGCGCACTTCTGCCAAGGTCTCGCGAAGGGCCGGCAGGTCGATCGGGCGGCCGGCATAGAGAGCGAGGCGTATCCGCGGCCCAATGGCCATCGCCTGCCAAATGGTGAGGCCGTGCCGTGTTGCGTGTTCGACGCCGCGCTCGACGTAGCCAAAGGCGGCCTCGTAGTCCCGAACGTACATGGCAATGACGGCCGAGCCGTGGAGCAAGGCGTAGCAGAGCGACACCGCATAGGTCGACGCCTCGGCGTCCTCGAGCTGCCGCCGCGCCGTCGCGACGGCCTGATCGGCAAAACCCTGCAGCCACAGCACCGTCGCCAAAGAACCGCGCGACGTCAGCCGTTGGTCGAAGTCGAAGCGGGCCGCATCGGGGCGTGTGTCGGAGATCGCCGGCTTGTGAACGATGCTCTCGAGCTGATGCCGCGCCGCCCCTAGGGCGCCGAGCCACGACAGCGCAGAGCCAGCCTGCGCATCGGCGTCGCCGGCGGCACTTTTCTGCCCATGGCCTTCGAGTGCCCGAATCTTTTCGGCGACCGCCATAGCTGACCGGGAATCGCCGGTCCAGAGCTCGTACTCCGAGAGCCCACGCAGGCACTCGAGCGTCAGGTCCACATCGCGCAGTTTTTCGGCGATTCCCAGTGCCCTGGAGAGCACATCCTTCACCTTGAGCAGCGGCCCGCGGGAATGAAGGAGCGTCGCGCCAAGCGTCAGGTTGAGAAGCAGCTCATCGTGCGCGCTGCGGTATTCGGCAAGGCTGTCGTCGAGCGCCCTTTCGACCGCGACCCGGCATTCCTCGATCAGCGACATCTGCTTGCCGAACGGAATTGCCGCGATTGTCAGGCGTACACCCACCGCGCCGGTCGCAGGGTTGGAAAAGGTCCAGCGCAGCGCTCCTCGAACGTCGTCGACGTGGCCGGCGTAGCGGGCCAGCCAAGCCATGCGCTGCAGTCGCTCGATATCGGCCTTGGCGACGCCAAGCAGCTCGATACAGTACTCGGCGTGACGCAGGCGCGCTGCCTCAGTCTCGTCGTGCTCCGCCAATTTCTCCAAAGCATAGGCGCGAGTAGAGTCGAGCTGGCGGTACTCCAATTCGGTGTTGCGAAACTCGGCAGCAACCAGTGACTTGGCGACGAGCCGCGACAGGTTCGCGATCACCGCGCTCCCGTCGAGCCGATCGTCGATCGCGACGGCACACGCCGCTTCGAGGCTGAAGGCTCCGGCAAACACCGAGAGCCTGCGCATAAGCATTTGCTCGTGCTTCGACAGAAGAGCGTGGCTCCAGTCGATGGTCGCCAGCAGCGTGTGATGCCGCTCCGGTCCGCCGCGCCGGTTTTCGAGCAGAGCAAAGCGATCGTCCAACGCTCGCAGCAAGCCGCGCGGCCCCAAGGTATCGACATGGGTCGCGGCGAGTTCGATCGCCAGGGCCAGGCCGTCGAGCCGACGGCAGATCTCGGCCGTCGTCGGTGCGTCCGCATCGCTGAGCGCGAAGGTCTCGTCGCGGTCAGTCGCCCGATCGACGAACAACTGAACTGCCGGGAAAGTGAGCGCTTCGCTGGCGCTGAGCGCATGGGTTTCGTCGGGCGTGGCGAGACCCGGCAGCCGGCGGACCCGCTCACCCGTGAGGCGAAGTGGCTCGCGGCTGGTCGCCAGCACCCTCACTTTGCCGGCTGTCGCGATGATCCGGTCGACGCATGCGGCAGCGCCGTCGATGACGTGCTCGCAGCTGTCGAGAATGAGCAGCATGTCCTTGTCGCGGACATAGTGGGCGAGCGCTTCGAGCGTGTTGGCCGAATGCGCAGGAAGCCCGATGATTGTGGCGATTGCGTTGGCGACGAGGTCGGCGTCGCGCAGGGTGGAAAGATCGACGAGCCAGACCCCGTCGCGCGGCCCTCCGAGGCTCTCTTCTGCGACAGCCAGCGCGACGGTAGTCTTGCCGATGCCACCCGGGCCCACGATCGAAACGAGCCGGCTCTCGCGCAGCTCGACCCCGATGGTCTCGATCGCCGATTGCCGACCGATGATGCGGGTGGCGGCAGTGGGGAGGTTGTGGTTGGCGGCTAGTGCCGGTCCAGGTGCGGTCGCCCAGTCAGGTAGCCTGAGGATTTCGACCGGCAGAACGAAGCGATAGCCGCGCCCAACCACTGTCGCGATGTATT
Organism: Devosia nanyangense; assembly: GCA_016213505.1. Taxonomy (GTDB): domain Bacteria; phylum Pseudomonadota; class Alphaproteobacteria; order Rhizobiales; family Devosiaceae; genus Devosia_A; species Devosia_A nanyangense. Next base: position 19,111 of record JACRAF010000030.1, read on the forward strand.
GCGGCGATCCCGTCCCCTCGCCCAGGGCGCGGCGCAGGGCATTGATGTTCACCTTGAGATTGCTATCCTCGACGAACAGATTGGGCCAGACACGCACGATCAGATCGCGCTTGCTGACTGTCTCGCCGGGCCGTTCGACGAGGACGGTCAGGATGTCGAGAGCCCGGCCGCCGATCCGCACCGGCTGGCCGTCGCGGAGCAGCAGCTGCCGCGCCGGCACCAGCCGAAATGGTCCGAAAGCATAGGATTCAGTGCCGCTTCGTGTCGCCAGACTTTCCGCCATGCCCCCTCACACTCGCCGGACGCCGCCGCAGCTTAGCACAGCCGACGCGAGGTTTTTAACCGCGCTTAACTCGCCCCGGCACGCAGCGAGGTAGAGGGTCGCGACGGTTAGGCAAGGCGGGACAGCGCTGATGAGGCTAGTGATCCACGACGACCAGAAGGGCCCTCCAGGCAACATCCTGATCAATGTGGCCGCTTGGACGGGCCTGCATGTCGAACACCGACAGATCGCGCCGGGCGTGCACCACTGCGATCGGCAGGTCTACACCGAGTTGGCCTATATCCTTTCGGGACGATCCGGTTTGCGGCGGCGAGCCGAAGGGAAGCTGCAGGAGGGTCTGGCGCTCCCGGGCACGAGCTGGCTGGCGCCGGCGGGTACGGAAGAAACCGTGCTCGAATTCGAAGGAGAAACCGAGTGCCTGATCATCCATTTGTCGCCCCGGCTTCTCGAAGACAGCGCGCTGATTGACCACGGCATCGATCCCGCGCGGGCGGATCTGGTCTATGCGGGCGGTTTTGCCGACCCGACACTCTCGCAGATCGGGATGGCCATCCGTGGTCTGCTTGGTAGGCCGAACCAGCCAGTCGACCGGCTCCTGGCCGACGGTCTGCGCACGGCGCTCGCGGCGCATCTGATCGGCAACTACACAGTCGACCGCTGGCAGCCGCCGTCGCGCCTGCCAGCGCTGGAGCCTAGGCGTCTGCAGCGGGTTCTGAGCTATGTCGATGCGCGACTGGGCGAGGCCATTTCGCTCGAGGACCTCGCGGGCGAGGCCTGTCTCAGCCCCTATCATTTTGCCCGCCTCTTCCATCAGGCGATGGGGCGGCCCCCGCATCGGTATGTCGTCGAGCGGCGGATTTCCGCGGCGCAGGAACGTCTGCGCACTCGGCGTGCCTCGATGGCAGAGGTGGCGCTCGACACCGGTTTCGGCACCCAGGCCAATTTCTCGCGCGTCTTCCGCAAGGTGACTGGGCTGACGCCGCGCCAGTATCGGGACACGCAGGCTAGCTGGTAGCCGGCCGCAAGATATGCGGCAAGTTCGGCAAGCTCGGGAAATACGCGGGCCTTCGTCCCTCCTACGGTGTTCCCATCGGAACGAAAGAGTGGCCGCGGACCGCGCCATTCCCTGAACTTTATTCACCCTGCGGCCGCCGGCACAGGGCAATCACCAGCGAAGGAGACTAGAATGTCTATCAAGACCGCTATTGCGGCCGCCGTAATCGGCACGGCGGGTGTGGTTACCGCGGCTGTCGGCCAGGATGCCCCTTCAATCGTGCTCGTTCATGGGGCATGGGCGAATGGCTCGAGCTGGGCGGCAGTTATCCCGCTGCTCCAGCAGCACGGGCTGCACGTCGTTGCTGTCCACAACCCCGCCTCCTCATTCGAGGCCGACGTTGCCGCGACCCGCCGCGTCATCGACGACCAGCCCGGCAAGGTCATCCTCGTCGGCCACTCCTATGGCGGCGCAATCATCACCGAGGCGGGCAACAGCGACAAGGTAACAGCGCTAGTCTACGTCGCCGCCTTCGCGCCGGCGATCGGCCAGTCCGTCAACGCCATTGTTGGGGCGGCGCCGGCGCCTCCGGCCTGGCAGGGCGAGATCCATGCCGACGCGCAGGGCTGGCTGACCTGGTCGGCTGCGGGCATGGCGAAGTACTTCGCGCCCGACATCCCCCCTGAGGCTGCGGCGCTGTTGGCCGCCACCCAGGCACCGCTCTTCTCGGGCGCCTTCGACGGTCAGGTGACCGCGGCCTCCTATGCGTCCAAGCCGAGCTGGTACGTGATCGCCGACAATGACCAGATTATCCCGCCACAACTACAGCAGATATTCGCCGACGGCATGAAAGCGACGACGGTTCATGTGGCCTCCAGTCATGTTCCGATGATCTCCCAGCCGCAAGTGGTGGCCGATGCCATCTTCGCGGCGGTCGAGGGGATGCAGTAGCCCCCTGCATCCACGAAGCCGGCGGCGTTCGCCTCCCCGACGCCGCCGGCCACCGGACAGCTGCACCGCCGCTCAGGATCCCTTCAATTCCCAAAGTGAGCAAAAGCCATGTCGAATGAAAGTGTGCTGGCCGGTGCCGGCTTGGCCGAAGGTGCCGGACCGGCTGCCGGAAGAGTAGCGCGCAGACTGGCGCTCTTCGCCCTCGCGCTAGGCACCTTCTCCATAGGTACCACCGAGTTTGCCAGCATGGGCATCATCCAGCTTTTTTCGGCTTCATTGGGTGTCGACATCCCCACGGCGACGCACGCCATCACCGCCTACGCGATCGGCGTCGTCATCGGCGCACCATCCCTGACGCTGTTCGCCGCGCGGCTCAACCGCCGGACCCTGCTGCTGTTGTTGATCGGCATCTTCATCCTCGGCAACCTACTGTCGGCCGTTGCCGACGGGCTGGGCATGTTCGTTGTCGCCCGCCTCATCACCGGACTGCCGCAGGGCGCATACTTCGGCGCTGGAGCAGTCGTTGCATCCCATGTGGTCGGTCCCGGACATGCCGGCCGAGCGTTCGCGATCGTCATGGCGGGATTGACGGTGGCAACGGTCGTGGGTTCGCCGATCGCAACCTTTCTGGGGCAGACTGTCGGATGGCGGGCCACCTATTTGTGCATCGGCGGGCTAGGCGTCGCATCCTTGCTGTCGCTTTGGTTCTTGGTGCCGCGCAGCTCCGAGCTCGACGGAGCCTCGATCGCGCATGAACTGAGTGGTCTGCGGAACGGTCGTGTCTGGCTGACGATGACGGTCGCCGCCTTGGGCATCTCGTCCATCTTTGCGGTCTACGCCTTCATTGGCCCCTTCGTCACGGACCTGGTGCTGCTGCCCCGAGAGGCCATCCCGCTCGCCCTGGCGCTATTCGGCATCGGCATGACGGTCGGCAATCTCTATGGCGGCCGCCTAGCCGATGCACACCCGAACCGCGGCATCGTCGCCGGCTACGGCTGTGCCCTCGTCGTGCTCATTGCCCTGGGCATTTGGGGCGCCAGCACCTGGATCCTGTTCCCGGCACTGTTCGGCGTCGGCGCGACGATGATGGCGGCAATTCCGGCCATCCAGGTGCGCCTCACCAGCCTCGCCCCGGAATCGCGGACACTGATGGGCGCGATGAATCTCGCTTCCCTCAATGTGGCAAACGCTCTTGGCGCCTGGGCGGGCGGTCTCACAATCGGGGCGGGCCTGGGCCTGCTATCGGCCGTCTGGGCCGGCTTTGCCCTCACTGTGGCGGGACTGCTGCTATTCCTGACCATTATTGTGGGGCGCCGGCGCGAACTGACGGTCAGGCCGGGTTAGCGGGTTTCACCACAACGGGGTTTCATCCTGGGTTTCAAGTTCGCGCGATTGAATGCGATAGTCCGAGACGGTTTGCGACGACCTTGGAGCGAATTTCCAAATTGCACCAACGTCTTGTGGTACGATTTGACACGGTTTGTGGCGCCACGTTCTAGAACGAAGTCCTATTGAAAATCCGCGTGTCGGTGGTTCAATTCCGCCCCCGGGCACCACTGCCAGCCGATCCGCTCCATCCCGTTCGCTGCCGTGGACGCCCCGCGTTCAAAGGTCTAGGCTTCCCCGTCGTCGACAAATCGGGGGGTTTGGATGGCCGATCAGAAAGCACCCGGCTTCTTGGGAAGCGGCCTCGCGCGTGGCGATCTTCGTCATCGCCTTCATCATCGCGTTCGCCGTCTACTATGTGCTCAACACCTACGTGCTGAGCGGCCTCTAGGGGCCGCGCCGGCGTCGCCGATCAACGCGCCTTTCGGGCGAGCCTTGGTTTTGCCTATTGCACCGCCGTCAGGAACATTCCCGCCAGCACCACGATCATCGCCGAGGCGACCACGGCGGCGACCAGCATCTGCTTGGCGCGGCTGTGCTCGCGGGCGATCTCGTAGCGCACCAGCGGCGCCGGCTTCATGTCGGAATGACCGAGTTCGATATGTGCCATCTGAACACACTCCTCGGAGCGGAGTGTGCGGATGCGGCCCCCCGCTGACGAGCCCGGACTGGATTTGCGGTTAATTTAGTTCAAATGCGCTCGCCGCCGCCGGGTGTGGCGTTGCTGCCATTTTCCCGCCCCGTCCGGCACGCTAAGTTGCGGTAAAACTCGCCCCCTCGGATTCTCCCGTTCATGTCGATCACCCGCCGCGCCTTCATCGTCATCGGCGCGGGCGCTTCGCTCAGCGCCTGCGCCGCGATCGGCGGCTTGAGTACGGCCGTGCCCGGCGGCGCCACGACGCCGCAGCAGCTCAATGCGGCATCGATCCTCGCGGCGGTGAACGCGGCGCGCCGCAGCAATGGCGGTCACCCGCCGCTCGGCTACAATGTCGCGCTCGAAGCCGCGGCACGGTCGCAGGCCAATCTGATGGCGTCCAAGGATCAGCTGGCGCACGATCTGGGCGTCACCCTGCGCGAGCGGGTCACCGCGGCCGGCTATCTGGGCGCGGTCGGCGAGAACATCGCCGGCGGTCAGCAGACGCTCGAACAGGCGATCGACGGCTGGCTCAATTCTCCCGGCCACCGCTCAACCCTGCTCAGCGACAAATTCACCGAGTTCGGCCTCGCCGTCACCCGCGTCGCCGCCGGGCGCAAGAGCCGCTACGGCATTTACTGGTGCTTCATCGCCGGCGGCTCGTTCGACGCCTGGCGGAGGGGGTAGGGCGGGGCGTCCGCTCCGCTCTCCTCAATCGGAAAGCGTTGGGAACGACCGATCCTTCAGCTTTTTGATCGCGTCTTTGCCCCTGCTGTTCTGGCGGAGGATGACGTCGTCCTCTGTCGCACCGCAAGCGAGCAACGCCGCGGAGCAGTCGCTGACACACAGATCCAGGCTCAGTTGGTCACTAAAGCCCGACCCGGGAAAGTTGAGATGGCAGGTGGCCGCGCAAAGGTTGTAGGCCGCCTCGCAAAGGCCATCGACATCGACCCCGATATCGTCTTTGGCGAGGGAGGGGCCTGCGATGCAACCGAGGAAAAGGATCGATGCCGAAAATACTCTGGTTAGCCTGTTCATCGCGTCCGCCTTTCCGCAAGCCGTGATGGCGAGCGGCTCACGGTCGTCCTTCGCCAATGAACGGCAGGTGACGGTGGCAGTCAGGAGCCCATCGATGTCACGCAATGAACTTGCCGCGGAAGGTCCAGCGAGCGGCGGGATGGGTGCGCCGCCCCCTACTTGGTCAGCGTCCGCTGCACCGCGTCGCGCCAGCCGGCCAGTTTGTGTTTGCGCACCGCCGGGTCCATCGCCGGATTGAACTGCCGCTCCAGCGACCAGCGCTTGGCGAAGCCCTTGCGGTCCGGCCACACCCCGGCCTTCCAGCCGGCCAGCCACGCCGCGCCCAGCGCCGTGGTCTCGAGGATCGCCGGCCGGTCGACGGGCACGTCGAGGATGTCGCTCAGGAACTGCATCGTCCAGTCCGAGGCGACCATGCCGCCGTCGACCCTCAGCACCGTGTCGCGCGCCCCCTTCCAGTCCTTGCGCATGGCGCTGAACAAATCCTGCGTCTGGTAGGCGACCGATTCGAGCGCCGCCCGCGCCAGGTCCGACGCGCCGGTGTTGCGGGTGAGGCCATAGATCGCGCCGCGCGCCTCGGCATCCCACCACGGCGCGCCCAGCCCGACAAAGGCCGGAACGAGGTAGACCTCCGAGGCCGGGTCGGAGGCTTTTGCGAGAGCGTCCGTGTCCGCCGAATCCTCGATCAGCCGGAGCTTGTCGCGCAGCCATTGCACCGAGGCGCCGGCGACGAAGATCGCGCCCTCGAGGGCATAGGTGGTCTTGCCGTTGAGCCGGTAGGCGACGGTGGTCAGGAGCCGGTTCTTCGAGCGCACCATGTCGCTGCCGGTGTTGAGCAGCGCAAAGCACCCGGTGCCGTAGGTCGATTTCATCATGCCCGGCTCGAAGCACGCCTGCCCGATGGTCGCCGCCTGCTGGTCGCCCGCCGCCCCGCAGATCGGGATCGCCGCGCCCAGCACCGATTTCTCGGTGGTGCCGAAATCGTCGGCATTGTCCTTGACCGTGGGCAGCATGGCACGCGGCACCCTGAACAGCGCCAAGAGCTCGTCGTCCCAGTCGCCGGTCTCGATGTTGTAGAGTAGCGTTCTCGAGGCGTTGCTGGCGTCGGTCGCGTGCGACGCCCCGCCGGTCAGGCGCCAGATCAGGTAGGTATCGACGGTGCCGAAGGCCAGCTCGCCATGCTCGGCGCGCCTGCGGGCGCCCTTCACATTGTCGAGAATCCAGCCGATCTTGGTCGCCGAGAAATAGGGGTCGAGCAAGAGCCCGGTCTTTTTGGCCACCAGCTTCTCCTTGCCGGCTGCCTTCAGGCGGTCGCAGGTGCGCGCCGTGCGCCGGTCCTGCCAGACGATGGCGTTGTAGATCGGTTTGCCGGTGGCCTTGTCCCACACGAGAGTAGTCTCGCGCTGGTTGGTGATGCCGATCGCGGCGATATCGGCGGCGGTGACCCCCGCCTTCTTGAGCGCCGTCTTCATCGCCCACAGGCACGTCGCCCAGATCTCTTCGGGCACGTGCTCGACCCAGCCCGATGCCGGGAAATGCTGGGTGAACTCCATCTTGCCCATGCCGGCGATCTCCTGCCGGTCGTTGAAGACGATCGCCCGGCTCGACGTCGTTCCCTGGTCGATCGCCAGCACATAACCGCTCATGTCTTCCCCCTTGTGAGCCGGCTCTGAACATACGCCTCGAGCCGGGCCTTGTCGTTCATGCCGATGCGGAGCCCGACCTTGGTGCGCCGCCACAAAATGTCGTCGGCCGTCCGCGCCCATTCCTGGTCCACCAGATAGTCGACCTCCTGCGCGGTGAGGTCGGCGCCGAACGCCTCTCCCAGATCCTGCAGCCGCTTGGCGCTGCCGAGCACGGTGACCGCCCGCGTCCCGTATTGCCGGGCCAGCCGGCGCAGCAGTCTGTCCGTCAGGTTCGGATAGAGCTCGTTGAGCCGCTCCACCTCCCGGTCGAACTCGGTCGGACCGAACTCCCCGCCGGGGAGCTTCGAGCCCTTGGTCCACCGCTTGCCGCGCGCGCCGAGCACGCCTTCGATGCGCTCGAGCACTTCTTCGGCGAGCCGCCGATGGGTGGTGAGCTTGACGCCAAAGACGTTGACCAGCGCCCCTGTTTCCTTGTCGCCCTCGAGCGTCAACACATAGTCGCGCGTCGCCTCCTGCGCCTTGCCGGCGCGATCGTCGAACAGGGGGCGGACGCCGGAATAGCTCCACACCACGTCCTGCCAGGTCACCGGCTTTTCGAAATACTCGGTCGCCGCGGCGAGCAGATACTGGGTCTCTTCCTCCGAGATGCGGACGTCGCGGGGATCGCCGGTGTAGTCGAGGTCGGTGGTGCCGATCAGGGTGAAGTCGCGTTCATAGGGGATGGCGAAGATGATCCGGCCGTCCGCGTTCTGGAAGAAATAGGCGCGGTCGTGATCGAACAGCTTGCGCACCACGATGTGGCTGCCTTTGACCAGCCGCACGTGGTGCGCCTCGCTCTGGCCCAGCGCCTCGCGCAGCACGCTGTCGACCCAGGGGCCGGCGGCATTGACGAGCAGCCGGGCCTTCACCGTGCCGCGGACCTTCGTGTCGACGTCCTGGAGCTTGATCGACCACATGCCGCCCTCGCGGATCGCCGAGATCACCCGCGTCCGGGTGCGGATGACGGCGCCCTTGTCGGCGGCATCTCGGGCGGTGAGCGTCACCAGCCGCGCATCGTCCACCCAGCAGTCCGAGTATTCGAAGGCCTTGGCATAGCCGTCCTTCAGCGGCCGGCCGATGGGGTCGCTGCGCAGGTCCAGCGTCTTGGTTGGCGGCAGGAGCTTGCGCGCTCCGATATGGTCGTAGACGAACAGCCCGAGCCGCAGCAGCCATGCCGGCCTCAGGCCCGTGTGATGGGGCAGCACGAAGCGCAACGGCCAGATGATGTGCGGCGCCATCGCCCACAGCACCTCGCGCTCGGCCAGCGCCTCATGGACCAGCCGGAACTCGTAATATTCGAGGTAGCGCAGGCCGCCATGGACCAGTTTGGTGGCGGCCGATGAGGTACCGGAGGCGAGATCGCCCATTTCGGCAAGGAACACGGAAAAGCCGCGGCCCACCGCGTCGCGGGCGATTCCGCAGCCATTGACCCCACCGCCAATCACGAAGACGTCGGTGATGTTCTCGCGTTTGGCCATGTATGGGGTCGGTTTCCTTCGGCAACTCGTTATCGCCCGCCGCAAGGTCGCGCAACTGGCGCCGGCTCACAATTATGGTCCGGACTGCTTGACCGCCCGATGAACGAAGTGTCACGTCGGCCGAACCCTCGTCGCCGGCCACCAATGCTGCAAATCCTCAACGTCGTCATTCCGGTCTTTGCCATCATCGGGCTGGGCGATCTGGCCGTGCGCTTCCGGCTCTATCCGGCCGAGGGGGTGAAGGGCCTGGTGGCGTTCGTCAACAATTTCGCCACCCCGTGCCTGCTGTTTCTGGCCATGCTGACCTCCGATTTCGGCTCGACCTTCAACCCGGCGATCATCGCCCCCTTCTACGTCGGGTCACTGACCTCGCTGCTTTTTGGCTCGCTCATCGCCAGGCGGTTCTTTTCCGCCCGGCCGGGCGAGAGCGTCTCGTCGGGCTTTTCGGCGATGTTTACCAATACGGTGCTGATCGGCATTCCCATCGTCCAGCGCGCCTACGGGCAGGGGGCGCTGCCGACCGTGTTCTCGATCATCGCCTTTCACGCGCCCATGCTGATTACGATCGGCATGCTGGTGATGGAACTGGTCCGCCGCGACGGCGCGCCCCTCCATCGCGCCTTGGCGAGCGCGGCGCTGCGCATCGTCCAGAACCCACTGCTCTGGGGCGTCGCGCTCGGCTTGCTGGGCAACCGCTTCGGCCTTGTGCTGCCCGAACCGGGAACCGCGTTCTTCACCATGATGTCGGCGGCGGTGCTGCCGGTCGCGCTGTTCGGCCTCGGCGGCGCGCTCAACGAATACCGCATCTCCGAAAGCTGGGTGCAGGCCAGCGTCATGAGCCTCTTCAAGCTCATCATCCATCCCACCATCGCCTACGTGCTGATGGTGCCGATCCTGCATGTCCCGATGGACATCGCGCGCTACGGCGTGCTCCTCGCCGCCATGCCAACCGGCATCAATGCCTACGTCTTTGCCACCTACTACGACCGCGCCGTCAACGTCGCCACCAACGTCGTCCTGATCTCGACCGTCGCCTCGATCCTGACGGTCAGCGGTTGGCTATATGTGTTGAGCCTGTAGCTAGGAAAATCACCGCGGACTCCCAGTCAGCGCACCTCCCCCCTTGCGGGGGAGGAAGCGAGATAGGACTTGGCTCTTCGCTAAGTCCGTGATCGAGCCGGAGGGGGGACGCAGTCGGCACCGAGCGTGCCTCGCGCGCCTTCGCCTCCTGCCACGAGCGACCTACTCCGCCAGCAGTTCCACCGTCTCCGCCGGCATCTCGCCCCACACCGGCACCGCGCGGATCGGCATCGTCGACGTCGCGTCGAGCCCCGCCGCCAGCCGGACATGCGTTTCGGCCGGACAGAGATTGAGGGCCGCATCGAAGCCGATCCACCCGAGCCCCTCATCCCACGCCTCCACCCAGGCATGGAACGACGCGGTCTCCTCGTCGATGACGTACCCGGTCACGTAGCGTGCCGGAATCCTGAGCGCCCGCGCCGATCCGATGAAGGCGTGGGCGAAGTCCTGCGGCTCGAGCTCGCTGTCCTGCGCTTGGCCCTCTGCGCCCTGCACCTGCATCTGCGCCGGCGCCCCGATCGCCTGGTGCACCCGGTCCATCAGTTCGTGCAGCAGCGCGATGCGGCCGCCGACCGGCGACAGTCCCTCGATCAGCGCCGGGTCGGCCTTGGTTTCCGCTGTGGCTCGGCGGAACAGCGCCGGCATCGGATCGTATTCGAGCCGCCCGAGCACGCCCGCCTTGTCGAAGGTCTCGACGGCGCCGCTGATCGTCACCACCAGCTCGCCCTCGGGCCTGGTCTGTGTCACCAGATGCGCGCGGTTGCCGAACGCGTCGCGGAACGCCGCGGCCTCGGCGATGCCGGGCATCTCGATGGACCAGCGTTCCACTTTCTGCTGCGGCGTCGACAGCGGCGTGAGCAGCAGATGCTCGGCGGCGTGCGCCGGCGAGCCGAGGCTGAAACGCATGGTGTGGCGGAGGGAGATCTTCATCCGTAGAAATTGTAGCTCTCGGCCAGCGCTTCGGTGACCTTGTTGTTGCGGGCGATGAACTCGGTCAGGAACTCGTGGAGGCCATAGGCGAAGATGCGGTCCATCGAATTGCCCTCGAGCATCGAGGTGACGTCGGCGGCCGCGGCGTGTCCGGCGGCCTTGCCGCCATAGATCTCCTCGAGCATATCGAGCGTGCGGTTGATCCAGCCGACCGAAAAGATCAGCGAGCGCGGCATTTCCGGCCTCAGGATCAAATAGTCGGCGATGTTCCAGGCCTTGTAGCGGTCGTGATAGACGTGCCGGTAGCTGCGGTGCGCCGAGGCGGCGCGCAGGATCAGCGTCCATTGCTGGATGTCGACGTCGCCGCCGATGAGGTCCGTGCGCGGCAGCAGCACGTAGTACTTCATGTCGAGAATGCGCGCCGTGTTGTCGGCGCGCTCGACGAAATTGCCGATCTGGCTGAACGCATAGCCGTCGTCGCGGAGGAAGGTCGAGAGCAGGGCGCCGCGATAGCGGTGCGAGACCGTCTTGACCCACTGCAGCAACTCGACCAGCCGGCTGCCGGTGGTCTCGCGTGGATCGATGGCGGCAAACTCGAGCCAGGCCGAATTGAGGCTCTCCCACATCTCGGTGGTGAGCGCCGTCCGCACCGTGCGCGCATTGGTGCGCGCCGCCAACAGGCACGAGCGCACCGAGGACGGGTTGGTCTCGTCGAACAGCATGAACTGGCTGACGCTTGTGACATCCGCCAGCTTGTGCTTTTTGGCGAACTCCTCGTCGACCTCGGCGGCCTGCAGCATGCTCATCAGGTGCTCGCTGGCCCCGCCTTCGCGCCGCGAGGTGAGGCTCATCCGGTAGCCGACCTCGAGCAGCCGCGCCATGTTCTCGGCCCGCTCGACATAGCGGGACAGCCAGAACAGGTTCTGCGCCGTCCTACCGAGCATGGCGAAATCCTTCAGTCGGCAATCCCCTCGCCCCTCTGGGGAGAGGGTGCCGAGCGGAGCGAGGCGGGTGAGGGGCTGTGAACGAACGCATCCTCATTCCTCCAGCACCCAGGTGTCTTTCGTCCCGCCACCCTGCGACGAGTTGACCACCAGCGAGCCCTCGGTGAGCGCCACTCGCGTCAGCCCGCCCGGCGTGATGCGGATCTGGTCGCCGACCAGCACATAGGGCCTGAGGTCGACGTGCCGCGGCGCGATGCCGGCGTCGACGAAGGTCGGGCAGGTCGAGAGCGCCAGCGTCGGCTGCACGATGTAGTTGTCCGGCCGGGCCAGGATCTTGGCGCGGAAGATGTCGTGCATTTCTGCCGTCGAGGCCGGCCCCACCAGCATGCCGTAGCCGCCCGAGCCGTGCACTTCCTTCACCACCAGCTCGGCGATGTGCTCGAGCACATAGGCGCGCTGCTCCGCGTCGGTGCAATTGTAGGTCGGCACGTTCTTCAGCAGCGCCTTTTCACCGAGGTAGAACTCAATGATTTCAGGCACATAGGTATAAACAGCCTTATCGTCCGCAATCCCCGTCCCCGGAGCATTGACCAGCGTGACATTGCCCGCCCGGTAGGCGTCGAACAGCCCCGGCACGCCCAGCATCGAATCCGGCCGGAAGGTGAGCGGATCGAGGAAATCGTCGTCGATGCGCCGGTAGATGACGTCGATACGGCGCGGCCCCATCGTGGTCCGCGCGTAGACCTTGCCGTTTTCGACGAACAAATCCTGCCCCTCGCACAGTTCCGCGCCCATCTGGTCGGCGAGGAACGAGTGCTCGAAATAGGCGGAGTTGTAGATGCCCGGCGTCAGCACCGCGAGCGTCGGCGACGATCCGGCTCCCGCTGGTGCGACGGACTCCATGGTGCGCCGCAAGTTCTCCGGATAGGTCTCGACGGGCGCTACCTTATATCGCTGGAAAAGGTCCGGCGCGAGCTGCAGCATCGCCTCGCGGTCCTCCAGCATATAGCTGACCCCGGACGGGGTCCGGAGGTTGTCCTCGAGCACATAGAAATCGTCCGGCCCGACGCGGACGATGTCGACCCCGATGATGTGCGAGTAGATGCCGCGCGCCGGCTCGAGCCCCATCATTTCCGGGCAGAACGCCGAATTGTTGAGGATCAGCTTTTCCGGAACGCGCCCCGCCTTGAGGATCTCCTGGCGGTGGTAGATGTCGTGGAGGAACGCATTGAGCGCCCGCACCCGCTGCTCGATGCCCTTCGACAGCCGCCGCCACTCGATCGCCGAGATGATGCGCGGAATGATGTCGAACGGGATGAGCTTTTCGGTGCCCTCGTTGGAGCCATAGACCGCGAACGTGATCCCCAGCCGCCGGAAGATGCCTTCGGCGTCCGCCGCCATCAGCCCGAGGGCCTGCGGTGGCTGTTCCTTCAGCCATTGCTCGAGGATCAGATAGGGTTCGCGGACGGAGCCGTCCGCATTGGTCATCTCATCGAAGGGGGACGGTCCCGGCATTACTCCAGCGCAATTCTCTACGGCTAACCCACTGCAATCACAGTGGTGCATATTTGCGGGGCGTTCGGCAAGCCGCTAAGAAGGCCGCCCGAGGAGCCAGTACATGCCAATCGACATCCTGCAGACCCATCAGCTGCTCGCCACCTGCGAGGCGGCGCTCGCCGCCCGCTACACCGTCCACAAGCTGCACCAGGCGGCAGACCCCGACGCGCTGATCGCCTCGATCGCCGACAAGGTCCGCGGCATCGCCGGCGGCAAGGTCGGCCCCGCGCTGATGGACAAGCTGCCCAAACTCGAGATCATCGCCAATTTCGGCGTCGGCTACGACACCATCGACACCAAAGCCGCCCGCCAGCGCAACATCCGCGTCACCAACACCCCCAACGTGCTCAACGACGCCGTGGCCGAAATCACCATCGGGCTGATGATCGCCTTGGCCCGCCGCATCCCGCAGGCTGATCAGTTCGTGCGGCAGGGCAAATGGCCGAAGGGCAATTTCCCGCTGCTCAGCGAGCTCAACGGCAAGACCGTCGGCATCCTCGGGCTCGGCCGCATCGGCAAGGAGATCGCCGTGCGGGCCCAGGCCATGAAGATGCGGGTGGTCTATTACGGCCGCCACAAGCAGGCCGACGAGCCGTTCATCTTCTACGACGATCTCGCCGAGATGGCGCGCGACGCCGATTGGCTGGTGGTCATCGCGCCGGGCGGCAAGGGCACCGAAAAGATCGTCTCGCGGGAGGTGCTGACCGCCCTTGGCCCCGAGGGCTACCTCGTCAACATGGCGCGCGGCACGCTGATCGACGAAGCGGCGCTGGTCGAGATGCTGGCGTCCGGGCGGCTCGGTGGCGCCGCGCTCGACGTGTTCGAGCACGAGCCGCTGGTGCCCGAGGCGCTGTTCGGCCTCGACAACGTCGTCCTCTCCCCGCACCAGGGCAGCGCCACCCAGCAGACCCGCAACAAGATGGGTGCGCTGGTGGTGCAGAACCTCGACGCGCATTTCGCCGGCGAGCCGCTGTTGAGCGCGGTGGTGTGACGGAGGTCTCCGCCGCCCAGCGCGCCGCCATTGCCGCGGTCCGCCCCGAACTCGCGGCCGTAGCGATGGTTCTCCACAACGCCGGTTGGGACTGTGACGCCATCGAGGCCGGGGATTCGATCTTCAAGTTCCCCAAACGCGCGAGCGCGCTGCCCGGGCTTCGGCGCGAGGCGCGGCTGCTGGGGCTGATCCGGCCGCAAGTCCGCATCGCTGTGCCCGACATGCGCCTCCACGAGGCGCCGACGCTGTTCTCAGAGCACGTCAAGATTCCCGGGCAGATGCTCGAGACTCCGCAATACGATGAGCTGACCGACGCCCAGCGCCACGCCGTGGCAACCAAGCTCGCGGAGTTCTACGCCGACATCCATGCCATCCCCCGCGCCGAGGCAGTCGCCGCCGGCGCCGAACCCGATCCCGGCTGGGCGCCGCTGGAGCGGATCATGGAGCTGGCCGAAACGAAACTGCCGCCGGCGCTGCACGACTTCGCCCGCCGCGTGCTCGCCGCCTACGCCGCGCTGGTGCCGGACGAGCCGATCTTCGGCTATTTCGACGGCCATGGCTGGAACATGGCCTTCGACCACGCCCGCGGCGTCCTCAACGGCATCTACGACTTTGCCGACGCCGGCACCGGCCCGCGCCATCAGGACCTGAGCTATTCGAGCTTCGTCTCGCCCGACCTCACCGAGCGCATCATCGATGTCTACGAACCGCTCGCCCGCGTCGCCATCGACCGCCGCCGGGTGGCGCTGCACACCGCGGTACAGCGCCTTGCCGAACTGGGCGGCGTCTCGCGCTCGATCGAGTGGTTCATCGCCAACGTCGTCGCCTGGCACGATTACATGCAGGGTCGGGCGGAGTTGCGGGTCTAGTCCACACAGAACGCGTCCCCAGGCCGAGCGGTCGACCACGAGGCCGCCGTCGGCCTTCCCACGCAGGCTTGATCCTAGTGCCAGAGCCCGAACAGCGCGCCCATCAGCACCAGCGACACCAGGTTCGAGCCGGTGCCGATGGCGATGAGCTTCAGCGAGCGGTTCTCGTAGGCCCAGAGCGGCAGGTGCGTGGCGAGGATGAAGCCGAGCCAGTTGAGGAAGCCGACGCCCGCGCCGGTGAGCCAGGTCGGGGCCGACGCCGTCGCATACATCACTGCGTGGAAGAGGACGAACGACAGCACCAGCGACAGGATGAGATCGACGACGATCGCCTTGGGCAGGCCGCGCTGCATGCTCTCGGGCGTCACCCCGGTGAGCTGCTGCCACGGCTTCACGAAGGCGACCGGCGAGAACCAGATGCTGCCCACCACCATGCGCAGCAGGGCGGCCACGATCACCACCCACCAGTTGATTGGAATTGCCGTCATCTCGACTTCCCCCCAAGGGACGCCAACGCGTCCGTAACATGGAGGTTACGCTCGTGCGCCGTCACTGGCAACGGGGCTCAGGATTCAGTCCCGCGCCGCGTAGCGCGCGTGCTCCGACGGGGCCCGGCCGACGATGCGGGTGAAGTCGTTGGTGAAATGCGCCTGGTCGCTGTAGCCCAGGTCGTGGGCCAGCGCCGTCCATTTCGGCGCGGTCCCGGCTTCGGCCAGTTCCGCTGCCTCCATCACCCGGTAGCGCCGGATGACCCATTTGAGGCCGACGCCCACATAGCTCGAGAACAGATGCTGCAGCGTGCGCTCCGGCAAGCCGAAGCGTTCGGCGACAGTGCTGACCTGCGACAGCGAGCGGTCGTCCCGGACGAGGGCGACGATGTCGTTGATGAGACCGATATGGGCGTCCGGCGCGGGGAGGCGGTCAACCAGCAGCGCCTCACCGGCTCCGACGATGGCCTCGTCCGACGACTGCTCCAGAAGCGCGCGCCGGAAGTCTTCCGTAGCGATGGGGAACACCTCGCCAGCGGGCAGCGTCTGGTCGGTGATGGTCGACACCGGGCGGCCGAGGAACGGCCGAAACGCGCCCGGCCGGAACTGGATGCCGAGTACGATGCCCTCGCCCTCGAGGTCGTAGGTGTACTTGCCCGTCGTCACGCCCGTGACCCACCCACGGTCGCGCGTGAAGGCAACGTTGACGCTGGGATGCGGCAGTACCTCGGCGGTGTAGGCAGGCGCTCCGCGCAAGTCCCATGTCACGATCCAGTAGTGCTCGATGTGCGCGGCGAGCTGGGCCGACGGATAGTAGCGCCGCAACGCGAAGTTGCGTTGCGCGTGCATGCTGTCGAGGATGCCACGCTGCGTGCCCGGCTTCTCGATCAGTTCTCCGTTTGCGGTTTTTTGCAAGCATGACGCCATGATGCCGACCTAGACAGTCTCTCCCTGAAACATGGAGAGCATAATGACTGAAGGTCACGTCGCAACAAAGGCTGTCACGATCGACGCGCCGCCCGATCGCATCTGGGAGGCCCTGACCGATCCCGCCCAGGTCAGCCAGTATATGTTCGGAGCCGAAATCGTCACCGATTGGGTGAGGGGCGGACCCATTGTGTTTCGCGGCGTGTGGGAGGGAACGCCATTTGAGGACAAGGGCACGATCCTCGACATCGACCCGCCGGTGTTCCTGCGCACCAGCTACTACAGCCCGCTCAGCGGAAAGCCTGACACGCCCGAGAACTATGCCATCGTCACCTATCGGGTGAGTCGCGACGGCAAGGCGTCCCGCTTGACCGTGACGCAGAGCAACATCGCCGGCGCCGAGGAACTGGCTCAGACGGAAAGCAACTGGGACACGGTCCTTGCAACGATGCGCGCCATGATCGAGTCGTAGCGCTCCGCCGCCCCGGATGGCCTTCAGCCGATCCGCTCGCCGCCTTCAGGGTCGAAATAGCAGGCCCCGTCGAGGTCGGCGGCAAAGCCGAGCTCGCCGCCATGGTCCAGCCGGTGCCGGCCGGGCAGGCGCGCGACGATCGTCCTGCCGGCAAAGGTCATGGTGACGAAGGTGTCCGACCCGGAGTTCTCGACCAGCGTCACGCCGCCGGTCAGCGCCGTGCCCAGGCTCAGCGCCTCGGGGCGCACGCCCAGCGTCGCCGATTTGCCGTCATAGGCCTTGAGCGCGGCGGGCGGGTGCGGATCGGTGATCCGCTGCCCGCCGCCGAAGGTGAGTTCGGCGCCGGCCGGGCCAAAACTCACCACCGCCGGGATCAGGTTCATCGGCGGCGAGCCCATGAAGTCGGCGACGAACAAATTTGCCGGCCGCTCGTAGATGTCCTCGGGCGTGCCGAATTGCTGGATGGCGCCCTGGTTGAGCACCGCGATGTGAGTGCCCAGCGTCATCGCCTCGATCTGGTCGTGCGTCACGTAGACGATCGAGGCGCTGAGCCGCTCGTGCAGCCGCTTGATCTCGCCGCGCAACTCGACCCTGAGCTTTGCATCGAGATTGCTGAGCGGCTCGTCGAACAGGAACAGCACCGGCTCGCGCACCAGCGCCCGACCCATCGCCACGCGCTGCCGCTGCCCGCCCGAAAGGGCGCCGGGTTTGCGTTCGAGCAGCTTGGTGATCTGCAGCAGCGAGGCCACTTCGTTGATCCGCCGCTGCTGTTCCGGCTTGGGCACGTTGCGCACCTTCATGCCGAAGGCGATGTTCTCGGCGACCGTCATCGTCGGATAGAGCGCGTAGGACTGGAACACCATCGCAATGTCGCGATCGCGCGGCGGCACCCTGGTCACGTCGCGGCCACCGATGCTGATCCGCCCGCTGGTGGTTTCCTCGAGCCCGGCGATGCAGTTGAGCAGCGTGGACTTGCCGCAGCCGGAGGGGCCGACCAGCACCAGGAAATCGCCTGGCTCCATCGCAATGTCGATGGATTTGAGCACCTCGACGGCGCCGAATTTCTTTTCGAGGTGCTTGACCTCGAGCACCGGCTGAACCGCGTCTCCCACCTCTAGCGCGACCATGCTTCCCCTCCCGATTTCGGCGCCTGCCCCGTCGAGCCGCGCGCGATCAAGTCCACGGACACAATACGCTGCAGCTTCAGCGGGTCCACCCCGCCGATGCGAGCGACCATCATTTCGGCCAGCGCCGTGCCGGCGTCGCGAATCGGCGAGCGCGTCACCGTCAGCGCCGGCGAAAAGTGCTCGCTCCTGAGATGCGGCAGCACGTCGTCATGCGCGATGATCGAGATGTCGGAGCCGACCTTGAGGTTCTGCGCCGCCGCCGCCCGGATGACCCCCAGCGCCATCAGCGTCGACGAGCACAGGAACGCCGTCGGCCGCGACCCCTCGGCGCCGCTTAAGAGCTGCGCGGCGCGGCGATAGCCGAGGTCCTCGCTCATCTCGTCGTGCGAGACGAAGCGATCGGGGACCGGGATGCCGCGGGCCGCGATCACCCGCCGGAACGCCGCCTCGCGCTGCGCCACGAAGGCGAGGCCGGAGGGGCCGTTCATCAGCGCGATGCGCTTGTGGCCGAGATCGGCGAGGAGCGCCGTCGCGGCGGTGAAGGCGCCGTCATTGTCGATGTCGTAGAAGGCGTAGGGCACCCGGTCGGCGGTGCGGCCGTGGACCACGAACGGAAAGCCGCGCTCCTTGAGCGTCGTGATGCGCTCGTCGTCGAGCGTCGGCGCCGAAACGATCATGCCGTCGACCGAACCGGAGGCGACGAAGCGCTTATAGTGGCTCAGCAGCTCGCCATGCGAGGCGGTGTGAATGATCAGATCGATGTCGCGGTCGGCGAGCCCGACCGAGAGCCCGGCAAGGAAATCGACGAAGTGCGGATCGACCAGCAGGTTCTGCGTGGCGCGGAAGATCATCCCCACCATGCCGGATTTTCCGGTGGCGAGCCGTTTGGCGCTGGAATTGGCCTTGTAGTGCAGCCGCTCGGAGGCCTCGAGCACGCGCAGCCGGGTCTTTTCCCCGACTTCGGGGAAGCCGTTCAGCGCCCGGCTGACCGTCGCAGGCGACAGCCCCAGATGCTCGGCGAGCTCGCGAAGGGTCGTCACCCATTTCCTCCCCTGGGCGCCTAAACCGGTTTGAAATTTGCACGGAGCGGGGGCGAACTCAATCCAATAAATTGTGCGTTCCGTCGACCTAAACCGGTTTGACCATCGCGCTAAGCTTTGTATAACAGCGCGGCCCAGTGGTCGGAGAACCATCGGGCGGGAGGACGATTGCCGATGCGGGAATGGTGGCGCGGCGGAGTGATCTATCAGGTCTATCCGCGCTCCTTTCAGGACACCAATGGCGACGGCGTAGGTGACCTGCCGGGCATCATGCGCCGGCTCGATCACATCGCTTCGCTCGGCGTCGATGCCGTCTGGCTGTCCCCGATCACCCAGTCGCCGCAGGCCGACATGGGCTACGACGTGTCCGACTACAAGGAAGTCGACCGGCTGTTCGGCACGCTCGAGGATTTCGACGCGCTGGTCGAGCGGGCGCATGCGCTCGGCCTCAAAGTCATCATGGACCAGGTGCTGAGCCACACCTCGGACAAGCACCCCTGGTTCCGCGAGAGCCGCCTGAGCCGCACCAATTCGCGCGCCGACTGGTACGTGTGGGCCGACCCCCGGCGCGACGGCACGCCGCCCAACAACTGGCCCTCGGTGTTCGGCGGCCGCGCCTGGGAGTGGAACCCGAGCCGCGGGCAATACTATCTGCACAATTTTCTCGCCGAGCAGCCCGACCTCAACTTCCACAATCCGGCTGTGCAGGATGCGGTGCTCGACGTCATGCGGTTCTGGCTGGAGCGGGGGCTCGACGGCTTTCGCCTCGACACCGTCAACTACTATTTCCACGACCGGCAACTGCGCAACAATCCTGCCGCCAGGCAGCCGCGGCACCTGCCTTACGCCGTCAATCCGTACGACATGCAGGAGCACAAATACGGCAAGAGCCAACCCGAGAACGTCGATTTCCTTCGGCGCGTGCGCAAGCTGATGAACGAGTTCCCGGGCGCTGCGACCGTGGGCGAAGTCGGCGACAGCCATGTCGGCCTGAAGCTGATGGGCGAGTACACCTCGGGCGGCGACAAGCTGCACATGGCCTACACCTTCGACATGCTCGGCCCGCAGTTCAGCGCGGCGCATTTCGGCGGCAAGATGCAGCGCTTCTTCGACGCCAACAAGGACGGCTGGCCGTGCTGGAGCTTTTCCAACCACGACGTCGACCGCCATCTGACGCGCTGGGCCAAATACGCCCTCGACCCCAAGGCGCTGGCGCGGCAGGCGGTGTCGCTGCTGATCGCGCTGAAGGGCTCGATCTGCATCTACCAGGGCGAGGAACTCGGGCTGCCCCAGGCCGATATCCTGTTCGAGGACTTGACCGATCCGCCCGGCATCCGCTTCTGGCCCGAATACAAGGGTCGCGACGGCGAGCGGACGCCGATCCCCTGGGACGACAGCGAGGGCTCGAGCGGATTTTCGACCGGAAGACCCTGGCTGCCGGTCAAGCCCGAACACGCGGCGCTCAACGTCTCGCGACAGAACGCCGACCCCGAATCGACCCTCACCTATTATCGCGAGGCGCTCGCCTTCCGGCGCGCCCATCCGGCGCTGATCGACGGCGACGTGGCGCTGCTAAAGACCGGCGAGCCTGTTCTCGCCTTCCGCCGCTCGGGCGGCGGCGAGAGCCTGCTGTGCCTCGACAATTTGTCGCCGGACACCGTGAAGGTGACGCTCACCGGCGCGGCCGAGCTGGCCCGCGCCCAGGCGGCGGAGCGCAAACGCGACAAGCTGGCCCTCGGGCCGAACGGATTTGCCTTTTTTGTGGAGCAGGCCGACAGTCCGCTCCACCTCGAGTTCAAGCGGAGGACGAGACTCCGCCGCTGAAACGCCGTTCCGGCAATGGGACCGGAAGGCGAACCTGTCTGGGAGGACATGATATGAAAACGGTAGTGAAGACGATTGCCCTGGGTGCCGTGCTGCTGCTCGGCTCCACCTCGCTGACCATGGCGTTCGAGGAAGGCAAGCTGCTGATCTGGATCAACGGCGACAAGGGCTATAACGGCCTCCAGGCCCTCGGCGACAAGTTCAAGGCCGAGCTCGGCGTCGACGTCGTGGTCGAGCATCCCGAGGCGGTGACCGACAAGTTCCAGCAGACCGCCGCCACCGGCGCCGGCCCCGATATCTTCATCTGGGCCCATGACCGCTTCGGCGAGTGGGCCGCCGCCGGCCTCATCACTCCGGTCGATCCGAGCCAGGAGGTCAAGGACGGCATCCTCGACATCGGCTGGGATGCGGTGACCTTCGACGGCAAGGTCTGGGGCTACCCGATCGCCGTGGAAGCGGTGGGCCTGATCTACAACAAGGACCTCGTGCCGGTGCCGCCGGCGACCTTCGAGGAAATCCCCAGCCTCAAGCTGCCGGCCGGCGTCAAGCCGATCCTGTGGGACTACAACAACACCTACTTCACCTTCCCGCTGCTGATGGCCAATGGCGGCTATGCGTTCCAGAAAAACGCCGCCGGCTCCTATGATCCGGCCGACACCGGTGTCAACAACGCCGGCGCCAAGCAGGGTGCGTCCATGCTGCGCAAGCTCATCGACGACGGCGTGATGCCCTCGGGCGTCGACTACGGGGTGATGGATGCGGCCATGAACAAGGGCGAAGTGGCGATGGTGCTGAACGGGCCGTGGGCCTGGGGCAACCTGGTGACCTCCAAGATCAATTTCGGCGTCGCCCCGATCCCCTCGGTCGGCGGTCAGGCGTCGAAATCCTTCGTCGGCGTGCTCGCGGCCAACATCAATGCCGCTTCGCCCAACAAGGATCTCGCCAAGGAGTTCATCGAGACGTACCTGTTGAGCGATGACGGCCTCAAGACCGTCAACGACGACGTGCCGCTCGGCGCCGTGCTCGACAAGAGCTTCGCCGAAACGCTCGCCGGCAACGCCAATGTCGCCCAGACTCTCGCCAATGCCGAGGCCGGCGTGCCGATGCCCTCGACCCCGGCGATGGGCAAGTTCTGGTCGGCCATGGGCCCGGCGCTCTCGTCGATCACCGACAAGTCGGTGACGGTCGACAAGGCGCTCGACGACGCGGCGGCGCGTATCCTCGCGCCGTGATGATCACGGGGCCGGCGCTCGCCGCCGGCCCCAATTCCTGCATGTGAGGTTCGTCGCCGCGGGGAGGGCACGATGACTGCGCAGGCACTGTCCGACAATCTGACCGAACCGGCGCGACCGCGCTTCAGGGCCGGCGACGCCATCCGCCTCGCCATCGTCGCGGTGCTGACGCTCGGCCTGCTCTATGTGGTCTGGGGCCTCTATATCGCCGGCGAGCCGCTGTTTGCCGTGGTCGCGATGGGGCTCGCGGTCGGCATCGTCATCGTCTTCGGCTCGCGCCGCTTCTATGCCGCGCGCTTCGTCTTTCCGGCGATCGCGGCGGTGCTGATCTTCATCGCCCTGCCGGTGCTCTACACGAGCTATGTCGGCTTCACCAATTACGGCGCGCGGAACCTGCTGACCTTCGACCGCGTCACCGCCTATCAGCTGAGCCAG
The DNA here is from genome assembly GCA_016213505.1 of Devosia nanyangense. Classification (GTDB taxonomy): domain Bacteria; phylum Pseudomonadota; class Alphaproteobacteria; order Rhizobiales; family Devosiaceae; genus Devosia_A; species Devosia_A nanyangense. Next base: position 41,473 of record JACRAF010000030.1, read on the forward strand.
AAGACCATCGACAAGGCGACCGAGCGGCCCTTCGCCCTGGTCAGGGCCGATGCCGGCTACCAGATCTTTTTCCCCGCGGGCGCCGGTGGCTTTCTCACCGAACCCACCCCGCTCGACGGCAACCCGGCGGCGCTGACCGCCCAGCCCGTCGACGCGCCGCCGGCCAAGACGCTCGAGATGAAGGACGTGATCAAGCTGCGTGCCGCGTTGCAGCAGGTGACCGCGACGCTGCCCGACGGCACGGCGCTCACCTCCTCGGGCCTGCGTACCTTCGCCAAGATCAAGCCGGTCTACGCCCTTGAGCCGGACGGCACGCTGCTCAACGATGTCGACGGCAGCAGGCTGACCCCCGACCCCGCCGCAGGCTTCTACCGCAACGATGCCGGCGAGACCGTCGCGCCGGGCTGGCGCGTCGGCATCGGCTTTGCCAACTTCACCCGCATTCTCACCTCCGAGGGTATCCGCCAGCCGATCCTTCAGATCTTCGTGTGGACCGTCGTGTTCGCCACGCTGTCGATGATCCTGACCTTCTCGCTCGGCATCCTCCTGGCCTCGATCCTGCAGTGGCCGCACCTCAAGGGCAAGGCCGCCTACCGCATCCTCTTGATCCTGCCCTATGCGGTGCCGGCGTTCATCTCGATCCTCGTCTTTCGCGGCCTGTTCAACCAGAATTTCGGCGAGATCAACACCATCCTGAGCGTCGTTCTAGGCTTTAAGCCGCAATGGGGCACCGACCCCATGCTGGCCCGCGCCACGACGCTGATCGTCAACACCTGGCTGGGCTACCCCTACATGATGCTGCTCGGCATGGGCTATCTGCAGGCCATCCCAGCCGAGCACTACAAAGCCGCCGCGCTCGAAGGCGCCGGGCCGCTGCGCACCTTCTTTTCGGTGACACTGCCGCAGATCCTGCCGCCTTTCGTGCCGCTGCTGATCTCCAACTTCGCCTTCAACTTCAACAACGTCGTTCTGATTCTGCTGCTGACGCGCGGCCTGCCCGACATTGCCGGCACGCAGATCCCGGCCGGCCAGACCGATATCCTGGGGTCGTTCACCTACCGCATCAGCTTCCAGGATTCCGGCCAGAATTTCGGCCTCGCCGGCGCCATCTCGACGCTGATCTTCATCATCGTGGGCGTCATCTCTTACGCCAATTTCGTGGCGCTGAGGCGCGCTGCCGAAGCCGGAGGGAGGGGATGATGCTGATGTGCTCATCGTCGCCGGGAACGGCGCAAACAAGGGTGACGGAGGCCTTTCGATGATCGTCGAACACCCGCGCAGCCTGCTGGTCAAGAAGCTCTTCGCCCACGGCTTCCTGTGGCTCTTCCTGGCGCTGATCCTGTTCCCGTTCCTGATGGTGCTGTCGATCTCGCTCCGGCCGGGCAATTTTTCGACCGGCACTCTGATCCCCAATCCGATCTCGCTCGAGCACTGGTCGCTGGCCTTCGGCATTCCCTTCACCATGCCCGACGGCACCGTGACACAGCCGCCCTTTCCGGTGCTGCTGTGGCTGTGGAATTCGGTGAAGATCGGCATCATCTCCTCGGTCGGCATCCTGACGCTGTCGATGACGTCGGCCTACGCCTTCGCTCGCATGAAGTTCCGCGGTCGCGGCTTCCTGCTCGACAGCCTGCTCATCATCCAGATGTTCCCCTCGGCGCTGGCCGTCATCGCGATCTACACGATCTTCGATGCCCTCGGCAGCGTCACGCCGGTGTTCGGGGTGAATTCGCACTGGGCCCTCGTCCTGAGCTATCTGAGCGCCATCACGCTGCACATCTGGACCATCAAGGGCTATTTCGACTCGATCGATCCGGCCCTCGACAAGGCGGCGCAGATCGACGGCGCGACGCCGTGGCAGACCTTCCGCTACGTCTTCCTGCCGATGTCGGTGCCGATCCTCGCCGTCGTGTTCGTGCTGGCCTTCATCTTCCTCGTCACCGAATACCCGGCGGCTTCGGTGCTGCTGCGGACGACGGACCAGCTCACGCTCGCGGTGGGCGCGCGCTCATACCTCTACGAGCAGCGCTACCTGTGGGGCGATTTCGCCGCCGCGGCGATCCTCTCGGGCTTCCCCATCACCATCGTCTTCCTGCTCGCCCAACGCTACCTGGTGAGCGGTCTGGCGGAAGGTGGCGTCAAGGGCTGACCCGCCGCCCCCACCCACCGGCTCCGCCGGTCCCTGCTCCCCACGAGGGGGAGGGAGACTGACGGCGCGCTCCGCAGGCGGCTGATGGTTCAGTCGGTCTCCCTCCCCCTCGTGGGGGGAATTACATACATGACAAAGCAAGATGCATCCCCCAGTGATTCGAGCCGACAGGCCGACGCAGTAGATTGGGATACTTGGCTACCCCCGAGGGGTGACGAGCGCCGCGAACGCTTCGAGAAGGCCTTCGACCATATCCACAAGCTCTTTGAGCGTTTCGATGGCGTTTGCCCCGGCGAAAAAGCTGGCGTTATCGGGGAACCGATAGTGCATGGCGGCGAGATCGGCCTTCACCGTGCCGGCGGCGATATTGTTCACATCGTAAGAGGCCTCGTATTGCACGCTGAATTGAGCAAGGGTGACGATGATCCCTGTGTGCTTGTCCTGGATGTCGAGATCGTGGATGGCCCGCAAGCGGTCGTTACCGCCACGGTAAGGCTCAAAGGTCTTCAGTAGCGCGACGGCATCGTCCCCCGCTTTGGCGAATCTCCGTCGCGCGATGGCGTCGTCAAAAGTCTCAGCGGAGTCGGAAAAAGGGAAATAGACGTCTTTGTCAGAACGGTTCTTGAGACGGGCCATCTCTGAAGCCATCAAATCCAACGCCGTGCGCATGCTGTGGATCGCGTCCCCAACAATCGCGGATGGCCAGTCGGTTATGGGTTTGACCGTGATCTGCATCTGATCGTTGAGCATGACGCCAGAAACCGGATCATCAGCTTTGAAAGCCTCAAGTGCGGCCTCAAGTTCTGTGATGAAGTGTCGTGCCCTCTGAAGCTTCATGCGAGACGCGGAGAATAGGTTTTCGACCATGACCGGCGGCGCTCCTAGACGACGAAAAATTCAACGCGACGCTAAAGCGGATGCTCGGCACGCCGCCGACGCCGCACAGGCCGGAGGATAAGAAGCCTGCGGCCAAGCCCGTCAAGCAGACCAAGAAGCCCTAGATGAACGGGTTGTAGTCTCGGTCTGGCCTCGGGTCGACGAAGTGCCCAGTCTGCTCTTCAAAGCCGCACCGATGGCATTTCCAGCTCGTGAGTCCGTTCCCTTGTCCAGTGATATGCAGCAGCGACTTGAAGCCCTGATTGAAGCAGGTAGCGCATATCTTATGAGGCGGTTCGCCATTTTCCATTCCCGGCTTCAGGCCGTACATATGGATACCGGGCGGAAGGGTCTCCAACTTGTAGCGCTGCTTCTCAGCTTCCCAGTTTTTGAAGCTGGCAATCTCGCCTTCAAGGTCGATTATGCGCTTCAACGCCGTCGCTTGCTTTTCTTGCGTCGCGGACAGCGCGTCACGGGCATCGAAGATATGCTGTTGGAGCGTGAGCTTGACGTCATTGATCGTCGCTTGGTTGGACATAGCATTCATGCCCTTTACGAGGTATCAGTGGCCGCCTTAAGGCTCTCAAGTCCCGCTACGATCTCAGTAAGCATGTAGGACGCCCTCAAATGAATGAGGGGAGCCTAGCCCCCCTTCATCCTTTTGTGGACTCGCTTGATCAGTGCCAAACGCTGTTTAGGCGAGACAGGCTTCATCCGCCGATAGGTGAGGCGGGGGAGGGGGACCGCACATCGCGCGGTGGGTGGGTAGATCACACAGAACATCTCGCAGTGAGTGGCCGGCTAGCCGAGCGTGACCGGCGAGCCGATCGTGCCGATCTGCCTGAGCGTATCGGGATCGAAGTACATTATGCTGATGCGACCAGTGCTGTCCGTCACCATGGCCTGGACGCAGCCGCCCCAGTCCACGATCTGCGAGACATTGATGCCCTGCTCCTTGGGCAGCGCCGCATAGCAGTCCGGGTTCTCGGTGATGTCCGGATTGCTGCCGCCGCTGCAGAACGGCGTTACAGATGTGGTCGGGACGGCAGCGAACGCCGGCGCCGCCGACAATCCGATCGAGCCGAGGGCGGCAACGAGAACGAGCAACGAAAGCTCCTTCATTTTGAATACTCCAGTTCTGTTCGGGAGGAACCGGCGCATGCTGGCGCCGCGCGGCGGCCATGGCCAGCTACAAGACAATGAGTTTGGTGAATTCGATGCAAGCCGGCGGAAAGAATTGTCACATGCCCGCGACCGGGGCCCGTCAGCGTTCGAGTTCGATGCGCTCGAGCGTCTCGGGATCGAAATACTGCATCGTGTTGTGGCCGTTCTCGCGCACGATGGCCTGGAGGCATCCGTTCCACAACACCGTCTGCGACGCGTTGATGCCACGCGCCCGCAGCCGTTGCTCGTAGAACGCGGCGCGCTCGGTTTCGGTCATCTTGCCCCCGATGGTGAACTCGAATTCGAAGTGGAGCCCAGGCTCGTATTGGGGGCACATCGGCACGATGCGTTCGGCCAGCGCCGGGGTCGCGAAAAGCACCAGAGCGAGCGCCAAGCCAGTCCGCATCAGTTGACCGGCAGCGCCGCCTCCACCAGTCTCGCCCAGTAGCTGACCCCGACCGGAATGATCTCGTCGTTGAAATCGTAGGTGTCGGTGTGCAGCTCCGTCGAGGGGCCGTTGCCGAGAAAGATATAGGCGCCGGGTTTGGCCTGCAGCATGTAGGCGAAATCCTCGCCGCCCATGGTGCCGTCGGCGTCGGCGTCGACGCGGTCGGCGCCGCTGACCGAGCGCGCCACCTCGGCGGCGAACGCGGTCGGCCCCGGCGCGTTGACCGTCACCGGATAGCCGTTGCGGTAGTGGATCGTGGCGCTGGCGCCGAACGTCTCGGCGATGCCGTTGGTGACGGCGCGCAGCCGTTCCTCCATGAACCGGCGCACCTCCTCGTCGAGCGTCCGCACCGTGCCGGTGAGTTTGACCGTCCGGGGGATGATGTTGAACGCCGTGCCCGCCTCGATCATGGTCACCGACAGCACCGCTTCGCGCATCGGATCGACATTGCGCGAGACGACCGTCTGCAGCGCCAGGATCAGCTGCGCCGCGATGGTCACCGGATCGACGGTGTTGTGCGGCAGCGCGGCGTGGCCGCCCTTGCCCTCGATGGTGATCTGGAACTCGTCGGTGGCCGCCATGATGCCGCCCTCGCGGATGCCGAAGCGGCCGGCCGGCAGGCCCGGCAGATTGTGGAGGCCATAGAACTCCTCGATCGCGAAGCGCTCGACCAGCCCGTCCTCGAGCATCGTGCGCGCGCCCGCCCCGCCTTCCTCGGCCGGCTGGAAGATGACGATGGCGGTGCCGGCGAAATTGCGCGTCTCGCTCAAATACTTCGCCGCGCCCAGCAGCATCGCCGTGTGCCCGTCATGGCCGCAGGCATGCATCTTGCCGGTGCTCCCGCTCTGGTAGGGCCGGCCGGTGCGCTCGGTGATCGGCAGCGCGTCCATGTCGGCGCGCAACGCAATGACCTTGCCGGCGCCGCCATTGCGCCCCTTGATCACCCCGACCACGCCGGTGCGCCCGATCCCGGTCGCCACCTCGTCGGCGCCGAAGGATTTCAGCAGATCCGCCACCCGTCCTGCGGTGCGCTGCACGTCGTATTGCAGCTCGGGGTTGCGGTGGAAATCCTGTCGCCATTCGGCGATCTCGCGCTGGAATTCGGCGACGCGATTGATAACGGGCATGGGCGATCGGTCCTAAAGGCGTATTTAGCCGGGTCGGCGCGACAAAGGAAACCCCTCCCGGTGCGGGGCCCTCGTGTTGCAAATCCGTAGCCGCCGCCTATAAAGGCGCCGCCCCCGCCACCCGGATTCCGACCATGTTCGAAACCCTGCAAAAGGCCACGCTCGATAAGATTTTCGTGCTGATGGCCGAGTACGCCGCCGATCCCCGCGCCAACAAGATCGACCTCGGTGTCGGTGTCTATAAGGACCCTCAGAACAACACCCCGATCATGTCGGCGGTGCGCAAAGCCGAGCAGCGCATCCTCGATGGCGCCAAGACCAAGACCTATAAGGGCGTCGTGGGGAACAAGGAGTTCTCCGCCGGGATCGTCGATCTCGCGCTGGGCGGGGTCGTCGATGCCACGCGCATCCGCACCGTCAACGGCGCCGGCGGCACCGGCGCGCTGATGATTTTGATGCAGGTGCTCGGCCGGGCCCGGCCCAAGGGGCGGATCTTCATCTCCGATCCGACCTGGCCCAACCACATCCCGCTGGCCGAGAACGCCAACCTCACGGTCCACTACTATCCGTATTTCGATCCGGCGACGCGGCAGGTCGATTTCGGCGCCATGATGAAGGTGGTCGACACGCTGACCGGCGATGACGTGGTATTATTGCATGGCTGCTGCCACAATCCGACGGGCGCCAATCTCACGCCCGCGCAGTGGGATGCTGTGGTCGAGAGCCTCCAGCGCACCGGCGCTTTCCCCTTGGTGGACCTCGCTTATCTCGGCTTCGGCGACGGCCTCGTCGAGGACGCCTACGGCGTCCGCAAGGTCGCCGCATCGCTGCCCGAGTGCATGATCGCCTTCTCCGCCAGCAAGAATTTCGGCCTCTACCGCGAGCGCGCCGGCGTCGCCATCGCCATCGCCAGGGACGCGGCAGCGGCCGATGTGGTCTCGAGCCAGATGCAGAACATTATCCGCGGCACCATCTCGCAGACGCCCGACCACGGCGCCGAAATCGTCCGCGTCATCCTCGAGGACAAGGCGCTGCGCGCCGAGTGGGAGACCGAGCTCACCCAGATGCGCGAGCGCATGAAGCGGCTGCGGGTCAAGCTCGCCGACGCCATCCGGCGGAAATCCAACTCCAAGGATTTCGACTTCATCGCCACCCATTCGGGCATGTTCTCGCTGCTCGGCCTGCCGCAGTCCGTGGTCGAAAAGCTCAAGACCGAGGACGGCGTCTACATGATCAACGACAGCCGCATCAATGTCGCCGGCATCCCGGAGGATCGGGTGGACGAGCTGGCGGATTACCTGATCGCCGCCGCGGGGTGAGATGGATCATATCGTTCGAAATGAGCGATTGAAGCTCCTGGCCAATGCACTCGATCGGACGTCTACCGCCTGCTTCACCGTCGGTGGCATTGTCCCGTTGGCGACGGTTGTGTTCGCGAACGGCACGATTGCCTTGCCCTTTGGCTACTTCGCCGTGGCAGCTACCTGTTGGATTCTGTTCGGTATCGGCCTACATTTGCTTGCACAGGAAGCATTGCGAGGTCTGCGATGACGCTGTTGGAGTTCTTTGCCGCGGTCGGGATGCCAGCGATCCTGTTTCTTCTCGGTTTTGTGGCGCTCAAATGGACCCAATGGGACATCAAGCGCCGCGACCGCCTGCATCCGGGCGAGTGAGTCGCCGCCTAGTCCTTCGATTTCGCCGATTTCCTGTAGCGACGCACCTTCCCGGCGCGATGCAAATTGCCTATCTACGCCGTAGAGAAAAATCGAAATCCGGAGAGGGAAAATGCAGTTCTTCGTCGACACCGCCGAGATCGCGGACATCAAGAAGCTCTATGAGACCGGCCTGCTCGACGGGGTGACCACCAATCCCTCGCTGGTCGCCAAATCCGGCCGCAATTTCAAGGAAGTCGTCAAGGAGATCTGCGGCATCGTCCCCGGCCCGGTCTCGGCCGAAGTCGCGGCGCTCGACTACGACGGCATGATCGCCGAGGGCGAGGTCCTGGCCAAGCTCGCCGACAACGTCGTGGTCAAGCTGCCGCTGACCTTCGATGGCCTGCGCGCCACCAAAACCTTCGCCGGCCGGGGCGTCAAGACCAACGTCACGCTGTGCTTTTCGCCCAACCAGGCGCTGCTCGCCGCCAAGGTCGGCGCCACCTACATCTCGCCCTTCATCGGCCGGCTCGACGACATCAACCTCGAAGGCATGGAGCTGATCGAGCAGATCCGCACCATCTACGACAACTACAATTTCACCACGCAGATTCTCGCCGCCTCGATCCGCTCGGCCAACCACGTGACCCAGGCGGCGCTCGCCGGCGCCGATGTCGCCACCATCCCGCCATCCGTGATCTACAAGCTCGTCGACCATCCGCTGACCAAGAACGGCCTCGAGCAGTTCGTGAAGGACTGGAAGTCCACGGGCCAGTCGATCCTCTGAGATGGCTGATAGCGAAATCGCCGGGGCGGTGAAGGCCGCTCTGGCACAGGTCGAAATCCCCGGCGGCGGCACGCTTGCCGGCTATTCCGGCCTCTCCGAGGTCATCGTCACCAAGAGCGCCATTGCGCTCGCCATCTCGGTGCAGCCGGGGATGGAGGCGGCGTTCGGTCCGGCCCGGGTCGCCGCGCAGAAGGCGGCAGAAGCGGTGGGGCAGGGCCGCAAGGTTCTGATCTCGCTGACCTCCGACAAATCGCCCGCCATGGCTGCGCCGACCGGGCAGGCCGCCGCGCAGGGCCGGCCGGGCCCCCCGCCGAAATCGGCGGTGCCGGGCGTCAAGAACATCATCGTCGTCGGCTCCGGCAAGGGCGGGGTGGGCAAATCCACCGTCGCGGCCAATCTCGCACTGGCCCTTGCCGCCGAGGGCCTGAGGACCGGCATCCTCGATGCCGACCTCTACGGCCCCTCGATCCCGAAGCTCCTGGGCATCGAGGGCAAGCCCGCCGTGCGCGAGGACGGCGTTTTTTCGCCGCACGAGGCCTTCGGCCTCAAGGCCATGTCGATCGGCTCGATGCTGACGCCCGGCCAGGCCGTGGTCTGGCGCGGCCCGATGGCGAGCTCGGCCCTGCGGCAATTGCTGCGCGAGACCGATTGGGGGGGGCTCGACCTCTTGGTCGTCGACCTGCCGCCGGGCACCGGCGACATCCAGATTTCGCTGTTCCAGCAGGCCGAGCTGGCGGGCGCCGTGATCGTTTCGACGCCGCAGGATTTGGCGCTGATCGACGCCCAGAAGGCCATCGACATGATCCGGCGGCTGTCGATCCCGCTGCTCGGGCTGGTCGAGAACATGAGCTATTTCGTCGCCCCCGATACCGGCAAGCGCTACGACATCTTCGGCCATGGCGGCGCCGCGCGGGCGGCGGAGCTGTTCGGCATGCCGTTCCTCGGCGAAATCCCGCTCGACATGGCTATCCGCGAGACCTCGGACGCCGGCCGGCCGGTGGTCGCGACCGACCCCGATGGCCCCCAGGCCAAGGCGTTCCGGGCTATCGCCCGCGAAATCCTCAGCCGCAATCCGCAGCTGCGGGCCTGACCTGACGCGGTGGCAGGCCCGTCGTGACAGCTGTCGAATCGGCTGCTATGCAATCGATTACATCGTCGTCGGGCTCAGCCGGCGCCATCGCATTGCCACCGGGAGGCATCATGTTTTCAGTCGAGCGCGGCCAGTTCGGCCCCAATTTCGTTTTCGGCACCGCGACCGCGGCCTACCAGATCGAGGGTGGCCAGATCGACGGCCGCGGCACCTGCATCTGGGACACCTTTGCGGCCACCCCCGGCAACGTCAAGAACGCCGATGACGGCCACGAGGCCGACGACCATTATCACCGCTGGCCGGAAGACCTCGACCTGATCCGCGACGGCGGCTTCGACGGCTACCGCTTCTCGCTCGCCTGGCCGCGCATCATCCCAGAGGGGACCGGGGCCATCAACCAGGCCGGCCTCGATTTCTACGACCGGCTGATCGATGGCATGCTGGAGCGCGGCCTCAAACCCTTCGCCACGCTCTACCATTGGGATCTGCCTAGTCCGCTCCAGGACCGCGGCGGCTGGATGAACCGCGACATCGCCGGCTGGTTCGCCGACTACGCCGCCGTCGTGGCGCGCAATTTCGGCGACCGCCTCCACGCCACCGCGACCATCAATGAGCCGTGGTGCGTCGCCTTCCTCAGCCACTTCCTCGGCATCCACGCGCCGGGCTATCGCGACATCCGCGCCGCTTCGCGCGCCATGCATCACGTGCTGTTTGCGCACGGCACCGCGATCGCGGCGCTCCGTGCCGAAGGCGCCAAGAACCTCGGCATCGTCACCAACCTGCAAAAGTGCGAGCCGGCCTCCGACAGCCCGGCGGACCTCGAAGCCTCCACCCTCATGGATGGCACCTTCAACCGCTGGTATCTCGATGGGCTCTACAAGGGCAAATATCCCGCCGACATCGTGGCGCGGCTGGAGCCCTACCTCCCCGCCGGCTTCGAGGCCGACATGCCGGTGGTCTCGACGCCCCTCGACTGGGCCGGCATCAACTACTATTCGCGCTCGCTGCTCGCCTACGATGCGGCGACCCCGGTCTTCCCGCTGAAGCAGGTCGCGGGGCCGCTCGACAAGAACGACCTCGGTTGGGAAATCTACCCCAAGGGCCTCACCGACCTTCTGGTCCGCGTCTCGAGGGAATACACCAAGCTGCCGCTCTATGTGACCGAGAACGGCATGTCCGAGACCAACGACGAAAAGCGCGTCGCCTACTACGACATGCACCTCAAAGCCGTGCTCGAGGCGCGGGCGCAGGGCGCCGATGTGCGCGGCTATTTCGCCTGGTCGCTGCTCGACAATTACGAATGGGCCGAGGGCTACTCCTCCCGCTTCGGCATCGTCCACGTCGACTACGAAACCCAGAAGCGGACCCCCAAGGGCAGCTACCGGGCCTTCCAGGGGATGCTGCACAATACGAAGTGAGGTCGGTAGTGCGGGGTTTTTTGTAACCGAACATTGCCGTTCGCGGGGTCCGCAACACTCCGTTACCACTTGGTTTCCGACGCCACGCGTTCTTAGGGGCTGGTTAACCGACCCGACCACCTTGCTGTCACGCCGATCATCGGCTCTGCCTGCAAGGAGGTCTTTGACATGTCGATCAGCGGAGTGGGCGGCGGCGCATCAATGATGCGCAGCTTTCAGCCGCCCAGCTTCAATTCCCTGGATAGTGACTCGAGCGGCGCCATCACGCTCGAGGAATTGAAGTCGAACGCGCCCGATGGTGCGTCCGACAGCAAGAGCGCCGCACGCGCGGAAAAGCTCTTCAAGGCGATGGACGCCGACGGCTCCGGCTCGGTTTCGAGCGACGAAAAGGATGCCTTCGACGCGAAGGTCCGCGACCAGCAGCAGGGGATGCAATTCATGACCCAGCTGATGGCCGGCGGCATGCAGCCGCCCAGCAACGACGACATCTTCGCTGCAACCGACAAGGACGGCTCGGGTTCGGTGAGCCTCGATGAGTTCTCGCAGGGCGATGCCGCCGAAAAGCTCTCGACCGACCAGCTCTCCAAGCTCTTCTCGATTGTCGATTCCGACAGCGATGGGGCCATCTCCAAGACCGAGTCGGCGGCCTTCCTCGATACGCTGAAGACCGCCACCGAGGGTCAGATGGGGCCGCCTCCTTCGGGTGGTCCCGGGGGGCCGGGTGGGGCCGGCGGTCCGCCGCCGGGTGGTCCGCCGCCGGGCGATGCTGCCGAGGGAGGCGACGACGAGGCCTCGAGCGCGATCGATCTGCTAACGGCAGCCACCACGGCCTACGCCTCCACGCAGAAGAGCACCGATCTACTCTCGGCGCTTTCGGCCATCTTCGACGAAGCGGCCTGATGCCTTGCGGGGCCCAAGGGCCCCGCATCCTCACTATCTCGCGGCAAGCCGCAGGGTCACCACCTGCTCGATCCCGCCGGACGGGCGGTTGCGGATGGCGATGCTTCCGCCGCAGCGCTCGATGATCTCTCGCGCGATGGCAAGCCCGAGACCGGCGCCCTTCACCGTCTGCGCGCGACCGGGGTTGGCCCGGAAGAAGGGTTCGAACACCTGGGCCAGCATGCCATCGGGAATGCCTGGACCATCATCGTCAATGATGATCGTCGCCGTATCGGCGTCGGCGGAGAGCCGCACCCGCCCGCCGCCGCCGTGGGTCGCGGCGTTGGTCAGGAGATTGCGGAGGGCGCGCTTGAGCGCCAGCGGGCCGGCGGCGACCGTTGCGGCGTCGGCCCCGACAAGCACGACAGGCAGACCTGAGGCCCGCAATTCGTCGATGCATTCTCTCACCAGCCCCGCTAGCGCCACCTCCACGCGGTCTTCGCCGGCGCCCTCTTCGCGCACGAGATGGATGGCGCTGTCGGCAATCGCCTCGAGTTCGTCGATGTCGCCGAGCCAGCTCGCCCGGTCTGCCTCGTGCAGGAATTCGGCCCGGAGCCGCATCCGGGTCATCGGGGTGCGAAGGTCATGCCCAGCCGCCGCTACGAGCCGCATGCGGCTTTCTGTTGCTGCCTTCACGCGGTCCGAAAGGCGGTTGAGCGACGCGGCCGTCTGCCGGGCTTCGCCGGAACCTACCTCAGGCATGTGCGGCAGGGCCCCGTCCGGTCCCACCGAGGCGATGGCACGCTCGAGGATGGCGAACGGGCGCGTCACGCGCTGCGCCATGACGAGCGCTACACCGACCACGCCAATCACCACCAGAACGAGCCAGGCACCCAGCGCCGCGAGGAGCTGCGGCGGCGGTCCGGGCGGCTCGGGAAAGGGAAACAGCATCCACCGGCCGTCGCCAATCTGCAGGGCGGCCACCGGCTCGTGACCGGTGTCGGCCTGGGTTACCTGCACCTTGCCTGCCACGCCGAGATCAGCGAGCGCCGCCGCCAGCGCGACCGTGATCTCGGGGCGATAGCCGGTGGCGGGAGCGGTGGAGACAACCTGGTTGGGCGGCTCGCGCGGCGGCGGCTTGCCCTGCTCCCTGGCGACGAAGAATTCGCCAGCGACCGCGATGTGCCGCGCCATCGGACCGACCATGCGGCCGGCCTCGCCGCTGTTGAGGACCACCGCGGTCACGGCCGTCGCCACGAACACCACGGCGACGATCGAGGCGATGAGGATCAAAGCGATCTTGAGCCGCAGGCTGCGCATCAGGCGTCTGCCCGTTCGACGCGCACTGCGAGCTGGTAGCCGCCATTGCGCACGGTCTTGAACAGAACCTCCTCGTTTGCACCGCCGAGCTTCCTGCGCAGTCGGCTCACCAGCACGTCGATCGAGCGGTCGAACGGTCCGGCCTCGCGGCCTTGCGTCAGGTCGAGCAGCTGATCGCGCGACAGGATGCGGCCCGGCCGGTCGAGAAACACGCGCAACAGCTCGAATTCGGCGCCGGTGAGGTCGATCGCCCTGCCGGTTGCATCGCTGACGCTGCGCGTCATCACATCGGCGGTGAAGCCCGTGAACCGGAACACGGCCCGGCCTGGCTGCGGCGCCGCAGCCGGATTGCCGGCGCGGCGGAGGACGGAGCGCACGCGCGCCAGCAGCTCACGCGGATTGAAGGGCTTTCCGACATAGTCGTCAGCGCCGAGTTCGAGACCGATGATGCGGTCGACGTCCTCCTTGAGCGCGGTCACGAGAATGACCGGCAGATGCGGCTGGTGTTGCCGAAGCTGTTTGCACAGGTCGAGTCCCGAGCCGTCGGGCAGCAGTACGTCGAGGATGACGAGATCGAGCTTCTCGGTGGCGACGCGCTCGCTGAACTCGCGCCGGCTGCCGGCCACTGATACGCGAAAGCCCTGCTCGCCGAGATAGCGGGCGAGGAGCTTGCGGATCTCCTGGTCGTCGTCGACGACCAGGATGTGCGGTGCTGCAACCATGTCGACCGATATCTGTCTCGCGCCGTTCGAGCCAAGCCGCACATCGTCCCGATTTGCACCTGAATGCAACAGCTGCGCGACTGAGAAACTCTCGGCAACAAAACCTGCTCCGCCGAGTGCGAAAACGCGATGGGACCGCCGGCGGGCCTGCCCAGTTGCCACAGGTTGGATCGCACCGGCCGGAGGTCCGATCGGCCCGGCGTCCGAGACAATGAATGTTCCCGCCACAGGGAATCCGCCCGTATCCCCCACCCTTGACGCACGTACCCGGTCTGTATCGATTTCACAGCCGGAACCACCTTGGCAACGCCGGTTCTTTGTGCAAGTTTACGCCACCGCTAACCGCCGTGCGAGGCTTGATAATCGGGCCCCAAAACGTTTTGGAACCAAAACGTTTTGGAAATGCAGGGAAAAGCGCGGGCGTCATGCGCCCTAACTGTGCGATGGGAGGACTACATGCACAAATACCTCTTGGCGGGGGTTTCCGTCATTGCGATCACGCTCGGCACCCTGGCCTCGGCCAGTGCCGCCGATCTGAAGTTTGCCAAAGGCTCGGGCGCTTTCAGCTGGGACGCGCTGCAGGCCTTCGCCGATGCGCACAAGGACCTTGCCGGCCAGAAGCTGACGGTCTGGGGCCCGTGGCGCGAAGGCGGCGACCAGGAGCAGTTCCTGACCGTGCTCGCCTATTTCGAGGACGCCACCGGCGTCGACGTCGAATACGGCTCGTCCGAGAACTACGAGCAGCAGGCGCAGATCGACGCGGCCGCCGGCTCGTCGGCCAACATCACGCTGCTGCCGCAGCCGGGCCTGCTCGCCGACATGGCGTCCAAGGGCTATCTGGTGCCGCTTGGCGACGACATGAAGGCAAGGGTCGAGGGCGAATTCGCCGCCGGCTCGTCGTTCGTTTCGCTCGGCACCTACAAGGACAAGGCCGGCGCGCCGACCTTCTACGCCGTGCCCTACAAGTCCGACCTCAAATCGCTGGTCTGGTACTCGCCCGACAACTTCGCCGATGCCGGCTACACGGTTCCCGAGACCTTCGAGGACCTGATGACGCTCACCGACAAGATCGTCGCCGACGGCAAGACGCCGTGGTGCATCGGCCTTGGTTCGGGCGGCGCCACCGGCTGGCCGGCCACCGACTGGATCGAAGACCTCATGCTTCGCACCCAGAGCCCGGAAGACTATGACGCCTGGGTCTCCAACGACCTGAAGTTCTCCGACCCCAAGGTCGTCGCGGCCCTCGAGCTGTTCGGCTCGATCGCAAAGGACGACAAGAAGGTCGCCGGCGGCGCTGCCGCAGTCGGCACCACGGATTTCCGCGAGAGCCCGCTGGGTCTCTTCACGGTTCCGCCGGCCTGCTACATGCACCATCAGGCCTCGTTCATCCCGTCCTTCTTCCCCGAAGGCACGGTGCTGGGCGAAGACGCGGACTTCTTCTACTTCCCGGCCTATGCCGGCAAGGAACTGGGCAAGCCCGTGCTCGGCGCCGGCGTCGAGGCGACCATCACCAAGGACTCGCCGGCGGCTCACGCCTTCATCGACTTCCTGATGAACCCGATCTCCAACGAGGTCTGGATGGCGCAGTCGGGCTTCCTGTCCGCCATGAAGGCCGCCAACGTCGATACCTACGGCAACGACACGCTCAAGGGTGAGGGCAAGATCCTGCTCAACGCCACGACGTTCCGCTTCGACGGCTCCGATCTGATGCCGGGCGCCGTCGGCGCCGGCAGCTTCTGGACCGGCATGGTCGATTTCGTCGGCGGCAAGTCCGCCCAGGACGTCGCCGATGCCATCCAGAAAAGCTGGGACGCCATCAAGTAGGCTGAGCTAGTCTCGCATTTGGACCCGGCGCTTCGGTGCCGGGTCCGGACCAACAAGAGTCTCGCGACGCCAGGGGAGGGGCGGCCCGATGAGCGACATCCTGCAGCAGATTTTCGGCGCTCTGATTGCCATCGCCATCGCGCTGGCCGGCACCGTGGCGTACTTCTGGGGCAGCAACTGGCTGCTCGACAAATTCCTCGGCTCGAACACCGCGACCGGCGACGACCTCACAAGGCGCGACAATCGTCGCAGCCAGATCCGTCCGTGGCTGTTCCTGCTCCCGGCGCTGCTCTTCCTGTCGGTCTATCTGGTCTATCCGGTCATCGAGACCTTCCGGTTGAGCTTCTTCGACAAGAACGAGAATTTCGTCGGCTTCGCCAACTACCTGTGGGCGTTCGGCGACGGCAATTTCCAGCAGTCGATCTTCAACAACATCCTGTGGCTCCTGATCGTGCCCTCGTTTGCGACGGCTTTTGGCCTCGTGATCGCCGTGCTGGCCGACAAGCTCTGGTGGGGCAACATCGCCAAATCGCTGGTGTTCATGCCGATGGCGATCTCGTTCGTCGGCGCCTCGGTGATCTGGAAGTTCGTCTATGACTATCGTGCGGCGGGCGAGCAGCAGATCGGCGTGCTCAACGCCATCGTCACCGGCCTCGGCCTGCCGCCGCAGGCCTGGATCACCATCCCGGTGTGGAATTCTGTTCTGCTCATGGTGATCCTGATCTGGATCCAGGCAGGCTTTGCCATGGTGATCCTTTCCGCCGCGCTGCGCGGCGTGCCCGAGGAAACGCTCGAAGCGGCGCGCATCGACGGCGCCAACGGCTTCCGGATCTTCTTCGACATCATGATCCCGCAGATCTGGGGCACCATCGTCGTGGTGTGGACCACCATCACCATCGTGGTGCTGAAGGTCTTCGACATCATCTTCGCCATGACCAACGGCCAATGGGACACCGAAGTGCTCGCCAACTTCATGTTCAAATGGATGTTCGTCAATTTCGACTATGGCCGCGGCTCGACCGTTGCCGTGATCATCATGCTCGCGGTGTTGCCGATCATGATCTGGAACATCCGTCGGGCCAATGCTGAAGAGGGGACACGTTGATGACCGCTGTCGTCGACACCGCAACCGATCTCCCGCGTCCGACCACCGGCACGCCGCGCTGGGCGGCCCGCATCGATGCCGCGCGCATCTTCACCCATGTGGCGCTGCTGTTCCTTGTCGCCCTCTGGACCTTTCCGACCGCGGGCCTTCTGATCTCGTCGCTCCGCGACAAGGACCAGCTTGCCGTCTCCGGCTGGTGGACGGCATTGTCGACCTCGTCGACACAGGGCGTCACCCGCCTGCCGCAGGCCGGCGCGCAGATCGAAGCGGGCGGAAAGTTCGTCATCCGCGGCAATGTGTTTGGCGAGGACACCAACAAGACGCTGGCGCAGTTCGGTCTGTCGAACGCCGAGCCCGCTGCCGCGGCGGCAGGCGAAAGCCTGCCGATGACCGATGGCGGCGCCCTCACCGTCCAAAGGGATGGCGCCTATGAATGGGTAAGCGATACCAGGTTCACGCACACCCGCGGTCCCCGTGTGTTCTACGTCGCCGAGATCGCGCCGCGCTTCACCCTCGACAATTATGTCGAGGTGCTGACGGCCAACGGCGTGTTCCGCTCCTTCATCAACTCGTTCACCGTGACCATTCCAGCGACCATCATCCCCATCCTGATGGCGGCATTCGCCGCCTATGCGCTGGCCTGGATGCGGTTCCCGTTCCGCGGCTTGATCGTCGCCGTGGTGGTGGGCCTCCTGGTCGTGCCGCTCCAGATGTCGCTGATTCCGCTGCTCAAGATGTACAATGGCATCGCGCAGGCCTTCGGCGCCGAGGACGGCAAAACCTATCTCAGCATCTGGCTGGCGCATACCGCGTTCGGCCTGCCGCTCGCCATCTACCTGCTCCGCAACTACATGGCGGGCCTGCCCAAGGAGATCATGGAATCGGCGCGCATCGATGGCGCCAGCCACTTCAAGATATTCACCGGCATGGTGCTGCCGCTGAGCTTTCCTGCGCTCGCCTCGTTCTCGATCTTCCAGTTTCTCTGGGTCTGGAACGACCTTCTTGTGGCGATGGTGTTTCTCGGCGCCCAGGAGAGCAAGCTGGTGCTGACCGGCAAGCTCGTCTCGCTGCTCGGTTCGCGCGGCAACAACTGGGAAATCCTCACCGCCGGTGCCTTCGTCACCATCGTCGTGCCGCTGATCGTTTTCTTCTCGCTGCAGCGCTACTTCGTCCGCGGCCTGCTGGCGGGGTCCGTCAAGTAAGAACCTCCAACGACCTCCCACGATCGTCTGGCCGGCCCTCGGGCCGGCCGCTTTTTGCGCCGGGGCGAAGCTACGCCGGCTGCAACCGCTTGGCGGCCTGCCGCCGCTTGGCCGGCAATGGCTCCGAAAGGACCCCGGGATCAAGGCCTGGCGCCACTTCGAAATGCGAAGCGATTTCAATGCCCCGTCCAGGACCTTGTTCATTGCATTGGCGGATGAGTTCGGCGATCAGCGCCTCGCCGGCCTCGCGCAGCGAGGAGCGCACGGTGGTGAATTGCCCGGCGAACGGCGTCAGGTCGATATAGTGCAGCTCGTCGTCCATGGTGGCGACCGCGAGCTTCCGGCCGGCGCCGCTCCGCACCACCGCGGCATGACCCTCGACCGCCATCAGCGTCGACGAGTAGAGGATCGCCGTAACCTTGGGGTCGCTGAGCGCCATCGTGGTCAGCTTGAACCCGGCATCGCCCATCGGATGTAGCGAATTGTAGACGCGCACCGTGTCCGGCGGCAGGCCGGCATCGGCGATTGCGTCGTTGACGCCGCGGCGCCGGTACTGCGCATAAGTGAAGCTCTCATCGCCGTTGATGAAGGCGACGCGGCGGTGCCCGTTGGCCAGCATCAGCCGCATCAACCTGTAGAAGTTGCCGTAATTGTCGATGTCCACCCAGCCATAGGGTCCGCTGCGGCCGTCCCGGCCGTGCACGACGAACGGCCGCTTGGCGTCGAGCAGATAGCTGACGCGGCGGTCGTTCTCGCGCGGCAGGTCGACGATGAACCCGTCCACCGAGTTGTCGTTGACGAACCGGTCGTAGACACTCATCTCGTTCTCCGGCGTGTCGCTGGCTAGAACGATGTCGTAGTTGAGCGCGCGGGCGCCGCGCAGCACACCGGCCATCACCTCGACGAAATGCGGATCGACGAACTTGCGGTCGTTGTCCTGCTGCACCCAGGCAACATTGTGGGTGCGGCGCGTCACCAGCCGCTGCGCGTTCCGGTTGGGGCGATAGCCCATGCGCTGGGCCATTTCGGCGACGCGCTTGCGGGTCTTTTCGCCGACGTCGGAGTAGCCGTTCAGGGCCCGCGAAATGGTCGTGATCGACAGCCCGAGTTCGGCCGCCAGGTCCTTGATCGTCACGCTCCGCCCAATTCCCGCCGGACTGGTGCCTGGCTGCTTCGTGCCTCGTCCCATAGGTATTTGATTTTCAACACATTTTGCGCGGCGACAAAGAGATCCCGCGCGTCCCCTCGGAGTTGACGAAATATCACCTCCGACGCTAAGAATAGCTTACTAAAACGTTTTGGCAAATCGCCGCGGCCTGGAGGGTAACAGCCCCCGGCAACGGCGCGGGGAGATAGGCGTGGTCGCTCAGCCGCTGATGACCGAACAGAAGCCGGCCGGCGAAGCGGTGCTCGACAAGAATTGGTGGCGCGGCGCAGTCATCTATCAGATCTACCCCCGCTCGTTTCAGGACCACAATGGCGACGGCATCGGCGACCTCGTCGGGGTCACCGAGCGTCTCGACTACGTCGCCGATCTCGGCGTCGACGGCATCTGGCTCAGCCCGTTCTTCACCTCGCCGATGAAGGATTTCGGCTACGACGTCTCCAACTACCGCGACGTCGATCCGATCTTCGGCACGCTGGGCGATTTCGACCGGCTGGTGGAGAAGGCGCATGCGCTCAAGCTCAAGGTCATCATCGACCAGGTGATCAGCCACTGCTCGGACAAGCACCCGTGGTTCCAGGAAAGCCGGCTCAATCGCACCAACGACCGCAACGATTGGTTCGTCTGGGCCGACCCGAAACCGGACGGCACCCCGCCCAACAACTGGCTGTCGATCTTCGGCGGCTCCGCCTGGACCTGGGACAGCCGGCGCATGCAGTACTACATGCACAATTTCCTCGCCTCGCAGCCCGATCTGAACTTCCACAATCCGGACGTCCAGGACGCCATGCTAGACGGCATGCGCTTCTGGCTCGAGCGCGGCATCGACGGCTTCCGGCTCGACACCGTGAACTTTTATTTCCACTCGCTCGGTCTGCAGTCGAACCCGGTGGTCAAGCCAGAGGATTTCAACGCCTCGACCGCCCCGGCGGTGAACCCCTACAATTTCCAGGAGCATCTCTACGACAAGAGCCAGCCCGAGAACATCGCGTTCCTGCGCCGCCTGCGCAAGCTGATGGACGAGTACGGCGACAAGGCCACCGTCGGCGAGATCGGCGACAGCCAGCACCAGCTCGAGGTGATGGCGGCCTACACCTCCGGCACCGACAAGCTCCACATGGCCTACACCTTCGACTATCTGGGCGGCGAGTTCAGCGCCGCCCATTTCAAGAAATCGATCGAGCTGACCGAGGCCCAGGCGCCCGAGGGCTGGATCTGTCTGGCCTTTTCCAACCACGACGTGGTCCGCCACATCAGCCGCTGGGCCACGCATGGCCAGCAGGAGGAATTCACCCGCCTTGCGGCGACGTTGCTGCTATCGATGCGCGGCTCGGTCTGCCTCTACCAGGGCGAGGAGCTGGGACTGACCGAGGCCGAACTGGCCTTCGAGGATCTCGTCGATCCCTACGGCATCGAGTTCTGGCCGCAGTTCAAGGGCCGCGACGGCTGCCGCACGCCCATGGTGTGGCAGACGCAATCGCAGCTCGGCGGCTTCACCACCGCCACCCGCGCCTGGCTGCCGGTGCCGGCCGATCACCTCACCAAGGCCGTCGACCGGCAGGTGCGCGATCCGCATTCGGTGCTCTCGCACTATCGCGCCATGCTCGCCTTCCGGCACCAGCATCCGGCCCTGATCAAGGGCACCATCGAGACGCTCGACGGCCCCGAGGGCGTCCTGGCGTTCCTCCGCCAGGAGGGGACCGAGCGCCTCTATTGTGTATTCAATATGAGCGAAAAGGCCGTCATCGTGCCGGTGCCGGCGGGGTTCGACCCGGCGCCCTCCGGCGCGCCCGGCATCGCCGACGAGCCGATCGAAGCCGCATTGAGTTTGGCGCCATTCGGCGCTTACATCGGGGTGCTGCGCTAGCGCAGTCAGGGAGGACGAGCATGTCGGATTTGAAGATCACCCATCTGTTCAAGCGCTATGGCAGCGTCGAGATCCTGAAGGACGTGAACCTCGATATCAAATCGGGCGAGTTCATCGTCTTCGTCGGACCCTCGGGTTGCGGCAAGTCGACCCTGCTGCGCTGCATTTCCGGGCTCGAGACGATCACCTCGGGCACCCTCGAGATCGACGGCAGAGTGGTCAACGACGTAGCGCCCAGTAAGCGCGGCATCGCCATGGTGTTCCAGTCCTATGCGCTCTATCCGCACATGACCGTCTACGACAACATGGCCTATGCGCTCAAGCTGATGAACACCCCCAAGGCCGAGCTCGACCAGAAGGTTCGCGCCGCGGCCGAGAAGCTGCAGCTGACCAAATATCTCGAGCGCCTGCCCAAGGCGCTGTCGGGTGGCCAGCGCCAGCGTGTCGCCATCGGCCGCGCCATCGTGCGCGATCCAAAGGTGTTCCTGTTCGACGAGCCGCTCTCCAATCTCGATGCGGCGCTGCGCGTCCAGATGCGCATGGAGATCGGCCAGCTCAAGGAGCAGCTCGCCGAAACCACCATGGTCTATGTGACGCACGACCAGGTCGAGGCCATGACCATGGCCGACCGCATCGTGGTGCTCAAGGACGGCGTGATCCAGCAGGTCGGCACGCCCATGGAGCTCTACGAGAACCCGCAATCGCTGTTCGTCGCCGGCTTCATCGGCTCGCCCAAGATGAACTTTTTGACCGGCAAGTTCGCCGAACCGTTCAAGGCGGCGACCGTCGGCGTCCGCTCCGAGCACATCGACATCGTGCCCAGGGACGGCACCTGGAACGGCAAGGTGATCTACTCGGAGAATCTCGGCTCCGACAGCTACATCTATGTCGATGTGGGCTCGAGCGAACCCATCGTCGTCCGCCAGCCGGGCAAGGCCTCCTACCACTCCGGCGACATGCTGAGCTTTTCGCCGCGCGGCGACATGTTCCACCGCTTCGACGATGCCGGCCAGCCGATCATGCACTAGCTGGAGCGTCGTTCCATCGAGCAAGACTCTCAGTCAGCGCACCTCCCCCCTTGCGGGGGAGGAAGCGAGATAGGACTTAGCCCTTCGCTAAGTCCGTGATCGAGCCGGAGGGGGGAGCAGTCTGCACTGAGTGTGCCTCGCCCCCTCCCCAGCTCCGCTACGAGCCTCACGGCTCTAGCTGCGCTACCCTCCCCGCAAGGGGGAGGGTGACCCGACTGCGCGGTCACGACAGTGCGCTCGATGCATCAGTCACCTCTTGACCGAGGCTCTGCCGCACCAGCGCTAGAACACCGGCACGATGCCGACTTCCGGCAGGGCCGCCGCGGCGAGCGCCCTGGTCACCGGTTCCTGCGGGTCGTCGAGCAGCTGCGCCGGCGTGCCGGTGGCGACGATCTTGCCCTTGTCCATGACGATGACCCGGTCGGCGACGACGCGGATCATGTCGAGATCATGGGCGATCACCAGATAGGTCAGCCCGAAATCGGCGCGCAGCCGGTTGAGCAGCACCGGCAGTTCGCCGCGCGAGAAGATATCGAGCGCCGCCACCGGTTCGTCGAAAATGACCAGCCGGGGCCTGGTGATGAGCGCGCGGGCGATGGCGAAACGCTGGCGGTCCCCGGCGGCAAATTCGTGCGGATAGCGGCCGAGCATTTCCGGCGCCAGACCTACCGCGGTGACGATCTCGACGATGCGCGCACTCAATTCCTCCATCGGCCGCTGCGGCTGCAGGCGGAGCGGTTCGGCGATCGATTCGCCGATCGTCAGAGCGGGATTGAAGCTCCTGGCCGGGTCGTCGAAGACGAAGCTGATCTCATGCCGGTGCGATCGCGGCAGATCGGCGCCGTGGTAGACGTCGTGATCGAACTCGAGTTCGCCCGAACTCGCCCGGTCGAGCCCGGCGATGATCCGGCCGAGCGTCGATTTGCCCGCTCCGGCCGGGCCGGTGAGCGCAATCGACTCGCCGCTGCGGATCGAAAGACTCACGCCGTCGAGCGCCACCAGAGGCGGCCGCGGTTCGAACAGCGAGCGGTCGGCCTGGCGGAAGCTGCGAACAAGGTTGCGCACCTCGAGCAGCGCCCCCCCGATCGGCGTGCGCATCAGCGTCCGGGCGCGGAACCGCCCCGCCGCCATCAGCGCCCGCGTGTGGTCGTGCCGGGGATGACCGAAGACATCCGCCTTGTCGCCCAGTTCCACCAGTCTGCCGCGATCGAGGACGGCGACCCTGGTGCACAACATCGCCACCGCCCTCAAATCGCGCGAGATCAGCAGCAGCGCCATGCCGCGCTCGCTGCAGTTCCGCGCGATCAGGTCGAGCACCTGCCGCTGGGCGACGAGGTCGAGGCCCGCCGCCGGTTCGTCCGCGATCAATAGGTCCGGCTTGCCGCAGAGCGCGATGGCGACCATCGCCAGTTGGCGCTCGGCGGCCGAGAGCTCGCGCGGGTACTGCGCGCCGCGGCCGTCGAGACCGGCATCCTTGAGCGCGGCATCGACCTGCGGCCCGAACTCGCCCGTCTGCCCGGCCAGCCGCAGCGCCTCGGCGACGTGATCGCCCACCGACCGCAACGGATCGAGCCCCTGGTGGGCCGATTGAACTATCGCGCCGATCCGCTTGCCGCGGAGCTTTGCCCGCGCCCTCTCCGAGGCCGGCATCGGCGCATCGTCGAACGCGAGGCTGCCGGTCTGCTCGGCGTCGTCCGGCAACAGGCCGAGCAAGGCGAGCGCCGCGACGGACTTGCCCGCGCCGTCCTGACCGATGAGGCCGAGGCGCTGGCCCTTGCCGATGGCAAAGCTGACCGCGTCGAGCACCGGCGTGCCGCCGAACGTCACCGTCAGGTCCTTGACCTCAAGCAGCGCCACGGTCGGCTCCATTGGCTCCGGAACGCCGCTCCAGCATGCCGCGAATGCCGTCGGCCGCGAGGCCGACCGAGACGACGATGAGCACGATCATTGCGCCGGGGAGCAGCATCAGCGCCGGCTTCAGCAAGGCGTAGCTCTGTGCGTCCTTCAGCATCAGCCCGAGGCTCGCCGTCGGCGGCAGTGCGCCGAGCCCGACATAGGACAGTGTCGCCTCGGCCAGCACGCCCACCCCGAGCTGCACCGTGGCCTGCGCCAGCAGCACCGCCACGAGGCCGGGGAGCAGATGAACGACCACGATGTCCCAGCCGCCCAGTCCGGCGAGGCGCGCGGCGGCGGCGTAGTCGACGGCCTTGCGCTCGAGCCATGCGCCGCGGGCGACGCGCGCGAACACCGGCACATTGACGAGGCCCACGGCGGCCATCACCACCACCTCGCTCGGCCCCGCGACGGTCGCGAGGAGAACCGCCGTGACCAGCGCCGGAAAGACGAACAGGAAACCGGTCGCGCGCAGCACCGCCTGGTCGGCGAGGCCGCCCCAGTGCGCCGCAAGGAGGCCCAGCGGGATGCCGATCGCCGCTCCAAACGCGACGGCGATCGCCGCGACGATGAAGCTGGTGAGCGTGCCCTTCATCAGCAGCGAAAGCAGGTCACGGCCGAGATGATCTGTGCCCAGCCAATGGGCCGCTCCAGGCTCCTGCAGCGCCGCGCCGACATTGATGGCGTCGATCGGGTAGGGGGTCCAGACGATCGACACGAACCCAACCAACAGCAGCAGCAGCGACAGCACCACGCCGGTCCGGAGCGCCCGATACCGGCGTCCACCCGTCTGTGGTGTCGCGGCAATGTCGCTCACAGCGGCCTCCAGGCGCGGAGGCGCGGATCGGCCCAGGCTTCGCAGAGGTCGATCAGGAACATCGTTCCAGCCAAGGCGAAAATGAGGATGGCGAGGCCGCCACGCACCAGCACCACATCGCGGGCACCGACGGCATCGAGGATCAGCCGCCCGAGTCCGGGCAGGTAGTAGACATTCTCGACCACCACCGCCGAAACGATCAGCAGGGCCAACGCAGGGCCGGCGCGAGACAGCACCTCCAGCGCCGCATTGCGGAGGCCGTGCCGTTGCATCGCCTCGCGGCGCGTCAGTCCCCGCGCTTGCGCTGCGCGCACGAATTCGGCGCCCTGCGCCGCGACGACCGCGTCGTACACGGCGCGGGCCAGCAGCGCCCCCAGCGGCACCGCAACGGCGACCCCTGGCAGGATCAGCGATTGGAGCGCGCCGAGGGCGTTCTCCTGCCACGGCACGAAGCCGCCCTGCGGCAGCCAGCGCAGGGTCAGCGAGAACAGCAGCACCAGCAGCATGCCGAGCCAGAAATCGGGGATCGCAATGCCCAGCCGCGCCGACGCCATCACGGCTTTCGCCCAGATCGACTGCGGCCGGCGCGCCGCCCCGAGCCCCACCAGCCCGCCGATGAGGATGGCGAGCAGCGTCGCCAGTGCGACCAGCGGCAGCGTCACCGCCAGCCGCTCCGCGATCAGCGGCCCCACCGGCGCGCCGAGCGAGGCGGAGGTGCCGAAATCGCCAACCAGCATGCCCGCGAGCCAGCGCAGAAACCGCTCCAGCGCCGGCTGATCTGACGTGACCCCGGGCAACAGGTCGAGGACGACGAAGACGATCGCCGCCGCCGCCACCAGGGTGACGACCAGTCCCAGGACCTTCTTGGCGGCGAACCAGATCATTGAGGCAACCGGGAATCGGCCCCCGAGCCGGTCTCGGAGCGATGTGGAATCAACGGGTTGTTCCCGCGAGAGGGATCGTGAGACCGAGACTCTAGTTGGGATCGGCGACGATGCCAATGTCGCGCGACGCGACTTTCCTCAGCCGATCAGCCCTTGGCGACCAGATCGGGCGGAATCAGCAGCGAGAACAGCGTCCCGGTGCCGATAGTGGGGTCGACCGACAGCGAGCATGCGTTGACCGCCAGCAGCGAGCGGGTCAGCGCCAGCCCGACGCTGGAGCGAACCGGCGCCAATTGCTCGCCGTCCTTGTCGACGCCGTCGCGGAAGACGACGAAGCGCTCGCCCAGATCGGCGCCGTTCTGCGCCCCGTCGCGGACGTGGACGGCGATCCCGCCATCCTCCTGGCCCTGGGCCGACAGAATGACCGAGCCGCCGATCGGGGTCTGGTCGATGGCGCTGGCCAGCAGGTTGAGCAGCGCTTGTCCGAGCGAAGCGCGATCGGCGCGGATGCGCGGCAGCCGCTCGGAGATGGCGCTGCGCACCAGGACGCGCGCCGAACCGGCCTGCGCCTTGACCCGCACCATGCAGCTTTCGAGCAGGGCCGACAGGTCCACGTCCGACGGCCGCGGTGCGTAGCGCCCGTCGCGCAGCCGGGTGAAGTCGTCGAGTTCGTCGACCAGCACGGCGATCTCGAGACCGGCCGTGCGGATATCGCCGGCGTATTCGGCGATGCGATCCATGTCGAGGCTGCCCGGCGGCGCCGTGCGGATGAGATCGGCAAAGCCGATGATGGTGTTGAGCGGCCGGCGGACGCCGCGGCTCAACCGGCCGAGCATCGAGGGCTCGAGCTCGTCGTCCCCGGCGGGCGCCGGCGCCACCCGGGCGCGGGCGCTGAGAAATCCGAAATAGCCGGTGACCACGCCCGCCTGTCCCTCGGCGAACAGCACGATCTGGGCGTTGCCGTCCTCGCTGGCAGCCACCACGCTCGGCCGCGCCGTTTCGGCGAAGCGCGCCGGCTTTTCGAGGAACTGCCTGAGCGGCTCCATGTCGGCCTTGCCGACCAGCACGGCAAGCGGCCTGCCGACGATTTCCGTTTCGGTGCGGCCGAGCAGCACGCTGCCATGCCCCGAAATCTGGGTGACGATACCGGCGCGGTCGGCGACCAGAAATCCATCCTGCCGGGCTTCGGCGGCGATCTCGGCGAAGGCGCGCACGGCGCCCTCATGGCCGCGGATCGGCTCGGCCGGATTGGCCGACAGCATCAGCGCGGCGCGGCCCTGCCAGCTCACCGATTGCAGCCGCGCCGTCACCGGAAGCGGCGCGCCGTCGCGGCGGACCAGGCGGTTGACCGGTCCGGCGCCGGCCGTCGCCTCGGCCGGAAAGATCGAGCCGATGCCCGCGGCGCGGAGGCTCTCGACGCTGTCGTGTCCGAGCAGATCCGTGAGCGCCCGATTGGCGAACAACACCTGCTGGTCGCGGAAGACCAGGATGGCGAGCGGCAGCCGGTTGAGCACCAGCGTCTCGGCATTGAGGTTGATGACGCCGACCGGCGCGGCCGGACGGGGCGCGATCGGCGTTTCGGGCTCCGTCGCGGCGCCGTCGGCCGAGACCCGGTCGGTGAGGATGCGGCCCAGCTCCTCGAAATTGTAGCGCGACACGCGCTCGGCGGTCTCCGGGTCGGGCGCCGCATCGAGTGTGGCGATCGCCTCCGGTTCGGGCACGACATCGGGGGGAGGGGGTGTCTCCGGCTCAGGCACGGGCGTCGGCGGTTCGAGCGCCCGAAACCCGCGCCCGGTGATCATCCAGTGCGACCGCTGTTCGCCGATCGGCGCGGCCTCCGGATCGTCGGCGTATTCGATGAGGCTCGCGATCAGGTCCGGGGTCTCGGCCGGAGTAGCGGGCGGTTGCGGCTCGGGCGCCGGCTCGGCCTTGATCTCGGCGGCCGCCTCCGAAGCCGCCGGCGCGACGAACACCTCGTCCGCCGCGGTCAGCGTGGTGTAGAGCCCGGCATCCTCGACCAGCCGGTCGAACAGCGAAGACAGCGCGCGCTCGCCTTCGGCGGGGGGCGGCTCGACCAAGTCTTCCGGCGGCAGGGTTCGCGGATCGTGCTCGGGCGCCGGCGGCAGCCCCATCGGCAGCAGCGGCTCGGGCATGTCGGCGAGGTCATGCTCCTCGTCGGCACCCGCATCCTCCTCGGCGCGAATGCCGGCGATCGACGGCGCGCCGACGGCTGCCGGGAAAAACAGCAGCTCGGCGTCGTCCGCCCCGGCCTTGACCCGGATCGCCCGCGCCTGCGCATCGGTACCCGCAGCATAGGTCGCGAGCGCCTGGCGCGATCCGCCCTGCGCCTTGCCGCCGGCAACCAGCAGATAATCCGTTCCGGGCGGAAACAGCGCCTCGCTCATGGCGTCTGCGGCGACCGCTCCAGCGGCCGGCAGCACGTCGGCGGCGATCGGGTCGACCCCGACCAGCAGCAGCGCGGCCTCGCCCTCGCCGAGCATCAGCGGGGTGCAACTGCAGGTCGTCGCCACCGGCTTCTCGCCGGCCAGGAACTGCACCCGGCTGAGGCTCGAGCGGCCCACGGAGCCGAGCCGGATCAGGCGCGACACCTGGCCCTTGATCGGCACCGCCTCCGCCGACAGCTTCAGCCCGTGCTTCTTGACCCGGCTGTTGAAATAGCGCGCCGCGGGGTTGCGCCAGAGCAGGGTGGAGCCATCATGCGACCACAACCACGCCGGCCGGGAATCGGCCCAATGCATGAGAATGCGGCGCGCCGTCGGCGATTTGATCCACTCAGCGTCCACGCACTCACCGACCCCGTGTGCCAGATCGGCACAATCCGCACCCAAGACTTAATCTTGTCCTAATTATAGCCTGGGGCCGGAACGGTCCAGTTTCCTTGGGCTTGGACGCCCAGCCAAACGTCCGGATGGTTAAGCCGCGGGGGTTGCGCAACGCCCCGCCGATGGCTAAATCCGCCCTTGTCAGGGCCGGATCGCCGACATATGGTCCGCCCGCCTTGGGCCGCCTTAGCTCAGCTGGTTAGAGCACTAGATTGTGGATCTAGGGGTCCCCCGTTCAAGCCGGGGAGGCGGTACCATTTTTCTCAGATTTATCAGCTGGTTGCCCGGTGCTATGACCCCGCGCATCCGCCGCTGCGCGCGTCACGCCCCGCGGGCGAAAATCCGGCCAAATGCGCTCATCACGCGCTCGATCCACCCGGGCTCGCGGACCAGCCGGAAGCCGAGATTGTCCGGCGGTGCGCCGGCCGAGCAACCGCCGCCCTGGGCGTCGCGGATGAAGTGGCTCATCGCCGCGCGGTGTCCGCCTTCGACATAGCGCACCCCGCACGAATCGAGGTGGGAGACCGTCTGCCCGGCGGCGTCGAGCGTCGTGCGCCCGCCGCAGGTCGCGGTCCATTCCCAGACGGCGCCGGCAAGATCGGCGACGCCGAATTCGTTGACGCCGGAGCTGCCGAGCGGCTGGGGCGTCGCCAGCGAGGCCGCGGCCCGCGCCGAATCGAGGTCGTAGAGGGCGAGCCAGCGGTCGGCAGGATTGTCCGCGTCCGTCTCGGTGCCGAGCGCGGGGTCGACTGCCTTGCTGCCGGCGGCAAAGGCCCATTCGGCCACCGTCGGCAGCCGCCAGGCCTCGCCGGTCTCGGCGCTGAGCCAGGCCGCGTACTGGCCGGCATCGTCGAAGCTGACCCCGGTCACCGGCACATTGCCGGTGCCGTGCCGGCGCGGATCGGCCTTGTCGCAGGCATCGTCCGCGACGCAGCGCGCATAGTCGGCGGCGCTCACCTGATAGGTCATGATCTCGAGCGGTTCACCCGCCGCGACGCTGATCAGCGGTCCATCGATCGCCGTCTTGCCGCGCTGGAAATCGCCGGGCGCGCGATAGCTGAACGCGTGCGCCGGAACGATCACCGTCTCGGGGGCGAGCGAGGCGCCCGCGCTGACCGGCACGGTGAGGGGAATGGTCTGCGCCGCGATCACCACGGCGAGGCCGATCAGCAGCCCGCCGGGAAGCAGCAGGCCGAGAGCGTTCTGTCGCATCGGGATGGCGCGCATCGTGTCGCTCCGGGGAGGGGGCAGCCGGCGGTGCCGGCCACCCTGGGTATCGCATCAGGCCAACGGCGAGGGCGCCTGCACCTGCGTCATCAGATCGTCGTTCCACTCGCCCTCGACCTTGAAGTGCGCCGTGGCGCCCAGCTCCACCGCTTCGATGAGGTTGTGGTTGACATAGGCGTAGAGCCCGGGCTGAAGGAACGTATAGAGCGCCGCCGCCGCCGAACCGCCCGCCACGTGCCAGGTCTCGAGATCGACCTCCGGCGGATTGCGGAACTTGCCGGTGTTCCAGACATAGTCGCCGTGCCCGCCGATGAGGTGCGGACGGGTATCGCGATTGGCCTGCGAGTGAAGGATCAGCACCCGTTCGCCGACCTTGGCGGTCAGCGCGTTGTCGCCGGTGAGGGCACCGACGGCGCCGTTGAACACCACATGGGTGGGCGTCAGCGTGCGCATCACCTGCACCATGTCGTCATAGCCGTCGCCGGCCGCCTCGTAGCTCTTGAACTCGCCGTTCTCGTCGCGCGGAATGTAGAAATCCTGCTCGCCGACATAGTAGACGCGGTCGTAGCTCAAGGGGTTTCCGTGACCGTCGTTCAGCCCCTCGCGCGGCAGCACCAGGATGGCGCCATTCATGCCCGAGACGACGTGCCAGGGGATCATCGGACCGCCCGGCGCGCAGTGGTAGACGAACACGCCCGCCCGCGTCGCCTTGAAGCGCAGCATGGCCTGCTCGCCCGGGTTGATCAGCGTCAGCGCGCCGCCGCCCAGGGCGCCGGTCGCGGCATGGAAATCGATGTTGTGCTGGAGCGAATTGGTTGCCGGATTGACCAGCGTCAGCTCGACATAGTCGCCCTCGTGCACCACGATCATCGGCCCCGGATTGGTGCCGTCATAGGTCATGGCGTTGATGGTCGTGCCGTAGTCGTCGATGACCATCTGCTTTTCCTCGATGGTGAGGGTCACCTCGATCACCTTGGGTCCGCCCTTGGCCACCTGATCATGTGCATGGACGAACGGCGGCGCGACGAGGGTGAGCTTTTCGCGCGGCAGCGTCGACAGGTCCGGCGCCGGGCCGGTGACCGGCGCAGTCTCCTGGGCCCGTGCCGGCGTGGAAGCGAGGACGGTGCCCAGAACCCCGGCAAAAGCGGCGCCTGCAAGCAGCGCGCGGCGTGATACGTTGAATTCTTCCTGGCCGTCCATCTTGGTCTCCTAACGTTCGATACGCGCATCGCGTCATCGTCGCGGTGCAGATAAGGTCACCCTGATCTCTGATCTTTGATCCCGCTCAAACTGAACCGATGTTCTGCTCGAACGTTGCGTGCGAACCGATGGTCGTTTGAGCAGGATCAAAGAGACCGCCGCCGGGAAAGCCGAAATGGCGGCGAAACGAAGAACGAGAATGTGCCTTCGGACCAGGAGAGATTGAAATGCAAGCCCACAGGATCGCCGCGACGGCCGCCGCCATACTGATGTTCGCTGTCGTGCCCGCCATGGCCGCCAACTTCGACGTCCTTATGCTCAACAAGGCCGCCGACGGCAGCACCATGGTGTTCGAGCCGGCGCTGACCAAAATCGCGATCGGCGACACCGTCACCTTCATCCCCACCGACAAGGGGCACAATGTCGAAACCCTCAAGGGCATGCTTCCCGAGGGCGCCGAGCCGATCAAAGGCAAGACCGGCGAACAGATTATGGTGACCTTCATGGTGCCCGGCCTCTATGGGGTCAAATGCTTGCCGCACTATGCCATGGGCATGGTCGCGCTCATCGCGGTGGGCGACGACCTCGCCAATCTCGATGCCGTCAAGGCGCTCAAGAATCCCAAGCTCGCCCAGGCGCGGCTGGATGCCGCTTTCGCCCTGCTCGACGCCGATTGACGTCGGCGCAGGCGGGTGACATCGCTAGGCCGCCCGCCTGAGCCGGACGGCCGCTGCCGCTCGGACGGCATTTCATCCGGGAGGCCCACCGCAATGCCCAGCCCGATCGACCGGTCCCTCATCTCGAGCCTGCCGCTGTTTGCGGCAATGTCCGCCGCGTCGCTCGACGATGTGCTCAAGACCGCCACGAGCCGGCGCTACCCCGCCGGCACCAGCGTGTTCGAGCAGGGCCAGCTGGCCGACCAGTTCTTCGTTCTCCTCTTCGGCCGGCTCCGTGTCACGCAGGTCACCAGCGAGGGCCAGCAGCTGACCATCCGCATGGTCAACCCGGGCGATCTCTTCGGCATCGCCAAGGCGCTGCGGCGCACCGACTATCCGGGGACCGCGACGGCCGTCACCGAAAGCGTCGCTCTCAGCTGGCCGATGGCGGAGTGGAGCGGCCTGCTCGAGCGCCACCCCGCGCTCGCCGTCAACGCCATGCAGACCATGGGCAGCCGCCTGCTCGAGGCGCAGACCCGGCTGCGCGAGCTCTCCACCGAGGAGGTCGAGCGCCGCGTCGCGCACGCGGTTCTGCGTCTCGCCAACCAGGCGGGCAGCAAGGAAAAGAACGGCGTTCGCATCGATTTTCCGATCTCCAAGCAGGACATCGCCGAGATGACCGGCACCACGCTCCACACCGTCTCCCGCATCCTCACCGCCTGGGAAGCGGCCGGGCTGATCGAGGGCGGGCGGCAGAAGCTGCTCATCGTCGATGCGCACCAATTGCTGCTGATCGGCGACGGCCTGAAGCCGGGCTATCTGTAGTCCCCGATCGCGCGATCTCGCCTTCGATCGCGTCGGTCAGCGTCTCGACGGCGAGCCCGTGCTCCTCGGCCGCCTCCACCAGCGTGTGGAACGGCGAGATCGGGCAGCCGATGCAGTGCAGTTCGAGGTCGATGAAGACCCCGATCGTCGCTGGCCAGCGCGTCATGATTTCGCCGACGGACAGATCGATCAGCGTTGCGCCGGCCATGGGCGGATACTCCTCCAACTGGCCCCGACGCTAGCCGATCGCCGCTCCCGGGTTCCTTGCGCGAACGCAAAGACGAGGGCCGTCATTGGGCCGATACCGGCCATCGAACAAGGACTCCTTTTGTGACCATCGAGCAAGCACCGCCAAAACCTCTCGCCCGGCAACCCGTCCCACGCGGCATCGCCACGACTGGTCCGGCCATCCTCTCTTACGGCTTCCGCCCGTTCTTCCTTCTCGCCGGGAGCTTTGCCATCCTCGCCATGGCGGCATGGATCGGCGCGCTCACCCTGGGCTGGGATATCGGTGGCGCGTTTGGCCCGCTCGACTGGCACGCCCACGAGATGCTGTTCGGCTATGCCAGCGCGGCGCTCGCCGGCTTCATGCTCACCGCCATCCCCAACTGGACCGGCCGCCTGCCGGTGTCGGGCCTTCCGCTGCTCGGCCTCGTCGTGGTCTGGAGCCTCGGCCGTCTCGTCATGGCGTGGCCGGGTCTACTCGGCGAAGTCCCGTCGATGGTCATCGACGCCTGCTTCCTGCCGCTTCTGGCGCTGATTGCCGGCCGCGAGATCGTCGCCGGCAAGAACTGGAAGAATCTGAAAATCCTCGCCGGCCTCGCGGCGCTCTCGGCCGCCAACATCGCCTTTCACCTCGCCGTCGCCACCACCGGCTCGGGGCTCGATGTCTCCCGCTTCGCTGTCGGCATCTATGTGATGCTGATCGCTTTGATGGGCGGGCGGATCGTTCCGAGTTTTACCCGCAACTGGCTGGCCCGAACCGGCTCGAGCGTCCTCCCCGGCCCCTTTTCCACCTTCGATGTCGTCGCCATCGCGGCGCTCTTGATCGCGCTCCTCAGCTGGGCGATCTGGCCCGACAGTCTCGTGACCGCGGCGGCCGCCTTCACCGCCGCCGGATTGCAGGGCGCGCGGCTCTGGCGCTGGCATGGCCTCAGAACCTGGCGCGAGCCGCTGCTCGTCGTCATGCACGTGGCCTACGCCTTCATCCCCCTGGGCATGATCATGGTCGGCCTCGCCGCCCTCGGCTGGGTCGCCCCGGCCTCGGCGCTCCACGTGCTCACCGTCGGCGCCATCGGCACCATGACGTTCGCCGTGATGACCCGCGCCAGCCTCGGCCACACCGGCCGCGCGCTGACGGCGTCGGCGCGCTGCACCGTCGCCTATGGCGCGCTGGTGTTCGCCGCCCTGCTGCGGCCGTTGGCCGAGCTGGTCCCCGGCCAGTACCACGCCCTGCTGTCGCTCAGCGCCGCGTGCTGGCTCGTCGCCTTCGGGCTGTTCGTCATCGAGTACGGCCCGATCCTCGCCACCGCCGGGCTGCGAAAAATCAGGTGAGGGGTCTCAGCAGATACGCGGCAGCTGCTCGCCCGACAGCAGGTCGAGCGGCCTCAGGCCGCCGATCGTATCGAGCACCACCTCGCCGCGCTCGCGCCGCCGCTCGACACGGCCGATGACCGCCGCCGCCGGATTGAAGCTGCGCATAATCCCCAGCGCCGTCTCCGCCGCCGAGGCCGGCACGAAGGCGACAAACCGCCCCTCATTGGCGACATAGAGCGGATCGAGCCCGAGGATTTCGCAGGCGCCGCGCACCGCGTCGGAGATGGCGATCGCCTTCTGGTCGAGCCGCACCGTGAGCCCCGCCGTCTCGGCGATTTCGATCAGCGCCGTGGCAAGGCCGCCGCGCGTCAGGTCGCGCAGGCAGCGCAGCGGAACCCCGGCCGAGATCAGCGTCTTCACCGGCGCGATCAACGGCGCGCAATCGCTGACGATCTCGGTCTCGAAGCCGAGCCCTTCGCGCACCGCCATGATGGCGATGCCGTGCCGGCCGATATCGCCCGAGAGGATCACCATATCCCCGGGCGCCGCCTGCCGCGGGTTGATCGGCGCCGGCGCGATCACCCGCCCGACACCCGAGGTGTTGATGTAGAGCCCGTCGCCTTTGCCGTGCTCGACCACTTTGGTGTCGCCGGTGACGATGCGCGCTCCGGCCGCCTCCGCCGCGGCCTCCATCGAGCCGATGATGCGCTGCAGCTCGGCGATCGGCAGCCCTTCTTCGAGGATCAGTCCGACGCTGATGCCCACCGGCTCGGCGCCGCACATGGCGAGGTCGTTGACCGTGCCGTTGATCGCCAGCGAACCGATGTCGCCCCCGGGAAAGAACAGCGGCTTCACCACGAAGGAATCGGTGGTGAAGGCCAGCAACTCGCCACCGACATCGAGGATGGCGCCGTCATGGTTGAGATCGTCGGGTCCGGCGCCGAAGGCCGGCCGGAACAATCCGTCGACCAGCCGCTTGGTCATCATCCCGCCGCCGCCATGGCCGATCTCGATGGTATCGGTCGCGGTGAAGGGCACCGGACAGCTGAGGTCGAAGCTCATGGCGTCGCCTCTGCGACAGGCGCAGAACCGGCTTCGGAGCGCCGGTAGCGATAGTACGCGGCGCAGGTGCCCTCGGACGACACCATCGTTGCCCCCAGCGGATGCTCCGGCGTGCAGCGCGTGCCGAATGCCGGACAGTCCGCCGGCCGCTTCAGCCCGCGCAGGATTTCGCCGCTGATGCATTCGCCCGGATCGTCGGGCGCGACCTCGATGCCGCCGAAGCGGGCGAGGGCGTCGAAGCGCTCATAGGCCGGGGCGAGGCGCAACCCGCTGGCCGGGATTTCGCCGATGCCGCGCCAGCCCTGCTGCTGCACGGCGAAGACTCTTGCCAGCGTCAACTGTGCGACTTCGTTGCCGGCCCTCCGCACCGATCGCGAGTATTGATTCTCGACCTCGGCGCGGCCCTCTTCGAGCTGCTTGATGCAGAGCAGGATTCCCTGCAGCAGATCGACCGGCTCGAACCCGGTGACCACGATCGGGATGCCGAAGCGCTCGGCGATCGGCTCGTATTCCCAGAACCCCATCACGGTGCAGACGTGACCCGCCGCGAGGAACCCCTGGACGGTGTTGTCGGGGTCGCTGAGCAGCCCTTCGATCGCCGGCGGCACCAGCACGTGCGAGACCAGCATCGAGAAGTTCGTGAGGCCTTCGCGCTCGGCCTGCAGCACCGCCATCGCCGTCGTCGGCGCCGTGGTCTCGAAGCCGATGGCGAAGAACACCACTTGCCGATCGGGGTTGTCGCGGGCGATGGCCACCGCATCGAGCGGCGAATAGACCATGCGCACATCGGCGCCGCGCGCCTTGGCCGAAAGCAGGCTGCCGGCCCCCCCGGGCACCCTGAGCATATCGCCGAACGAACAGAAGATCACGCCCGGCCGGCCGGAGATGGCGATCGCCGCGTCGATCACCCCCGAGGGCGTGACGCACACCGGGCAACCCGGCCCGTGCAGCAGCGTGATGCCCTCGGGCAGCATCAGGTCGATGCCATGCCGGACGATCGAATGGGTCTGGCCGCCGCAGATTTCCATCAGCGTCCATGGCCGGGTCGTGACCCGCGCGATGGCGTCGGCGTAGCGGTGGGCGGTGGCCGGGTCGCGGTATTCGTCGAGGTGCTTCAATTGAGATCCTCCGGCTCGTATTCGGCGAGATAGGCGAGAGTCTTGAGCGCCTCCTGCTCATCGAGCACGGTCAGCGCGAACCCGGCATGCACCAGCACATAGTCGCCGGTCCGGGCCTCCGGCGTGTAGGCGAGGTTGGCGCGCTTGACGATGCCGGCGAACGACACCCGCCCGGTGCGAGTCAGCGGATCGTCGCCCTCGATGTCGAGGACCTGTCCGGGAATGGCAAGGCACATCAGGTGATCTCCTCGAGCGGGTGACGGGCAAATGTCGCCTGTCCGACGGCAAGCCCCCCGTCATTGGGCGGAATGCGATGATGCGTGTGTACCACAAATCCGGCAGCAGCCAGTCTTTGCTGCGCCGTCTCAGATAGAACGGCGTTCTGGAAACAGCCGCCGGTGAGCAGCACGTCGGCGATCCCGATCCGCTCGGCCACGGCCGCAATGGCGTCGGCGAGCGCATGGTGGAATCCCAGCGCCAGCTTCTCGGCCGGCACACCGTCGGCGAGCCCGGCAACGAGCGACGCGAGCATCGGGCGCCAGTCGAGGACAACCGGCCCCGCGCCGTCCGCGACCACCACGATCCGGTCGAGCGCGTGCGCGTCCGTCGCGCGCGCCGCCGCGAACTCGACCGCCATTGCCGCCTCGCCCTCGTAGCTCGATGTCCGGCAGAGCCCGAGCAGGGCCGCCGCGGCATCGAACAGCCGGCCGGCGCTGGTGGTCGATGGCGCGTTGATCCGGCGCGCCAGCGCGGTTCTCAGCACCTGTGTCTGGTTTGGCGATAGGGCCGCGATGACCGGGATGTGGTCCATCCCGAACGCCGCATCTCCATGCACGGCGACCAGCGCACCGAGTGCCGACCGCCAGGGCTCGCGCATCGCCGCCTCGCCGCCGGGGAGCGCGAACGGCAACAGGTGCGCGCTGCGCCGCCAGTGCCCGTCCGCAACGGCAAGAAATTCGCCACCCCAGATCGTGCCGTCGCCGCCATAGCCGGTGCCATCCCAGGCGACGC
>JACRAF010000031.1 GCA_016213505.1 Devosia nanyangense
CGCCAACGCGGCAAGCCCAACAAGCTCATCCTCACCGCAATCATGCGAAAGCTCATCGTCATCCTAAATGCCGTCATCGCTTCAGACCAACCCGCTTCGGCTTGACAAGCAAGACGGTAGATAAGTTTTGTTAAGGCACTGTTATGATATGTCTTTATCGAACTTTTTCGACCACCAGGTCGACAGCGGGTTGAGCGCTCGGCGCGAGGTTCCCGGCCTCAGCGCTTTCATCCGAGGAGTGGGCCTGCGCCGTCCACCACGGCCAGCGTGGGGCCTTGGATACCGGCTCTCGTGCGGGTGATGGCTGTTTGCGGGTTTGGGTTTCCGCAACTACCTCGAAATGCGGACCTGTCTTGCGTTCTGCTGACCCCAAGAGTCCCATTTCACCAAGCCATGGTCCTTCTCGCTCGCCAGCTTTCCTGGCTCTATCTGGTCACAGAAGACGACAAAGTTGGCACAACCCCAGCGAGCACTTGGAACGCACAGACCATCAGCTCCCAAGAAGTGCGCATGCTCCGCGATTTCCTGCATGCGCGGATATTCAAGTTCGCGATCCGCGTGCGAGAGCTGGCCGTAGCTGGACACATCGACACCAATCTTGGCGAGTGCCTCAAGGTCCGGAAAGACGATGCAAGACCGCAGCTCAAGACGAAGTTCGAACAGTCTATAGCTCGCTTTGGTGGGGAAAACTGGTTGCCCCTTGGTCAAATGAAACCATATTTCCGCGATGGCGCCGTCGGCGCTTTCACACGTATAAAGCACGTCGAAGGTCCCATCATCCCAACGTCCGCCGGGTGCTCCGCACTGACAAGGATCGCGTCCTTCGCGAATTACCCGCCAAACGCGAAGCGAGCGCTTAACGCGGCTCAGTGCGTCTAGCCGGTCCAGAAGATCGCTGTCGCGAATCTCGCGCCGGCGCACCATCAAAGATAAGCCTCAGCGTCTAGGCGCTCCAAAATACCGAGCACTTCCTCTGACTTTCCTTCGTTAATCAAATCAATGGCCCTTCGCCCGTCCAATTGTGGATGTCGGGCAAATAGCCACAAGCGAATATCATCCGCCGAATAATACTCCCCGAGCCTGCCAACAATGTAGTGCAGGTCAGAGATAACAAGTTGCGTGCCAGGATGTGGACGTACCGACCCGGTTCGCCATCTAGATACCGTCGCTTTGGACACGTCCGTTATGTTGGCAAGGTCCGTTCCGCTCAAGCCGCCTTGCGACTGTAGATCATCGATTATCCGGGAGACGGCACTGACGCTCATTTTTTTGCTTCTTTCGGATTTTTGGCAGCGGGCTGTCTGGAAGTGATGATCTTCGCACGGGGCATATCACTAGAACGACGTTCGTGGTAATTCTCTAGAGCGGAGGCTAAGCTGTCCATGTGATGAGAGTGAGCGATGTACCGCTCGATCAGGTTTTTTCCGTCCAAGCCCAATCGTGCGGCGTCTTCCTCCGTAGGGCGAAGCTTCGCAACCGCGCGTGCGGTCCGCACGGTGGAAGCTAGCGGCTTCTCCAAGAAGTAGCCTTCTCGCCGGGATGGAGGGATGTTTTCTAAAGCCGCTACCGCTGCAGTGGCCCTGAAGGCGGCATGGCTTCGAGGGTCACGCAGCATGTCCTCCAATCCATGGGGGCAACACTGGCGATCGGGGCAGGAGCAGATGCGTCGTCCCCCTGGAGCGCCCGCGAGCAGTTCCAACTCATTCTTGGTCGGAGCCTTTCCTAAGTCAGGCACCTCGACGCGAATGACAGGGCCGAAGCCCTCGTCATCATTACGAGGTTCTGGCGGGAGGTGCCAGTCACTAGCATCGAACCTCTCTTTCTCCGCCACTCCGTGCGCAACGCCGGACACAGTACCGAACGCCAAAGCCGCGAGGCTTGTCAGGCCGCCGAGATAGTCGGCCACAATGGGTCGCCCCACATTGTGAAATCTCTCCAATGACGAAAGAAACCGGATTGTCTTTAGCGGCCCGCCACCGACGTCCATCCCCGACGTTCTGATCCAGATATTCTCAATCGGAAGATCGGCTAGTGCAGTGGAGACGGCCCCCCTGACCGCCACGTCCTTCAGCTCCGCGTTCGACAGAATTACTGGGTAGTCGATGGTGATCGCCGACCCACCGAGTCGGTCCAGCGAAGCGCGGAGAGCAAGGCACATTGCTCGATCAATTTCGAACCAGCCCGGGTTTGTCCGGTCACCGAGAAAATGGGTCGGTGAAAGCACCGCTGCTAGTTCGTTCCTGACCGCGAACTCCGCAATCTTGTCTGCGAGCCTACGAATGCCTTTTTCATTGAAGTCGGCAGCTTCAAATGGTCGTTGCCAGTCGGGCTTCACCCACGGCGAATGTCGAGCATGCCCCGAGAACTTTCGTGGGCTGGAAAGTTCGGCCAGTTCGGTGTCGAGCACGACTTCTATCCCGTCGTCTCGAAGGGTCTTCAAGAACTCCTGCTGAAACCCCACTCGCGAGGCATCGACGACAACCCGCTGAGCACGTAGCCGACCGGCGGCGTATAGATCAGCTAACTTCTTGTGAGCGCTTCCAATTAGGACGAACAGGGCAAGCGGCGAGCTTTCTTGACTGACGGGAAACGGAAGTATCTGGGCCATCGGTTCCCCCTTTTGTGTTTCACAATGCTACCATCCTGAAACACAAAAGTCAAATTTCCAACTCTTGGCGCGGTGCTCGCCGCTAGCCTCCATCCCGAAATCGTGCTCCCATCCCCACACCCCACCCCGGAGTCCCCCATGGGCACCCGCATCACCCTCACCGCATCCGATGGCTTCACCCTCAATGCCTACACCGCGACGCCCGAGACAAAGCCTCGCGGCGGCGTCGTGGTGATCCAGGAGATCTGGGGGCTGTGCAATTTCGTGCGCGGCGTCGTCGATCGCTTCGCGCGGCACGGCTACCTGGCGGTGGCGCCGGCGATGTTCGACCGGCTGAAATTCGGCTTCGAGAGCGAGGATTATGCCGCCGGCAGCGCCTACGCCACCATGGGCGAACTGATGAAGAATTTCAGCCACCAAACCGCGCTGCTCGACGTCGCGGCGGCGATCAAGGCGGCGTCGGCGGGCGGCAAGGTCGGGATCACCGGCTATTGCTTCGGCGGCAATGTCAGCTGGCGCGCCGCGCATGCCGGGCTCGGGCTCTCGGCGGCCTCGGGCTATTATGGCGGGGGCGTGCCCAGCTACATCGATCTCGAGCCGCAGATCCCGCTCGAAATGCACTATGGCGACAGGGACACCGGCATTCCGCTCGAGCAGGTCGAGGCGCTGCGCGCCCGCTACCCCGATGTCGGCATCTACCTCTACCCGGCCGAGCACGGTTTTTGCAATTCCGACCGGCCGGAGAAATTCGACGAGGCGTCGTGCAAGAAGGCGAGCGCCCGCACGCTGGAGTTTTTTCACAAGCACCTGGCGTGAGGTCTTCACCCTCCCCCGCACCAGCGGTTGGCGTGCGCCAGAGCGCAACGCTATGGGAGGGCAGCACAGTTCGGACCGACAGGTCCGTAGCGAAGCTGGGGAGGGGGGTGAAGCGTGCTCGGTGCCGACTGCTTCCCCCCTCCTGCTCGATCACGGACTTAGCGAAGGGGCTAAGTCCTATCTCGCTTCCTCCCCCGCAAGGGGGGAGGTGGGGTGCCGACTGCGGGTTCGCGGGATGAATGCATTAGAACACCATTCAACTATCTCGACGTCGCCTTCACCGAAAGTCTCGCGGCGCCTCCGGTGGCGCTCTGCGGCCGCATGGCATTGCGGCATGCTTAGCCCGAGCCCACGCAGCGCGCCTGAACCCCTCATCCGGCGCTGCGCGCCACCTCCTCCCCTGAGGGGAGAAGGGAGTGGAGATCACAGGTGCCGCTAAAACACCATTTCACCTATCTCGAGGCTGCCTTTGCCGAAAGCCTCGCGGCGCCGCTCTCGGCGCGCAAGGCCATGCTGGTGGCGGTGCTGGCCGATGCCTATGCCGACCGGCTGTTCGCCGCCGGCGGCACCGGGGCCGAGGATATCCTCGCCTTCCGCGCCGGGCTCGCGGCGCAGTCCGAAGCGCTGGCGCTGGTCTTCGCGCTGTGCGCGGCAAAACCCGGCGGGGCGCGGCTGGTGACCGAGGCGGTCGAGGTGCCGATTGCCGACTATCCAATACTCGGCGTCGCCGACTACATGGTGTCGCTCTACAACCAGAACACCGTTTTTCGCGTCCGCATCGCCTTGCCCGATGGCGGCCGGCGGCTGGTGCACGAGGTGCTGGCGGAGGCCATCGCGGTGTTGCGGGCGCTGGCGCCCGACTCGTCTCCGCCCTGAGGGTCGAGGGGCCCCGAGGACAAACCCGGCGCGGCCTTCTGCTCAGCGGGGGGAGGGCGGAGCGGCCGCAGGTCGAGGCGGTCGAGGGGGCTTTCCCCGGGGCGCCGTGCCTGGCGGACCGCTCCGGCCGCCGCGGGCGGTTCCGGCCGCGCTTTTCCGGCCACCAGCCGGGAAAATTCGCACGATGTTAACGTTGATCATCGAAGCTCCCGGAATTGCAGAAGCGTCGTTTTTCCAGAAGGAACCTCCCCCCGATGACCAATACCAAGGTGAAACTCCCCAGGCTCAAGCTCCGGGGCAAGATCATCATGGCCGCAGCGCTGGTGTTCACCGTCGCCATCGCGGCCTCTCTGCTCTATGTCGTGACCTCGTCGCGGCAGAGGGACCTGGCGACCGCCGACCACGAGCTGGCCAATCTGGCCGAGGATCGCGCCGACGAAATCCGCATCCGCATCGCGCAATACGCGACCGTCGCTGCCTCCACCGCGCACGTCGCCGAGGCGCTGATCGCCAATCCCAATGCCCCGCTCGGCGTGTTCGGCGGCATCGTCACCAAACAGGCCGAAAGCGTGCCGGATGCGCTCGGCGTGCTGGTCATGATGGCGCCCAGCGCCGGCCTGGGCATTCGTCCCGATTTCACCAATTCGACCTTCGGCTACAAGGACGGCTATTTCGCCGCCTATGCGGCGCGCGCCGCGGCTGGCCAGCCGCTCGCCATGTCGAGCGTCGAGCAGCAGAACGGCGAGGGCTATCCCTGGTTCGACGCCGACATGAAGGCGGGCTCCGACGTCACTGGTCCTGAGGTCTATGGCGAGGTGCTCTATACTTCGGTCACCTCGATCATCAACAATCCAGCGGGCAAGCCGGTCGGCCTCGCCGTCGTGCCGTTCGACGGCAAGACGCTCTCCGCCCTGATCGGCGGCGAGCCGCCGATGGGCATCGGCTTCGCCGGCGTCATCAATGCCGACGGCGTCTGGGTGATGAACCCCGACCCGACGGTGCTCGGCACCAAGGCCGAGGACAGCTGGGTCACCGACACGGTCAAGGCGCTCGGCGACAAGGACCTGTACCAGACCACCGGTCCGGCGCCCGACGGCACGGTGTGGAGCCTCACCGCCCGCACCTTCGAACTGCCCGGCAGTACGCGGCGCTGGACCGTACTGGTCTCGGTGCCGCAGAACATCCTGCTCACCGCCTCCAACGCCCAGCTGATGAGCTTTCTCGTCGGCGGCCTGGTGCTGCTCGGCGTCGGCCTCGTCGCCTTCTTCCTCCTCGGCAATTCCATTGCCAAGCCGGTCACCCGCATGACCGCCGTGATGCGCAGGATCGCCGACAGCGACCACAGCGTCGAGGTGCCTTACGCCACCCGCCGCGACGAAATCGGCGACATGGCCAAGGCCGTCGCGGTGTTCCGCGAGAACGGCCTCAAGGTGGCGCAGCTGACCGAGGCAGAAGCCGCCCGCATCGTCCACGACCAGGAGGCCCGTGCCCGCATGATGGGCGAACTGCGCGAGGCCTTCGGCAACGTCGTCGACGCGGCGGTGAACGGCGATTTCTCGCGGCGCGTCGAGACCCAGTTCCCCGACGCCGAACTCAACGCCATCGCCCTGTCGATCAACAACCTCGTCACCACCGTCGATCGCGGCCTCGGCGAGACCGGTTCGGTGCTCGCGGCGCTGGCCGATACCAACCTCAGCAAGCGCGTCGAGGGCGATTATGCCGGGGCCTTCGCCCGGCTCAAGGGCGACACCAATGCGGTGGCCGAAAAGCTCACCGAGATCGTCGGCCGGCTGAAGAACACCTCCGGCTCGCTGAAGCTCGCGACCTCCGAGATCCTCTCGGGCGCCAACGACCTTTCCGAGCGCACCACCAAGCAGGCCTCGACCATTCAGGAGACCTCGGCCGCCATGGACCGGCTCGCCGAGACGGTGATGGACAACGCCAAGCGGGCCAGCGAGGCCAGCGGCGTCGCCGCCACCGTCACCCGCACCGCCGAAGAGGGCGGCCAGGTGATGACCGCCGCCAACGCCGCGATGGAGCGGATCACCCAGTCCTCCGGCAAGATTTCCAACATCATCGGGCTCATCGACGACATCGCCTTCCAGACCAACCTCCTGGCGCTCAACGCCTCGGTCGAAGCAGCGCGCGCCGGCGAGGCGGGCAAGGGCTTTGCCGTCGTCGCCGTCGAAGTGCGGCGGCTGGCGCAATCGGCAGCCCAGGCCTCGTCCGAGGTCAAGGGGCTGATCGAGCAGAGTGGCACCGAGGTCACCGGCGGCACCAGACTCGTCGCCGACGCAGCGCAGAAGCTGACGGCGATGCTCAGCGCCGCCCGCTCCTCCAACGAGCTGATGGACGGTATCGCCAGGGAAAGCCGCGAGCAGGCCTCGGCCATCGAGGAGGTGACCACCGCGGTCCGCCAGATGGACGAGATGACCCAGCACAACGCCGCCTTGGTCGAACAGATCAACGCCGCCATCGAGCAGACCGAGAGCCAGGCCAGCGACCTCGACCTCATCGTCGACGTCTTCACCGTCGAGGAGAGCCACCAGGCCGCCCCGGCCAAGGCCGCGCGCCCTGCCGTCAAACCCGCCGCGGTTGCCAAGGCCAAGCCGGCCGGCGGCATCAAGGCGATGCAGGAGCGGGTCAAGCAGGCCGCCAAATCCTACCTGTCGCGCGGCAGCGCCGCCGTCGAGGCCGACTGGTCGGAGTTCTGATCTCCCCCTTCCCCCCTCGGGATACCCTGGGGGGAAGGACAGTCTGCAATGCGCGTCAGGGTCGGCCGGGCGCAGAAGGTCCCGTGGGCATCAAGTCCGATTGATGCCCACAGCGCTTCGGCGCCGCTCCCGCCGGGCGCGCCTCGACGCCGTCAGCCCTCAGTCGCCAAGGCGAGCGACGTCTCGCGCCATTGCGCCGGCGACATCCCGACATGGCGGTGGAAGGCCCGGCTGAAGGCGGCTTCCGAGCCATAGCCCGAGCGCTCGGCAACGCTGGCGAGCTTCAGCCCCGTGGTGCGCAGCAGATTGGCGGCGAGCTGC
Source organism: Devosia nanyangense (assembly GCA_016213505.1). Lineage (GTDB taxonomy): Bacteria > Pseudomonadota > Alphaproteobacteria > Rhizobiales > Devosiaceae > Devosia_A > Devosia_A nanyangense. The sequence continues at coordinate 7,336 of JACRAF010000031.1, forward strand.
ATGCGCCACTCGGCGAGGTAGCGCATCGGCGACTGGTCGAGCAGCGCCTTGAAGCGCTCGCCCAGCACCGAGCGCGAGGTGGCGGCGCGGCGCGCCAGCTCGTCGACCGTCCAGTCACGGATCGGATCGTCGTGCATGAGCTTGAGCGCGCGGCTGACCACCGGATCGTTGGTGGCAGCCAGCCATCCGGTCGCCAGCGGCGCCTCCGATGAGTAGAGCCGCAAGGCCTCGACCAGCAGCAATTCAGGCAGGCGAACCGCCGTCCCGCAGCCCGGACCATCTTCGAGGGCCCGGCTCAGGGCCGCTTCGAGCAACGCCGCGGCGGTGCCGACCGGCCGGATCTTGATCACCGGCGGCAGGCTGCGCAGGAACGAATTGAACAGCAGTTCGTCGCAGCGGAAATAACCGCAGACCATCTCTGTCAGCTCACCGTCACCGCCATGGCGCAGAATCGGAATGTCGCTCCATGGGCTCTGTGGCAGCAGGTCCTTGATCTGCACCGGCTCGGCAAATTCCGGGCTTCCCATCACGTGCCGGTGCGAGGACGGCAGGATGGCAAGATCGCCCGCTTCGAATTCGAGGTGGTGCCCACCGGCGCTGATCCACACCCGGCCCTGGCGCACGACATGGAAAACGATCAGCCGCTCGGCATCGGGTGAAAGCAGCTCTGCGAGAACGCACGAGCCTGGCGAGTCGAAGGCCCAGGGAGCGCTGTACTCCCCCTTCAGGAACAACGCTCCAGTCAGGCGGATGCGTCCGAGGACGTCCGACAGCAAAGTCGTCGCCGTCGCGGCGCTGGCGCGAGGCGGCGTTCCAATCAACTCGGACGGCGTTTCGATCATGGTCATTTCTGGTGGTCCAGATGAATGGTTGCCCCACCACAGCGACGTTCATCGCGCGGCTGAGGACAATCGTCAATATAGGAATCATATGATGACTTCTGCAATCGACGGGATTAAACCCCACAGCGCCGTTGTTACGGCGGACAGCCAGCGGAGCGTGCTGCGGCGGCGCGCTCCGGCCCGGCGCCTGCTGGCCGGGACAGTGCTGCTGTCGCTTCTGGCGGGAGGCGCCATGGCGCAGGAGGCAATGGTGGCCGGCAACAACCCGCTCGCCGACAGCGTGCGCGAGGCCAATGCGCGTTTCGCCGATGTGGCGGTGGCGGTGTCGGAAGGCTACGCGCCGATCCCCTGCGTGTCGGGCATCGAGGGCGGCGCCATGGGCGTCCACTACGTCAATGGCGACCTGATCAACGACGAAAAGATTGACCTCACCCACCCCGAGGCGGTCATGTACGAGCCCGGCCCCGATGGCAAGATGGAGCTGATCGCGGTCGAATACATCACGCCCAAGGGGCCCGCCGAGCTCGGCGGACACCTGTTCAGTTTCACCAACGCGCCCAACCGCTACGGCCTGCCGGCCTTCTACGAACTGCACGTGTGGGCATGGCGCCAGAACCCCACCGGCGCCTTCGCCGATATGAACCCCGACGTCTCCTGCGACGTCGTTCCAATGCCGGCCAAGTAAGCCCGGCCGCAACCAGCAAGGACACCCGACCATGAAACGCTATGTCATCGAACGCGAGGTGCCGGGCTTCGGCGCCAATGACGACGCCGGCTTCTGCAACGCCGCCAAGACCTCGAACGCGGCGCTCAGTAAGCTCGCCCCGAGGGTACAGTGGGAACATTCCTACGTCGTCGGCAACGGCACGGTCTGCATCTATCTGGCCGAAAACGAGACGGCGATCCGCGAGCACGCGCGGCTCAGCGGCTTTCCCGCCAACAAGATCACCGAAGTGGTCCGCATGTTCGACCCGACCACGGCGCGCTGAGGCCCGGCACCCTCCTCGCGGGGAGACAATCCCCCGAGGCTCCGTGCGGGACGTCCGTTCAAGTCCCGGCATTGGACGTCCCGCGCGGCCCCACACCGCAAATGCCGACCACCGCGACAGCGGCGCGCGGCGGCGCTATGATGCGGGCGTTGTTCCCATCGTCCGCGTGGCCGCCATCGCCGACCCCCTTGCCATCACCGCGTCGCTGTCGCTCGACCCGGCCGAGATTACCATCAGCTTCATCCGCGCCTCGGGGCCGGGCGGACAGAACGTCAACAAGGTGTCGACGGCGGCGCAATTGCGTTTCGATCTCATCGGCTCGCCGTCGCTGCCGGTGGGGCTCAAGGCGCGGGCGGCGAGACTCGCCGGCTCGCGGCTGACCAATGAGGGCATCGTCGTCATCACCGCCGACCGCCACCGCACCCAGGCCCTCAACCGCGACGACGCCATCGCCCGGCTGGTCGAGCTTCTGAAGGACGCCGCGGTGCCGCCCAAGCCGCGGCGGGCGACGCGGCCGACCCTCGCCAGCAAGACGCGCCGGCTCGCGACCAAGACCAAGCGCGGCGGCATCAAGAAGCTCAGGAGCGGCAAGCCGGCGGAGGAGTAAGGGCGTCGGGCCCTTACCCGGGAGCGCCGTTGGCGTCGGCGCGCGGACCGGTCTCGGGTGTGAAATTAGCGACCGGTGTCTCGCTGCTGCGCAGGCTGGCGAGATAGGATTCGGTGAAATCCATCTTGATCTCGGCCCACAGCAGCTGGTGATCGGACATCTGCCAGGTGCGCCATTTCCGGAAGGCGGCGAGATCGGTCTTGGCCGGCTTGCCCTGTTTGGTCGTGGTCGGCATCAGCGGGGCATACTCGGCGAGGTCGGCATCGCGGAACACGTAGTCCTGCCATTTGACCGTGCCTGCGGTAGCGATCTCGACCAGCTTGTCCTCGGTGCGCACCGCGATCTGGTCGTAGAAATTGGCGCTCTGCACGGCGGTCGGCAGCCGCAATTGCGGCCGCACCTCGAAGCCGCTGCCGAGCAGCGCCGACATTGTTTCGTCCTCAGGATTGAGGATGTTGAAATCGCCCAGGAGAATGTAGGTCTCGCCGTCCTTCTTCTGCCGCTCGGTGAAAAAGGACGCGATATCGCGGATTTCGCGCTTGCGCTCGGTGGTGTCGTCGGCATCGCCATAGAGCAGGTGGACAGTGCAGATATTGAACTTGAACCAGCCCGCCTGGAAAGCCAGCAGGAACGGCGTGCGGTTGAACTGAACCGGCGCGGGCTTTCCCTTCCTGGGCGGCAGCACGATCTCGCCGGCGACATGGCGAAAGCGAATCTTGCGGGTGTCGAACACGAAGGCCAGCCGCTCCAGATTGCCGCTGGGGTCGGTGACGATGTAGTCCCAGTTGGGGCCGAGCAGCCCGACCAAAGCGTGGAACTCGCCAAGGTTCTCGTTGACCTCCTGCACGGCGACCAGATCGAAGGCGGAGATGACCTCGGCAATGTAGAGCAGCGCTTCGTCGAGGCGCGGTCCGGGGTTCAGCCGGTGGCCGCCGAAATCGCGGATGTTCCAGGTGGCGAGATGGAACGATTGCTGCTTGTTGTTCGAGGTGACGTCTTGCCTGAGGCCGGCCCTCAGACCCAGGAGGCGATCGATTGTGCGATCGCGAGCCCCGGTATCCGTCCACCTGCGCAGCTTCGAATACTGGACCATTTCGCCGTCCCCCGTGCTATGTCGCTGCGGGTATCCTAGCACCACTGCGGCCGACGCCCAGCCTTGGCAAACGCGTAGCCGTCAGTCAGCGCGCGGTATACCCCCCGTCGATCACCAGCACCTCGCCGGTGACGAAGCCGGAGGCCGGCGAACAGAGATAGAGCGCCGCGGCGCCGATGTCCTCGGCGGTGCCGACCTTGGGCATCGGCGTCATCTGCCGCCAGATCGGGCCCCACACCGGATCGGCGAGGCCGCCCGAGGTCATGTCGGTGTCGATGTAGCCCGGCGCGATGGCGTTGACGCGGATGCCATCGGCCGCATGGTCGCTGGCGAGGCTCCGGGTCAGCATATGCACCGCCGCCTTGCTGGCATTGTAGGCCGCCTGGGGCTGCGGGATGTTGGAGACCAGCCCCGAGATCGAGCCGATATTGAGGATGACGCCACTGTGCTGCTTGCGCATCGGGGTCAGCGCCGCCTGGCACATGCGGAATACGGCATCGACATTGATGTCCATCAGCCGCCGGTATTGCGCCGCCGGAAAGGTCTCGGTGTCGCCGTGCTGGGCGACGCCGGCATTGTTGACGAGGATATCGAGGCGGCCGCCGGTGAGCGCGAGGGTGTCGGCGATCAGTTTTGCGGGGGCGGCGGGGTCCTCCATGTCGGCCGCGATATAGTCGACCTGGTGGCCGGCGGCCCTCAGTCTCGCGAGCACCTCGGGCTTGGGCACCTTGGACGAGACGACGACCCGCGCCCCTGCCTCGGCCAGGGCCTCGACGATACCGAGGCCGATGCCCCTGGTGCCGCCGGTCACCAGCGCGATTTGCCCGTCGATGCGGAACCGATCGAAGATCATGCCGTCCTCCCCTCGATCGCGGCTGCGCCGCGATCCGTTTGCCCGATGTTGGCGCACAAACGCCGCGCCGTCACCCCCGCTCCGCGGCGGAGCCCGGGAGGGCCGCCCGGAAGGCTTTAGCCAGAACAAATGATGCACTAAGGTGCGGCCCGCACATTCGAGACTCACCCCTTATGCATCTCCTCCTCGTCGACGGCTCCGGCTACATCTTCCGCGCCTTCCATGCCCTGCCGCAGCTCACCCGCAAATCCGACGGGCTGCCGGTCGGCTGCGTCAAGGGTTTTACCGAGATGCTCTATAAGCTCATGGAGGATTTGAAGGGCGAGGACGCGCCGACCCATATGGCGGTGATCTTCGACCATTCGGCGAAGACCTTCCGCGACGACCTCTACGCCGAGTACAAATCGCACCGGCCGCCGCTGCCCGAAGAGCTGATCCCGCAGTTCCCGCTGACCCGCAGCGCCACCAAGGCCTATTCGATCCCCTCGATCGAGATGGAGGGCTGGGAGGCCGACGACATCATCGCGACCTATGCACGGCAGGGCCGGGCGGCGGGCGCCAAGGTGACGATTGCCTCGTCCGACAAGGATCTGATGCAGCTGGTCGAGCCCGACGGCTCGATCCGCCTGCTCGACACCATCCCGCGCGCCGGCCAGCCGCCGCTGCGCTGGATCGGACCGGCCGAGGTGTTCGAGAAATTCGGCGTCACCCCCGACAAGGTGATCGACGTGCAGGCGCTGTGCGGCGACGCCGTCGACAACGTGCCGGGCGTGCCGGGCATCGGCGTCAAGACCGCGGCCGAGCTGATCAACACCTATGGCGACGTCGAGACGCTGCTCAGCCGCACCGCCGAGATCAAGCAGCCCAAGCGCCGGCAGGCGCTCGAGGAGAATGCGGATCTGGCGCGCATCTCGAAGAAGCTCGTGACCCTCGCGCAGGACGTGCCGGTCGAGCTCGGGCTCGATGCGCTGGCGCGCGTGCCGATCGATCCTGGAACGCTGTTCCCGTTTTTGAAGGCGATGGAATTCGCCACCGTCGTCAAGCGGCTGAGCGGGTTGCTCGAGGCCGATCCCGACGCCTGGGAGGCGGACCCAAAACTGGCCGCCAAGGTGGTGACCCCGGTCGGCTTCAACAACGAGGCGCGGGCCGAGGCGCGGGCCGCGCGGCAGGCGGCCGAGGGCCGCGGCGACGCGGCGCCGGTGGCGCATGCGGCGCATATGCACGCGACGATCCGCGCCATCCCGGTCGATCACGCGGCCTACGAGATCATCCGCGATGCCGCGGCGCTCCGCCGCTGGCTCGAGATGATCTATGCCGAGGGCAAGGTCGCGACCGACACCGAGACCACCGGGCTCGACAATCAGGCGGCCGACCTCGTCGGCCTCAGCTTCTCGACCGCGCCCGGCAACGGCGCCTATCTGCCGCTCGGCCACACCACGGGCAATGGCGACATCTTCGGCGGCGGCCACGCCGAGGGGCAGATGGACCTGCGCGAGGCGCTCGACATGGTCAAAGCCATGTTCGCCGACCGCTCGATCCTCAAGATCTTCCACAACGTCAAATACGACCTCGGCATCCTCAACCGCTACGGCATCGAGGTCAACGCGATCGACGATACGCTGCTGCTCAGCTACTCGCTCGACGGGCCGCAGTTCAACACCATGAGCGAATTGTCCGAGCACTGGCTGGGCGTCCCCGGCGTGCCGATCAAGGACCTCATCGGCTCGGGCAAAACGCAGCGGACCTTCGCCCAGGTCGAGATCGAGGCGGCGGCCAAATACGCCGCCGAGGATACCGACCTCACCATCCGGCTCTGGCACGTGCTGAAACCTCGGCTGGTGGCCGAGAACATGACGACGCTCTACGAGACGCTGGAGCGCCCGCTGGCGCCGGTGCTGGCGCGGATGGAGGCGCGCGGCATCGCCGTCGACCGCCATATCCTTTCCCGTCTGTCGGGCGATTTCGCCCAGCGCGCCGCGGCGTTCGAAGCCGAGGCTTATGAGCTCGCCGGCTCGAGCTTCAACCTCGGCTCGCCCAAGCAGCTGGGCGAGATCCTCTTCGACCGCATGAAGCTCGAGGGCGGCACGAGGACCAAGACCGGCGCCTGGGCGACCGGCGCCGACGTGCTCGAGGACCTGGCGCTGAAGGGCATTCCACTGGCCCGCACCATCGTCGATTGGCGGCAGCTGACCAAGCTCATGGGCACCTATACCGACGCGCTGCCCGCCTACATCAATCAACGCACCGGGCGCGTCCACACCTCGTACTCGCAGTCCTCGGTGCTGACCGGGCGGCTAAGCTCGAACGACCCGAATTTGCAGAACATCCCGGTGCGCACCGAGGACGGCCGCAAGATCAGAACGGCGTTCGTCGCGGCGCCGGGGAAAACTCTGATCTCGGCCGACTACAGCCAGATCGAGCTCCGCGTCCTCGCTCACATCGCCGACATAGAGGCGCTGAAGGATGCCTTCGAGGAGGGCCTCGACATCCACGCCATGACGGCATCAGAAATGTTCGGCGTGCCGGTCCAAGGCATGCCGTCCGATGTGCGGCGGCGCGCCAAGGCGATCAATTTCGGCATCATCTACGGCATCTCGGCCTTCGGGCTCGCCAACCAGCTGGGCATCGAGCGCTCCGAGGCGGGCGAGTACATCAAGACCTACTTCGCCCGCTTCCCCGGCATCCAGGACTACATGGCCGAGCAACGCCGGCGGGTGAAGGCCGACGGGTTCGTGACCACCATCTTCGGCCGCAAGATCAACTTTCCCAACGCCAACTCCTCGCATCCGGCAGAGCGCAGCTTTGTGGAACGGGCGTCCATCAATGCCCCGATCCAGGGCTCGGCCGCCGACATCATCCGCCGCGCCATGATCCGCATGGAGCCGGCCCTCGCCGCGGCGAAAGTGAGCGCCGACATGCTGCTGCAGGTCCATGACGAGCTGATCTTCGAGGTAGACGCCGGCACCGAGGCCGCCGCCATGCCGGTGATCGTCAGGACCATGGAGGAGTCGGCGATGCCGGCGGTGAACCTCACCGTGCCGCTCAAGGTCGATGCCCACGCAGCGCACAACTGGGACGAGGCGCACTGAGCGGCGGGCGGCAGGTCGCCCTTCGCCCCGAGCAGGGGAGAAGGGTCTATGCCTGAGCGCGATAGACGACCCGGTCTATGCCTGCTCTTCGGGCGCCAGCAGATAGCGCCAGATCAAGGCGCCCAGCGCCCCGCCGATCAGCGGCGCGACGACGAACAGCCACACCTGGCCGAGCGCGCCGTTGCTGGCAAAGATCGCCGCGGCGATCGAGCGGGCCGGGTTGACCGAGGTGTTGTCGACCGGGATCGAGATCAAATGGATCAGCGTCAGCCCGAGCCCGATGGCGAGCGGCGCAAAGCCGGCCGGCGCCGCCTTGCTGGTCGAGCCGAGGATGATGACGAGGAACATCGCCGTCAGCACGATCTCGGCGACCAGCGCCGCGAGCATCGAGTAGCCGCCCGGCGACAGCGCGTCGTAGCCGTTGGAGGCAAAGCCGCCGGCGGCAAAATCCTTGGTGCCCGAGGCAATGAGGTAGAGCACGGCGGCGCCGGCGATGCCGCCCACCACCTGCACCACCCAGTAGGGCACCAGGTCCTTCCACTCGAAGCGGCCGGCCAACGCCAGCCCGAGCGATACCGCCGGGTTGAAGTGCCCGCCCGAAATGCCGCCCACGGCATAGGCCATGGTGACGACGGTGAGGCCGAAGGCGAGCGAGACGCCGACAAAGCCGATGCCCAGGGTCGGAAAGCCGGCCGCGAGCAGCGCGCTGCCGCAGCCGCCGAACACCAGCCAGAACGTGCCGAAGAACTCGGCCGAGAGTTTACGAAGCATGGAACGAGGCCCCCAAATGTTTCCCACGCTCCACCGCTAGCGCGAGCGGCCGCGCGCCGGAATCGGCGGCGCGCGGTTACGCACCGGAAATGCGGGGACGCTCAGACGATGAGGAAGTCGCCGGCGTCGAGCGTTGGGTGGGTGGTCAGCACCGCGATCAGGGTGACGCCGCCCGAGGCGCTGCCGTTGCTGTCGTAATAGAGCTTTCCGCTGGTCGAGTCGTAGACGATGCGGTCGGACGTGTCGTGCCCGTGGGTCGCGCCGGCATGGGCGTAGAACTTGGCCGACGACAGCGCCCCGGTGGTCAGCCCCAGCCCCACCATCACCGCGTTGTCGAGCGCGATGATGTCCGAGTTGTGGACGAAGTCCTTGATGGTGTCGACATTGGTCGTGGCCGAGAGCTTGGCGTTGAACACGAAGCGGTCGGCGCCGCTGCCGCCGGTGAGCGAGTCCTTGCCGGCGCCGCCGGTGAGGGTGTCGATGCCCGACCCGCCACCCATGGTGTCGTTGCCGTTGTTGCCGGTGAGGAGGTTGGCGAGGCCGTCGCCGGTGAGCTTATCGGAGGCCGAGCCGCCGATCAGTCGCTCGACGTTCTTGATCGAGTCTTCCGCGACGCCGTTGACCGTCACGTTGACGGCCGTGGCGCCGTTGAGGGTGACGATGACCTGCTTGGTCTTGTCGGAATAGTCGGCAGTATCGGTACCCGTTCCGCCGTCGAGCGAGTCCTTGCCGGCCCCGCCCTTGAGGGTGTCGTTGCCGCTGCTGCCGCTGAGGGTGTCGTTGCCACGCCAGCCCAGGAGCTTGTTGGAACTGCTGTTGCCGGTCAGCCGGTCGGCGCCGTCGCCGCCGACGGCATTCTCGATGCCTCCGGTGACGGTGAAGTTGACGCCGTCGACCGTCGACGTACCGCCGCCCAGATTGATGATGCTGTTGGTGAAGACCGCTGCGGCGTTCAGGGTGTCGGTGCCGCCGTCGGTGTCGCCGATCAGGCGGCGCGCCGGGGTCTGGTAGTTGGAGTACTCTTCGGTGAGCGTGTAGGTGTCGTTCGCGCTGTTGCTGCCCTTGATGTAGAAGCCGACGGCCGACAGCTCGCCGGCAAAGACGGCCTCGTCGTCGGTGATCGTCAGCGTCCAGGTGCCGCCGCTGTCCTCGCCGCGGAACATATTGCTCGACAATGTGATGTCGTAAGTGCCGTTCTCAAAGATATTGAAACTGCCGCCATTGTCCTGGAGCAGGATGCTGACGGTCCCGTCGGGCGAGGTCAGCGTGATGTCGAGATCGGCGGTCCAGACATGCGAAAGCCCCAGGTCGATGGCCACGTGCTCGACGGTGATGCCGGCCGCCAACTGGAATGTGACGCTGATCGTGCCGGGGTCGGGGATGGTCACCGCGCCGGCGAACGATGTCGAGGTCGGCAGCAGCGTCGTCAGGTTGGCGCGGGTGGATCTGTCGGTCCAGCTTTCGGCGAGGCGCACCGCCGCCAGGGCGTCGACCAGGCCGTAGCCGTAATCTTCCGAGAAGTGCTGGCCGCCGCCGTTCCAGGCGTCGCTGCCGTTCCAGCGCCACGCATAGTTCTCGTTGCCCGACATGCCGCTGCCGATGGCCGTCCCGACGTGGCGCGCGGTGAGCGCCAGGATTTCCTGCACGTCGCGATAGCCGAGGTACGGATTGGCATCGATCATCAGTGCCGCGATGGCGGCCACCATCGGGCCAGCGGCCGACGTGCCGTTGAAGCCGGAGGTGTAATCGCCGGAATCATACCCGTCCGCGCCCCGCCGGTCGGTGGTGACGATCTGGCCGGCATAGGGGGTACCGAAGGCGCTCACCAGGACCGAGGCGCCCTCGGTCGAATAGGCGGTGACCGTTCCGTCGCGATTGACGGCGGCGACCGCGATCGTCCCCCAGTGCGAGTTGGTGTAGGAGAAATTGGAGTTGTCGACGTAGCTGCCCTCGACATTGCTGTAGGCTTCGCGCCCGTTGCCGGCCGACTTGACGAACACGGTTCCAAGTCCGCCACGTCCGTGTAGCGAGAGATCGTAGAGCGCGCTGTATTCGTCGGTGAGGCCCGAGTTGAAGAACTGATCGTACCACGGGGAAGTGTAGCCCCACGAATTGTTGACGACGTCGAAATTCACTGCGTTGAGGAACGAGTCGGTGATCGAGATGTTGGGCGCGTCGCTGATCGCCCCCATCATGGTGATGCTGGCCCCGTAGGCGATGCCCACCGTGCCGCTGCCGTTGCGTTCCGACGCGATGATGCCGGCGACCGCCGTGCCGTGCGCGTCGGTGCTGGCCTGGTGGTAGCCGTCCACCGTCTCGCGCGAGAAGTCGTAATTGTCGTTGAGATCGGAGTGATTGTAGTCGATGCCGTCGTCGATGATGCCGATATGCACCCCGGCGCCGGTGTACTCGTCCCACACCGAGATGTTGCCGCGGAAGAGCCCGAGATCGAGTTCGCCGGCGGCCGTGTTGCGCAGGTAGAACTGGCTGGCGAACAGGCCATCGGTGGGCAGGTTGGGCGCCATCGGTTCGGGCACGGCCGCTTCGGTCGCGACAGCCGCGCCGGCCGACTTGGGGGTGGCTGCAACCGCGACCGGCGGCACGAAATTGACCGTCAACTGCTCGCGGCTCATCGTGCTGACCGGTGATGCCGCTCTCGCGCTCGAACCAAACGAATGCCGGTCGATCCGGTTCGGCTCGTCCTGGAACGTCGACAGCCGGGTCCCGATCACATCGATCACGTCAATGGTCTTCATGCTTACCCCCAAAAAACACGTCCGACTGCGTAACTTGCTAAGGCGCGACCGTCTCCATGCGCTCGACCTGGAAGGCCGGGCCCTGCTGGCACGTCGATATCATTCTCTCATGGCCCCACAGGGTCGCTTTCGTGCCGATCTGCACCAGTGTGCGGTCGATACCCTGCAGCGCGAAGACGCGGCCGTCATCGACCGCGAACAGCGGGCATTCGACCCCCCCGGCCACGAAAACTCCCTGAAAACTCACCGTATCGGTCTTGATGGCACTCGTCTCCGAAGCTCGCAGCGGTCCCTGCAGGCAGACCATGGCCATGCAGGTGAGGAACATGAACTTCGCAATGCTCACCGGTCGCTCGTCCCAAACATGAAGAAACTATAAATACATCGCCGTTGCTTAGGCAATGGCGATAATCGAAACTTGCTTAAGCCGATGTCGATATTATGACGCACCGGCGACCGGTTCCGCTGAAGTCCCCGGTTCCTGGGGCTGGCTGACGAGCAGGCTCCACCTATTTCAGCCCGACCTCCTCCAGCAATCCCTTGGCCTTGGCGTCGTAATAATACCCGCGCGAATAGTTGCGCACCGCCTGGTCGGCGTTGCCGCCGCCCACCATATAGGCCCCCGACAGGTACTTGACCCCGTAGCGCAGATTCGTGTCGGCATCGAGCAGGCCCGAGGCCGGGCCGCGATAGCCCATCGACATCGCCGTGTCGTAGCGGATCTGCATCAGCCCCCAATAGGGGCCGTTATGCGCCTTGGGGTTGTAGCCGCTTTCGCGCACGATGATGCGCCGGATCAGCGCCTCGGGCACGTTGTAGAGCGCCGCGTATTTGCCGATCAGCCCGTCCATGCCGGCCGGGCTCACGCCATGCGCCATCGCGGCGGTGCCGGCATTGGCGGTGCGCTCCGCCGGCTTGGGCGCGATGTGCGATAGGCCGGGAAACGACACGCTGGAGCAGGCGCCCAGCAGCACCGCCATCGCCCCCGCCATCATGATCAGTCGAAATCTCACTGTGGTCGCCCGAACGCCGCCGATTGCGCTCCTTAACATTTGCCGATACCCGATGAAAACCGCGTGCGATCGACGCGGTGCTTTGGGGCGGCGAAATCATGGCAAAGTCCGGCGAAAAACCGCGTGGCGGCTTCGGCGCGAGGCTGCGCTACGAGTTCGACAAGTCCATGGCGGCCGGCCCGATTGCCCTGATCGGCTGGCTGGCGGTGCTGTCGCTGGTGCTGATCGTCATCGCCGGCGCGGCCCTCGCGCTGCTTCGCATCGCGCCCGAGGGCAGCGATCCGCTCGGTTTCGGCGAGGCCGTCTGGGAAGCCCTGATGCGCACGCTCGACTCGGGCACCATGGGCGGCGACGCCGGCTGGGGCTTCCGCTGGATCATGCTGCTGGTGACGCTGGGCGGCATTTTCGTCGTCTCGGCGCTGATCGGCGTGCTCTCGAGCGGCATCGAGGCCAAGCTCGACGAATTGCGCAAGGGCCGCTCGATCGTGCTCGAGACCGATCACACGGTGATCCTCAACTGGTCCGCCTCGGTGTTCGACATCATCGCCGAACTGACCGTCGCCAACGCCAGCCGACGGCGGCCGCGCATCGTCGTCATGGCCGACAAGGACAAGGTCGAGATGGAGGACGAGATCGCGCGCAAGGTGCCGAACCTCCGCAACACCCGCATCATCTGCCGCTCGGGCGATCCGACCGATCTGGGCGATCTTGCCATCGCCAGCCCCCACACCTCGCGCTCGATCATCGTGGTGTCGCCGGAGGCCGACGATCCCGACAGCCGCGTCATCAAGACTGTGCTGGCGCTGGTCAACGACCCCAAGCGGCGCACGGCGAAGTACCAGATCGCCGCCGAAATCCGCGACGGCAAGAACGCCGATCTGGCCCGCATCGTCGGCGGCGACGAGGTGCAGCTGGTGCTCGCCGACGAGCTGATCGCGCGCATCGTCGTCCACTCCTCGCGCCAGTCGGGCCTGTCGGCGGTCTATTCCGAGCTCCTGGATTTCGACGGCTGCGAAATCTACACCGCCGAGCAGAAGCCGATCGAGGGCACCAGCTTCGGCGACGCGCTGATGGCCTATGACGACTGCACCCTGATCGGGCTCACCGATGCATCGGGCAAGGTCTGGCTCAACCCGCCGATGGAAACCCAGGTGCAGCCCGGGATGAAGGCCATCCTCATCGCCGAGGACGACGCCACCATCAAGGTCACCGCCAGCCCGCTCAATGTCGATCATACCGCGATCACGCTCTTCCGCCGCGAGGACAAGCGCCCCGAGCGCACGCTGCTGCTGGGCTGGAACCGCCGCGGCCCGATGATCGCCTTCGAGCTCAGCCGCTACGTCGCGCCCGGCTCGCTGCTCACCATCGCCGCCGATACCCCGGAACTGCAGGACGAGGTGGGCGCGCTCCTCATCGCCGGCAGCAACCTCCAGGTCGAGTACGGCATCGTCGACACCTCGAGCCGCGCCGCGCTCGAGGGGCTGGGCATCCCCTCCTACGACCACGTGCTGGTGCTCGGCTATTCCGACCACATGGACGCCCAGGCCACCGACACCCGCACGCTGGTGACGCTGCTCCATCTGCGCAAGATCGCCGAGCAGAGCGGCGCCCACATCAACGTCGTCTCCGAGATGATCGACGTGCGCAACCGCGAGCTGGCCGAGGTCACCCGCGCCGACGATTTCGTGGTGTCCAACCGGCTGGTGTCGTTGATGCTGGCACAGGCCTCCGAGAACGAAAACATCGGCGCCATCTTCGGCGATCTGCTCGACGAGCAGGGCTCCGAGATCGTCATGCGCCCGGCCGCGACCTATCTCGAGCTCGACCACCCGATGACCTTCTACACCGTCACCGAAGCCTGCCGGCAGCGCGGCGAGGTGGCCCTGGGCTATGTCCGCAAGCGCTCGGGCGCCGAAGCCGATCCGCGCAACATGGGCGGCGTCGTGGTCAACCCCAAGAAGTCCGAAGCCCTGAGCTACGAAGCCGGCGACCGGATCATCGTTCTGGCGCGGGAGTGACGGCGGAGGGGGGCGCCGGCGGCGGGCCGCCATGACCGTGCACCTGGCCGTCAGGGTCCTGGTGTCGATCGCCAGCGCCGCATCGATCGGCTTTGGGCTGTGGCACTTTTCCATGCCCGACGCCTGGCACTGGTATTCCTACATCGATGCAGGCGCCACCGAGCTGGTGATCGCCGTGCGCGCCATCAATGTGTTCTTCTCCTTGTCGCTCGTCCTGTTCGGGCTGGTCAATCTGCTCCTCGTCTTCGGCAATCGGTCGAACCGTTACTCGATCGCCGTCATGCTGGCTGCGACCAGCGTCCTGTGGGGCACGCGGCTGGCCTTTCAGCTCATCTATCCCCAGGGCTCCATCAGTCCCATCCTGCAATACGGCCTGCTGGCAGCGTTCGCCGTGGTGACCCTGTGCTATCTGGCCTCGCTCTGGCTTGTGCTGCGGCAAAGCACTGCGGCGTAATCGGCGCTTCTGGGCAGCCCGCTATTGTCGTGGAGCGACGGCCTCGATGCTGCGCCAGTCCCGGACCACGTCCGGGCCTCCCCGTTCACCTCTTCTCCAGTTCCCCCCATAGCCAGTCGCGGAACAGCGTCACCTTCTTCGGCACGCGCCTCAGACTGCTGGTGATGAACCAGTAGTCGAAGCCGGTCTCCGCCGTGGTTGCGAACGGCCGCACCAGCCGGTCCTCCTTGACTGCGTCGGCGCTCATCTGGTCGACCGCCAGCAGCACGCCCTGGCCGGCGATCGCCGCATCGAACGCCAATGACGGGTCGGAGTAGCGCGGTCCGGTCAGCGCCGGTACCGGCGTGCCCGCCGCCGCGAACCAGGCCGGCCAGCTCAGCATCGTCGCAGTGTCCTCGATCACCGGCACGTGGTCGAGATCGGAAGGCCGTTCCAGTCGTGCCGCGAGCTCGGGCGATGCCACCGGCCGGAACCGGCGGCAGCCCATCGGCTCCTTGCGCACGTCGCTCCAGTGGCCGTCGCCGAAGCGGATGGCGCAGTCGATGTCATCGCGGCCGAGGTCGACCATCCGGGCGGTCGCCACCATGCGGAACTCGATGCCCGGATGGCCGGCGAGGAAATGCGGCAGCCGCTTGATCAGCCAGCGCGAGGCGAACACGCTGCCCAGCGTCAACGTCAGGATGGTGTCGTCGGCCCGCTGCAGCGCTCGCGTCGCATCGAGGAGGCTGGAGAACCCCGACGACAGCAGCGGCCGCACCTCGCCCAACTGCGGCGTCGGCCGCAATCCTTGCGGCGTCCGCTCGAACAGCTCGAGCCCGAGCCGCGCCTCGGCCCGCCTGATGTGCTGGCTCACCGCGCCGATGGTGACGCCGAGTTCCTCGGCCGCCGGCTTCAGCGCTCCGGTCCGCGCCACGATCTCGATGGCACGCAGTGCGTTGAGCGGAATGGGGAAACGATCCATATAGATAATCTATAGTACCACGCAGCTCCTGTCCATTGCCAATGCCCTCCAAGGAGGCGCATCCCCTTTTGAGAAAGGAGATCAGCGATGCACAAAAGATTGAGCCTCTTGCGGCGTTTTCTCGCCTGGCTGACGGCCTCGGACATGCCGGCGAAGGCGTCGCCGGACCCACGCCACTGGGCCGACCTTCCGACCTACCATCCGTCCTCAGACGACGGGCGCCGAACCGCCGATACGACGTGTTAACCAGCCTTTGCGGTATCCGCCCGGCGCGTCTGCCATTCACTTTCGGTTCAGCGCCAGAACGCGATTCTCCTCCGCATACCCACGGCAATCCTGTGGTGGGCACGGAGTAGAGGAAATGCGTTCAGTCCTTGCCTTGGCCGGCGTGATCGGCTCCCTGGTTCTCACCCCCGTGGCGGCGGTGGCTGCGCCCCACATCATCCTGAGCTGTCCCAGCGAGGCGCGCGGCACCGTCACCCACACCGGCGACGCCGGCTGGATCGCCACCAACCAGAGCAGCCGCGTCACCGGCGTCCGCTTCGAGACCATCGGCGGCCAGAGCTCGCTCGTCTGCGTCTATCTGATGTTCGGCTCCGAGTACTGGATCTACCGCCGGCCCCAGGCCGACTATCCGCGCTGCCGTCCCGCCGATGGCGGCGCCGGCTTTTACTGCCAGCCGCCAGCCTGAGCGTTCACTTGGCGTTCATTGCGGCGGGACCATACGCCCGCCGCAACGAAAGGAGACGACGATGAAGTTGATGATGATCATGGCGCGGCTCCACCCGCGCCGACCCGGCCCGCGCCTGGCCAGGCAGGCCCGGCCCGTCGAGATCGGCCGTGACTGGTCCGTCCGCGATTGGGCCGACCTGCCCGTGCATCACCCGCGCGATAACTAAAACGATACTTCACTGGCACAGCCGCGCGGTGCAGCGTTTGCCGTGGCAGCCGAGGTCGATGTGCATGTTGTCGAGGTGGAAGGCGTCCGCCTCGGGCCCCAGCACGGTGGTGAAGTGCGCGCAGGCGGCATCGTGCGCGAAGCGCAGGATCCGGCTGCCCTGCTCCTCCGTCCCCGCCCATCCCGGCGCGATGCTGATCGTCCGCCCGTCCTCGAGGGAAAAGCCGATGAGGTCGAGCGCGTCGGCGAAGGCGTGAAAGCTGAGATTGCCGGTCTTGGCGTTGTCGACGTTGCGGCACGCGTAATTGGTGCCGAAATTGATCGTCTCGATCCGCGTCGAGTCGTGGGCGATGAGGTAGAGGTCGACCTCGGCGATCCACGCCGGCAGCGCCGTCGCCATGCCGCAATCGGTGATCACCGCCGCGTTGAGCGGGATCGAGCGGCCATTGGCGCTCACCGCCTCGAGCGACAGCGGCGATTGCAACCCGCATTGGCCCTCATGGATCGGCGGCAGCGCCGTCGCCGTCACCTCACCATTCATCACCGCCGGACACGCCGCCTGGTAGTCGCGCGGCGGTACGACCGGTTCGACCACGAGCTTGGCCGGCAGGATCGGTCCCGCCCCGACGCCGTCGGCGGCCTGAGAGGGGTCGGGGGCGGGGGCAAGTTGAGCCGGACCGGCGATCGGCCGCGGCCGGGGCAGCGGCACGCCCCCGGCATCGGCGCTCGCCACCGGCCGCTCGCGGGGCAGGGGAACCGGGTCGGTCTGGGCCAGGGCCGGTCCGGCCATAGCGATCAGCAGCAGGGCAAGGACGTGACGCATATTTGCGCAACGCCGGCCGGGGGCCCGGGGTTGCCACCCGATCGTGATCGCCCCGCCGCGCCCGCCGGTTGCATCGATTGCACTGGCCCTGCTACATCGCCCAAAACTGGCCGAGCGGCCCCGGAGGATCTGATGCCGAACCATCTGCTGCGCGGGCTCGCCCTGGCTCTGCTGCTGCTCGCGCTGCCGGCGCTGGCCGACGATCCGGTGCCGCCCGGCGCCGACCAGGCGATGGGCCAGCGCTTCCACATCACCCCCGACAGCCTGCCCGCGCCGGGCGCAACGGCCTCGGCCAGCGCCCCGCCCGAGCGGATCGAGCGCGGCGACCACGTGCCGCTGGTGCCCGCCGGTTTTGCGGTGCAGCTCTTCGTCGAGGCCATTCCCTCGCCGCGCCGCCTGCTGGTCGGCTATGACGGCGTCATCTATGTCGCGGCCCAGGATCGCGGCGGCATTCTCGCCTTTTACGACAAGGACGGCGACGGCGCTGCCGACCAGGCGGGCGGCGTGCTGCAGGGCGCCAACAACCCCTTCGGCATGGCGCTCGCCCCGGTCGGCCCGTTCCACGGCGATCTGATGCTCGGCGACAGCGACGGCCTCTACCGCCTGCCGATCGATGCCGGCGGCGGCCCGGCGCCGTTGTCCGCTCCCGACGCCTTCGGCCCGCCCACCGGGCACATCACCCGCGAGGTCGCGGTCGACCCCAAAAGCGGCCGGATCTATGTCGGTGTCGGCTCGATGGGCAATCTCGACGACGGCGAGCCGCCGATGAAGGCGACCATCCAGCGCTTCGATGCCGACGGCAAGAACCAGATGAGTTTCGCCACCGGCATGCGCAACGTCACCGGCATGGATTTCGAGCCCGCCACCGGCGCGCTCTACGCCGTGACCATGGAGCGCGACGGCATGGGCGACGAGCTGGTGCCCGACTATTTCACCCGCGTCGAGGAGGGCGACAATTTCGGCTGGCCCTACCAGTATCTCGGCAGCAACGCCCAGCCCGAGTTCAAGGACAAGGGCCTGAAGCTGGCGGCGGCGAAGGTGCCCGACGTGCTGTTCGCGGCGCACTCCGCCCCGCTCGATGTCGCCTTCATCCCCGACAGCTGGCCGGCCGACTATCGCGGCGACGCCATCGTCGCGCTCCACGGCTCGTGGAACGCCGGCGCGCCGCGCGGCTACAAGCTCGTCCGCATCCCCTTCACCGACGGCAAGCCCGATGGCGGCTACGAGAACTTCATGACCGGCTTCTGGGTCGCCGGCACCTCGCCCACCGAAGTCTGGGGCCGCCCCGCCGCACTCGCCTTCGACCGCGACGGCTCGCTCCTCGTCGGCGACGATTTCGGCAACACCAACTGGCGCGTGACGCCGCCCAAGGGGTGAGCTCGCCCGATCGTGAACGGGCGTGCGCTGGGATGGCTTCCGGCGATGCGTTAGGCTCGGCCGGCGTGCGCGATTTTGGGTGAGCGGCCATGTGGAGTCTGTTGCGATGGTCGAGGCTGGGGCGCCTCGCGGTGGGCCTCGGTCTCCTTGGCCTGATGGCGTGCAGAGCAGCGGCGGCCGAACCGGCCCCCGTCCATTCGCTGTCCGAAATCCTCGTCAGCGATCCGGCCTTCTCCGAGCTTCGCCCGGACTCGGTCACCGTCACCATCGAGACGACGATTCCCGTCGTCTGCGCCGCCGTCTACGGACTGACGACGGCCTATGGCGCGCTGGCCACCGATACGGACATGGCCGGAGGCGGTCACACCAGGCACCACCCAGTGCTCGCCGGCCTCATGCCCGACACGGCCTATCAGCTGCGTCTGCAGGGCGTCGGGCCGGATGGGACGCTCTATGTCAGCGACAACACCATTTTCCACACGCCGCCCGCCGTGGCCCAGGCGGAGAACCCGCTCGGCCGCAATGTGGCGCTGCAATCGGTCGGCGCCCGGGTCGTGGCGGTGAGCAGCAATTACGGCGGCGGTGCGATGGACTCGCCGTTCGGCGGCGACAACGCCATCGACGGCAATCCGGCCACCGAGTGGTCGTCCGCCGGCGACGGCGACGCAGCATGGATCGAGATCGACCTCGGCCGCCCGGTCGCGCTGTCCGGCCTCGGACTGCAGACCCGGACGATGGGCACCACCGCCCAGATCGGCCGCTTCCGCGTCGTCACCGACAGTGGCGAGTCGCTCGGGCCGTTCAACATTCCCGCCGCAGGGTCCATCTACACGTTCCCGGTCGATGCCAACGCCCAGCGCCTGCGCTTCGAGGTCGTCGCCTCGAGCGGCGGCAACACGGGCGTCGCCGAAATCGAGGTGTTCGCGCGCTAGGGCACGGCGCACCCGGCCCCTAGACCGACCAATCCTCACCCGCGCGGTCGATCCTCAGCGTGAAGCAATTGTTGGTGGCGCTCCGCATGTGGACATAGGCCACGTCCGGTCGCGCCAGGATCGCCGCCGCTTCGTGCTCGATCTCCCCGGACGCGACGACGATGCCGGTGCCGTAGACGATGCGGTCGTCGGCGCCGTAGCCGCGCAAGATCTGGTTGCGCCCGGCGCGATTGCGCGGTGGTAGCCCCTGCGCCGGATCGTAGGCCGGGCAGGCCTCGGCGTGGATGAACACCGGACCCAGCTCGGCATAAGGCTGGGGCGCCGGAAACGGCCGGTACGCCAGCACCAGGTAGGGCGCGTCCTTCTCCACATACCCCAGGCAATGCCGGCACGGCACGCCGTCCCCGTCCGAAATCTGCCGCTCCGGCGCCTGCCCGTTGGCATCGGGTGCACCGGCCCGATAGGCCGCAGCCAGCCCGCTCGGCATGCCGGAAAATCTGAGGCTCATGGCGATCTCCTGCGTGTGGGCCCAGATCAACCACCGCCGGCCTTCCCCGGCGACCCGGTTTTGACCACCTGGCGCGAGAATCAATCTTGAGGGTTGAAACAGTCTAGCCAAACAGGTTTATTGGGACTTCCGGCATGGGAGCTAGACATGACAGTAGTCAGAGGGTATCCGGGCAAGCCGGCGGAAGACTGGATTGCTGTATTCCGGTCCCAGACGAGAACTGTAAGTGCGGCAGTTCTGACCGTCTGCGTGTCGCTTCTGGTTTCATGGCTCGCCGTGATCGAACCGATCGGCCAGGAATTCATGACCGTTTTGCGCGACAACGAGAATACCAAGGTGGCACGACTCCTGTCCGAGCGGGAAATGCTCGTGTTCGAAATTCGGCACCGGATAGCTGTCCAGGACCAGCAAGCCAACACCACCACCGATGCATCCGATCCCATGAAGGTTGCGCAGCCCGAGGAGCGGGAACGATACGACAAGCTGACCGGAAAGATCGAGAAGGCCGAGAAGGACCATTCGCAGCTTAAGCAGAGTGCGGTGTTCGAGGTCTTCGGCGGCAAGTTCCTCATCCCAAAGACTCTTGCGGTATTTTGTTGGAGCATAATTCTTGTTGGCCTTCTGGCGTACATCGTCGCACGCCGCCTCAGCCTCGCCTCGATGCTGTTGAAGGCCAAGGCCGCCTTCGAAGCGGAGTTGGCAGCAAAGAGCACTGAGCAACCGGCCGAGTCTGTGACGGTCGAGGATATCGCTGGCGAAACGCCGTTCTGGCTGGCACCGGTCGCCACGCTCGCGGGCGACAAGGCAAGTTGTACTGGGCTGTTCGAGGCGCTCGGCTGGGACAGATCGCGCGACCGGTTCATCCGTCTTGTGAGCTTCTGTCTCATTGCGTTGTTCTTCGTCATCCAGCTGCGTGTCGCCTGGATTGGCTATGTAATGACCGACCACTACCATCCGGCCATTGATGCTGCGGGCTTTCCAGTCTGGGTGCACCCCCGCTTGCTGCCGCTGCTCAGTGATGTTGCCATCGCCGCCATGCTTGTTGCGTCGGCGACGCTCGGGTTGCGTTGGGCGCTGCTCCGTCCCACGCAACCGTACCGGGCGGATCGTCGTTCCGTTCTTGCTGCGCTTGCCGGCGGTGCTGCCGTTGCTGTCGCCACCGTTTCGGGACAGCAGCTCGTCGTGTGGTACTTGAAGACGTATTCGTCTGATCGAAGACGAAGCGTGATGCTGCCTGAGCCGATGATCTCAGCCGGCGCCTTGCCCACCGGGTTCTATCGACTATCCAGGTCCAATCGGAAGCGTGTTTACCACGTGAACGCACTACGACGGTTATGGGCACCCCGCTTCCTGGCGGTCGGCGATCTGCTCCCTACACAGGAAGCCGATGCCGGTTTGCTTCCCGCGGCACTGACAAAGCGCCATCGGACCGCAAGCATGGAACTGGCGGCCCTAGAGCGCCTCAACGATAGCCGCAAGGCCGCGATTGACTTGCTTTGGACGATGATTCGGGCCGACTTTCCGCCGCCGGAGGAGGACGCGCCAGAAGCAACCCGCCGCCGTCCCGCCCCAGCGGACGCCCCGCAGGCTGCATCACCGCCGGCAGAGGCCAGAATCGCGCTGTCGAGCGATGTCCTTTGGCCGCTGCGGCCTATCCTCGCTTCGCTGCGATCGACGCGAGGCATTCCCTTGCGGCTATACGACCTTCAGGCGATCTTGCTGCTTCTCGAAACCGGCGACCTGACGGACTTCCTCAAGGAACTTCAGGAGCGACAGAGACCGACCCTGGAACTTATCAAGCGCGCGCGGAAGTGGGGCGATCCCAACAGTCACTGGCGGAAACGTATCGCGGAAGGCAAAGGCGATCTCATCTGGAAATGCCCGATGCCCGGTGTTGAACCACTTGTCGTCCGCATCAAGCGAGCCTAGACTTCAAGCTTGGCGTGCTCGTCTTCCAAACAGGATACGCGATGAGCGAGATGGGCGTTCAAGTCGCCTCGAGCCGCCTCTACCATCCTCGCAGCAATCCAAATCGCCCCGGCTCGATAGGCCTCGGCCAGCCCGCTCGGCATGCCGGAAAATCTGAGGCTCATGGCGATCTCCTGCGTGTGGGCCCAGATCAACCACCGCCGGCCTTCCCCGGCGACCCGGTTTTGACGGGTTAACAGCCCGTAAACCACCTTTGCGCCCGGCCGCCCGGCCTGCTATCAGCCGCAACAGCGACGCGTAGCGCGCAAAGAAATATACAGCGCGCGTAGCGCGCAAAGAAAGATCCAGCGGCGCGCAGCGCGCCTCGAAGGAAACATGTCCGTCCCCCTCGACCACGTCCGCAATTTTTCCATCGTCGCCCATATCGACCACGGCAAGTCGACGCTGGCCGACCGGCTGATCCAGACCACCGGCGGGCTCGAACTGCGCGAGATGAAGGAGCAGGTGCTCGACTCGATGGACATCGAGCGCGAGCGCGGCATCACCATCAAGGCGCAGACGGTGCGGCTGAAATATCGCGCCAAGAACGGCGAGGATTACATCCTCAACCTCATCGACACCCCCGGCCACGTCGATTTCGCCTACGAGGTCAACCGCTCGCTCGCCGCCGTCGAGGGCTCGCTGCTGGTGGTCGACGCCACCCAGGGCGTCGAGGCGCAGACCCTCGCCAACGTCTATCACGCCATGGACGTCAACCACGAGATCGTGCCGGTCATCAACAAGGTCGATCTGCCCGCCGCCGACGTCGGCAAGGTGAAGCAGCAGATCGAGGACGTGATCGGCCTCGATGCCACCGATGCGCTCGAGATTTCGGCCAAGACGGGGCTCGGCATCGACACCGTGCTCGAGGCCATCGTCCACCGCCTGCCGGCGCCCAAGGGCGACATCGCTGCGCCGCTGAAGGCGCTCCTGGTCGACAGCTGGTACGACACGTATCTGGGCGTCGTCGTTCTCATCCGGGTGATCGACGGTACCATCAAGAAGGGCCAGAAGATCCGGATGATGAACGCCAACGCCAGCTATGAGCTCGACCGCGTCGGCGTGTTCACCCCCAAGCTCGTCGACATCGGCGAGCTGGGCCCCGGCGAGATCGGCTTTTTCACCGCCTCGATCAAGCAGGTGGCGGACACCAATGTCGGCGACACCATCACCGACGACAAGAAACCAACGGCGCAGGCGCTGCCCGGCTTCCGCCCGGCCCAGCCCGTGGTGTTCTGCGGCCTCTTTCCGGTCGATGCCTCCGATTTCGAACTGTTGCGCGAGGCGATGGGCAAGCTCCGCCTCAACGACGCCTCGTTCAGCTACGAGATGGAAACCTCCGCCGCACTCGGCTTCGGCTTCCGCTGCGGCTTCCTCGGGCTCCTCCATCTCGAGATCATACAAGAACGGCTTTCCAGAGAGTTCGACCTCGATCTCATCGCCACCGCGCCCTCGGTGGTCTACGAGATCGCCCTCACCAATGGCGAAACCCTCAGCCTCCACAATCCCGCCGACATGCCCGACGTGGTCCGCATCGAGGAAATCCGCGAGCCCTGGATCAAGGCCACCATCCTCACCCCGGACGAATATCTGGGCTCGATCCTGAAGCTCTGCCAGGACCGGCGCGGCATCCAGCGCAACCTGACCTATGTCGGCAACCGCGCCATGCTCGAATACGATCTGCCGCTCAACGAGGTGGTGTTCGATTTCTACGACCGGCTGAAATCGATCTCCGCCGGCTATGCCAGCTTCGACTACACGCTGGCCGATTACCGCGCCGGCGATCTGGTGAAGCTCACCATCCTGGTCAATTCCGAGCCGGTCGACGCGCTCAGTATGCTGGTCCACCGCAACGCGGCGGAAAACCGCGGCCGCCAGATGTGCGAAAAGCTCAAGGAGCTGATCCCGCCGCACCTCTTCGTCATCCCCATCCAGGCCGCCATCGGCGGCAAGATCATCGCCCGCGAGACGGTGCGCGCCATGCGCAAGGACGTGACCGCGAAATGCTATGGCGGCGACGCCACGCGTAAGCGCAAGCTCCTCGAAAAGCAGAAGAAGGGCAAAGCCAAGATGCGCCAATACGGCAATGTCGACATCCCCCAGGAAGCGTTCATCGCGGCGCTGAAGATGTCGGATACTTGACGTCGGCCGTCGCCGTTTGGCGACGGTCAAATCGATCCGGTGGATCGATTTGAGACGGCAAGGCCCGGAGAGCTACGCTCGCAGGGCTGATCCCGCAGTCGGGCATCTCCCCCCATACGCATCTTCCCGCCGCCGCCAGGATGAGGCACTCTCCCCCGAACCCGAGAGAGTCCCCCCATGGCCAACCTCCTGACGCTGACCTCCGCCCAGCCCACCAAAACCCTCGAGGCCGGCGAGGTGCTGATCGCTGAGGGCGAGCCCGGCGGCGATCTCTTCGTGCTGCAATCGGGCAAGTTCATCGTCGAGCGCGGCGGCGTGGTGGTCGCCACCATCTCCGCCGAGGGCGCGCTGATCGGCGAAATGAGCGTGCTGCTCGGCACCGAGAACACCGCCACCGTGCGGGCCCAGACGCCGGCCGCCGTGCGCGTCGTCCACAACCCCCTCGCCTTCCTCGAGCGCCAGCCGCTGGCGGCCCTGCGCGTCGCGATGCTGCTGAGCCAGCGCCTTGACGCCACCTCGGCGCTCCTCGTCGAGCTCAGCAAGGAAGCCCACCAGGCCGCCGAGCAAGGCGCCTTTCATCGGCTGATGTCGGCGCTGATGACGAACCCGCCGGGGAAGGGCTAAGCCGCCGGCCTCTCAGTCGATCATCGCCCCCCTTGCGGGGGAGAAAGCAAATTCTTGGGTTTGGCGCAGCCAAGCCCTTAGAATTTGCCAGAGGGGGGAAGCGGCTCGAGCATCGACCGCCCACCACCCCCGCGAACAATTCACCCTCCCCAAGTCCTCCGCCGCTGCTATACTTGCCTCCATCGTTGCACCATGGAGGTTCGGATGCGTTCGTCTCGTCTTCTCGTCGCCTTGAGTGTCGTCGCCCTGACCACAGCCGCCGCCCCGTCTTCCGCCCTGGCCGGCAACGAGGGCCCCTACGGCATCCTGCGCATGCTCGCCAACGAAGGCCCCTATGGCGCGCGGGTCGCGGCCAACGAAGGCCCCTACGGCTCCGAATTCGCCGCCAAATGCCTCCTCCACTGGACCGCGACCTGCGACGCCGCCTTCGGCATCGACGCCGCCCACGCCCGCGCCCCCATCTCGCCCAACGGCGAAGGCCTGCCCCTGCCCTGGCCATTCCCGTGGTAGGGCGAGGCTGGTTAGTGCTTGAAACAGTTCTCCCGGTGCCATGCGAGAAATGCCGGGTGCGGGCGGTCACGCTCTAGTTGCGGCCCAATCAGCCTGCCCGTCTGATTGATTAGCCCCATTGCTCCATCGCGATCATTCACGTGCCGCGAAATCACGATGTCCAAGCCATCCGTGAACGTGATCAGCCCGCGGTCAAACATCCAATGCGCGGTGCCTGAAAGGGCAACACCGTTGTTGGCAATGTCCGGCCCATTGCGCTCGACCGGGCGAATATGCGCAGCCGCCACTTCGGCGCGTCCAAGCCCGTTGATCAGTTTCAGCCCGGTCACCGCGCAGCGCTCGTTGTAAGCACGCAGCACCACCCGGCGGAACACCCGGTCGCGTATCACGCGGCTGGTCAATGTCTCCACCCGCTCGCGCTCCTGCTCGAAAGCGAACGGCGCCTGAGGCTCGTCGAGCTGGAACGGCGTCTCAGGCTCGCCAACACGCGGTAGCACCGGCCGGTCCTCCGCAAAGCCGCGCATCATGATACGATCGAAATCCTTGGGTGAAATCGGCCGCACCGCCGCCTGCGCCCGTCCGGAGACACGGCCCTCGGCATTGAGCAGTCCGGTCTCGGCAAGTCCGTCCTCCACCATGAACGGCACCGGGTTGGGAAACGGCAGATAGCTGCCCGCCGCGATGAGTGCCAAGTACATGTTGGGCTTGACCGGGTCCGGCACGACACGCTCGACTCGGGCGATCGCATTGTAGCCGCGCGACCCGGATACCTTCGTCGGCTCGTAGTAGACGATCCAGTCGCCGACGCTCGCGCTCACCCGGGACAGATACTGGCTTGGGAACTGATACTGAGTGGCCGGACTATCCTCATAGGGGGAGTCCGCGCGGTGGATGAAAACAGCGAAGCCCATCTCAAGTCCCCATGCTCGGTCAATATACGGACCGAAGCGCTGTAGCGCCAAGTCTCCCTGCGCAGCCCCGATACCAACGCGGCGAAGCCGTCGTGCTAGGTCGTGGTCCGCGGCAACAAATGTCCGAAAAATGACGATGGATCAGTCATTTCCCCAAACTTATCCCCGTCCCTTCCAGCGGCCTTAAACTCCCTTCGTCGTCACTCAACCAACGAAGGGTCCCATGCCGAAACCACACTCCGTCACCCCCGATCGCGCCGAGGCGCATGAGGGGCTGTATCTCAGGCTCGCAAAACTCCTGAAGCAGGTCGAGACCATCGCGGCGCGAAAGCCCGAGGCCGAAATTCCGGCCGAGACGCGGGCGCTCGCCTCCGATCTGTTGTTCGAGGTCCGCCCGTTCCTCGCCCGCTCGCTGGCGCGAAAGCTGCCGCTCGATGCGGCGCCGGGGTTCGCCGGGCTCGCCGTCCAGCTCGGCCAGGCGCTGGCCGGGCTCGATGCCTTCGAGGCGCGCCACAGCGCCTGGGATCCCGAGCTCGGCTGCTTCGTCTGGCTCATCGGCCGCGACGCGACGGTGCCGGTCAGGCGGCTGCGCCCCCAGACCAGCGCCATCATCACCTCGCTCGCCGACAAGCGCCACGGCGAGGAGATGCGCGACAAGCTGCTGCGGCTGATTGAGGCCAAGGCCGAGACGGCCTATGAGGACGGCTACGCCGACGCCACCGCCGGCCGCCCCTCTTCGCCCCCGCCGTCGCGGCTCGACCGACTTTGAGCCGCGTCTTTGCTTCCTCCCCTGCGACGCAGTCGCGGGGGAGGTGGCACGCGCAAGCGTGACGGAGGGGCGGCCAAGCGCACCGAAGTGACTCGCGATCCCCTCGAAAACCCACGCCCGATCAGTCCCTTACCCCCGCCTCACCTCGACTTATCCCCGCGCTTTGCGCCGGTGCTATTCTCTCCCTCAGTCGACCGCGCGGTACGGAGTCGAGACGAACGGCTGCGGTCGGCCAGCCAGGGGGCCGGGAGTCGTCCCGGCCTGACTGTGGTGGACGTTTGCCCGGCTGTGCCGGGGCCGCTCCATCCGGTGCCAATCCTGGCGTTCCCGAGGCGCTTGCGTCTCCACAAAATAAAACCCCAGAGACGCGACGCGCCTCGGGACCCGTATCTCTTCCCCGCAACCGGAGGCCGAAGCCGATGGCCGATTTCGCTCGCCCTTGCTACCGCGCCATCGCCGTGCACAGCTTTCCCATCCGGTCCACCGCGCCCTGCTGTTCCGCCGTGCGCGGGCTGGCGTCGATCGCGTCCCACAGGCTGTCGCGCACCGTGAGGTCCAGTGCGCAGCTGCAATAGGCGGTGCAGAATTTCTCCGTTGCCTCACCCTGAGCCTGTCGAAGGGCGCAGCTCGCCCGGCAGCTTTGCACAAAACTCTCGAGCCTGGTCTGCTCGCTCGAATGCACCCAGTTGGCGAGCGGCGTGATGAGGCCGAACAGCAGCGGCTGGTGGACGAGATAGAGGACGAGGCTCCACCGGCCGGTAAAGGCCAGCGCGCGGATCGCCGGGTTCTGGCTCCGCCAGGTGAACGCCGGCGCATCGCGCAGCAGCCGCATGCCGATCACCCCGATCAGTACGACCCCCAGCCAGGGGAACACCGGCACGAGGTCGGCGGTCTCGGGCGTCGTCCGGAAGAACCCGATCCAGTTGAGCCAGCGCGGATCGAACGCTTCGGACGAAAACGCCAGCGGCAAAACGAGCGCGATCGCCGCCGCGGCAATCCCCATCCACAGCGGCGCGACGACGAAGGGTAGCGCCAGGAGCGACGTGACCGCGATGGCGTGGAGCACGCCGAAATACGAGAAATAGTCCTGGAACAGGAACCACGTTCCAGCCGTCACCGCCAGCGCCGCCAGAACCAGCACCGCCTCGCGCCGCCAGAACCGCCGCCAGTCGATGCCGCCGGCGTGCCCCAGCACGAGGCCGGCGCCGGCGAGCAGAAGAAAGCTCGTGAGGATCGCCCGCTGCGCGCTGATCCATACGGGGTCGACGCCGATGCCGGTCTCGATCAGCCCGGTGTAGGTCAGGTCCCACGCGGTGTGGTAGGCCGCCATGGCGAGGATGGCGAGCCCGCGATAGGTGTCGATCGCCTGCAGCCGCCCCCGCGCCGCGCTCATTTGTCAGCCGCGCCCGCGATAGGGCTGTACACCCGGGTCGGGCAGCCAGACATTGGCGGGCGGCGCGCCGGTCTGCCAGAACACGTCGATGGGAATGCCGCCACGCGGATACCAGTAGCCGCCGATCCTCAGCCAGCGCGGCTCCAGCGCCGCGACCAGGCGCTTGCCGATCATCACCGTCGTCGCCTCGTGGAACGAGCCGTGGTTTCGGAACGAGAACATGAAGAGCTTCAGCGATTTGCTCTCGATCATCCATTTGTCCGCCACATAGTCGATGACCAGATGGGCGAAATCCGGCTGCCCGGTGATCGGGCAGAGCGCGGTGAATTCGGGCACCGTGAAGCGGATGACGTAGTCGACATCGGCGTGCGCGTTGGGCACGCGGTCGAGCGGGGCGGTGGCGGGGTCGATCGGGATCTCGGCCGGGCGGCCGAGCACGGGGGTATCGGACATGGTGTTCTCCTTGCCGGCAGGGGACCGGCTTTGTTCTGGAGCGCGTTCAGGAAAAGTGGGTTTCCGGTTTTCCGGTTCGAACGCGCGACCACTGGGACTTTCCCTGCACTCCGGCGAAAGACCGGCGCGGGCGGCCGCTTTCTGCCCCAAAAGCAGAGCCGTGGGAAGGCCGCGATTGGCGGAGGCGCCGGTGTCCGCTAGCATGGGCGCGACAACAGGAGACGAAATGCCCGATCCCTGGCTCCGGCGCGATTGGATTGCCCCCGGCATGGCGCTCATCGAGCAGGGCGGCAGGACCGGCCAGCTCTATGTGCTCAAGGACGGCGAGCTCGAGGTGCTGCGCGACGGCAGGCACGTCACCACCATCCGGACGCCGGGCGCGGTGATCGGCGAGATGAGCGTGCTGCTCGACCTGCCGCAGACGGCCACGGTGCGGGCGGTGAGCGAGGTGGATTTCTTCGTCATCGACAACGCCATCGACGTGCTGAAGACCCATCCCGACTGGCTGCTGCAGATCGCCCGGCTCCTGGCGCAGCGCGTCAATGCCACCACGGCGCAGCTCACCCGCGACAAGTCGGACGACACCGAGACGCTGGTCCTGCCGCAGAATTTCATGTCGAGCTGGAGCGACCCGACGGTATGAGCGACAAGCCGAAACTCGCGATCACCTATTGTACCCAATGCAACTGGCTGCTCCGCGCCGCCTGGATGGCGCAGGAGGTGCTCTCGACCTTCTCGCTCGAGATGGGCGAGGTGACGCTGGTCCCCGGCACCGGCGGCATATTCGAGATAAGGCTCGATGGCGAGCTGATCTGGGAGCGCAAGCGCGACGGCGGCTTCCCCGACGTCAAACACCTGAAGCAAATGGTGCGCGATCGCATCGACCCCGAGCGCGACCTCGGCCACATCGACCGGCCGCACGGGCCGGCGGCGCCGAAGTTTCCGGCCTAGTCCAGGGACGGTGCACGTGGTCGGCACGTTCGAGATTGCGCCAGTTTGTTCGCCCGACGATCTCTTGGCGACCGCAGCGCTGTTCCGGGCCTATGCAGCGTCGCTGCAGATCGACCTGGGCTACCAGAATTTCGCAGCCGAGCTGGTCGAGCTGCCCGGCAAATACGCCCCACCGGCCGGCGCGTTGCTACTCGCCCGGGATGCCTCCGGTCGTTCCGTCGGCTGCGTTGCGCTGCGGCCGCTGGAGCCGGCCGGGTGTTGCGAGATGAAGCGCCTCTACGTGGCCCCCTACGGGCGCGGGCTCGGCCTCGGACGGGCGTTGGTCGAGGCCATTGTGGGCGAGGCGGCGCGGCTCGGATACCGCGAAATCCGTCTCGACACCCTGCCGACGATGACAGAGGCCTTGTCGCTCTACGCCAGATCCGGCTTCGAATCCGTCCCGGCCTACTATGACACGCCGATTGCCGGCACCATCTTCCTCGCCCGCACGCTCTGATCCTGCCGGCCGGCTGCATGCCGGCGGCGGGGTGCGCGGCAACGGGGTTGAGCCCCGCCCGCCTTGAGCGTTACAGTCCCGGCCAAATCCCGCGCGGGGGAAATGCGCGGGCATCAGTTCAGGGAGATTGCCGCCTCATGAAACCCGCAGTTCAAGCGCTCGCCGCGACGCTCATCGCCTTCGCCATCGGTTCGGCCTCGGCGGCGGCGCTGCCGGATCTGGGCGGCCGCACCATCCGTGCCGTCACCGAGAACGCCTATACGCCGCTCAATTTCGCCGATCCCAAGACCGGCCAGGGCATCGGCTGGGAATACGACGCGATCAACGAGATCGGCAAACGGCTCAACGCCAAGATCGAGTGGAACCTGTCGAGCTGGGACGTGATGATCGAGGCGGTGAAATCCGGCCAGTACGACGTCGGCATGGATGGCATCACCATCAATGACGAGCGCAAGCAGCAGGTCGATTTCTCCGACCCCTACATGACGAGCCAGCAATACATGCTGGTGCGCGGCAGCGAGGAGCGGATCAGATCGAAGGACGATTTCGCCGCCAACACCGACCTGTTGATCGGCGCCCAGGCCGGCACCTCGAACTTTTATGCCGCCGTCTATGACGTGCTCGACGGCGACGAAGCGAACCCGCGCATAAAGCTGTTCGACACGTTCGGCGCGTCGGTGCAGGCGCTCAAATCCGGCGATGTCGACATGGTGCTGATGGACCAGGCCTCGATCGAGGGCTACATCGCCGCCGATCCCGGCGTGTTCAAGACCATCGGCGATCCGATCGGCTCGGACGAGTTCGGCTTCATCCTGCAGAAGGGCTCGGACCTCGTCGCCCCGATCAACGCGGCGCTGGCCTCGATGAGGGCCGACGGCACGATCGACGGCTTGAACCGCAAATGGTTCTACGAGTATAGCGCGGCCCAGTAGGAGTGCGTTCAGGAAAAGTGGAAGCCGGTTTTCCGGTTCGAACGCGCGACCGAAAATCCAATCGGGGACCCGCAATGTCCCGCGGGTCCCCGTCCATGCCGCCAGCCGTTCGCCACCGCCTCGCCGATTTCCCGTTCTGGCTGCTGGCGCTGGCGCTGCTTGGGGTGCTGATCCTCTGGGCCATTGTCGCCGACCGGGGCTATGGCCAGATCTTCCGCGCCCTATCCGGCGGCGTGCTGACGACGCTGTGGGTGACGGTCGTCGCCTTCGTCCTCGCCATGTTGCTCGGGTTGATCGTGGCGCTGGCCCGCACCTCCGGCCGGCCGGTGCTGGTGCAGGTCGCGACATTCTACACCGAGCTGGTGCGCGGCATTCCGATCCTGGTGTTCCTGTTCTACGTCGCCTTCGTCGGCGCCCCGGCGACCATAGCCGCCGCCAACTGGCTGACCGGGCCGCTGCAGTCCATCGGCTGGTTCCCAAGACTGACGGTGCGCAATTTCGATCTCACCTGGCGCGCGATCTTCGCCTTGACCATCTGCTATTCGGCATTTCTCGCCGAGATCTTTCGCGCCGGGATCGAGGCGGTGCCGGTCGGCCAGATCGAGGCGGCGCGGGCGCTGGGCCTCAGGTCGCGGCACATCTTCCGTCACATCATTGCGCCCCAGGCGCTGCGCACCATCCTGCCGCCGCTCGGCAACGACTTCGTCTCGATGATCAAGGATTCGGCGCTGGTCTCGGCGCTGGGCGTGCAGGACATCACTCAGCTGGGCAAGGTCTACTCCTCGGGCACCTTCAAATTCTTCGAGACCTACAACGTCGTCGCCTTCCTCTATCTTACCCTGACCATCTCGCTGTCGCTGGTCGTACGGTTCATCGAGCGGCGGATGAAGCGGTACTGAGCCGGATCGCCGAATGGTCCTTGCAGCCCGGCCCGCCGGCCCCCACATCAGCGCAGTCTTTGGCTCTGTTCGAGGGAACCGCCCATGCTGATCCAGATCGCCCGCGTCACCGGCGCCGTGCTGCTCGTGACGCTGCTCGCCGCCTGCGGCAACAACAACGCCAAGGACGTCGGCAAGATCAATGTCGACTGGACCGGCAACGATATCGCGCTCGAGGCGGTGGCGGACCCCGAGATCAAGGGCGTCGTCTGCCATGTCGCCTACTTCAACCGCAGCCTGATCGACCGCCTGCAGCAGGGCAACTGGTTCGAGGATCCATCCTACTCGGCGATAGACTGCGCCGCATCGGGCCCCGTGACGATCGGCAATATCTCGCTCGGCGGCGGTGGGGAAGAAATCTTCAAGCAGCAGCGCAGCCTGATCTTCAAGAGCCTCCGCATTACCCGCGTCTACGACCAGGCGAACAACACGCTGCTCTATCTGGCTCACGCCCGCGAGCTGCAGCTCGGCTCGGGCAAGATGTCGCTGTCCTCGGTGCCGCTCACCGGCGTCGACGTCACCTGGACCAACGGCGCCCCGGCCGCCAAGGGCTAGGTCAGCGCAATAGACCGCCGCTCCGGCCGAACGCCGGGGCGGTGGGCCAATCGTTCGCATTAGATGCAAAATTGCGCCAACAGCGACCGGCCGCGCCAACTGGCGCGAAACCCGCGCCGCGCATCACTGCGTTTTCAGCATTGCGGCGAGGCGGATGCGATGACCGCACTTTTTGGGTTTTTCAACGGCGAGCATGCCCCGGTGATGGCAAGCGTCGTCGCCTTCACCGCGTTCTTCCTCATCGGCCGGCTGATGAGCGCCCGCCAAGGCGTCGCCTTTGCCTTCGCCTTCACCCCACTCCTGCTCTTCTTCGTCGTCGAAAGCGCCGCGGCCGGGCTCGTCTGACGGCCGAGCTCGGTGCTGCTCCCGCAGGTCAGGCCGGCCCCTTGAGCGCCCGGTTGATCGAGCCGAGCAGCATCATGATCCGCGCAAAACCCATCAGCAGCAGGCCGCCGAGGAACGGCATCAGCGCCCAGCCGAGGCCCTTGGCAGCCACCCCGAGCGCCGGCAGCAGGTTCTGGGAGCCGGACTGGGAAGCCGCGAGCAGCGCTGAATAGATCGGCGGCGCGTCGAAACCGACGGCCACCACCGTCACCAGCGCCGAAATCAGCCCGATCAGATAGAGCAGGATTGCGATCATCGTGGCCCCCGTTTCTCGTCTCGGTCCAGTAGATGGGCCCGCCATCCCGCCGTCAACGCCCCGACGGCATGGTTTCAGCCGATCTTAACGGCAAAGCTCTAGACCGTTGGGGGATCGGGGCCCGAGGGCGATGGCGACGCGCGACCACAGAGTTGGGCTCTGGCCCCTGGCGATCTGCTGGGCGCTGACCGCCGCCGCCTTTGGCGCCAAGGCCGTGCTGAGCGCCGGCACGACGCCGCTGATCCTCGATACCGACGATGCCATGCGCCTCACCATGGTGCACGATTTTCTCGCCGGGCAGGGCTGGTTCGACCTCGTCCAGCATCGGCTCAATACGCCCTATGGCGCCGAAATTCACTGGTCGCGTCTGATCGACCTGCCCGAAGCGGCACTGCTGGTGGTGCTGCGCCCCATCGCCGGAGCGATGGCCGATACCATCGTTGCCTGTGCCTGGCCGCTGACGCTGCTCCTGCTGCTGCTCTGGCTGAGCGGCAAGTTGGCTCTGCGACTCGCCGGTCGCGCGGCTCTGCTGCCGGCGCTGGTGCTGCCCGCCTTATCGCTTGTCACCATGGCGGAGTTCGCGCCGGGTCGCCTCGATCATCACTCGGCGCAGATCTTGCTGAGCCTCGCCATGCTCTATTGCACTATCCGGTCGCTCGACCGGCCGCGCCTGGCGATCGGAGCCGGCGCCGCGGCTGCGACAGCCATGGCGATCGGCATCGAGAGCCTGCCGATGGTCGTCGCCACTGCGCTGGTGTTCGGCCTCGCCTGGGTAGCGGCGCCCCGGCACGCGGCGGCGATGCGCGATTTCGGCGTGAGTTTTGCGGTGGGCACAGCGTTGGCCCTGGCGCAGGGCGTGCCGCCCGCGCGCTGGCTCGCGCCGGCGACCGACGCCATCTCGATCGTCTATACCGTCGCGGCAGGGCTGGCCGGATTGGCCTTGGCGACCTTGTCGCTTGTCCCGCTGCGGGCCTGGCCGGTGCGGCTCATCGCCGGCGTCGCGGCGGGCATGGTCGTCGCTGGTGCGACGCTCGCACTCTACCCGGCGATCCTCATGGGTCCATATGGCACGCTCGATCCCTGGCTGATCGCCAACTGGATCGACCGTATCGCCGAGGCACAGCCCTGGTGGACCAGCCTTGTGGGCGACCCGGTCTACCCCATCGCCGTGGCGGTGCCGGTCCTCGCCGCGCTCGCCACTATCGTCTGGAACGTCGTTCGCGGCGGCAGCGACCGCGGCGCCTGGCTGATCTATGGGGCATTCCTCCTGGTCGCCACCGCCGTCATGCTGCTCCAGATCCGGGCGGCGCGCATCGCCGTACCCCTGGCGATACCCGCCTGTGCGGCGCTGATCGCGACGGCCTGGCGATATCAGGCCGCGCGGCGCGGGATGCTTCCAGCGCTCGCCTTCGTCGGCAGTTGCCTCGTCTCGGCCGGCATCGCCGTCGGCGTCCTGGCCACCGCGATCGTCCTGGCCTTTCCCGACTACGCCGCCGCGACCGAGGACAGGTTCCGCGCCGCCCGGCAGGCCTGCCTGCAACCGTCTGCCTTTGCCGATCTCGCCGGGCTTCCGCCCGAGCGGGTGATGGCGCCCATCGACCTGGGCAGCCATCTGCTGCTGTTCACCTCGCACGCGGTGGTCGCCGCCCCTTACCACCGCAACCAGCAGGGGGTGATGGACGCCTTCCGCTTCTTCAACGGCCCGATCGACGAGGGCCGGGCGATCCTCGCGGCGCGCGGCGTCTCGCTGGTGGTGATCTGCCCGGCCATGAAGGAAATCCGTGGCTTGGTCGAGCACACGCCGGATTCGTTCGTGACGCTGTTCGCGGCCGGCAGCCTGCCGGACTGGCTGGTCGACCGGAGCCTCCCCGATAGCCCGCTCCGGGTTTATGCCGTGGCGCCGCGCTAGAGGCCGAGTTCGGTGCGCAGCTTCCTGGTGAGCTTGTCGGCGACAATCCGATGCGACTGGGCAATGTAGGCCTTTAGATCGGCGTCGGAGAGTGCGGCCCCCTTTGCCACCGAGACCCACTGCCGCTTGGCGAAATATGGCGCCTGCCCAACTCCCTCGAGCCCGGTCAGGCCTTCGAACGACATCTCCGACACCTTGAAGGAGATGTGCGAGCCATCCTCACCGCACAGCGCGAATACCTTGCCGCCGACCTTGGCGACCTGGCTCTCCCATTGTGCAACGATCGTCGCTGCCGGCAGGCCGGCGACGAATTTGGTGAAGGCCTTGACGCTGTGCAGGCCCACCTAGAGCTGGTCCTGCCGCAGGAATTTCCGCTCGCGCCGCGACCGGCCAGCCCAGGCCAGCAGAATGCCCGGTACCCCGATCACCGCCCAGCCGGGAAAGCCCAATAGCGCCGAAACCACCGTCTCGAGCAGCGGTCCAAACAGTCGCGTTTCGAGAAACTGCCGCACCCCCAGGAGGCTCTCGGCGTGGATCTGCGTCCAGCTGTCGTTCAGCGACGTCAACACAATCGTGTTGGCCGCCAATGACTTGGTACCGTCGATGATGAGCAGGATCACCGCGCACGCGATCAGCAAAGTGCCCAGGACCCGGAGGAGAAGCCGCATTCTTCCGTCTCTGGACCTGCCGGGAGTGTAAGCGGCAGGCCGTGGGGGTTTCGCCCTTCTTGCACGCGGCTGTTCGGTTGCACAAGACAAGTCGCGGGCCACGTCGGACAATCCGCCTCACCGGCCTATGATCCCTTGCGGTCAACTCGCCGATGAGTATATTGCCCGCGCCTTTGGAGGGGTGTTCCGCCCCCTCCCGCCGCATCGCCGGCGAAGGCCCGAGACGCCGGCAAGCCCGGCAGTCCGCCTCAGCGCGGAGAGATGGCCGAGTGGTCGAAGGCGCACGCCTGGAAAGTGTGTAGGCGGGTAACCGTCTCAAGGGTTCGAATCCCTTTCTCTCCGCCATTCCTTCAATTGACCTGCTCAGCTCTACCAACATGTTGATCGGTAGGGTGGTTTTTGGGGTTCGAAACCCGCCGTTTGGCGAGTATTCCAAATGGTCCCCGAAAGCCAACCGCAGGACCAGCCACCGCAGGCCTAGTGGGCGCCTCGTGCCCCAAGAAGTCGTGTTGACGTCCTCCCCGTCGCGGTCAACCGGAGGCGTCATCCCTCGACCGAAGCTGTCATCTCGAGGTTGTGCGGGCCGATTGCTGCGATCGTCCGTTCGGCGCAAAGCGCCATGGTGACGTCGAGTTCGGTCGCAATGATCTCGAGCGCACGGCGGACGCCGGCCTCGCCCATGGCGCCCAGACCGTAGACATAGGGGCGTCCGATGTAGGTGCCCTTGGCCCCCAGCGCCAGCGCGCGAAAAACGTCCTGCCCCGAACGGATGCCGCCGTCGACATGGACCTCCAGTTGGTCGCCCACAGCATCGACGATGCCGGGCAGCACGCTGAGGGTCGAGGGCGCGCCATCGAGCTGCCGGCCGCCGTGATTGGAGACGACGATCGCGTCGGCCCCGGTGAGCGTCGCCTCGCGTGCATCCTCAGCGGTCATGATGCCTTTGAGGATCAGCGTGCCGCCCCAGCGCTCGCGCAGCCAGGCGATGTCGTCCCAGCAGAATTCGAGATCGAACTGGTCGGCTACCCAGGCCGACATCGAGGTGAGGTCCTTGGCGCTCTCGGTGTGCCCGACCAGATTGCCGAGACGCCGGTCGCGAACCCCCAGCATCTGCAGGCACCAGCGTGGACGCACCAACAATTGCAGCAGGGTCGGCAGGTTGAGACGCGGCGGCGTCGACAGTCCATTGCGCTGATCCTTGTGCCGCTGCCCGACGATCTGCAGGTCCATCGTCACAACCAGCGCCGAACATCCCGCCGCCTTGGCGCGGTCGATCAGCGATCGCACGAAGCCGCGGTCGCGCATCACATAGAGCTGGAACCAGAACGGC
Source organism: Devosia nanyangense (assembly GCA_016213505.1). Taxonomy (GTDB): domain Bacteria; phylum Pseudomonadota; class Alphaproteobacteria; order Rhizobiales; family Devosiaceae; genus Devosia_A; species Devosia_A nanyangense. The sequence goes on from JACRAF010000031.1 coordinate 44,509, forward strand.
GTACTGGTGGCCCGCGCCACCTCTTCGATCGAGCAGACGCTCATCGTCGAGAGCGTGAACGGCACGCCGAAAGACTCCGCCGCGCGGGCGGCGAGAATCTCGCCGTTCGCATGCTGCATCCCGAGGATGCCAACCGGCGCCAGCGCGACCGGCATGGCCACCTTCTGGCCGACCATGGTGGATGCCAGCGAGCGGTTGCTGATCTTCCGGCCGACCCGCTGCCTGAGCTTGATCGCGCCGAACGCCGCCTCGTTGGCGTGGTAGGTGCTCTCGCTGAAGGCGCCGGAATCGGCGTAGTCGAAGAACATCTTCGGCACGCGCCGCCGCGCCAGCTGCATCAGATCGTTGACGTCCAGAATCTGCATCGGTCAGGTCAAATCAATGGGGCTCGGTCACTCCAGGACGACGACGCTGTGGACCACAAACTCGGGCACCGTCAGCGCGACATGATCTCCGACAACAGCGAAGGCGATGTCGCTGGCGGGCGCAGCATAGACCCTGCTCACCTTGGCGAGGCCGGCCCGCTTGAAATCGAGCCGGAGCTCGACGCCCTGCATCGCCAGCGCATTGTCGACGAAGGAGAGCCGGTTCGGATCGCCGGCGTGGTGGTTGCAGAAATGGACCACCAGCCGGTCGCCCTGGCGGTTCAGCGTCACCTCGACGCCCGGCGAGGCGGTGGTCGCGAGCAGCGGCTCCTCGACGGCGTCGCGCACCAGTTGTCCGACGAGGCGTTTCACCCACGCATTGGGCAGCCCATCGCATTTGATGGGGAATGCAAGGTAGCGGCAGCTGCCGGCCCCGAACCTGTTCTCGATCAGCCCGGGATGCGCTTGCGCCCAATCCGGGGGGGCGTCGCCCCAGAGCACCGTTGTCGCATCGGTTCGCCGGGCCTCCGGCTCGATGAGCGAGGCCAGCCGGTGGGCGCCCGCCAGGGTGACGGCCACGCCCGGCTGATCGACGATGATCGGCACCGCGGTGACCAAGCTCCGCAAGGTCGCGTCCTCGAGCGTCAGATAGACGAAGTCGGCGGGCACGGTTCCGGCGTGATGCGCGCCGAACACATCGGCCAAGGCGAAATCGGGGCGCGGCTGGCCGCGCTCGTCGTGGAGCGAGGCGGAGCCTGCAGCGATGAGGGAGCCGCCAGCCTTGACATAGCTGCGCAGCGCCTCGACCTCGGTATCGCTGAGCGCCGTCTGCTCGGCGAGCACGACGACGCGATAGCGGCTCAAGTCTTCCGTCAGGCGGATGATGTCGTATTGGATGTGCTCGGCGATCAGCGCCTCATGCACCGCCTCCGCCGACGCCGTCATTCGCTGCCAGTGGGCCGACGCCGAACGGGGCTTGCTGGCGAGCACCACACCGACGTCGGAGACGCCCTTCGCGCCGACCAGCCACGGTTCGATCTCGCGGATGGGGTGGAACACTCGAGCGAAGGTCTCGAACTGCGCCGGATCGGTCGCGCCATCGGGGAACGGCACCTGCCCGATCGTCGGATTGCCGGCCTGTGCGACGACGATCGCCGCCTCGAGCTGGAGAATGGCCGCCGGCTTCTGGTCGAGCGAGTTCCAGCCGCCGCCCAGCGGCGTGCGCGCCAGGCCGCCGGCCGTCATCATCTCGAACGGCTTCTGTTGTCCCTTGGCCCAGCGCGCGATGAAGCTCTGGCGCGTGTAGTGCGGCGCGTGCCCCTCGATCGAGATAAGGTCGGCGCTGTCGAGCGGGTCGCCCGGCGCGCCGGCGGCGTTGTAGGTGATCACCGCGTCCGGGCGATGCTTGCGCAACGTCGCATAGGCCTTGTTCATGAAGGCGTCGACCTCGCCGGTCATGAACTCGTAGATGCCGTCGATTTCGGTCGCCGAGGGATGCACCGGCAAGCCGTGCCCGGTCGCTTCGCGGTAGCGCTTCTGGGCGTGGAGCGAATAGTCCGGCACCGGATGCGGCTGGATCATCCACACCTCCTGCGGCAAGTGCCTGGCCAAGGGCACGATGTCGAGCCAGAAACCGTCGACGTCGTAGCCGGTCGCGACCTCGTCGAGCTGGGTGAGGAGGAATTCGGCATAGGGCGAGCACACCGAGGCGTGGAAGAACGGGCCCGACCGTTGCGGGTCGCCGAGCTCGTTGACGGCGCGCCATTCGGGATGCAGGCCCGTCGCATAGTTGTCGAAGAACATGCTCATATAGGCCATCAGCCGGATGCCGCGCTTCTTCAGCTCCGGCAGCAATTCGCCGAGGATGTCGCGGGGGTATTGCAGGCCAAGCGAGGAGGGGTAGTAGCAGACCCCGTGGTGGTCCTTGCAGTAGAGCTGCACGCAATCGACGCCGGCCCGCTCATAGGCGTCGGCAAGCGCCACGGCATCGAACGCCTCGCCCCGTCTCAGCGCCCATTGCGGCGACACGTAGAGCAGGTGGAGCTTGCGAAAACTCTGACGGAACCAGTGCGACATATCTTGCTCACTTGACGGCGCCGGCCGTCATCCCTTTGCGGATTTGTTTCTGGAAGACGAAGTAGAAGACAATCAGCGGCAGCACGGTGAGGCTCATGATGGCGAACAGTTCGCCCACCGAGGTCTGCGTCGCCATGGACGAGGGTTTGTACGCGGCGACCGCGAGCGGCAGGGTGCGCGCCGTCACCTTGTCGAGCAGCACCAGGCCGAAGAACAACTCGCTCCACACCCAGCCGATATTGATGATGGCCATCGAGGCCATGGCGCCGCGCGACACCGGCAGCACGACGCGCCAGAACACCCCGAAGCGCGAGCAGCCGTCGATCCGTGCCGCCTCTTCCAGCTCACGCGGGAAGGAGACGAAATACGACCGCATCAGGATGGTGGTAAAGGGTAGACCGAGCGTGGCGTAGAGCAGGATCAGGCCGACGAGGTTGTTGCGCAGGCCCATCTCGCCGAAAAAGAAATAGATCGGCACCAGCAGCACATGCACCGGAACTGCAAGTGCCAGGAGGAACAGTTGCTGCGTCGCCGCGCTGCCGGGGAAGCGACCCCGCGCCAGCGCGTAGCCGGCAAGCGACGACACCCCCAGCAGCAGCACCAGCGTGCCGCCGGTGACGATCACCGAGTTGATGAAATAGATGCCGATCGACTGGTTGGTGCGGTTGCCGTCCATCACCGCTTCGTAATTGCCGAATTGCGGCGGGAAGGGGAAGGCGAACGGCGTCGACAGGATTTGCGGGTCGCTCTTGAGCGAGGTGAAAAACAGGAACACGATCGGGTAGACTTGCACCACCACCCAGAGCAGCAGGAGGCCGGTGACCACGAGCCTGCCGGTGAGGCGGAAGCCGGCCGAGGAGGGGCGTGCGCTCGCCATCCTCAGAACTCCACCGCGTCGATCTTGGTGAGCCGGTAGTACACATAGGTGACCGTGAAGATCACCGCGAACATCGACACCGCCACGGCCGAAGCGTAGCCATATTCCTGCTGCTCGAAAGCCTTGCGGTAGAGATAGGTGCCCAGGACCGCCGAACTCTCCGCCGGCCCACCCTTGGTCATCACCCACACCAGGTCGAACACCTTGAGCGAGAAGATCACCTGGACGACGCTGATCGAGACCAGCACCGGCCAGATCATAGGAACGACCAGATAACGCATGCGCTGCAGCTCGCCGGCGCCGTCGAGCGTCGCCGCATGATGCAGATCTTCCGGGATGCCCTCGATGGCGGCGAGCAGCACGATCATCGGAAAGCCCGCATATTGCCAGATGCAGACGACGATGATCGCCGGCAGCGACAGGTCGAGGCTGCCGAGCCATGGCTGCGCCAAAACCCCGAGGCCGATACTCTTGAGCGCGGTGTTGAGCAGCCCATAATTCGGCTCGTAGATGCGCGCCCACAGCGCCGCTACGACCGTCATCGGCAGCATCACCGGCAGGTAGAAGGCGAAACGGTAGAAGCGGTGGAAAGGCACATGCCGCGAGATCGCGATGGCAAGCAGGAGGCCAAGGCCGACGGTGCCCGCAGTGGCCGAAACGGCAAACACGATGGTGTGGCCGAGTGCCCGCCAGAAATACTTGTCGCGGAACAGCCGCTCGAAGTTCTCGAGGCCGATCCAGTGGCGGGGCAGCAGCCCCTTCCACTCGAACAGCGACAGCTCCAGCGAGCGATAGAGCGGAAACCCCATGAAGGCGAGCAGCAGGATCACCGCCGGGGCGATGAACAGGTACCAGTGCGCATTGGCCCGGATTTGTGCGAGCCCGCCGACAGAACGATGTTCTACCTGGGTCGGCCGGACACGCGGCGACGCTGCGGATGGCGTTGGGGAAGTCATGGACGGCAGGCCTCGTGGCAGGATGCCCGGCCAGCATCGGCCGGCCGGGCAGACTTCGGCAACTACTTGTTGCGCGCTTCCTCGTAGGCGTCTTCCATGGCCTGGCCGGCCTCCTCGGGCGTGCTGACGCCGGTCAGTACCTCGCCGGCTGTCCGCTTCAGCGTGTTGAGGATGTCGGGCGGAACCGAGGACTCGTAGAGCGCCGGGGCGCCCATCTTGCCGACATCGGCGGCCATCTGCGACACCATGGGGGCCAGGAAGGACACGTCTTCGGCCGTCACGTCGGTGCGGCCGATGGTGAGACCGGAAGCTTTGGCGTAGGCGAGGGCGCCGTCCTTGGAGGCGAGGAAGGTGATGACCTTCTTGGCGGCATCGACCTTGTCGTGGTTGAAGGCGATGTAGCAGTTCGGCACCCAACTGCCCACCGGGCCATAGGCCACGTCCTGGATCGGCGGATAGTAGAAATAGCCGACCTCGAACTGGTCCTGCTTGAGCATGCCGGCACCGGCCCACGAGCCGGTCTGGTACATGGCCGCCTTGCCCGAGGTGAACAGCGACTTGGCCACTTCGTCGTCGATGATCCCGGCAAAGCCGTCAGCCGCGAAACCCTTGTCGACGATGTCCTTCAGCGTCTGGAAGATGCGGATGCTGTTGGGGTCGGTCCACTTGTGCGCACGTTCGGCTTCGGTGGAGGTTGGCGACCAGTTGCGCAGCAGCGCGTTGTACTCGTCCTGCGTCCACGACCGCATCATCAGCCCGTCAACGAGATGGTTGACCATGCCGTAGTCGTAGAGCGTGACCATCGGCTGGAAGCCGGCGCCGCGCACCTTGGCGGCGATGGCATAGAGCTCGTCCCACGTCGTGGGCGGGGTCAGGCCGAGGTCGGCGAAGATCGTCTTGTTGTAGTAGACATAGGGGGTCCACACCACGTCGGTGTTGACGCCGTATTTGTGGCCGTCGGGTTCGGTGAAGTACTGCACCGTGCCCTCCGGGTAGCCGCCATTGGCATAGATGTCGTCGAGCGGCGCCAAGAGGTTGGCCGCGATCATCTCCTTGTACTGGAACGAGGGCGAGCACCACCACCAGGTGAGATCGGGGCCGTCGCTGGCGGCGAACATCGTGGTGGGCGCGGTCGCCTGCCAATTGAGTTCGTCCGATTGCAGCTCGAGGTCGACCTGGATATCGGGGTTGGCGTCGTTCCACGCCTTGATCGCTCCCACCGTGCCATCGCCGGCGCCGACACCGCCGAGAACCGTCATCCGCAGATGGATCGGATCGGCGGCCAGCGCCTGACTCAGCGACAGCGACGCGGTCATCAGCGCCGCGACCGACAAGTGCAGCGTCGTTCTAAATACTCGTCCCATTGCGTTTCCTCCTCTTGATGGGTGCGATCGGGTCGGCGCCTGCTCCGTTGCGGAGGGCGCCGGGGTTCTCCTGGTCGGGCGACCCGTCGCGCCCGGAGATCTGTTTGGTCGGCAGTTGCTCGAGGTCGCGGCTGACCTGTCCCAGATGGCCGCGCATGGCCTCGGTTGCCGCCGTTGCGTCGCGGCGCTCGATCGCGGCCAGGATCTTGTGATGAAAGCTCTGCGCGATCTTGGCGCTGTGGGTGACGAAGAACAGCCGCTTGCGCTGTTCGTTGAGCACATCCACCACCGTGTAGAGGATCATCGGCAGAAACTGGTTCTGGCTCGCTTTGGCGATGGCGACGTGAAAGCGATGATCGGCAGCGATGAAGCCGTCGACGTCGGCGAAGGCGTCGTCCATCGCCGCGACCTCGCGGCGGAGCGCGGCGATATCGTCGCTGGTGGCACGCAGCGCGGCGAGCCCCGCGACGCTGGGCTCGATGATCTGGCGTATCTCCACCAGTTGCCCGAGGTCGCGCGTCACGCCGCTGAAGGTGAGGGCCAGCTCGATTGAATCGCCCAGCGCCCGAGTCGTGGCGTCGGCGACGTAGGTGCCGCTGCCCTGCCGCACCTCGACCAGTCCGTCCTTGGCGAGGGCGCGAATGGCCTCGCGCACGACGTTCCGGCTGACGCCGTAGCCGACAGCGACCTCGCGCTCGGTCGGCAGACGGTCACCCTTGGTGAGCTCGCCCGACACGATCCGCGCGCGAATGGCCCCGGCTATCTGCTCGTAAAGCCTGATGGATTTCAGCTGTTCCACTTGGAATCCGGACGCTCGGCGACGAATTGGTAGGATGACCCTATGAACCTACCTATTGCGTTTTGATGTCGGTCGCAAGCGCCGAGACTATGGCTCACCCGAAAGTATGATGAGGTAAGGATAGCGAAACGATGCATCGCGATCTGAAGGGCAGGTTGCATTTGGCCAGCCCAGGTTTCGTCGCCGTTTTGGGCCACACCTACTCGGGACAACGCTCTGGCCTGGCAATGCCAAACTCGAAGCGCAGACGGCGTGTGGAAGCTGTACAACCTCTATGTGGACCCCTTGAAAGCAAAGGATCCGAGCTTGAGCGAGGCGCAGCGAGACGTCCGAGTCCGCAACCTGCCGGCATGCCGGACGCCCGCGTCCCACCGGCCACATGACGGGAGGGGCCGTGGACGTTATCCTTGGCAACAGGGCCAGCGCCAGGGTGGATCTAGGGCCGATCGCGATGGCTCGCGCGCCACAATTTGCATTCAATATCAATATTTTATGATGTGCACTATCCTACGGTTCGTGCGAACTTCATCATTCCTATCCCGCTGCAGTCGCGCCCTCGCCTTTATCGTCCCTTGTGGCCCCTAACGCCGTGCAATGTTTGCGCGAAACTCAGCGGAGGATGTCGCATGACGAAGACTATTCGGAACCGCAGCTTCGGCGTTTTGCTCGGAGCGGCCGCGAGCATTGTGGCGCTTGCGGGAATGGCGCGGGCAGATGATATCCAGGTGGCCTATCTGTCGGCCAGCTCGGCCAACACCTGGCTCGCCGCTTCGGCGGTCGAGATGCAGAAGGTCGCGGCGGCCAACGGCATCAAGATCACTGAATTCGATGCGCAGTTCGATCCGGCCAAGCAGACGGCCCAGATGCAGGACGTCATCGCTTCGGGCAAATACAAGGGCATCGTCTTCGTGGCGCTGACCGGCGCCGGGGCGATCCCCGATGTGCAGGCGGCGCTCGATGCCGGGATGCAGGTCGTCGGGCTGAACCAGGTGATCGGCGCCGACCTCACCACTTCGGATCCGCAGGTGAAGGGCATGGCGGCTTCCGCCATGGCGGCGCCCTACCGGTCGGGCGAGCGGCTCGGCAAGCTTGCGATCAAGGCCTGCGAGGGGATCGATCCCTGTTCCGTGGTCTATATCTTCGGCATCAAGGGCATTCCGCTCGACGTCGCCATGCGCCAGGGCTTCGATGACACCATCACCGCCCACGCCAATATCTCGGTCGTGGCCGAGGGCGAGGGCAAGTACCTCGGCCCGGATGGCGGCATCGCGGCGACGCAGGACATCCTGCAGCTGAACAAGCCGTTCCAGGTGATGGTCGGCGCCGACCAGTCCATCCAGGGTGCGGCCATTGCGCTCAAGGACGCCGGCATGGCGCCGGGCTCCGTCAAGCTCATCGGCCTGGGCGGTTCGGCTCCGGCGCTTGCCGGCGTCGCCGACGGCAGCTGGTATGGCGATGTTTTCGGCGCCCCCCGCGACGAGGGGCGGCTGGCCATGCAGGCCATGGTCGACGCGCTGAACGGCAAGATGGACGGCGGCATCGATCCGCTGACCTCGGTCCCGGACGAAGGCCTGATCACCAAGGACAACGTGTCCAAGTTCACGGCGCAGTGGAACGGCTGATTGCCGGCCATGTCGCCACAGGCGCCCGCTTTGCTGACCCTTTCGGGGGTCAGCAAACACTTTGGCGGCGTGCAAGCGCTCATCGACATCGACATCGCCTTTGAGGCCGGCAGGGTCCACGCCCTGGTGGGCGAGAACGGGGCCGGCAAGTCCACACTGGGCAAGCTGATCCTCGGCATCCACCGGCCGAGCGCCGGCAAGGTGCGGCTGGATGGACACGAGGTCGCGATCCATCAACCGGCCGACGCACTGGGCCTGGGTCTGGTCGGCATCGCGCAGGAACTCTCGCTGATGCCGCGCTCGAGCGTTCTGGACAACATCGCGCTGGGACGCGAGGTGACGCGCCACGGACTGGTCGACAGAACGGCGACGCTCAAAGCCGTGACCGGGGTGATGGAGCGGTTCGACATGCGGCTCGATCCGCATGCGATCGTTGGGACGCTGCCGGTGGCGGAGCGCCAGAAGGTCGAGATCCTGCGTGCGCTGAGCCGGGACGCACGGCTCATCATCTTCGACGAGCCGACCGCCCGGCTGGCTACCTATCAGGCCAAGCAATTGCTGACCTTGATCCGGTCGCTGGCTGCGGCGGGCAAAGCGGTGATCTATGTTTCCCACTTCCTCGAAGAGATTCTGGAAGTCGCCGACACGATCACCATCCTCAGGAACGGCCGGCTGATTCGCACCGGCCCGGCCGCGGCGGAAACGCGCGAGACGCTGGTGGCCGGGGTGACGGGCCAGAACTACCAGTCGCAGTTCCCGAAGCGATCTGTACCGCCCGGCGGGAGCGCGCCGGTGCTGCGCGTGCGCGACCTCTCCTCGAAAGGGCTTTTCGAAGGAGTGGATCTGAATGTCCACGCGGGCGAGATCGTGGGGCTCGCGGGCCTCGTCGGCGCGGGGCGCAGTGAAGTTGCCCACGCGATCTATGGCGCGGCGCCGGTCGACTCCGGCACCATCGAATTCGACGGCAAAGCGCTCACCAGGCGATCAATCCGCCAGCGGATCGATGCCGGTATGGCGATCATCCCCGAGTCCCGTCGCGATCAGGCCCTGTTCCTCGCGCGGCCGATCCTCGAGAATGTCTCGCTGCCTCACCTCAAGCGGTTCTCCAACTGGCTCGGGCTGCGCAAGCGGGCCGAAAAGCAGGCCGTGACCGCAAGTTGCGCCGACACGTCCGTCAAATACACGGCGCTGGGTGACCACGTGGACACGCTCTCGGGTGGCAACCAGCAGAAGATCCTGTTTGCGCGGGCCGCCCTTGGCCGTCCGCGCCTGCTCATCGCCGACGAGCCGACGCGCGGGGTCGATGTCGGCGCCAAGCGCAGCATTTACGAGATGATTGTGCGGCTGGCCGAACAGGGCGAGGCGATCCTGCTGATCTCATCGGAAATCGAGGAGATCATGGGGCTTTGTCACAGGGTCGTGGTTCTGTCGCGTGGGCGGGTCGCAGCACAGCTTTCGGGGCAAGACCTGACCGAGCAAGCCGTCATGCAAGCGGCGTTCAGCGGGGGATGAGTTGCAGACTCTGCTAAGGTTTGCGCGGGCCTATGGCATCGTGCTGGTGACGGTTCTGCTGTTCGTGTTGCTGGCAACGACCACCGAGGGCTTTGCCACGCTCCGCAACTTCCGCAACATCCTCGACCAGCAATCGACTGTGCTGATCGCGGCCAGCTTCCTGACCATTGCCACCATCGCCGGCAATTTCGACGTCTCGGTCTCGGCGGTATTCGTCGCGACGCCACTGGTGGCGCTGGCGGTCGAGAATGCGACGGGGAGCGTGCCGCTCGCCGTGCTGGCCGCCGTTCTGACCGGCGCGGCTATGGGGCTCTTCAACGGCATCATCGTCGCGCGGTTCCGCATCAACTCCTTCATCGCGACGTTGGCCACGTCCTTCATGTTCTTCGGCGTCGGCTACCTCGTCTCGGGCAGGTCGCTGTTGCGACCCATCGGGCAGGACTATCCGATGCTCGCGCGAACCCAGATTCTGGGGCTCACCTCCTCGACATGGGTCTCGTTCCTGATGGTCATCGTCGCGACGATCCTGCTCACCCGGACCCGCTTCGGCAGGAACGTCTTTGCCACCGGCGGCAACCCCGAGGCGGCGCGGATCGCCGGAGTGAATGTCCCGCGGGTACAGGCAACGACCTTCGTGCTGCTGTCGACCGCGGCCGCCATCGCAGGCGTACTGAACTCGTCGCGGTCCCTTTCCGCGCAGCCCTCGGACGATTTCAGCTTCGTCTTTTCGGTGCTCACCGCGGTCATTGTCGGCGGCACCTCGATCGCCGGCGGTCAGGGCGCGGTCTGGCGCACGGTCGCCGGCGCATTCTTCCTCGCGTTTCTCTCAAACGGCTTCAACCTGCACCAGATCGATCCGATCTGGCAGCGGCTGATCGAGGGGATGGTCATCCTAATCGCGGTCGGCGTCGACGCCTGGACCCAACGCAACAGCAAGTGACGACGGAAAGCAGGGAGCCGAGATGATCCGGATCGGAGTGGATGTCGGCGGCACGAATACCGATGCCGTGGTGCTGAACGGGGCCGAGGTGATTGCCGGGGCCAAGCGTCCGACCACGGCGGATGTGCATTCCGGCGTGAAGGCCGCAGTAGCGGCGGCGATGGAGACTTCGGCCATCGCCGCCGCGCAGGTCGATGCCGTCATGGTGGGCACGACGCACTTCGTCAATGCGCTGGTCGAGCGCCGCCGTCTTGCGCCAACCGGGCTGATCCGGCTCTGCCTGCCCTCGGGAGGAAGCCTCAAGCCCTTTGCCGACTGGCCGGCCGACCTCATCGCGGCGATGCATCTCGACTATCGCCTCGCCGATGGCGGCTGCGAGATGGACGGGCGCGAGATTGCGCCGCTGAACCCCGCGCAGATCCTGGCCGCCGTCCGCGAACTCAGGGCCGGGGGTTGCACCGAGCTGGCGATCAGCGCGGTCTTCGCCACGATCCGGGGCGATGCCGAGCGCGAGGCGGCGGCGTTGATCGCCAAGGAATTCCCCGACATGGCCATCACGCTCAGCCAGGATATCGGCCGGATCGGCCTTCTGGAACGCGAAAATGCCGCAACGATCAACGCAGCGCTGCGTCCGCTGGCGCGGGAAGTGGTCGACGCGTTCGGCTCGATCCGGGCGGCGCTGGGCCTCAACTGCCCTCTGTTCTTTACGGCAAATGACGGCACGCTGATCGACAGCGCCGATGTCGCCCACTTGCCGGTGCTGACCTTCGCTTGCGGCCCGACCAATTCGATGCGCGGGGCGGCCTATCTGTCTGGGGTGAAGCACGCGCTGGTCATCGATGTCGGCGGTACCACGACCGATGTCGGCGAGGTGCGCGACGGCTTCCCGCGGCTGGCCGGCACCTCGGTGGAGGTGGTCGACGTGCGCACCAACTTCTCGATGCCGGACGTGATCAGCGTCGGTCTTGGCGGCGGGTCGCTGGTGAAGACCGCGGTCCCTGCGGTGGGCCCGGAATCGGTGGGGCGGGAACTCATCACCAAGGGCATCGTCTTTGGCGGCGATGTGCTCACCGCCTCGGACATCGTGGTGGCGGCCGGGCGGGCGAAGATGGGCAGCCATCCCCCGCCCGAGGTTGCAGGACTGGACGGCTATACCCGCTTCATCGATCAGATCGTGACCGATGCCGTGGCGCGGTCGCGCACCAGTGGCGAGGCCATGCCGGTGCTGGCCGTGGGCGGCGGGTCGGTGATGCTGGCCGACCGGGTGGACGGGCTGGAAGTGATCCGTCCGCCGCATTTCGACCTTGCCAATGCGGTGGGGGCGGCCATCGCCCAGATCTCGGGCGAAGTTTCCAAGATCGTGCCAGTCAGCGCGGGCCTGACCCGCGAAGAGGCGATCGAGCAGGTGACGGAAGAGGCACGCGCCATCGCCATCGGTCGCGGAGCCGATCCCGCAAGCCTCCTCGTCCTGTCGAAGTCCGACGTGCCGCTGTCCTATCTGCCCGGAAACAACCTGTCGATCAGCGTGACCGTTGTCGGCGATCTCAAACTGGAGGCCCGCTGATGTCGCGCCCGAGTGTCATGCAAGTTGATACCGAGGCCCTGTGCCGGATCGCCGATGGCGGTGCCGTTCTGGGGGCAGGCGGTGGTGGCAATCCCTATGTCGGACGGCTGATGGCCGCACAAGCGCTGGCCGGCGGCAAGACCGTGCCCGTGGTCTCGCTCGATGAGTTCGCCGACGACGAGTTGATCCTGCCGATCGCCATGATGGGTGCTCCGGCGGTGATGGTGGAGAAGTTCCCCTCGGGCAACGAGATCCCGAGCCTCGTGGCGATGATGGAACGGCTGATGGACCGCAAGGTGTCGGCCATTCTGTGCATCGAGGCGGGCGGGCTAAATTCCACTATCCCCTTCGCGGCGGCCGCCTATATGGGTCTGCCCATCGTCGATGGCGATGCGATGGGCCGCGCCTTCCCGGAATTGCAGATGGTCACCTTCACCCTGGGCGGCATCCGCGCAACGCCGATGGCGATGTTCGACGACAAGGGCAACGGCGCGACCTTCGACACGATTTCCAACAAATGGACGGAACGACTGGCCCGGGCGCTGACGATCGAGATGGGCGGCTCGGCCATGGTGGGCCTGTATGCCGTGACGGCGGGGCAGATCCGCGATCTCCTCATCAAGGGCAGCCTGACCATGGCACATCGGATCGGCTGCCTGATGCAGGAGCATGGGGCAGACGCGGCGCGGGTCCTCGCCGAGACCTTCGGCGGGGCAATTCTGTTTCGTGGCCGCGTGCGCGACGTGGCGCGACGCAATGAGGGCGGATTTACCCGCGGCACGCTTTCGATCGAAGGCACGGGCGACTTCCGTCGCCGCGATCTGGTGCTGAGTTTCCAGAACGAATTCCTCGCCGCCGAGGAAGACGGCAGGGTCCTCGCCTCCACGCCCGATCTGATCACGTTGCTGGACGCCAATACCGGCGAACCGGTGACGACCGAGATGGTGAAGTATGGGCTGGCGATCAACGTTCTAGGCCTGCCCTGCGCCCCGATCTGGCGCACACCCGCGGCGCTGGAACTGGTGGGTCCGCGCTATTTCGGTCTGGACGTCGACTACAGGCCCCTGTGAGCAGGAGGCGGGGCGATCCAGCCGCGGGCGTGAGCCGTGGTCAGCGCATCGGACCGGCGGTGCACCCCGAGCTTGCGGTAGATGTTCTTGAGGTGGAATTTCACTGCCGCTTCGCTCACGCCCATTTCGCGCGCCAGGAGCTTGTTGCTGGTCAGCCCGTAGAGGCGCTGCACGATGCCGTATTCCGCCGAGGTCAGCTCCAGCGGGCGCGGATCGGCCGAGGGGCCGGCGTCGGGTCGGGCCAGCAGCGTGTCGCGGACCTGCCGCGCGCGTTCGACGAAGCGGCGGCGGGCCACGCACTCCCTGCAAAAGAGCGTGATCGTCTCGCGCTCGCGCAGCGCCAGCCAACCCCAGCCCTGCGCCTCGATCAGATCCAGCGCCTCCATGATCAGCGGCACGGCAGGGTCGAACCGGCCGTCGCGGAGGAACCGACCGCCCAGCATCAGGCTGCGTGCCGCCCGCATCCGGTCAAACGCGAGGGGGATGTTCGCCGCCTCAGTGCCCCAGTTGGTCAGCACCGTTTCGGCATCGGGCAGCAGCAGCAGCACATGTCCTTCGGTGAGGCCAGGGTGATCGCGCAGCACCGACAGATCGGTGATCTGGCGGCGGCGATGGTCTTCGCGCAAGAGCTGCATGGCGGGCAGCACCTGCGTCATGCCGCGAATGCGCAGCACGGCTTCGAGTTCGCTGTGATGACGCAGCGCATTGCCCGGGTCTTCCTCGGCCGCAGCCCTGAGGACGAGCGCTGCCAGGACCAGGTAGGTCTCGGGCCAGAACTCGCCGGACGAGACGGTGTCCTTCAGCGGTTTCAATTGAGCAAGGCTCGGCAGTCGGCCCCCTGACTCGACCTCGATCCAGAGGCGTGAGATCTCCACCATGGCCCCTTCGCAAGCGGCATCTGGGGTCGCCGAAAAGAAGTCCGCAGCACGACGGGCGGCGGCGGCGGCTCCGGGCAGGTCACCCTTGCAGACCTGGATGTAAGCCAGGTGCAGGTGGACGAAGCCTCGGAGGTAGCCGATGCCGCAGCGGGCATAGGCAGCATCGGCCTGTGCGCACAATTGTTCGGCTGTCGCCGTATCGGAGCCGCGAAGCGCGAACAGGATCAGCGTGTTGTAGATCGCGCCGTGGCAGATCGCATCGTCGGGGTCGAAGCAGGAAATGGTATCGACGTAGCGCCAGATGGTATCCGCCGACGGCACTTGGTTGCCGGTAAGCAGAAACAGAAGCTCGAAGATCAGCAGCGGCGCACGGGCCTCGGTCACGCGATCGAGCTGCTGCAGCAGCATCAACCCCGGCTCGAGCCCCTGTTCTTTTTTGACGAGCGTCAGGCGCTTGTAGGCCTGCTGGTGCCGGCCGGTCTTGTAGTCGAGCAGGATCTTGGCAAGTTGCGCGTCGAGCCCGCTGCCCTCATCCATCTGCAGGTTCAGATAGTGCGCAGGCGGCATGGAAAGGCATTGCCGGAAGCCCGGCGACGCCAGCGTGTCCGGACCAGTGGCGGTGTGGCCAGTCATGCCCGGCCACCTCCCGGTCCCTGGGCGCGTCTGACGTCGAATGGCCCGCGCTTCATCATAGTGCCACCTGAGCCCCGAGCGCCGATCCGCCCACACGGGCCCATCGGCACGGGCCACAAAACCTGACACGGATCTTAATACAGGTAAAGAAATTGTTGACGAGGCGCTGGCCAGCTTTCATGGTCAGGCCACTGAGCCGCCGTTCGGCAACCCATCGAGGTGATCCTTGATCTCGCCTGCGTCCCACCCTGCAGCGCTTTCGCTGGGCCAGAGACTGCGCAGCCGCCGCAAGGCGATGGGGTTGACGCTCGAACAGGTGGCGCGCGAGTCCGGCTTGACCTCGGGCTTCATTTCGCTGGTGGAGCGAGACCTGGCGACGCCCTCCATCGCGTCGATCTCGGGCATTGCCGCGGTGCTGTCGGCGACGATGGGCGAGTTCCTCGACGATCCGCCTCGGCCCGAAATGCTGACGCGGCAGGCCCGCCGCCAGGTCTATGCGGTGGCGACAGGCGGGCTGCGCTACGAACGGCTGTCCAATGCCTTCGAGGGCTCGCACCTGCAATCGGTCATCATTCACGAACCGCCCGGTCATCGCAGCGAGCCCGTCTCGCACCCGGGAGAGGAACTGGTCTATGTGTTGTCGGGCAAGCTGATGATCGAGATCGAGGGCGAGGTGTTGCTTCTGTCGCCGGGCGACACCATCCACTTCTCCTCGCAACGCACGCATGCCAGCTGGAATCCGACCACCGAGACCGCGGCCCTGTTGTGGTGCGGGACCATGGACATCTTCGGCGAGGGCGCGATCGGTCCCGCGCTGCACGCCAAGGCTAAGGCACCTGCCCATGGCTAACCGGTCAGCACTCACCCGGGCGCCAGCCAGCGCCATGAGCCCGCTGCCGCAGAGGGGCCGGGATGTCCGGCCCCCCGCAGGCCTTCCAACGCTCGAGCGGCTCGAAAGCTGAAGGAATTCAGATGACAACTGCTAGGTATCGCGCGGCCACCGACGTGGGCGGCACATTCACCGATCTGGTCGCCTTCCACACCGCGTCGGACGGCAGCCTGCACGTCATCACCGCCAAATCCGACACGACGCCGCCCGACTTCGAGCAGGGCGTGCTGGATGTGCTGGCCAAGGGCGGGGTCGACCCGTCCGAGATCGGTTTCCTCGCGCATGGCACGACGGTCGTCATCAACGCGCTCACCGAGCGCAAGGGAGTCAAGGTTGGGCTGATCACCACCAAGGGCTTCCGCGACACGCTGGAGATTGCGCGGGGCAACCGCCCGGACTTCTTCAATCTGAGCTATGTGAAGCCGGCGCCGTTCGTTCCGCGCTACCTGCGGGCGGAGCTGGCCGGCCGCATGGACTACCACGGCAACGAACTGGTGCCGCTCGACCTGGCACCGTTGCCCGAGATCCTCGCCGGCTTCCGCGCCGATGGGGTCGAGGCGATCGCGGTGTGCTTCCTGCATTCCTACGCCAATACAGCGCACGAGGCGGCGACCATGGCTGAAATCGCGCGCCTGTGGCCGGAGGTCTCGGTCGTCGCCTCGCACCAGATCACCCGCGAGTGGCGCGAATACGAACGGACGAACACGGCCGTGCTGTCGGCCTATGTGCAGCCGGTCGCGGCACGGTATCTGAGCCGACTCGACCAAGGGCTGCGATCCCGGGGTTTTGGCGGCAATCTCTTCATCATGCAGTCGAACTGCGGCGTGGACTCGGTCGAGGCGACATCGCGCATCCCGATCACCATGGTGGAGAGTGGACCGTCATCGGGGTTTTGGGGAGCGGCGGAACTGGGGCGGCGGATCGGCGAGCCCAACATCCTCGCGCTCGACATCGGCGGCACAACAGCCTAGTGCTCACTGATCGAGAACGGCAAAGTGCGCATCATGACCGACTACTGGATCGAGCGCGACCGCACTTCCGCGGGCTATCCGATCATGGTGCCGGTGGTGGACCTGGTGGAAATCGGAAACGGTGGAGGGTCCATCGCCTGGGTGGACGATTTTGGCAAACTGCATGTCGGCCCGCAGTCGGCCGGTGCCGTGCCGGGACCCGCAGCCTATGGCCGGGGCGGTACCGCCGCCACGACTACTGACGCCAATCTCTGGCTCGGCCGGATTAACCGCGACTATTTCTGTGGCGGCGAGGTGACAGCCGACATGGACGCCGTGAAGGCCGTGCTCATGAACGTTGGGGACCGCATGGGCGAGGGACCTGATGGGGCGGCCAAGGGCATCATCCGCATTGCCAACAGCAACATGGTCAATGCGCTGAAGCTCGTGTCGCTGAACCGAGGCTTCGATCCGCGGGACTTCACGCTTCTCGCCTTCGGTGGCGGCGGGGCGATGCACGCAGTGGCGCTCGGGCAGGAACTGGGCGTCAAGAAGGTCGTGATCCCGCAGGCGGCCTCGGTCTTTTCGGCTTGGGGGATGATGATGTCGGACCTCCGCCGCGACTACTTCGTCACCCGGCTCGTCGAAATCCGGTCGGGTGCCGCGGCCACGCTCGAGGCGCTGTTTGCGGGAGCCGAGGCCGAGGCGAGTGCGCAATTCGCCGCCGAGGGGGCGGATGCAAGTAAAATCGCGTTCCAGCGCCTTGGCAAGTTCCGCTATCAGAACCAGGAACACACAACCGAGGTTCCGGTGGCAGGCGCTGTCGCCGAGGCCAGCCTGGCCGGCATCGTCGAGGCCTTCCATGCCACCTATGAGCGCGAATACACCTACCGGCTGAACGCCGCAGTGGAGCTCGTGGGCATCCACCTTGTTGCGAGCGCCGAGGTGGGCAAGCTGGATCTCGTCGCCCATCCGCTGACCGACGCCCCTGCTTCGCAAGCCGAGAAAGGCCGCCGCCCGGTGGACTATGCGCTGGAGGGCCGGCACGAGGCCACGATCTACGATGGCGACCGGCTGATGCCCGGCATGTCGCTTTCCGGCCCCGCCATCGTCGAGGACGCTGGCACGACAGTGGTCATCCACCCCGGCAACCACGTCACGATGGACGCGTTCCGCAACCTTCACATCTCCCTTTCGGCCTGAGGTCAGCCATGCCCACGCACCAGGATCTGCCGAATGACCGCATCACCGAGGAGATCATCCAGAACTCGCTGCAGGCGGTGGCCGACGAGATGTTCGCCGCGATGCGCAAGACCGCGATGAGTTCCATCATCTACGAAGTGCTCGATATGGGCACTGGGATCATGGACGCGGCCGGCGAGCTCGCCTCGTCCGGCGCGGGCATACCGGCCTTTGTCGGCGTGCTCGACAAGGCCGTTAAGGTGATCCTGGGTAAGTTCACCAGGCCGGGTGACATCCGGCCTGGCGACGTGTTTGCCACCAACGACCCCTACTATGGGGGCGTCACACATCTTAACGACATCGTCGTCGCCATGCCCGTCTTCGCCGATGGTCAGCTCATCGCCTGGACCGCCAACATCGCCCACAATTCCGACGTCGGCGGCATGGCGCCCGGCTCGCTAAGCGGCAATGCCACCGAGATCTTCCAGGAGGGTCTCAGGCTGCCGGCAATCAAGCTGATCTCGGAAGGCGAGCCAATCGCCCCTGTGATGGACATCATCACGGTCAATTCGCGGATGCCCGATATTCTCCAGGGCGATCTGTGGGCGGCGATTGCCTCGGTCCGGATCGGCGCGCGGCGCCTTCAGGAACTGGCGGCGAAGTATGGCACAGCCACGTTTGAACGCGCCGTGGCGGCCTTCATGGACCAGGGCGAGGCGATCTCCCGCCGGGCGCTGGCGCGATTGCCCAAGGGCGACTTCACGCTCAGCGAGGAACAGGACGACGGGCGCATCTTCAACGTCCGGATAACGATCACCGATCTCGACTTCACCGTCGACCTTCGGGACAATCCCGACCAGTCGCCCAACCCGGTCAACACGAGCCGCGACGGGGTGATGGTCGCCGCCCAGCTGATTTTCAAGACGCTGACTGACCCGACGTCGCCGGCCAATGGTGGCACGTTCCGCCCGCTGGCGCTGCTGACGCGCGAGGGCTCGGTCTTTCATGCCAGGGAGCCCGCGCCGGTCGGCTTCTACTACGAGATCGAACTCAGGGTTTACGATCTGATGTGGCGTTGCCTCGCGCCGCACATGCCCGACAAGCTCGCTGCCGGCCATTTCGCCTCGGTCTGCGGTACATTCATCGGCGGCATCCACCCCGATACGGGCAGGCAATACACGATCATCGAGCCGCAGATCGGCGGCTGGGGGGCCAGTCAGAGCCGCGACGGCAATTCTGCGATGTTCTGCGGCTTCCACGGCGAGACCTACAATTGTCCGGCCGAGATCAACGAGGCGCGCAACGGCGTCTTCGTGGACCAGATGGCGCTCAACCTCGAGCCGGGCGGGGAAGGCTTGCACACGGGTGGCCGCGGCATCGTGATGGACTACCGCCTGCGCGCCGACAACGGCTTCCTGACGGCCGGCTACACGCGGTCGAAATTCCCCGCTTGGGGCGTCGATGGCGGTCACGAGGGCTCGCCCAATTACATCGAATACCGCCCCGTGACGGGGGAGCCCCAAAGGTATGCTTTCGTTTCGGGCCTCGTGACCCATACCGACGATGTTGTCCGGGTGGTCACCGGCAATGGCGGGGGACTCGGCGATCCCAAGGATCGAGACCCGACAATGGTGCGGCGCGACGTGAAGAACGGCCTCCTTACCCCGGAGCGCGCCAGAGAAATCTATGGGCTCGCATCAGGCTAGCCCCATGGCGCCGTCGAGACGGCGAGGCAGCCTTTCTCTCCGCAGTTTTCGCCTCACCCAACAGCCGTGACGTCCCGGCGAGTCGCCGCCCGGCGTCGCGTCCCCTTGTCACGCCCAGAATATCAGCGGCCCGTCATCGCGCCCTATCTTCCTCGGGCCTTGCCACCCCTGAACCGCTCCGCTGCGAACGGCTCGAGGTTCAGGAATGGTGTTTCTCCGACCATCAGCTCTCCGAGCAGTCGCCCCGTCACGGCGCCGAGCGTGAGACCGTGATGAGCGTGTCCGAAAGCGAACCACAGGCTCCTGTGGGCCGGGGCGCGGCCGACGACGGGCTTCATGTCCGGGGTGCAGGGCCTGGCACCCATCCACGGGGCGTCGTCGAGCCGATCGCCCAGTTCGAGAAGCTGACGGGCGACGGCCTCGCTGCCATCGAGTTGACTGTGGTTTTGGGGCGCGTGATAGTGGGCAAACTCGGCCCCGGTGGTGAGCCGGATGCCGCGCCGCATGGGCGCCAGCAGGAAGCCGGTCTCGATATCGAGGACCGGGCGATTGAGCGTGACCCCCGGCACCTCACGGTATTCCCGGTGATAGCCCCGCTTGATGAAAAGCGGCAGGTGATAGCCCAGTTTCCGCGTCACTTCACCGGCCCAGGGGCCGAGCGCCAGCACAGCCTCGGCGGCACTCGCCGGGCCGGCGGATGTGTCAACCGTCCAGCCCGAGCCCGACTCTCGCAGGGTGCGAGCATCGCCAACGGCGACCGTGCCGCCGCCTTGCGTGAACAACGCCACATAGGCCGCAACGAGTGCGCCGGGATCGCGGACCGTCCATGGCTCGATCCAGTGCAGCGCACCGGCAGCGCGGATGCGCAGACTGGGCTCCGCCCGGGCGAGCCCGGCAGCATCGAGCTTCGCATGCTCCACTCCATACTCCTGCGCATCCCGATCGGCTTCGGCGTAGGCGTTGTCGCGCCGCTCCTCCGTGCGGAAAAGCAAGGTCCAGCCCTTCTTGTCGATCAGATCTCCGGCGCCCGCAGCCGCGATCAGCTCGGCATGTTCGCTCACCGAATGGGCGATCAGGGGCGCGTAGTCGGCAACGATTTTGCGATAGCGCTCAGGCGCTGAATGCCACCAATACTGGGCGAGCGCAGGAGCGTAGCCGGGCAGGGCCGACAGCTCGTAGCGGCTATCGAGCCCCCTGTTGGCCGCGATGCGCAACAGCGTCTTGAAATTGCGCGGGAAGGCGCGCGGCCGCACGCCTTCGCGCTGGATAATGCCTGCATTGCCGAAGGACGTCTCGTGGCCCGGCTCGGTACGGTCGACCAACAGAACGTCGCGGCCACGCCGTTGCAGATGGATGGCCACGCAAACGCCAACGATCCCGGCGCCAAGTACGACGACATCCGGCAATTCAAACCTCGTATGTTCTGGCGCCCGCCCGGGCCCTGGCTTCGTCGCGACAGATTGCACGCCGGCCCGAGCCTGTCGATGCCAGGTGCAGTCGCACTTTGGCACGGCTCCCCTGCGCCACCGGGCTTGGCTTGCGCCCGGAAATGGTTGAGTGTCGCAGCGAACGTCAACCTTGGGCCAGCGACAGAACATGACGGCGATCGAAGCCAAATTCGTTGACGCGGTTTCAGCGGCCCGGGAGTCCGAAGCGAGCTGGAAGGCCCTCGATGACCTGGCGGGGGCGGTGGTCGGCCATAAGCTCTTCACCGTCATGACGGTCGATATGGCCGCCGGCCTTGCGCGGCGCGCCTACAGCAACCAGCCGGCGGAATATCCGGTCTCGGGCACCAAGCCCATCCATCGCGACGCCTGGTTCGACATCGTCCACCTCGAGAGGCGGAGCTTTGTCGCCAACTCGATCGACGCCATCGCCGAAGTCTTTCCCGACCACGCGCTGATCGCGTCGCTGGGGTGCGGGTCGGTCATCAATCTGCCCATCGTGCTCGAAGGCGACCTTGTCGCAACGCTCAACCTTCTGGATGTCGCGGGCTATTACACGCCCGAGCGTGTCGCAGCGGCGGAGGCGCAGCTGGCGATCCCGGCCCGACTATGCTGCGCCCTCGCGCTTCGCTTCGACGCCAAACAAGCCGGGCCCGGTTGATGTCGGCGGACCGCAGCGTCGGGGCGATTGCTCAACACCATCGCGGGCGTCTCGCCGCGACGATTGTTCGGCGTACGGCCTCGTTCATTGCGAGCCTCGCGGTCACCTTCGTCGGGCTGACCGCGGTGACGTTCTTCATCAGCAAGCTGACAAGGATCGACCCGGTGCTGGCCGTCGTCGGCGACAAGGCCACCCAGGCGGCCTACGACAAGGCCTATCAGGCGCTCGGCCTCGACCAGTCGGTATTCGTCCAGTACGGAATCTATCTCAAACGCTTGGTGAGCGGTGATTTCGGCATGTCCGTGCTGACCTCGCAGCCGGTGCTGAGCGACCTCCTCCGCGTCTTTCCTGCGACCTTCGAGCTGGCGACGTTTGCAACGATCATCGGCGTCCTTGTCGGCGTTCCTGCAGGCGTCCTCGCGGCGGCCCGCAAGGGGCGCTGGCCCGATCACGTGATCCGTGTCGTCGGCCTCTTCGGCTACTCGGTGCCCGTTTTCTGGCTCGGCCTTGTCGGTCTCTTCGTCTTTTACGGCAAGCTCGGCTGGGTCTCCGGTACCGGCCGGCTTGATGTCTTCTTCGACGACGTCGTGACACTCAGGACCGGCATCATCCTCATCGATGCGGCCATCGACCAGCAATGGGACATCGTCGCCAACGCCTTCAGCCATCTGATCCTGCCGGCGAGCATCCTCGGCTATTATTCGCTCGCCTATATCGCGCGCATGACCCGCAGCTTCATGATCGACCAGCTCAGCCAGGAGTACGTCACGGCCGCACGGATCAAGGGCAGCTCGTTCTGGCGCGCCGTCTGGCGTCACGCTTTCCCCAATATCCTGGTGCCCCTGATCACGGTGATCGGCCTCAGCTATGCCTCACTGCTCGAGGGTGCGGTGCTCACAGAAACCGTCTTTGCCTGGCCGGGCCTCGGCCTCTACATCACGCGTGCCTTGTTCAACAGCGACATGAACGCCGTGCTCGGCGGCACCATCGTCGTCGGCACCGTCTTCATCGGCATCAATCTGCTGTCCGACCTGCTCTACAAGCTCTTCGATCCAAGACTGAGGGCGCGATGAGCACCGCACTCGGACAATGGCTGATGAGCGAGGCGCCGACCTCGCGACGCCAGGCGATTCTCGGCAACACCTACCGCGGTGTCCGCTCGATCGTCACCAATCCGACGGCCTTTGTCGGGTTGATGATCGTAGCCTTGCTGGTCCTTTCGGCAGTCTTTGCGCCCTGGCTCTCCCTGGGCAAATCGCCGCTCGATCAGGACCTCGCCGGCCGGCTCGCCGCGCCCTCGGCGGCCCACTGGTTCGGCACCGACGAGCTCGGCCGCGACATCTTCTCCCGTACGCTCTACGGCGCGCGCGTGACGCTGACCATCGTCTTCCTCGTCTCGGTCGTCGTGGCCCCGATCGGCCTCATCGTCGGCACGCTGGCCGGCTATCTCGGCGGCTGGGTCGACGTCGTCCTGATGCGCATCACCGACATCTTCCTCGCCTTCCCGCGCCTGATCCTGGCCCTCGCTTTTGCCGCTGCGCTCGGGCCGGGCATCGAGAACGCCGTGATTGCCATCTCGCTGACGGCGTGGCCCCCTTACGCGCGCATCGCGCGCTCGGAGACCATGGCGATCGCCCGGAGCGACTTCATCCAGGCGGTCGTGCTGCAGGGCGCCTCGACCCGGCGCATCCTGTTCCGGCACATCGTGCCGCTCTGCCTGTCCTCGGTGATCGTGCGGCTGACGCTCGATATGGCGGGCATCATTCTCACCGCGGCCGGCCTCGGCTTCCTTGGGCTCGGCGCGCAGCCACCGACCGCCGAATGGGGGGCCATGGTCTCGTCCGGCCGCGACGTCATCCTCGACCAATGGTGGGTGGCAACCATCCCCGGCATGGCCATCTTCATCGTCAGCCTCGGCTTCAACCTGCTGGGCGACGGCCTCCGCGACGTGTTCGATCCGAAATCGACATGAGCGAGCCCCTGCTTGTCGTCGAGGACCTGAATGTGACCTTCCCCGGACGCACCGGGGTCACCCGGGCCGTGCGCAATGCGAGCTTCACGCTGGGTCGCGAGCGGCTGGGCATCGTCGGCGAATCCGGCTCGGGCAAATCGACCACCGGCCGGGCCCTGCTCGGCCTCATCCCGCGTCCCGGCATCGTCACCGCCAAGACCATGTCCTACGCCGGCGAGAACCTGCTCGCCTGCAGCGAGCGCGACTGGCAACGGCTGCGCGGCCGGCGCATGTCGATGGTCATGCAGGACCCGAAATATTCCCTGAATCCGGTCAAGACCGTCGGCAAGCAGATTGCCGAGACCTGCCTGCTGCATCTGCGCATTGGCCGCAAGGAAGCCGAGCAGCGCACCATCGCCATGCTCGAGGCGGTGCGCATTCGCGACCCCGAGTTCGTCTATCACATGTATCCGCACCAGCTTTCGGGCGGCATGGGTCAGCGCGTCATGATCGCGATGATGCTGGTGGCCGAGCCGGACTTCCTCATCGCCGACGAGCCCACTTCGGCCCTCGACGTGACGGTCCAGAACGAGGTTCTGCGTATCCTCGACGATCTGGTGAGCGAGCGCGGCATGGGGCTGATCTTCATCAGTCACAACCTGACCGTGGTCTCGAGTTTCTGCGACCGGGTGCTGATCATGTATGGCGGCAGGATCGTCGAGGAATGCGCGGCGCGCGACCTGCAGAACGCGCACCATCCCTATACCCGGGCACTGGTCGCCGCCGCGCCTTCGCTCGACGTCCAGCGCACCGAGCTCGCCACCGTCATCCGTGATCCGGAGTGGCTTAGATGATCGCCGTCGAGGACCTCACGGTGACCTTCCGGAGCGGCGGCCGCTCAGTCCATGCGGTGCAGGGGATTTCGTTCGAGGTCGCGGACGGGGAAACCTTCGGCATCGTGGGCGAATCGGGGTCCGGCAAATCGACCGTCCTGAGGGCGATTGCCGGCCTCGTTCCGTCGACGAGCAAGGTGCTCGAAGTGAACGGCCGGCCGGCGGCCCGGCGGCGCAGCCGGGCGGAACGGCGCCTGCTGCAATTCGTCTTCCAGGACCCCTATGCGTCGCTTCACCCTCGCCAGACGGTCGACGACATTTTGCGCGAACCGCTGCAGATTCATCGCGTCGGCGGTGTCGACGAGAAGGTGCAGGCGGCGATCGCCGATGTCGGCCTGTTGCCGATTCACCGCTTTCGCTACCCGCACCAGCTCTCGGGCGGCCAGCGCCAGCGCGTCGCCATCGCCCGGGCGCTGATCCTCAATCCGCCGATCCTGCTGCTCGATGAGCCGACATCGGCACTCGATGTGTCCATCCAGGCCGAGATCCTGAACCTCCTGGCCAAGCTCCGGCAGAGCTACAGCCTCACCAGCATCCTCGTCAGCCACGATCTCGCTGTGGTCGCCCACCTCTGCAACCGCATTGCCATCATGCAACTGGGAAAGCTGGTGGAAATCATCAGCGCCGCGGACCTGAGGGCCGGCACGGTGACGGCCGACTATACGCGCGACCTCATTGCCGCCAGCCGCGGCTTCACCCGGGCGTCCGCCTGAAGCGGCGTCGGCTTGCCACCGCGGGCCAAAGGTCTCAGAGTGAGCCGGACTGTTGCGAAGACCGCCTGGTCACACGCACAGCGAACAAGTTCCCAGGAGAACGTCATGTGGAAACCATTGAGATACGCCTTGCTGGCGGCGGCGCTCGCGGCGCTCACGCCCCAGGCGATGGCGGCAACGCCGGCCGATACGCTCGTGATCGCCAAGCAGATCGACGATTTGATCTCGCTCGACCCGGCCGAAGCCTATGAATTGTCGGGCATTGAAGTCATCGCCAATGCCTATGACCGCATCATGCGGTTCGAGCCGACCGACGTGAACACGCTGGTTCCCGGCGTTGCCGAGAGCGTGACGATCAGCGACGACGGCAAAACCTTCACGTTCAAGATCCGCGCCGGCCAGAAGTTCGCCTCGGGCAATCCGGTCACCGCCGGCGACGCGGCGTTCTCGCTACAGCGCGTCATCAAGCTCGAAAAGACGCCCGTGTTCCTGCTGTCGCAGCTCGGCTGGACGAAGGACAACATCGACACCATGGTGACCGCGCCCGACGACTCGACGCTTGTGGTCACCATCGGCGTCATTTTCGCTCCCTCCCTCGTCTACGCGCTGGTCGGCTCTGTGGTCGGCTCGGTCGTCGACATGAAGGTCGCGATGGAACACGAGACCGACGGCGATTTTGGCAATGCCTGGCTCAAGACGAATTCCGCCGGCTCGGGCGCCTATGTCATCAAGTCGTGGAAGCCTAATGACTCGGTGGTGCTGGAAGCCAATGCGAACTATCGCGGCGGCGCGCCCAAGCTCAACCGCGTCGTCATCCGCCACGTGCCGGAAGCGTCGGCCCAGCGGCTGCTCCTCGAGAAGGGCGACGTCGACATCGCCGACAACCTCACGCCCGATCAGATCACCGCGATCGGCAGCAACGCCGACATCAAGGTCACCACGATCCCGCAGGCGCTGCTCTATTATGTCGGTCTCAATGTGAAGACCAAGGAACTGGCCGATCCCAAGGTCCGCCAGGCCCTGCGCCACCTCGTCGACTATGACGGGATGGCGAACTCGTTCCTCAAGGGGGCTGCGCAGGTCCACCAGTCGTTCTGGGCGACCGGCTTCTGGGCGTCCTACGACGAGAACCCCTATAATTTCGATCCCGCCAAGGCCAAGGCGTTGCTGGCGGAAGCCGGCTATCCCGACGGCTTTTCGCTCGACCTCGACGCCCCGAACTTCGCGCCCTTCGTCAACATGGCCCAGTCGGTCCAGTCGACGTTTGCGCAGGGCGGCGTCAAGGTGAACATCGTCTCCTCCGAAATGTCGCCGATGCTCACCAAGTACCGGGCACGCCAGCACCAGGCGCTGATGGTCTATTGGGGTCCGGACTACATGGACCCGCACACCAATGCCGACGGCTTTGTCACCAACATCGACAATTCCGACGCGGCAACTGGCGGCAAGCCGCTGGCCTGGCGCAATAGCTGGGACTCGCCGGAGTTGACGGCCGCCACCAAGGCCGCCGCCGAGGAAAGCGACGAAGCGAAGCGCAAAGAGGACTACATCGAGCTGCAGAAGAAGGTGCTCGACGAAGGCCCGTACATCATCATGTTCCAGTCGACCTCACAGCGGGCGGATCGTGCCAACGTGGCCGGCTACGTCCAGGGTTCGTCTGCCGATGTGACCTACTACAACCTCACGACCAAGTAAGGCCGACGCGGTGCCGGGATTTCTAAACCGGCGCCGCGCCACCCGGCTGATGCAGGAGCAGGGGCTCGATGCCCTTGTTCTCGCCCAGCCGGAATCGATCGTCTATGCCACCGGCGCGTTTCCAGGCGTTGCGACGTACTGGAGGCGCGCCGGTGCCGCTTTTGTCCTCGTTCCATCGGACGAGACCGCACCGCTCACCGCCATCGTGGGCGACCTGCAGGCGAAGGCATTTGCGACCCAATCGGGAATAGCCGACGTCAGAAGCCATCGCATCTGGGTCGAAACCGATAGCTACCCAACACCCGATCCAACCAAGCCAGTGCGCAGCCCCCGCCCGGCCCAGTACGACCTGTCGAACTCGCTCGACCTGCTGCGCGACGTGCTTGGCGAGCGCGGCTTGCTGGACGCCCGGATCGGCCTGGAACTTGGTTTTATTCCGGCCGCCGACTATCGGACCTTCGGGACTATCCCCGTCTCCTGGCAGGATTGCACGCGCCTCGTCGAGCGCTTGCGGGCGATCAAGGCCCCGCTCGAAATCGAGCATCTGCGCCACGCAGCCGAATACGCGAGTGCCGGTTTCACCCATCTCACTCAATCGATCGAGGTCGGGATGGATGCCACGAAGATGGCCGAGATCTGGAGACGCGGAGCGTTTGCCGAGGCGGAACGGCTCGGTCACCCGGCGCCGCAATCCGCCTGGTCCTACATCGCGGTCGCCGGCGATGGCTTTGCCCCGGGTGGCGCGGCTCGCGACGGCGATCTGGTCAAGATCGATGTCGGATGCGTGGTGTCCGGCTACAGTTCCGACGGCGGACGAACCGTCGTGCTTGGCAATCCCCATCCCGACGCGGTGCGCATCGACGACGCGCTCCGCCGCGCCTTCGACATTGGCTTTTCCATGCTCGAGCCCGGCACGCCGCTCGCCGAGATTTATCGGGCAACCGCCGCCTGCATGTGGGACCTCGGCTTCGAGACTTACGGCCGTGGTCATTTCGGCCATGGTGTCGGCGCCTCGATCTGGAGCGAGGAGTGGCCGTTCATTTCGGCCGAGTCAGATGCCGTCCTCGAGCCCGACATGGTGCTTGCTTTCGAGACACCTTGGTACATTGACGGCCTGGGTGGTTTCCTCATCGAGGACCAGGTGCTGATCACCGAAACCGGCTGCGAAGTGATGGCGCCTCTGCCGCGCGATCTGATGCGGGTCAGCTGAGCGCTGCGCCGATTCGATGGACGGCATGGAGGGTTGCCCTGGTCCACGCCGGATTGACGAAATCGGGCCAACTCGAGAGCTTGACAACAACCGTCTGCTGCGCCCAGTCGATGTGGATGAGCTGCCCGAACACGCCGCGCGCCATCAGGTTGCGGCCTTGCGGATCCTCGATCCAGAACTGGTTGCGGTAGGCACCCTCGGGCAATACGGCCGTGTAGGGCTCGCGGAACAACCCATGGTCGCCCGAGCGGGTCGACTCGATCCAGCTGGCCGGCACGATCCCCGCGCCATTTTCGAGGATCATCTGGGCGAATCGCCCATAGTCGCGCAGGCACGCGCTTAGGCCCCCATCGGCGAGGGCGAAGCCGGCCGGATCGACGGTCATGTTGGCGCTCTCTTCCATGCCGAGCGTCTGCCAGATTTCCTCGGAAAGGAGCTGCGCGAAGCGCTTTCCCGTCGCCCGTTCCAGTGCGAAGGCCAACACGTCGGTCTCGATCGACCGGTATGAAAACCGGGTGCCGTGCTCCGCCTCGAGATCGTGGAGGCCGGCGATGAGCTCGAACATGCTTTGTGGCCAGCAAAGATGCGGGTCGGTGTCGCGCGGGATCGGTTTCCAGCCGGAGGCGACATCGGCTCTCCCCATGTCGGAGAAAGGGTCGGCGTAGTCCTCTCCGAACCGTACCCCGCTCGTCATGTCGAGCAGGTGCTTGATCTTTGCGCCGCGATAGGCAGTCGAGTGCAACTCGGGCAGCACATCGCTGACAGGCGCATTCACGTCGATCGCGCCGCGGGCGGCGAGTTTGCCCGCCAAAATCCCGGTGAAGGATTTCGCCACCGACTGCGACAAATGCAGCGTGCGCTCGTCCATGCCATTGAAGTAGCGCTCGTAGACAAGCGCGCCGCCCTTGAGGACCAGAATGCCGTCGGTATAGGTCACCTCAAGCAAGGCCGAGAGCGTCGTCGCCTCGCCCCCGATCCCCACCACCGGCAAGCTGTCGAGCTCTTGCTCGTTACGCAGGAGAGGGCGAACCGGCCCGTGCCCGCGCCACACCTCCATCGTCGGACGGATCTCCCGGATATGCTGGAACGACCATCGGTTCCACGGTGGCCGGTCCCAATCCGTTTTTGGCGGGAAAGACGGCTGCGATCCCTTGGTGATCGGCACGCGGAGGCCCGGACTGCGGTAGGAAGCCATGCTGCCCCTTGAGATCACAGCAGGGTTGATCGGACATACCGAAGACTGTCAGCATGGGCGGCCGACCGGCGCAAGATCGGACCGGCGAAAGGATTCGAGCGTGACTGACCCAATTCCCTTTTTTGATGGCCACAATGACTTCCTGCTCCGGCTCAGGAACGCACCGGAACAGCGCGAGAAGCTCTGGCTCGGATCGCCCGGTACGGGCCATCTCGATCTTGGCCGTATGAAGCAGGCGGGCTTTGCCGGCGGCCTCTTCGCCATCTACGTCCCCTCCGTCGGCAAGGGGCCGGGCCTCGACTACCAGGCGATGATGAAAACGGCGCCCTTCGAAGTCCCGCTCCCCCAGTTGATGACGCACGAGATGGCGCAACCGGTGGCGCTTGCCATGGCGGGTTTGCTCCACTGGATGGAGCGCGCCGCGCCCGACGACTTCACGATCTGCCGCAGCGCCGTCGCCGCTCGCGCCGCGTTTGGGACGGGAAAAGTCATAGGTATCATGCACATGGAAGGCGCAGAAGCGATCGGCCCCGATCTCGATGCGCTCTACTTGTTCCACGATATGGGCCTGCGCTCGCTCGGACCGGTGTGGAGCCGGCCGACGATCTTCGGCCATGGGGTGCCGTTCAAATTCCCGGGTGACCCCGATACCGGACCGGGGCTGACCGATACGGGCAAAGCTCTCGTTCGCCTCTGCAACGAACTCGGCGTGATGATCGATCTCTCGCATATGAACGCCGCCGGCTTCGAGGACGTGGCCCGCCTTTCGCAGGCTCCGCTGGTCGCAACGCACTCCAACGTCCACGCCCTGTGCCCCTCGCCGCGCAACCTGACCGACCGGCAGCTCGATCAGATCCGCGATACCTCGGGCATGGTCGGGCTCAACTTTGCGACCGGCTTCTTGCGCGACGATGGAATGAACTCACCCGACATCGGGCTCGACGTCATGGTGCGCCACGTCGACTATCTCATCGAAAAGCTCGGTGAGGACCACGTCGGGCTGGGGTCCGACTTCGACGGCTGCACCGTGCCCGATCCCATCAAGGACGTCACCGGCGTGCCGAATCTGTTTCGAGCCCTGGCCGACCACGGCTACGACGCCGCCCTTCTCGCCAAGCTGGCGCACGGTAACTGGCTTGGCTGTCTCGATCGGAGCCTGAAAGAATAGGGGTCGCGGCGCAAATGCAGGGGCGTTCGGCCCCGTCCATCATGGCATGTCGCGGACCGTCCGTAAAAACTCGGCGTGGCCGAGCGCTTGCCCCGTGGCAGCCCTGTATTCCTTGACCAGCGACTCGTAGGTGTCGCGGGCAAACTGACGCAGCGCGGGGTCGGCCGCCATTTCGGCCCGCGCCACGTCCTGACGGAGAAGACCCAGACCTTCGAGGACGGGGTAGTGCAGCTGCGTCTGGATGTGCGGCAGGCCGTCGAGATCGTCGGGGAAGTCGGTCATCCGCGGCATCTGGCGCTGCCAATGGGCAAGCCGCTCCCGGGTCTCGGGATGGATGCGATGGGCGCGCACCTCGCGCCAGAACGGTGTATCGTCGCGCTCGGTCACGTAGTGGGTGTTGACGAAGGTACGGAAGTCGTCGACCTGCCGACCCACGCGCCTATTGTAATCGGCACGATGGTCGCCGGTCATGGTTTCCGGTCGCCCAAGGAATCGGCGCGCAAACAGCATCATCTGGACGATCGTGCCGTGGATCGATGTCGATTCCAGCGGCTCGAGGAAGCTGGAGCTGAGGCCGACCGCGATGACGTTGTTGATCCACGGCGTCTCCAGCCGGCCGATCTGGAAGCGGATGTCGCTGCGCACCTCGATTTCGCGACCGAGCACCCGCTCGACCTCGAGCTTGGCCCCCTCCGGGGTCAGGAATTCGTCGGAATAGACGTAGCCGCAGCCGAACCGCCCCTGCGTCGGGATCTGCCACATCCAGCCCGCTTCCTGGGCCCAGGCCCGCGTGTAGTTGGGGATCTCGTCGTCCTCCGCGATGGGCAGCCAGAACGGCAAAGCGCGGTTGACCGGCAGCTCGTGCGCGTAGGAGACCCAGGCGGCGGCGAATTCCTTGACGATCAGCCGCTTGTGAAAGCCCGAGCAGTCGAAAAAGAAGTCGCCGTCGATGCGCGCGCCGGTGTCGAGCACGAGCCCCGTCACGTCGCCGGTCTGCGGATCGCGCTCGACGCCGCTCACTACGCCGTCGGCGATATCGACGCCGCTCGATTTGCTGGCGAGGAAGCGACCGACCAGCGCCTGGTCGAAATGATAGGCGTGCAGGAACGGCCCGAGCCGGATCAGCGAGCCGTCGGGCTTTTTGGCGTAGGGCGCCTTCCACTGCATCAGCAGCGGCCCGAACATGTGCATGTCCTGGAGCGGCCGGCCGGCGGCGATGCCGTAGACATTGAGATAGTCGGAGGGCGCGCCCGGCGGCGCAGCGACGACCTGATGCGGATCGTCGATCGGGCCGTAATAGGTGAAACCCTTGCGCCGCCAATCCTCATGCCGGATGCCCAGCTTGAAGGTGGCGCCGGTCTTGCGGAAGAACTCGAACTCGTCGATGCCGAAGCTCTTGAGAAAGACGTTGAACGCCGCTGTGGTGGCCTCGCCGACCCCCACGGTCGGGATCTTGCTCGGTTCGACCACCGTTACCCTGGCGTCGATCTTCAGCCGCCTGAGCGAATCCTGGACGATGAACGCGGTGATCCAGCCGGCGGTGCCGCCGCCGACGATGACGTAATGCGGTTTGTCCAACCGGTCCTCCTGCTCCCGCCCCTAGTTACGCCGCAAATGCTGCCGAACGCCAACGCCGGCGTTGGGGCAATTGGTCCGGCTTCCTAAGCTAGAAGGCCGACATCGCGATATAGCCCGCGAACAGCACGAGGGCGCCGGAGGCGAGCTTGGGAAGCGCCTCCGATCGCGTGCCGGCGACTAGACTGAGGCCGGCACCGGCGGCGATCCAGGCAAAGCCGAAGACCAGCACCTCGGCCGCGAAGGCCGCGAAATAGCCGGGCAAACCCGGCGCCTGCTGCGGAATGATGGTCAGGGCGAAGATCAGGCCCTTGGGGTTGAGCAGCGTCGTGGTGAAGACGTTGGCGAAACTGACCGTCCTGCCGCCGGTCGCAACGCCGACCGGGCGGCGCCAGAGCCGCACCGCGACGAAAACTAGGTAGATCGACACAGCGACCTTGAGGATCACGCCGACCGGCGCATAGGCCGCGATCACCGGGCCGAGAAGCAGGCGGATCGATTCTATGGCGATCAGATAGCCGGCGAGTTCGGCCAGCAGCAAGACCAGCGAGCCGCGGATGCCGGCGGTGGCGCCGGACGTCGCCATCAGCGTGTTGGTGGGGCCCGGCGTTGCCAGCAGCATCGCGACGGCGAGCATATAGACGACCGCATCGGACATCTCAGAGATGGGTCAGCAATTGCTGGCGCATCTCGCGCGGGGTGATGCCGTAGGCGCTGCGGAACTGGTCGTAGAACTGGCTGAGCGCCGAAAAGCCGCTCGAGAAGGCGACGTTCTCGATCGACAGCTCGCCCTCGAACAACAGCGAACGGGCGCGGATCAGGCGCATGCGGATGACGAATTTGTGCAGTGAGACATTCATCACCGAGGTGAAGATGTTGAGCGCGTAGTTGGGGTGCAGCCCGACGACCCTGGCGATGTCCTCGGCGCGCAGCGGGTCGGTGAGGTGTTCGAGGATGTACTTGATCATGGCCACGACGTAGCGCAGCGGCGTCGCCGCCTTGGTGGTGGGCGTCACCGCCTCGATCCACGGCGTCAGCAGTTCGTTCCAGCCCGTGACCGAGGCACGCCGCAGCATCAGCGCGATCTCGGAACGCAGGATATCGCCGCGCTCGGCGTCGCCGCGGCGGTAGTCCTCGTACCAGCGATGCAGCGTCTCCTCACCGATGGCGTCGGGAGCGAGCGCCACGACACCGCCCCCCATCATGGTTTCGGTGAGCTTGCCCAGGTTCGGCATGTGGAGGAAGCTGTCGAGCGGAAGATAGACATTGCATTGCCGCGCGTCGTCGTCGGGACCGCGATCGATCGTTACCGTCTGGTGCGGAATGCCCGCCCAGAACATCACCAGCCGGTTGGACGGAACGGAAACGGCATGTCCATCGATGACGTAGTCCATGCTTCCGGCCGTCAGCCAGTTGAGCTCGATGTGGCCGTGGAAGTGCTCCCTGGGCATCAGTTGCGGATCGAACCAGCGCATGCCGAAGCGGCCGAACGCCGCCGTCGATGCGTAGAACTTGCGATCGGGTCGCGGCACCGGGCGCGGGGCCTCCTTGCGCTTGCGGGAGGGGACGCCGGGTTCGCGACTGGTTACGTACATCACGCCGCTCATCTTTAGAAACCGGAACAACTGCCTCAGCATGTCGAATTGTTTCAGCGGACGCAAGTACTACCAATCAGGCTTCGACGGACGAAAGTGCGCCCACTAGAACGGCGTACTGGCGCAGGGTGTGCTGTCCGTTCTTTGGGAGGTAACATGATCAGTA
Organism: Devosia nanyangense; assembly: GCA_016213505.1. Lineage (GTDB taxonomy): Bacteria > Pseudomonadota > Alphaproteobacteria > Rhizobiales > Devosiaceae > Devosia_A > Devosia_A nanyangense. The sequence continues at coordinate 78,159 of JACRAF010000031.1, forward strand.
GAAAGCTCGCCCTCACCGGGGCGTTGATGCTTGGCGTATCGCTGTGCGCCAGCCAGGCGTTCGCGCAGGCGACCCCTGCGCCGCTGCCCGATCCGCCGAAGTTCGACGCGCAACAGGCGCCGAACTTCGTCAGCATATCTGACATCATGGAATACAAGGCGTTGGCCGAGTACCATGAGCCGCAGTGGGTTACCGACCAGTTCGTCAAGACCGGCAAGCTGCCGGCCGTGAAGGACCGCCTGCCCACGGAGCCTCTCGTCTTCAAGACCGCCAACGAGCCGGACGGCACGGGCGTCTATGGCGACGTGATGCGCCACGTCATCGGCGGCCGGCCGCAGGGCTGGAACTACGCCGCCGGCCAGGTGCAGGGCTGGGGCGGTATCGACATCGGCATGTTCGAGTGCCTGACCCGCACGGGCCCCTTGTTCGAAGTCAAGGCCGACGAACTCGAGCCCATGCCCAACCTCGCCAAGAGCTGGGACTGGTCGGCCGATGGCCATGAACTCACGATGCACCTGATCGCGGGCGCCAAGTGGTCGGATGGTGAGCCGTTCACCGCCGACGATGTGATGTTCTATTGGGAAGACAACATCTCCGATCCCAACGTCAAGCCGCTCAACTCGGCCGGTCCCGACAGCTTCGGCGTCGGCACGACGCTCAAGAAGATCGACGACAACACCGTGCTGTGGACGTTCAAGGACGCATTCCCCAAGCAGTACCTCTACACCATGGCCTATGGTGGCTTCTGCCCGCTGCCGGCCCATCTGCTGAAGCCGCAGCATCCCAAATACTCGTCCAATACCTACGAGCAGTACACCAACGCCTTCCCGCCGGAATTCCTCAACTTCCCGGTGATGGGCGCCTGGGTGCCGGTCGAGTACCGGGCGGACGACATCGTCGTGATGCGTCGCAATGCCTACTACTGGAAGGTCGACGAGGCAGGCAACCAGCTGCCCTATCTCGACGAGATGGAATACAAGCTCTCGACTTGGGCGGATCGCGACGTGCAGGCGGTGGCCGGCACCGGCGACTTCTCCAATCTCGAACAAGCCGAAAGCTATGTCGAAGCGCTGAAGCGTTCGGCCGACCCGGCAGCGCCGGCGCGTCTCGCCTTCGGTGCCCGCACCATAGGCTACTCGCTTTATCCGAACCTGAGCGGCAATGGCTGGGGTGAACCCGACGCCCGCAGCCAGGCTGTGCGCGAGCTCAACCGCAATACCGACTTCCGTCTGGCGCTGACCTCGGCCATCGACCGGCAACACCTTGGCGACTCGCTCGTCAAAGGGCCGTTCACCGCCATCTATCCGGGCGGCCTCTATGCTGGAACGGCGTATTACGACAAGGCCTCGACGGTGTACTATCCGTTCGATGTCGGCGTCGCCAAGGCCGCGCTGGAGAAGGCCGGTCTCAAGGACACCGACGGCAACGGAATCGTCAACTTCCCGGCCGGCACTGCCGATGGCCAGGACGTCTCGGTGACGCTGCTCGCCAACGCCGACTACCAGACCGACAAGAACCTCGCCGAAGGCGTGGTGGCATCCATGGAAGCGATCGGTATCCGCGTCATCGTCGATCTGGTCTCCGGCGCGAACATGACGGCGACCCAGAACAGCGGCAAGTGGGACTGGCAGATCTTCCGCAACGGCTCCGAGCTGATCTCGGTGGTGCAGAATACCGCATCGCTCGCCCCCACGGGCCCGCAGACCAGCCCGCTGCATCGAGCCGGCGCGGACGGCACGGTCGACCTGCTCCCCTGGGAGCAGCAGATGGTCGATGTGGTGAACAAGTTCATCGCCACCTCCGACGCCGCCCAGCGTGTCGAGCTGATGAAGCAGTACCAGAAGCTCTATACCGAGAACGTGAACGCCATCGGCCTCACCCAGTATCCGGGTGCGCTGATCATCAACAAGCGCTTCGCCAATATCCCCGCCGGGGCGCCGATCTTCATGTTCAACTGGGCTGAAGACAACATCATCCGCGAGCGCGTCTTCGTGCCCACGGACAAGCAGCAGAATCTCGAGCTGCACGCCAAGACCCTCCCGGGTGCGCCGGGGCTCGGCAACGGACCCATGTCCGACTAGCCTGCGACGGTGCATAATCAGCAAGGGGGCTCCGGCCCCCTTGCTCCTCCTCTCAGGGTCAGGACCCACGATGCTACGGTTTATCGCGACCCGGATCCTTGCGGCCATCCCCGTCCTCTTGGTGCTGTCCGTCGTTACCTTCGGCATCATCAAGGCCCAGCCCGGCGACTACGCCGACTATCTCAAATCCATGCTGATGAGCCAGGGCAATGTCTCGGACGCCGACGCCCAGAAGCAGGCCGACGCCTATCGCGAGACGCACGGGCTCAATGCCCCGCTGCCGCTGCAATATGTGAACTGGCTGACCGGCATCGTCACCCGCTTCGATTTCGGCGACTCGCTCTACTACAACAAGCCTGTCGGCGCCGTGGTCTCCGAACGCCTGTCGCGCACGCTGCTGCTGGCGCTCACCTGCCACATCCTCGCCTCCGCCATTGGTATTACGCTGGGGATCGTCGCGGCGACGCGACAATACAGCTGGGTCGACACGCTGTTCGGCGTCGTCTCCTTCCTCGGCATGACCATTCCGCGGTTTCTGCTTGCCATCATCATCATCTACATCCTCGCGTTCAAACTGAACGTGCAGGAGATCGGCAGCTTCTTTTCCGCCAAATACGGCGGCGCGCCGTGGTCGTGGGACAAGTTCGTCGACCTGGTCAAACACGTCTGGCCGGTGGTGTTCATCGCCACCTTCGGCGGCCTCGCTTACAATATGCGCGTGATGCGGGCGAACCTCCTCGACGTGCTCAATGCCCAGTACGTGGAGACGGCGCGCGCCAAGGGGCTGCCGGAATCGGCGGTGATCATGAAGCACGCGGTGCCCAATGCGCTGCATCCGCTGATCGCCTACCAGGGCGTGGTGCTGCCCTACATGCTCTCGGGCGAAGTGGAGGCCGCCATCGTCTTCGGCCTGCCCACCGTCGGTCCGGCGATCGTCGGCTCGCTCGGGGTGGGCGACGTGTGGGTCACAGCGACCTTCATGTTGGTCCTGGCGGCGACGCTGCTTGTGGGCAACATCATCTCCGACATCCTCCTGGCGCTAGTCGATCCGCGCGTCCGCCTCGGCGGAGGGACCTGAGCATGACCGGGCACATTGTCGATTCCGCCATCCCGCTCCCCTCCGACCCGGCCGCAGGCCCGATGCCGACCGGCGTCGACGACGTCGCCGACACGCCGGTGCTGGGCGGCCGCTTCGCCCGCGGCGACGAAGGCTATCTGTCGCTGGTCTGGCGCCGCTTTCGTCGCTCGACCGTGGGCCTCATCGGTCTGGTCCTCGTCCTGATGCTGCTGGTGATGTCGGTGTTCGCCGATTTCTTCGCGCCGATGGATCCCAAGCAGCAGGAAACCTCGTTCCAGCCGCCCGACAGCATCGCCTTCCAGTCGGCCGACGGCAGCTTCTCGCTGACCCCCAATGTCTTTCCTATCGTCGAGACCGACGAACTCGACCCGGTGACCTTCCAGCCCCTCACCGGCCCCGACTACAAGAACCCGACGCCGCTCGGCCTCTTCGTCAAGGGCTCAAGCTACTCGCTGCTGTGGGTGATCCCGTCCAACATCCATTTCTTCGGCTCGACCAACGGCGAGCCGGTGCACTTCCTGGGCACCGACAAGCTCGGCCGCGATATCCTATCGCGCGGCATCGTCGGTTCGCGCATCTCGCTCACCATTGCGCTCATCGTGGTGCTGCTGACGACCACGGTCGGCACTCTGGTCGGCATCAGCTCGGGCTATCTGGGCGGCCGCCTTGATGCCTGTGTGCAGCGCTTCGTCGAGCTGGTGCTCGCTTTCCCACAGCTGCCGCTCTACCTTGCGCTGACGACACTGATCCCGGTGACGGCGCCGTCGAACGTTTTCATCGCCTTCGTCATCGGCGTCATGGCGGTGCTCGGCTGGGCCCAGCTCAGCCGCGAGGTGCGCTCCAAGACGCTGTCCCTGGCGCGCATCGAATATGTGCGGGCCGCGGTGGCGGTGGGGTCATCCGATTTCCGCATCATCACCCGGCACATCCTGCCCAATGTGCTCAGCCACATCATCGTTGCGGTGACCCTCGCTATCCCCTCGGTGGTGTTGCTCGAGAGCTTTCTCGGCTTTCTCGGTTTTGCCGTGAAGCCGCCTCTGATCTCCTGGGGCCTGATGCTGCAGGACACCGGCACCTTCTCGGTGATCGGGTCGTATCCGTGGATTCTCTCCCCCGTCGTCTTCGTGCTCATCACCGTGTTCGCGTTCAATGCGCTCGGCGACGGGCTGCGCGATGCCGTCGATCCCTATTGAGGCGCCGCCGATGACCCAGCTCGCTCCCGACGAACGCCACGACCTCGGTGCCCATGGCCGCCCGCTCATCCTCGACGCCCGCAAGGTGGCGGTGAACTTCAAGGTCGAAGGCGGCATCGTCGAGGCGGTGCGCGACGTATCGTTCCAGCTGCACAAGGGCGAGACCATCGCGCTGGTGGGCGAATCCGGCTCGGGCAAATCGGTCACCGCCCGCACCGTGATGCGGCTCCTCACCAAGCGGGCGACGATCCGGCCGGGCGCCACCATCACGCTCGACGGCGAGGACCTGCTGGGAAAATCCGAGCGCGAGATGCGCTCGATCCGCGGCAACAAGGTCGCCATGATCTTCCAGGAGCCGATGAGCTCGCTGAACCCGGTATACACCGTCGGCCAGCAGCTCTGCGAGATTTTGCACCTCCACAACAAGATCAGCCGCAAGGACGCCATGGAGCGCGCCCGTCAGCTGCTCGAGGAAGTGCAGATTCCAGAGCCCGAGGCGCGGCTCAGGCAATACCCGCACCAGATGTCGGGCGGCCAGCGACAGCGCGTGATGATCGCCATGGCCCTCGCCAACCGGCCGGAGATCCTGATCGCCGACGAGCCGACCACGGCGCTCGATGTGACGGTGCAGGCCCAGATCCTCAACCTGATCAAGGACCTCAAGGCCAAGTACGGCATGGCGGTGATCCTCATCACCCACGATTTGACCATCGTCCGACAGTTCTCCGAATACGTCTATGTGATGCAGGCCGGAGAGGTGAAGGAGCACAATCGAACTGAAGCGGTGTTCCAGAACCCGCAGCATGCCTACACCAGGCACCTGCTGGCGTCCGAACCTAAGGGTAACGCCAACCCGCTCGGCGAGAACACTCCGGTGATGCTCGAGGGCAAAAAGGTCAAGGTCGCCTTCACGCTGAAGCGTGGCGGGTTTTTCAAGCCGGATTTCTTCGAGCTGGTGGCAGTTGACAATCTCGACCTGAAACTGCAGCGGCACGAAACACTGGGTCTCGTCGGCGAATCCGGCTCGGGCAAAACCACCTTCGGGCAGGCGCTGATCCGGCTGATCTCCAACCAGAGTGGCGAAATCTTCTTCGACGGCGAGGCGATCCACGGCAAGGACCGCAAAGCCATGCGGCCACTGCGCCAGCGTATGCAGATCGTCTTCCAGGACCCGTTCGCTTCGCTCAATCCGCGCATGTCGATCCGCCAGATCATCGAGGAGGGGCTGATCGTCAACCAGATCGGCAGCGGCGAGAAGGACCGCGTCGATCGCGTCCGCCAGGCGCTGCGCGACGCCGGCATGCCTGATCTGATCCTCAATCGTTTCCCGCACGAGTTCTCGGGCGGCCAGCGCCAGCGCATCGCCATCGCCCGCGCCATCGCGCTCGAGCCCGAATTCATCTTGCTCGACGAGCCGACCTCGGCGCTCGACCTCAGCGTCCAGGCCCAGATCATCGACCTGTTGCGCAAGCTCCAGGACGAGAAGGGGCTGAGCTATCTGTTCATCTCGCACGACCTCAAGGTCGTGCGCGCCCTCTGCCACCGGGTGATGGTGATGCAGCACGGCAAGATCGTCGAGCAGGGCCCGGTGGCCGAGGTTCTCACCCGGCCCCAGACCGAGTACACCTCGCGGCTGGTCCGCGCCGCGTTTGAAATCGCCGCCTGAGCGGCCGCTTGTTTCCGGAGACTGGTAATGCCTAACCCCAAGATCACCTTCATCGGCGCCGGCTCGACCGTGTTCATGAAGAACATCGTCGGCGACGTGCTGCAGCGCGAGGCCCTCAGGGATGCCCAGATCGCGCTGATGGACATCAACCCCGAGCGGCTCGACGAGAGCGCCGTCATTGCCGGCAAACTGATCCAGACGCTCGGCACCAAGGCGACGATCGAGACATTCTCGGATCAGCGCAAGGCGCTCGATGGCGCCGACTTCGTCGTCGTCTGCTTCCAGATCGGCGGCTACGATCCGTGCACCATCACCGACTTCGAGGTGCCCAAGAAGTTCGGCCTGCGCCAGACCATCGCCGACAGCCTCGGCATCGGCGGCATCATGCGCGGAATCCGCACCGTGCCGCATCTGTGGTCCATCTGCGAGGACATGCTGGCGGTCTGTCCCGACGCGATCATGCTGCAATACGTCAACCCGATGGCAATCAACACCTGGGCGATCTCGGCCAAATACCCCACGATCAAGCAGGTCGGGCTCTGCCACTCCGTGCAGGGCACGGCCTACGAGCTGGCCCACGACCTCGACATCGATCCGTCGACCCTGCGCTATCGCGCCGCCGGCATCAACCACATGGCGTTCTATCTCGAGTTCGAACAAAAGCAGGCGGACGGAACCTTCAAGGATCTCTACCCCGATCTGGTCCGCGCCTATCGCGAGGGCCGTGCCCCCAAGCCCAGCCACTGGAACAAGCGGCAGAACAACACCGTCCGCTACGAGATGCTGACCCGGCTCGGCTACTTCGTCACCGAGAGCTCTGAGCACTTCGCCGAATACGTGCCGTGGTTCATCAAGGAAGGTCGCGAGGACCTGATCGAGAAGTTCCACATTCCGCTCGACGAGTATCCCAAGCGCTGCATCGAACAGATCGCGCGCTGGAAGGAAGAGGCCAAGCGCTACAAGACCGCCAATACCGTCGAGATCAAGGAGAGCCACGAATACGCCTCCGAGATTATGAACTCGCGCTGGACCGGCGCGCCCTCGGTGATCTACGGCAACGTCAAGAACACCGGGCTCATCACCTCGCTGCCTGAGGGCTGCGCGGTGGAGGTGCCGTGCCTCGTGGACTCGTCGGGCATCCAGCCCACCCATGTCGGTGCCTTGCCGCCCCAGCTCACCGCGCTGATCCGCACCAACGTCAACGTGCAGGAACTGACCGTCGCGGCGCTGGTGGAGGAGAACCGAGAGCACGTCTACCACGCCGCCATGATGGACCCGCACACTGCGGCCGAGCTCGACCTCGACCAGATCTGGCAACTGGTCGACGAGCTGCTGATCGCGCACGATGATTGGCTGCCGCAATGGGCGCGCCTCGACGGCAAGCGGGTGGCTGCTGAGTAGGCCCTAGCGCGTCGGGCGGCCGAGGCGGGTCGAGCGGAACGCGCTCGGGGCCTGGCCGTTGGCGCGGCGGAACGCCTTGGCGAAGTAGTTGCCGTCGGCAAAGCCGCAACTGCGGGCAATCGCCTCGACGGTGGCGTCGGTGGCGAGCAGCAGGCGCTCGGCCAGCTCCATGCGCTGGCCGAACACATAGGCCGAAGGCGACACGCCGACGCTGCGACTGAACAGCCGCACGAAGTGGGCCCGGCTGAGCTTGGCCGCGCGCGCCAGCCGGTCGACGCTCAGATTGGCGGCGAGATTCTCCTCGACATAGGTCTCGGCCCGCCGGACCGGCAGAGGGTGCTCGGCGTTGGCGGGCAGCGCGTCGCCGAACGCCGCGTCGCAGAGCGCCATGGTCGCGGCATAGGCGGCGGCCGAGGCGTCGCCGACCGGCAACTCGCGCGTCGCCAGCGCCAGGCAGGCGTCGGCCAGCCGATCGATCTGCGCAGATGAGGGCCGCAGCACCGGCCCGATGGCGTGGAGGATCGCGCGGGCGACGCGCAACCCCTCGGCGCCCTGGATGCCGATCCAAAAATACTCCCAGCTCTGCCCCGGTTCGAGCCAGTAGCGATTGGCATGGGGGAAGGTCAGCAGCATGGTGTCGCCGGCCCGCAGGGCGTGCCGAGTGCCGGCGAAATCGAGTTCGCCGCGGCCGGCGATGGTGTGCTGGATTACCGCGAAGGCGCCACGCTTGGAGCCCTCCCAATTGTAGGTTTCGTTGGCGCGCCGCTCATAGCCGGCGCCGGTCGCCACGCAATGGAGCTCCAGCGGCCCCCTCAGCCGCCTGAGCGTCCGCACCACCGGTCCATGATCGACGAGATCGGAGAGCACAATATTACCCCAAGCCGCACGACATTTCTCTACACCCGGGCGTCCCCGAGGACTAGACCGTTGGGCCATGCGCAGCATCGCTCGCGCCGTGCGGAGGATACCATGTCGTTCAAAGTCACCATTATCGGCGCCGGCTCGGTCGGGTTCACCAAGACGCTGATCTCGGACCTCCTGCACGTGCCGGAATTCGCCGATGTCGAATTCGCCCTCTCCGACATCAATGCGCACAACCTCGACATGATCCGGCAGATCATCGAGCAGATCATCGTGGTCAACAAACTGCCGGCCAAGGTCACTGCGACCACGGATCGGCGCGCCGCCATCACCGGGGCGCGGTACGTGATGAGCTGCGTCCGCGTCGGCGGGCTCGAGGCCTTTGCCACCGACGTCAACATCCCGCTCAAGTACAATGTCGACCAGTGCGTCGGCGACACCATCTGCGCCGGCGGCATCCTCTATGGCCAGCGCAACATCCCGGTGATCCTCGATTTCTGCAAGGATATCCGCGAGGTCGCCGAGCCGGGCGCGCTGTTCCTCAACTACGCCAACCCGATGGCGATGAACACCTGGGCGGCGCTCGCCTATGGCGGGGTCAACACCGTCGGGCTTTGCCACGGCGTGCAACACGGCGCCCACCAGATCGCCCAGGTGCTCGGCGTCAAGGACAGCGAGCTGGACTATGTCTGCTCGGGCATCAACCACCAGACCTGGTACATCGACCTCAAGGCGAATGGCCGCAAGGTCGAAGAGGACGAGCTGATCGACGCCTTCGAGCGCCACCCGGTCTACTCCAGGCAAGAGAAAGTCCGGATCGACGTTCTAAAGCGCTTCGGCGTCTACTCCACCGAATCGAACGGCCACTTGTCCGAGTACCTGCCCTGGTATCGCAAGCGCCCTGAAGAGATCGAGCGCTGGATCGATATGAGCGACTGGATCCACGGCGAGACCGGCGGCTACCTGCGCTACTCGACCGAACGCCGCAACTGGTTCGAGACCGACTTCCCGCAGTTCAAGGCCGAGGCGGCCAAGCCCTTGAGCGAGGTGAAGCGCACCAGCGAGCACGCCTCACATATCATCGAGGCACTGGAGACCGGCCGCGTCTATCGCGGGCACTTCAATGTGCGCAACAACGGCGTCATCCGCAACCTGCCGGCCGACGCCATCATCGAGAGCCCGGGCTTCGTCGACCGCTTCGGCATCAACATGGTCGAGGGCATCACCCTGCCGACCGCCTGCGCCGCCACCTGTTCGGTCTCGATCTCGGTGCAGCGGCTCAGCGTCGAGGCGGCGATGTCAGGCGACATCGACACGTTGAAGCTCAGCGTGCTGCACGATCCGCTGGTTGGCGCCATCTGCACTCCCGACGAGGTTTGGCAGATGGTCGACGAGATGGTGGTCGCTCAGGCCCAGTGGCTGCCGCAATATGCCGACGCCGTCCCGGCCGCCAAGGCCCGCCTCGCCAAGGGGACGGTCAAGACCCGCGACTGGCAGGGCGCCGCCCGCAGGGTCGTCCGCTCGGTGGAGGAGTTGCGCGAAATGAAGGGTGCGCACCACTGACGGCGGGCGGATGGCTGACGCTCGCGCCCTGCCGGTTTCTGCGTCGGAGCGTCAGCGGGAACGGGGAAACACAACGCCGTCCATCAGCTTTCGTGCGGTCCTGACGGTCCCCGCGCCGCGGACCGATCCATCCTTGTCGACGTCGAGGTAGACCTCCACGGCGCCGGTCGGGTGTTCGATCCGGAAGCGGCCGTCGTTCGGAGTGTGGGCGAGGGCAGCGGCCGGGCTTTGTGGCAGCAGACAAGAGGGGTGATGCCATTCCTCCTCGCTATGGCCGTTTGCCTGCTGCTGATCGTCGTGTTCCCCCAGATCGCCCTGTTCATCCCGGACACTATGTTCGGCTAGTCATGTGCGCTGGCGGCCGGCGCCGCCCTGGCGGAGCGGCGGCGGGGCTATCGTGTGGCGGTCGCGGGGTTCATGGCCGAAGCCAACGAGAGGCCGCCGTCCGAAACCAGCACCGTTCCTGTCGTGTGGCGGTTTTCCGCCGAAGCGAGGAAGGCCACGTCGCGTGCAACGTCGTCCGGGTGAATGATCCGTCCTGAGGGAATGGCGGCGCGCGTGCGCTTCTCGAGGTCGGGATCGCGTCGAAACAGCTCCCGGGAAAGACCGGCGTCGACGATCCCCGGAGCGACCTCGTTGACAAGGATGCCCTCGGCTGCGTGATCGAGCGCCAGCGTCTGGCAGAGGGCACGGAGGCCGGCCTTGGACGCCGAATAGGCACCGATGTGCGGGTGCGGCGCATGCGCCGCCCACGAACCGACGAAGACAATCCGGCCGGCCGTGTTGCTGGCGAGCATGCGCCGGATGATCGCACGCGCCGCATAGAAGGCGCCGGTCAGGTTGACGTCGAGCACGTCGGTCCAGTCGGCGTCCGAAAGGTCGACGAGCCGTCCGGGCCGGGTGATGCCGGCACAGATCACGCCGACGGTCGGATTGCCGATGGCGTGCTCGACGTCCTCGAGCCACGCCTCGATCGATGCGGGCACGGTGACATCGACCGCTGGCAGCGTGTCGGGCGCGGCAGCGCCGGACTGGGGAAGATCGCTTCCCGATACCCTGGCGCCCAGGCTCCGCAGGTGCTCGACGATGGCGCTGCCGATCGAGCCGCGGGCGCCGGTTACAACCGCGATCTGATCGTCCCACGGTCGCATCAGACGAGAGGGGCTTCTTTGCCGGGATTGAGGCCGATGCCGGCCGTCATCGTGCGCGGATCGAGAACCGCGAGCCAATCGCCGTTCTGGTTGATCGACTGCTCGGAAACGATGCCGGGCAGGGTCATGTCGAGGGCCTTATAGATATCGAAGGGCGGTACCGTTCCCTGCTCGATCGAATCGACGAAATCGAGCAACGGCCAGGCGTCGGAGCCGCCGTGGCCGGCGGCGTCCGGCGGTACGGCATAGCGCCGGGGCAGGTACTCCTCGGCATATTCCTCGAGCGTCTGCCAGGTCTCGCGCTCCGAGATGCCCTCGAGGTAGATGCGCGGCCTGTCCCCGAACAGGCGGCCGGATTCGTAGGCGCCCCTGGTGCCCTGCAGGGAATAGTAGTTCCACACCTCCGGACGATTGGAGACGAGGTCGAGGCGCATGCGCAGCAAGGCGCCCTTGCGCGTCCTCGCCGAGAGGGTCACCGTGTCCTCCATCTCGTATTCGGGCCTGGTCCAGCGGCCGGTGCCGATGGCGCTGATCGCGGTGATGCGATCATCCATCCATTGCAGCAGCGGGCCCAGGCTGTGGGTCGGGTAGGTAATTCCGTTCTTGCCGACCTGCCAGAAGCGGCGCCACGTCGGCTCTCCCGTCGCCGCATTGGTGTGCCAGCCCTTCATCTCGTGGATGTATTCGGATTCGCCGAAATAGAGCTCGCCGAACGCGCCGGCCTTGGCCATGGCGCCGACCACTAGGTTGAGTCGCGAGTAGCAATAGTTCTCGGCGATCATATAGGACGCGCTGGATTCCCGTGCCGCCGCGAGCAAGATCGAAACTTGTTCCATGCTTACAGCCGCCGGCACTTCGCTGAGCACGTGGACGCCGGCGCGCAGCGCGTAGTCGGCCTGGGGGGCGTGATATTGCTGCGGCGAGGCGATGATCAGAAGATCGCAATCCTCGACGGCCTCCTCGAAGTTCCGGTAGCTCTTTCCGCCATACTGCTTGACGAAGTCTCCAGCGCCGCCCGGGGATGGGTCGTAAACGCCACCGAGCACGATGCGGTTGTTGGCCTTGCCAAGGGCGACGATGTGTCCGCCGCCGCGTCTGGCGCCGACCACGCCGACGCGCATTTGTTCGCTGCTCGCCATGCTATTTGTTCCTCGCGGCGCGACGCGATCGCGCCAGGTGTGAGAAAACCGCCGACCAGCGGTCCTCGTGGTCGACATCGCTGTAGTGGGGAATGAAGCCCTGCCCGAGATAGGAGGCGATGGCGGGCAAGCGCACGTCGTCCGTCTCGAGGATCGCCGACTCACGGCCATCGGCGAGGAAGCGGCGGATCACCGTCTCCATCACGACGGTGCCAAGTCGTTGGCCGCGATGCCGCGGGTCGACCGCGACCCAGTGGACGTAGCCGGAGTCCGGGAAGCGCTCGACGTAGCGCACGGAGGCCGTCGCGACCGGCCGGCCTCCCTCGTCGATGACGTAGGTGACCGCCACGTCGGCAGCATCGAGTAGCTCCTTGTGGACGCGCGCGCCGTCCCAGACCTGCTCGGGAAACGCGCTTGCGAGCAGTTTCGAAAGTGCGTGAGCGTCCGCCGCGCCCGCCGGCCGGACCGCGATGGGACCCGCCGAGGGCGGGGGCGGGGCGCCGGGGGGGCGTTTCATCATCAGCTGAGTCATATTGCATCCAGTGAAATATAACGTGTACCAGACGAAATTAGCACGCGACCGGGCGTCTGACTAGGGGCGGCGCGACGGCCGGCGCCCGGATCAGGCGCCGAGCGCCCGGGAAACCTCGGCTGCGCCCTTCATCACTGCGGTGCCGATTTCCTCGGTGCGCTGGTAGGGCATGCGGCTCTTCGGACCCGAAACGCTGAGCGCATAGCGGGGGACTCCGGCGTGATCGCGGATGGCGGCGCCGACGCAGCGCAGCCCTTCGACCGATTCCTCGTCGTCGATGGCATAGCCGCGGGTCTGCGCCCGCTCGAGGTCGCGCAGCAGATCGTCGTAACGGGTCAGGGTGGTGGGGGTGTAGGCCGCCAGCGGCCCGCCTTTGAGGATCGACGTCGCTTCCGCGCCGGGCATGGCGGCGAGCAGCGCCTTGCCCAGCGACGTCGCGTGCCAGGCATCGGTTTCGCCCGCCTTGGCGCCCTTGCGCGTCGGTGTGGCGCTCTCCAGCACGCGCAGCAGCATCACCTGGCCCTGCTGGCGGGTGGCGAGATTCACCGACTCGCCGAATTGGGCGAGCAGCCGCTCCATCACCGGCAGCGACAGGGTGACGATGTCGCGATACTCGATGGAGCGCGAGCCGAGCCGGAACAGGCTGAGCCCGAGCCTGAAGCGGCCGGATGCCTCGTTGCGCTCGACCATTTCGTGCTTGGAGAGACTGAGCAGATAGCGCAACGCCGTCGATTCATTGAGCCCCGACAGACGGGCGATCTGCTCGAGCGTCTGCTCCGGCGCTTGCTCGAGCGCCTTCAGGACCAGCGCCATCCGGTCGATGGATTCGAGACTGTAGTTCGATTGCTCTGCGCGCCTGACCAACCGCTTGTCTCCTCAAAAATGGCCTTCGGCGACCGACATATGGACTTTTGGACGCGGAAAATCCGCTTGACTTGCTCCGACCGAAGGCAATAGCGTCCCGGTGAATTGCATTGGGAGGCGATCTTATTTCATCTAATGAAATTGTCAACCATGAACTTCTTCCACGTCGTCGCCGGGCCGTGAGTGGATTTGTCCATGAACGTCGCACGGGCGAACGCCGCCGTCCGCATCCCGCCCGCCACGGCCGCTTCGGCGACCGTTCCGATCGGTTCGACCATCAGCTACCCGCGCAACTGCAATCCAAAGGAGAAAATCATGAGAATGTGGGTCAGGTCGGCTTTCGCAGCGACCATGATGCTCGGCGCTGCCGGCATCCCAGCCCTTGCCGACGACATCACGATCACCGTGTGGGGCCAGGGCGACTGTCCGCCCGAGAACTGCCTTGGTGCGGCGATGGTCGAGGCCTTCGAGAAGGCCAATCCGGGGATCAAGGTGAACCTCGTGCAGCAGCCGGTCGACGGCTACTTCACCAACCTGCTGGCGCAGTCGGTGATCAAGCGCGGTCCGGACGTCGCCTCGATGTGGGCCGGCGGCTATATGGACCAGTTCAAGCCGTACATGGCCGACCTGCACAAATACGTGCCGGACAACATCCTCGACAGCGTCAATGGTGTCGACTTCTTCTCCGAAGGCTACAACCACAAGAACGCCGTCTACGCGGCCCCGGGCACCGCGCAGTGGTACATCGGCTACTACAACAAGAAGGTGTTCAAGGACGCCGGCATCGATGCGGTCCCCACCAGCTGGGACGAGCTTGCCGCCGACTCCAAGCTCCTCAAGGACAAGGGCTACATCCCGATCGTGCAGGGCGCGGTCGATGGCGGCGCCTCCTTCGCCGCGTGGGAGGACTGGTCGTATCTCGCGACGGCCCTGCCGCCCGGCGACTGGAGCAAGATGCTGTCGGGCGAAATGCCCTACAACAACCCCACGATGGTCGCCCAGCTGACCAAGTGGAACCAGCTGTTCAAGGACGGCTATTTCAACGCCGACGCCTACAACTCCCCCACCGCGCTCGAGGACTTTATCGCCGGCAAGGCCGGCATGTATCTGGGCGGCGGATCGTGGCAGGCGGGCAACCTCGCCAAGGCGATGGGGGACGACGTCGGCATCATCGTGCCGCCCTATTCGGACACGCCCACCAAGGCGGCCGTGTCGTTCGCCGGCGGCGGCTATGCGGTGATGAACTACTCCAAGAATGTCGATGCCGCCGGCAAGTTCGCTGCGTTTACGCTGAGCGACGAGGGCCAGACGGTCATCGCCAAGTTCGACGCCCCGACCCGCGCCGGCTTCCCCAACAGCAATCCGCTGCTCAACGACATGGCAACCCTCTCCGGCAAGGCCGACACGGTGAACTACCCGATGTTCGACAACTTCACCCAGGCCCCCGTGACCGATGCGCTGGCGCGCAACGTTCCGCAGGCGCTGGTCGGCCAGATGAGCCCGGCCGACGTGCTGAGCTCGATGGACGCGGCTTACGCCTCGCTGCCGGCAGACCAGAAGAAGCCGATCAGCTTCGGCAATTGATAGGGTAACCTCCTGAGGAGCGCTCCCGCCGCAGGGTGGGGGCGCGCCTTCGGAAGCGAAAGCGAGAGCGTGTTGGTGTCCGCGGTCAAAACCGGAAGTTCGATGGTGCCTGCGGGGCGATGGATCGGCTCGCGCTCCTTTGCGATGCGCCTCAACGGTGTGCTCTTCACCCTGCCGGCGCTGCTGCTCGTCGGGCTGGTCACCGTGCTGCCGCTGTGTCAGGCGGCCTATTACAGCTTCACCAACTGGAACGGCGCGCAGGCGACGTTCACCGGGTGGACCAACTACCTCAACATGCTCTACGACCCGGAGCTGCGGCGCAGCCTGATCAACAGCCTCTGTTTCCTCGCCTCGGTACCGTTCGGCCTGATCCCGCCCTTCATCGTGGCCTATCTGCTGCACAAGGACATTCCCGGCAACAAGCTGTTCCGGGCGCTGATCTTCGCGCCGACCGCCCTTTCCTGGGTGGTCATCGGCATGGTCGGCCGGCAGTTCTTCGCGCTGCGCGGACCGGTGAGCAGCCTGTTCGGCATGTTCGGCGTCGCCCCCCCGAACTGGCTGGCAGACAACAATTTCGCGCTCGCAGCGGTGATCCTCACCTTCAACGCGGCGATCTTTGGGATCAACACCATCATCTTCCTCACCGGTCTCGCCACCGTCGACCGTTCAACCATCGAGGCCGCCTGGCTCGACGGCGCCTCGGAGCGGCAGGTCATCTGGTACGTCATCCTGCCGGCGATGCGCCGCTTCGTCGAATTCGTCCTCATCATCACCATCATCACCTCAGCCACCGGCATCTTCGCGATGATCTACACGATGACGGGAGGCGGGCCTGGCTCAGCCACCCTGACGCTCGAATTCGCGGTCTGGCGGCGCGCCTTCGCCACCGGCGGGTTCGGCGCGGGCGCCGCCATCGGCATCGTGCTGATGATGGTAACATTGATCGCGGTCGGCCTCATCCGGTTGCTGCTGCGCGAGCGGAGCGAGGCATGACCCTGGAGACCGCCGCCAAGGACGGCGTGCCGGCCCGCGGTGAGACGATGGCGCTCGGCCGCGGCACGCGGATCGCCTTCCTCATCGTGCTGATCGCCGCGCTGGCGTCGCTCTACCCGTTCGGCTCGTTGATCGTCACCTCCATCCTACCGCCGCTCAACGGCCAGCCGCTGGAGCTCTGGCAGCGGCTCTTCAGCCAGATTCCGGTCGGCACGTTCATGCTCAATTCGGCGATCGTCGCAGGCGGCGCCATGGTGCTGGTGTCGATCGTCAGCTGCATGGCAGGCTACGGCTTCTCGAAGCTTCCGTTCCCCGGTAGCGCGCAGCTCTTTGCCGTGCTGGTCGCCGCACTCAGCGTGCCGCAGGCGACGACGATCATCTCCAACTATTTCAACTTCGCGGCCGTGGGCGGCGTCGGTGCCTATTGGGGACCGATCCTGATGTACGCGGCAGGTTCGACGCCGTTCTCGGTAATCCTGATGACCAACTTCTTCAAGGCACTGCCGGACGAGCTGGTCGAGAGTGCGGTGATCGATGGCGCCTCCTATCGGCAGGTGTTTCTGATGATCATGGCGCCGCTGGCGGCGCCGGCGGTGACGACCGTTGCGGTGCTGTGCTTCCTCGGCAGCTGGAACGATCTTCTTGTTGCCATGTTGTGGCTCCCCGACACCGGGCTGCGCACCATCAGCGTCGGCGTCGCGACGCTGGCGGGCGTCCGCGCCAACAGCATCGACCTCATCCTGACGGGATCGCTGTTCAGTGCCATCCCGCCGATCCTCGCCTTCATCATCTTCCAGCGCTATCTGGTCAGCGGTATCGTCTCAGGCATAGGCAAGTAGATGACAGAGCCAAAGCACCGCAGCGCCGAGTGGTTCGCCCGCGAGGGCAAGTACGGTTTCATCCCGCGTAGCTGGATGAAGAGCCAAGGCTTTTCACCGGACATGCTGGACGGCCGTCCGGTGATCGGCATCTGCAACACCTGGTCGGAGCTGACCAGCTGCAACCGGCACCTGCGCGACCTGGCCGAGCATGTGCGGCGCGGCGTGCTGATGGCGGGCGGCTTCCCCCTGGAATTTCCGGTGACCAGCATGGGCGAGCCGCTGATGCGGCCGACCACCATGATGTTCCGCAACCTCGTCGCCATGGACGTCGAGGAGACGATCCGGGCCAACCCGATCGACGGCGTGGTGCTGCTGGCCGGATGCGACAAGACCACGCCGGCCCTGCTGATGGGCGCCGCCAGCTGCGACGTGCCGACCATCCTGGTGTCGGGCGGACCGATGCTCAACGGCCGCTTCCGCGGCGCCGATCTGGGCTCGGGCACCGACGTGTTCCGGCTCGACGAGGACTATCGCACCGGCAAGCTGAGCAAGGCCGATCTCGACGATGCCGAGGCGGCGATGAGCCGCTCGGCCGGCTCGTGCATGACCATGGGCACGGCCTCGACCATGGCCGCCATCGCCGAAGCGATGGGCATCGCCCTGCCGATGAACGGCTCCATCCCGGCCCCCGACAGCCGGCGCTCCGTGCTGGCCGAACAGAGCGGCCAGCGCATCGTCGAGCTGGTCAATGCCGGCACGACGATATCGCAAATCCTGACGCGCCAGGCGTTCGAGAACGCCGTGAAAGTCACCGGCGCGATCGGCGGCTCGACCAATGCGGTGGTGCACCTGCTCGCGCTGGCCGGACGGCTTGGGGTCGACTTCACTCTCGAGGACTGGGACCATCTCGGGCGGGACGTTCCCTGCCTCGTCGATCTCAAGCCTGCCGGCCGCTTCCTGATGGAGGAGTTCTTCCATGCCGGCGGTCTGCCGGTGGTGATGCGGCGGATCGCCGACAGGCTCAATCTGGACGCGCCGACCGTCGGTGGCATGACCATCGGCGCGGTCATCGCCGATGCAATCTGTTACGACGACGAGGTCATCCGCCGGCTCGACCGGGCGCTGACGCCTGAGGGCGGCATAATGGTGCTCACGGGCAACCTCGCGCCCAACGGCGCCATCATCAAACCCTCCGCCGCCTCGCCGCGATTGATGCAGCACCGCGGCAAGGCCGTGGTGTTCAAGGACGCCGCCGATCTCCACGCCCGGATCGACGATCCCGATCTCGAGGTCGATGCCGACAGCGTCCTGGTGCTGCAGAATGCCGGGCCGGTCGGCTATCCGGGCATGCCGGAGGTCGGCAGCATGGCGTTGCCGAAAAAGCTCCTCAAGCTGGGGGTGACCGATATGGTGCGCGTCTCCGATGCCCGGATGAGCGGTACCGCCTTCGGCACCGTGGTGCTCCATGTCGCTCCCGAATCCGCCATCGGCGGGCCGCTGGCGCTGGTGCGGACCGGCGACATCGTCGTGCTCGACTGCGAGGCGCGCCGCCTCGATCTCGACGTCGACGCCGCCGAACTCGACCGCCGCCGCGCCGCGCTCGTGCTGCCAGAGCCCGCCTATGATCGCGGCTATGGCAAGCTGTTCATCGACCACGTGACGCAGGCCGACAAGGGAGCCGATTTCGACTTCCTCGCCGGCAAGAGCGGCACGCCACCTTCCAAAGTCTCCTTCTGAACCGAGGCACCGATGTCTGCTCTTCCGAAATTCTCGTCGCGACGCAACGCCCCGCTGCCAACCGGATGGGACCAGTTGTTTTCCGCGGTGCTGTCGGACGCGCTCGACGCGATCGGGCTCACCGGCCAGGCGATGTCGCCCGCCATCCGGCCGCTCGACGAACAGCTCAAGATGTGCGGACGCGCCCGCACCGGCATCTACATGGAGGTCGCCGCCATCGAGCCCGGGGTGAACCCCTATGAACTCGAGATCGCCATCGTCGACGATCTGAAGCCCGGCGACGTCGCAGTGTTCGCCTGCGGCGGCTCCGCGCGCATCGCCCCGTGGGGCAGTCTGCTTTCGACGGCGACGCGGGCGCGCGGTGCGGCGGGCTGCGTCACCGACGGCTTCGTGCGCGACATCCTCGAAATCCGCGAGCTCAAGCTGCCGGTATTTCACGGCGGCATCGCGCCGCTCGATTCCAAGGGCCGCGGCCAGATCCAGGCCGTCGACCTGCCTGTGGTCTGTGCCGGCGTGCGGGTCGTGCCGGGCGATCTGGTGTTCGGCGATGCCGACGGCGTCGTCGTCGTGCCGCAGGCGATGGAGGCCGAAGTGCTGCGCATCGCGTTCGACAAGATTAACGGCGAGCACCATTCGATCCGCGAATTGCGGGCCGGGGCCTATCTGCGCGACGTCTACGCCAAATACGGGGTCTTGTGAGCGCCATGACTGCCCGCGCCTATTGCGATTGCCACGTCAATATCTGGAACGACGAGCACGTGCTGCCGCTCTACCACCAGCTGCAGGGCCGCATCCGGCAGGGGGAGATGGCGCCGAAGGCCGACGCCGATACGCTCTACAGGGAGATGGCGGGCGTCGAAAGGGCCATCGTCTTCGCCCTGCGCTACGGCGATTCGATCGGCGTCGAGAGCAATGACGAGCTGACCGCGGCGGCGGTCGCAAAATACCCCGACAAGTTCGTCGGCTTCGCTTATGTCGACCCGCGCCGGCCCGACTGCATGGAGCAGCTGCGCCACGCGATCGAGGACCTGAAGCTCACGGGCGTCAAGTTCGGGCCGATCTACAATGGCGTGGCGCTCTCCGATCCGCGGCTGGTGCCCGTCTACGAATATCTCCAGAAGAACAACATTCCATTGACCCTGCATATGGGCACCACCTTTGCCCGCAATGCGCCCATCGAGATGGGGCGGGCCATCCATGTCGAACCGATCGCGCTCCGCTACCCCGACCTAGTCATGGTGCTCGCCCATATGGGGCACCCCTGGTACGAGGAGTGCATCGTGGTGGCGCGCAAGCAGCCCAATGTGTTCTGCGAGATCTCGGCGTTGGTCTACCGGCCGTGGCAGTATTACAACATTCTGATCTGCGCACAGGAGTACAGGATCACCGACAAGATCTTCTTCGGCACCGATTTCCCGTTCTCGCGGGTCGACGAATCGGTCGACGGGCTGCTCGGCATCAACGACCAGCTCGAGGGCACCAGGTTGCCGCGGGTCAGCGAGGAGACGATGCAGCGCATCCTCAGGTCGGACCCGTTCGCCCAGTGGTGGCACGGCGACGATCCGCTGGCCGCGCGAGTCGTCGGACGCGTCGGCGGTCCGCCGGCCTAGGGCCGGGCGATGGTCACCTCTCGGCCCAGTTCGGCCGAGCGGTAGATCGCATCGACGATGCGTTGCACCACCAGCGCCTGCTCGCCGGTCACCAATGGGGGGCGAGCGTTGCGGACGGCATCGACGACGTCGGCGATCAGCGCCGCGACCGAGGGCGGGAAGGAGACGTCGGAGCTGGTGCCAGCCGGCAACAGGTCGACGATCTCGCCGCCCGGCGCCTCGCCGCGGATGGTCAGGGGATCGAACGAAACCTGCGCCTGCTCGCCGATGGCGTCGAGGCTGTAGTCCCAGCTGGGGACGCCCTCGACGCCGGGGCGGTTGTCGATCCACGAGCCCTCGAGCGACAGCCAGTAGCCTCCGGCAAAGCGCACATGGGCGCCGATCAGATCCTCGGCAGTGAAGCGGGAGGCGGCGAGCGAGTCGGGCGCGGTGCCGCCGCGCTTCCGCGGGAACAGCCGGGTGGCGCTGGCCGAGGCGGTGAGCGGCTCGGGAAAGCCGGCGAAATACAGTGCCAGATCGAGGAAATGCACCGCCGTCGAGGCGAGGGCGCCACCGCCCGAGACCTCCTTGCGGTAGTGCTCGCCCCACCACGGGATCTGCGATGCCTTGGCCCAGGCGCGGGTGAAGACCGGGGCACCGAACCGGCCGCTGGCGATGAACTGCGAGATGGCGCGGGCGTTCGGCGTGAAGCGCATGTTGTAGCCCACCGCCAGCACGCGGCCCGCCGCCCGGGCGGCATCGACCATCGCCTCGCCTTCGGCGACGTTCAGCGCCAGCGGCTTTTCGCACAGCACATGGGCGCCGGCGGCGAACGCCGCGATGGTCATCGCGGCATGGTGGACAGCCATGGTGCAAATGCTCACCAGATCGTACGGACCCGCCGCGAGCAGGGCCCGATAGTCGGCGAACCGCCCGGGCACGCCGAAGTCGCCGGCAACCGAGGCGAGGCGCTGCGGATCGGTATCGGCCACCGCCACGACGTCGACGCCCGCGAGGCGCCTGAACGCCTCGACGTGGATGCGTCCCTGAAAGCCGCAACCGATGACGGCGACGCGCATCGTCATTTTCTGACGGGCTTGCCGGTGCCGAGGCCGAGCCGCTCGAGCACCGCCTTGGTGTCGGCGCCAAACGGCCGGCCGGGGTGACGCAGGCGGCCCGGCGTCTTCGACAGATCGGCGACGACGTTCTGCATGGTGATGCCGCCGACTTCGGCGATCATGTGGCGCGCCTTGTAGTGCGGATCGGCGAAAATGTCCTTCATGTCGAGGACCTTGGCGATGGCGGCATCGACCCGGCGAAACTCCCGCATCACGTCGTCGGACGACCGCGCCGCCACCCACTCCGTCACGGCTCGTTCGAGCGCCTCGCGGTTCATGCTGCGGGCCTGGAAGGTCGAGTAGCGCGGGTCGCCGGCGAGCCCGAGCAGGTCGAGCACGCGGTTGGCGACGCTGTCGGAGGAACTCGAGATAGCGATCCAAACGCCGTCGGCGCACTGATAGGTGCCGCGTGGCACGGTGTATGGGATGCCCGAGCCGAGCCGCGGCTGCAGGTAACCCATATGGGCGTAGGCGGATGGGAGCGGCCCCATGATCTGGAACATCGAGGTGAGCAGGTTGACGTCGATGGTCTGCCCCTCGCCGGTGCGCTGGGCGTGGAACAGCGCCACCATGGTGGTGAAGGCCCCGACCAGCGCGGTCACCTCGTCGGTCACGGCGATCGGCGGCAGCAGCGGCGGGCCGCCGGCCTCGCCGAGCAGACCGGAGAAACCGCTCAGGGCCTCGGCGATCGTGGCGAAGCCGGGATGCAGAGCATAGGGCCCGTCCTGTCCAAAGCCGCTGATCCGGAGGACGACGAGCTTGGCATTGACCTTGAGCAATTCGTCGGGACCGAAGCCGAGGGCCTCCAGCTTTCCCGGCCGCATGTTCTCGATCAGGACATCGGCGTCCTCGAGCAACGCCCACAGCGCGGCCTTGCCGTCGGGGCTCTTGAGGTCGAGGCTGATCACCTGTTTGTTTCGATTGACCAGCTTCCAGAAATACGAGTCGGTTTCGTTCGGCCCGACCCAGCCCATGCGTCGTGTCGGATCGCCTCCGGGGGCCTCGACCTTGATCACCTCGGCGCCGAAATCGGCGAGGTAACGGCCGGCCCCCGGGCCGGCGACCACGGTCGCCAGCTCGACGACGCGAATCCCTTCGAGCGCCGCTTTGGGTTCAGTGTTGGTCATCGGCTGTCTCCGGACGCATCGGCAGCAGCACCGAGCGGGTGAATGTGCAGACCCTCAGGCGATCCTGGTTGAAGCCGTCGGTTCTCACGGTCAGGATTCCGGCGCGCGGCCGCGATTGCGACACGCGCGTCGCCAGCACCTCGGTGACGCCATAGAGCGTGTCGCCGTGAAACAGCGGCGCCAAATGCAGCAGCTCGCTGAGCCCGAGATTGGCGATGGCACGGCCGGAGATGTCGGGCACGCTCATGCCGAGCAGCAGCGAGTAGACATAGGTGCCGACGACGATGTTGCGGCCATAGCTGGTCTGGCTCTCGGCCCAGGCGCGGTCGATATGGAGCGGGCTCGCTGCGAGCGTGAGCAGGCAGAACAGGTGGTCGTCCGCCTCGGTCACGGTCTTGCCCGGCCAGTGGTGAAACACGTCGCCGGCCTCGTATTGCTCGAGGTAGCCGCCGAACCGTTCGTCGCGGGCATAGTGGATGGTGGGCATCTCAGACCTCGAGCACCAGAGTCGGGGCGCCGGTGCGCACGTCGTCGCCCTTGGCGATCAGGATCTCGCGGACCGTACCGGCGAAGGGCGCGGGCACCTCGACCTGCGTCTTATCGGTCTCCACCACGAAGATGGTCTGTCCTTCCGTCACCGTCGCACCGACCGCGACGCTGATCTCGGCAATGACGACCTCGTCGACGGCATCGCCGACCTTGGGCATCTTGAGGGTGGAACGCATGTCTGGTCCTCGCGAACGATCGATGGGTCAGGAGCCGAGCTGGTCGGCGGTCGGATAGTGAAGCGGTACGCCGGCCAGCCCGAAGCGGCCGCGCGCCAGATGCCAGCGCCCGAGATTGGGCACCACCAGCGTGTCGAGCCCCGGCCCGGTGAAGACGATATTGGTGGGCGCGGCGAGCACGGTGCCGCGCGGATCGGCCGCGAGCACGCTGAGCCCGGTCTTGGGGTGCCAGCGATAGATCACGTCCGGGCGGTAGCAGGCGATGACGATGCTGCCCTCGGTGGTGACGGCGACGCCGTCGGGCACTGTCATGCCCAGATCGCAGAGCACGCGACGCTCCCCGGCCGAGCCGTCGGGCCGGATGTCGATGGCGACCAGCGCCGCGGGCACGCTCTCGGCGATGTAGAGGGTTTGGCCATCGGCCGCGAGACAACAGCCATTGGGGAAGGCCGTGCTGGCCTCGCTCCACACCTCGGCGCGTCCGCCCGGTCGAACCAGCCAGATGAAGCCGTTGCCGGCCATCCAGTCGCCCGAATCGGTCAGGTAGTAGTTGCCGCTCCGATCGAACGCACCCCAGTTGGGGACGTTGAACGGCTTGCCCGCCGGTCCCTTTGCATAGACCGTCAGCCCCTTGCTCGCCGGATCGAAGCGCCAGACGCATTTGGCGACGTTGTCGATGGCGTAGATGCGGCCCTGGGCGTCGGCGGCGAGGCCGAGCAGGAAGCCGCCGGTGCTGGCGAGCTCGACCGGCCTGTCGTCGACGATGCGGTAGATCTGGCCGGCCTCGCCGCCGACATAGACATCGCCGGCTGGGGTGACGCAGATGCCCTCGGCGTGATCGAGGCCGAAGGCGTAGCTTTCGATGCGGTCGAGGGCGACGGGTTCCTGCGGACTCATGATCGCTTCCTTCAGATCGCCGCGCCGGTGGCGCTGTCGAAAAGCTGGACCCTCGCCGCGTCGATGACGAGGCTGATTTCGGTCTTGGGCGGCGGCACGCGGGATGCCGGAACGCGCACGGCCAGCATGCGCTCTTCGAGCCGGATCTCCTCGGCCGGATCGATCGCCGCGCCGCGGATGAAATCGTCGGCGGTCCTGATGACGACCGACCGATCGGCGGGAGTCACGGCGATGAAGGATTCGGGCTCGAGATGTTCGACCAGTTCGACCCTCGCCGGCAGTCCGGAGCCGCCCGCGGGTTGCCAGTCCAGATGTTCGGGTCGCACGCCGACGATCACCCTGTCGCCGACGCTCAGCTCCTTGCCGCCACTGCGCGGGACCACCGTAAGCCGCGTCGGGCCGAGCGCCAGGGTGAGACTGGCGCCACCGCCGACGACGCTCGCTTCGAGGAAGTTCATCGCCGGACTGCCGATGAAGCCGGCGACGAAGATATTGGCGGGAGCGTGATAGAGCGCATGCGGGGTGTCGTATTGCTGCAGCGTGCCGCGCGAGAACACCGCGACCCGGCTGCCCAGCGTCATCGCCTCGACCTGATCGTGCGTCACGTGGATGGTGGTGACGCCGAGCCTGGCATGCAGGCGCCCGAGTTCGGCGCGCAGCTGCACCCGAAGCTTGGCATCGAGATTGCTGAGCGGCTCGTCGAGCAGGAATGCCGCCGGGTTGCGGACAATGGCGCGGCCCATGGCGACGCGCTGGCGCTGGCCGCCGGAGAGCTGCCGCGGCTTGCGGTCCATCAGCTCGGAGAGATCGAGGATACGGGCGGCCTCATCGACCCGGCGCTTGATTTCGTCGCGGGAGAACTTTCTGAGCTCGAGGGCGAAGGCGATATTCTCGCGTACCGTCATCTGCGGGTAGAGCGCGTAGGACTGGAACACCATCGCGATGTCGCGGTCGCGCGGCGACACATCGTTCATCACCTGGCCGTCGATGGTGATCTCGCCCGAGGTGATGGTCTCGAGGCCGGCGATCATCCTGAGCAGCGTCGATTTCCCGCAGCCCGAGGGGCCGACGAAGACGACGAACTCGCCATCCTTGACCTCGAGGTCGACATTGTTCACGGCAACCGTATTGCCCGCGTACACTTTGCCGACGCCCTTGAGTGTGATCGAACCCATCAGAACCTCTTGACCGCTGTGAAGCCGCCATCGACGACGATGTCGGTGCCGGTGATGTAGGAGGCGGACGAACCCGCCAGGTAGACGACGACATCGCCGATCTCGCCGGGGGTGCCGATGCGGCCAAGGGCATTGGCGTCGCGAACGCGCTGCAGGAAGCCCTCGGCGTCGGCGACATTCATGTCGGCGAGGTCGCGCGACAGCATCGGCGTGTCGATGGTGCCGGGCGACACCGAGACGACCCGGATGTTGTCCTTGCCCACCTCGAGCGCCAGCGTCCGCACCGCGGCGATGACGCGGGCCTTGGCGGCCGCGTAGACGACGCAGCCGGGCAGGCTGTGGGTCGCCTGCACGGACGAGGTGGCGATCAACGCCCCGCCGCCGCGGCTCCTGAGCGCTGGGATGGCCTCGCGGAAACACAGCAGCACCCCCTTGAGATCGACCGCGAGCAGGGTGTCGATGTCGGCATCCGCCATGGTCTCGAGCGATTCGTAGCGCTCGACCCCGGCGTTGGCGTGCACGATATCGAGGCCGCCGAAGCTGTCGACGGCCTTGGCCACCAGCGTTTTCACGTCGGCGCTGCGGCTGACATCGCCGATCGCCGCGACGGCCCTTCCGCCCGCACCGATGATTGCGGCGATCGTCTCGTCGAGTCCCTTGGCTGCCACGTCGTTGCAGACGACCGCGGCGCCGGCCGCGGCGAGCGAGATCGCCGAGCCTCGGCCCAACCCGGAGCCTGCCCCGGTGACCAGCGCCACCTTGCCCTCGAGCGATCCGGTCATGATTTGAGGGCTCCTTCGGCCACGCCGCGCTCGAACTGCCGCTGCAGGACGAGGTAGACCAGGAAGACGGGCAGCGCGGCGATCATCGAGGCCGCCGCGATCAGGTGATAGTCGCTGGTATACTGACCCAGCTGGGCGTTGATGCCGAGAGTCAGGGTGAACCCTCCGGCGTTGCGCAGCAACACGAGGGCGAGGATAAACTCGTTCCAATTGGCGAGGAACATGAGGATCACCACGGTGGCGATGGCGCCCTTCGCCATCGGCGCAATGATGCGCCAGAGGATCTGCAGCTCGGTGCAGCCGTCGAGCCGCGCCGCCTCGACAAGCTCGCCGGGGATGGTGGCGAAGAAGCCGCGGAACACCAGGGTCGAGATCGGCAGGCCGAAGGCGACATAGACCAGTGCGAGCCCCGCGCGGTTGTCGTAGAGGCCGAGATAGCGCATCTCGATCAGCAGCGGCACGACCAGCGCCGACGGCGGAATGACGACACCGAGCAGCAGGAGCGAGAACAGCGCCTCGCTGCCCTTGAACGGGATCTTGGTGAAGGCATAGGCGGCGCTCATCGAGACCATCACCGTGACGATGACGGAGCCGACGGTCACCATCGCACTGTTGAGGAAGAGCTGCCCGAGGCCGTAGCGGTTCCAGGCCTCGACGTAGTTGCCGGGCTGCGGATCGGTCGGCAGCAGCCCGGGCCGCAGCGTCTCGCGGCTGGTCTTCAGCGACAGGCTGAAGATCCACAGCACCGGCGTCAGCACCACGATCGAGAGCAGCAGCGAGCCGATGGTGAGGGCGGGGCGAAATTTGCGCGGCGCGGCGGGCAGGGCGAGCTCAGACATGGCGCAGCACCCTCAGACGCAGTGCGCTGGCGCCGATGGCCAGCACGATCAGCACCACCGCGAGTGCCGAGGCGACGCCCATGGCGTTGAGCTGAAAGCCCTGCTCGTACATATAGGTGGCGAGCACCTCGGTACTTCGGCTAGGCCCGCCTCGCGTCATCACATAGACGATGTCGAAGATGCGCAGCCCGCCGATGACATTGAGCAGCGCCACGACGGACATCACGTGATAGAGCGCCGGCAACACGACATGGAGAAACTTCTCCCAGGCGCGGGCGCCGTCGAGCTCGGCCGCCTCCAGCAGGGTGTCCGGCACGTTCTGCAGTCCGGCATAGTAGAGGATCATGTCGTAGCCGGCGAACTGCCACACTGTCGCGATGATCACCGCCGCCAGCGCGAAGCGCCCGTCGCCGAGCCAGAATACCGGCTGATGGATGAGGCCCAAAAAGCCGAGCAGTTGATTGAGCCCGCCACCGACGCCACGCAGCAGCCCCGACCACATCAGGCCGACGATCACCGGCGACAGCAGTACCGGCAGGAACAGGACGGCCTTGAGGAACGCCGTTCCATGTGCCCGGGTATTGACCAGCAGCGCCAGCCCGAGCCCGACGGCATTGAGCAGCACCGTCGTCGCCACCGTGAAAATCAGCGTGTTGGCGAAGGCCTTGAGGAAGATCGGGTCGGTGAGCAGCCCCGCATAGTTCTCGATGCCGAGCCAGCCGATGCCGGAGATGTCGAAGCCGGTCCAGGAGGTGAAGGAGGTCACCACCACCGAGGCGACCGGGATGGCGACGAGGCCGGCGAAGATGCACAGGGTCGGCGCCGCGAGTGCGAGGCCCACGGCGCCGGGGCTGGCACGGCGCCGGAAGCGCCGCACCATCGGAGTGCCCGCGGCGGCGAGGGGAGCGGCGGTCATGTCACGTTCCTCTCGCCACCGCGATGCTCTCAGTGCGCCGCCGCCAGGGCGTCCGTCAGCTCGGCGCCGCGGCCGCGGCCGTCGAAGATCGCCTGCATGCCGTCGAGCAGCGCTGCGTTGACCGGCGGCGTGTAGATCGTCCGGCTGCGGGCATTGGTCTGGGCGGCGAGGAAGTTCTTGTAGAGCGGCGAGGCGTCGGCGGGGACGTCGACCGGCCAGGACGGGATGAAATTGTACTGCATCAATGTCGCGGCGCCGTCCTCGTCCGTCAGCGTGCGGAGGAAATCGGCCGCCGCGTCGTTGCTGGCGCCACCGGCCGGCAGGGCGAACATGCGGGCGATGCCGCCTGTCGGGGTCGGCGTCGTGCCGGCATCGCCGGGGAACGGGAACAGATCCCACTGGAAGGCGCCCGCGACCTTGTCGTTGATGCCGCCCGAAATGAAGTTGCCGACGGGGTAGAACATCGCCGACGCACCCGAAACGAACAGGTCGAGCGACTCGTTGAACGCACCCATCGAATTGGCGCCCGGAGCAAACACGCCGGCCGCGACGAGGTCGGCGACGCGGTCGCCGGCCGCGGTGAAGGCGGCGTCGTCCCACTTGACGGTGCCGGCATCGGCGTCGGGCAGCTTCCTGCCGGTCGGGTCGGTGTAGGTCAGCTGCGCGAACCAGGTATCGCCGCCGGCCCATTTGTCCTTGGTGCCGAGCGCGATGCCGAAGGTGCCGGCGTCGTTGAGCGCGTTGGCGACGGCCTTGAGCTCGTCGGTCGTCGTCGGCGGCGCGAGTCCGAGCTTGGCGAAGGCATCCTTGTTGTAGGCGATCTGCAGCGTATTGAGATCGAGCGGCAGAGCCCAGATCTCGCCGTCGAGCGTCACGAAATCCTTGGCGCTCTGGTTGATCGCGGGAAAGCCGTTCGCGAGCACGCCGCTCATCGGCGCCAGCTTGCCGCTGGCCGCGAGATCGCGGAAACCGCTGTCCCACGGAACCTGAAAGATCGCCGGCGGCTGCCCGGCGGCGAGCGCCGCCTTCAGCTTGGTCATGTAGTCGGCGTAGGGGACGTAGGTCACTTCGACCGCGACGTCCGGATGGGCCGCCTCGAAACGCTGCACGGCGGCGGCGTCGACCTTCACGTAGTCGCCTTCGTTGTTCCACGTCCAGTACTCGAGCGTCGTCGCGGCCTGCGCCGGCAGCGCCGCACCGCCGACGGCGAACAGAGCGCCCAGCAGGATAGCCTTCGTCAGTTTCATCGTTCCCTCCCAGGAAATACCTGCGGCGTTCCGGGCGCTCATTTGCTGCCGCCCGGGCGAGGATCGCGACGCGGGTCCTGCCCTCGCCAACGCCTGCCAGGAATGGGACGCTAGTCCAAAACGAAACCGATTGTCAATCGATTGACTTCGCAGATCAATCGGTTGACCAAATGGGTTGTGCTCTCTATGGTGCCGGCGTTGATTGTGAGCTTCAGGCCCTTGGGAGGGGCAAATATGTCCACTCTTTCGACCATCACGGACATCAGTGTCGCAACGATCCAGGGCCAGCTTCCGGCGCCCGTCGTGTTCGGCGACTGGGTCATGAACCATCGCGAGTTCGTGGTCGTCCGGCTGCGAACGCAATCGGGTCACGAGGGGTGGGCATTCACGCTGACGCGCGACGGGGCGATCGCCGAACAGATCCGCAAGACCATCGGCCGCACCTATGTCGGAACCGATCTCGACAATCGCGCCACCACCTTCCGCGTCGCCAAAGGCCGATCCTATGGCTCACATAGCGCGGGCGTCGGGCTGCGTGCGCTATCGATGGTCGATCTCGCAGCCTGGGACGCCGCCGCCAAGATGGCCGACAAATCCATCGCCGAGTTTCTCGGCGGCACCGCGCGGCCGATGCCGGCAACGGCGATCATCGGCTATCCGCCGGTGCTGATGCCGCCGGAAAAAGTCCGCGAACAGGTTGCCGGTCTCTATGCCGATGGCTGGCGGCGCTTCAAGGCGCCGATGGGCCAGACCCTCGAGATTTCCGAAGCGCGTCTCAGGGCAGCGCGCGCCGCCGCTCCGGATGCCTGGCTTGGTACCGACCTGGTCTGGATGTTTACGAGCGTCGACGACGCGGCCGGCTATGCCAACCGGATCGCCGACCTCGGCATGGGCTGCATCGAGGACATCTTCCCGCCCGGCAACGCCGGCAAACTGGCCGAGTTGCGCAAGCGTGTGCCGATGCCGATCTGGCAGGGCGACGAGCAGGGCGGCTCCTATTACCCCGAGGCGCTGATCATGGCCGGATCGGTCGACCGCGTGCGCGTCGATCTCACCTGCATGGGAGGCATCACCGGCGGGCGCGCCATCATCGACGAATGCCTTGCCGGCGGCGTCGATTTCGGCCCGCACATGTTCGCGCACGTGCACAGCCAGGTGTTCAGCGCCTGGGGGTTCGACGACAAACCGGTGGAATGGGGCGTGCCGTGGACCGGCGTCGATCCCTATGCCGACAGCCTCGCGCAGCCGGAGATCATCGCCGGCGGCCTGATGAAGGCGCTGCCCTCGGGCCCCGGCTTCGGCAGTCTGGTCAACCGCGACTGGGCCCTCAGCCAGCCCCACGACGATCCCAACCACATCCTCGACTGATCGAGCCCGCCATGACCGAAGAGCCGAGCGTTCCCGCCAACTACACCGCCAACCTGTTCGACCTCAAAGGCCGCGTCGCCGTCGTGACCGGTGCCGGCAGCGGCCTCGGCGCCGCGATCGCCATGGGCTACGGCCAGCTCGGCGTGACGGTGATCGTCGCCGACATCAATCTGGCGGGCGCCGAGGCGACGCGAAAGACCATCGAGGACCAGGGCGGTACCGCCGTCGTCCGTGAGCTCGATGTCACCAAGCGGGCCGCGTGCTTCGCTCTGGCGGAGACGGCGAAATCCGAATTCGGCCATGTCGATATCCTGGTCAACAGCGCCGGCTCGGCCTTCCGCAGCCCGGCCGAAGAGTTCCCCGAGGACAAGTTCAACTTCATTCTCGATCTCAATCTCAAGGGAACCTACTACTGCTGTCAGGCCTTCGGCCGCCTGATGCTCGCCCAGGGCAAGGGCTCGATCATCAATATCGCCTCGATCGGCTCGTTCGTCGGCTATCCGTGGGCCAGCGCCTACCTCGCCAGCAAGGGCGGGGTCCTGCAGATCACCAAGGGACTGGCGCTGGAGTGGCGCGATCGCGGCGTGCGGGTCAACGGCATCGGCCCGACCCTGATGGAATCGCCGCTGACCAAAATGGCGGCGACCTCGAGCTCGATCACCGCCGATTTCATCAAGGCCCGGATGCTGCGGCCGCGTCTGGGCCTGCCGCGCGAACTGGTCGGCACCGCCGTGTTCCTCGCCAGCGATGCCTCCGAACTCGTCACCGGCCACGTCGTCATGTGCGACGACGGCTATCTGACGGCCTGAGGACGGGACAGATGGCCAGGATCACCCGCGCGCATCACACCGGCTTCACCGTGCGCTCGCTCGAGCGTTCGATCGCGTTCTATCGCGATATCCTGGGATTTGAACTGGCGTTCCAGTGGAATCCGCAGGCGCCCTATATCGGTGAACTGGTGGGCTACCCGGCGGTCGACCTGCATGGCGCCATCCTCCGGCTGCCGGGCACCGATGTCTGCCTCGAACTGCTCGAGTACCGCAACGTGGAGAGCGTTCCGGTCGACATGCACAACGGCAATGTCGGCAACGGCCATATCGCCTTCAACGTCGACAATTTGCTGGAGCTCTACGACGAGCTGACCAGCAAGGGCGTGAAGTCGGTGTCACCGCCGGTGACCCCGACCATCGGGCCGAACAAGGGTGGCAAGGCAGTCTATCTGATCGACCCGGACGGGTTTCGGGTCGAACTCATCGAAAGCGCGCAGGCGCTCGGCAGCTACAGGCCGGAATAATTCGGTCGGGGCCGGCACGAGCCGGGCGCGAGCATTGGGTCTGGGAGGGAAGTCGTTGGCCAAGATCTGGGTAAGGCAGGCGGTGTTGCGGGCGCTGGACGATGCGCTAGCGGACGATCCGCGCGTCATTGTGATGGGCGAGGACATCGCGGCGGCGGGCGGGCCTTTCAAGGTCACCGAGGGCCTGCTTGCAGCGCACGGTCCCGAACGGGTGATCGATACCCCGATCTCGGAGATGGCGTTTCTCGGTGCCGCCGTCGGCGCCGCGGTGTGCGGCATGAGGCCGGTGGTCGAGATGATGTTCATCGAGTTCATCGGCGTCGCCCTCGACGAACTGACCACGCAGGCGGCGACCATGCGCTACCTGTCGCGCGGCAAGCTCACCGTGCCGATGGTGGTTCGCGCCTCCGCCGGCGCTGGCCAGGGTTTCGGCTGCCAGCATTCGCAGATGCTCGATCACTGGTTCCGCGGCACGCCCGGCCTCAAGGTGGTGGTGACGAGCAATGCGCGGACCACTTATGGGCTGTTGCGCTCCGCCATCGAGGACCCAGATCCCGTCGTCGTCCTGGAGCCTCGCGTGCTCTACGCCGAGCGCGAGGATTACGAGTTCGACCCGAAATACCGCATCCCGCTGGGGACTGCCGAGATCGTGAAATCCGGCAAGGATGCGACGATCGTCACCTGCGGCGCCATGGTTCGCGTGGCGACCGCGTCGGCGGCGCGAACCGACGCCAATGTGGAAGTGATCGACCTGCTGACGCTGTGGCCGTGGGACCGCAAGACGGTAGCGGAATCGGTGTCGCGCACTGGCCGGCTCGTCACCGTCGAGGAAGCAACGCTGGGCAGCGGCTGGGGCGCCAACGTCGCCGCGGCGATCGTTACAGACCTCTTCGGCACCCTGAAGGCAGCGCCGCTGAGGATCACGCTCCCCGATGCTCCGGTGCCCTACAGCGGCGCGCTCGAGGCGCGCTACCTGCCCAACCCGGACTATGTGGTCGAGCAGATCAACCAGTTGGTGTCGACCAACAAGACCCCTGCCCCCTGGTGGGAGATGGCATCATGACGATTTCCAATTCGAACAATCCCCTCGCCCGGCGCGAGGCGTTGAAGGACCGGCTGGAGCAACTCGTCCGCATGATCGAGATCCGTGCCGTCGAGGAGCGCATCCAGATGCTCTTCGGCGAAGGACACATCCGCGGCAGCACGCACCTCGCCAGCGGCCAGGAGGCGGTGGCGGTGGGCATTGCCCGCAGCATCGACCCCGACGACATCGTCACTTGCACCTATCGGGGACCTGGCCACGCGTTGGCG
>JACRAF010000032.1 GCA_016213505.1 Devosia nanyangense
CCGCCATTCACCATTCACCATTCACTTTCTTCGAGTCTAGAGGACGCAATCATGGCAGCCCAGAGCGGCAAGGACATGCTGTTAAAACTCGACCAGACCGGGTCGGGCAGCTTTCTGACGGTGGCGGGGCTGCGCACCCGCGCCCTGGCGTTCAACGCGGCGGCGATCGACATCACCGACGCCGAGAGCGCCGGGCGCTGGCGCGAGCTGTTGAGCGGCGGCGGCGTCAAGCGCGCCTCGGTCTCGGGCTCCGGCATCTTCAAGGACCAAAACTCGGACGCAAAGATCCGCGAGCTGTTCTTTGCCGGCACGATCCGGGCCTGGCAGCTGGTGCTGCCCGATTTCGGGATCATCGAAGGGCCGTTCCAGATCACCGCGCTGGAATTTTCTGCCGACCACGCCGGGGAGGTGAATTTCGAGATTGCGCTCGAGAGCGCGGGCGAGCTGGGGTTCAGCGCGATTTAGGCTTTGACGCTTTGACGGCTGGAGCGCCGCTGCGCGTTCTCGGCCGCTGTTTGCGGTCAACACCATGGTCGTCCTCGTCCGGGTCCACCGCGTCAAGAATCGACAACTCAAAATCCACGTGCGCCGCGACCGCATCGGCGGCGAGAAACGACCGGCTGCGGCGCGTGATCGTGGCCAGCCGATCAAGCTTCGCTTTGGTCTCGATCGGCAAACGCACGGTGATGGTGGTGGTCGGCCCGGCCATGGCTGTCTCCTGCAGTGGTCTACAATCCAACACAAACTAACACAACCGAACACAGGTGCAAACATGGCCAATGCGCAGCGCGGCGAAATCGCCGCGATCATCGACGGCGAGGAGAAGACGCTCTGCCTGACGCTGGGCGCGCTGGCGGAGCTGGAGGCGCGGCTGATGGCCGGCGACCTGGTCGGGCTGAGCGAGCGCTTCGCCACCGGCCGCGTGTCGGCACGGGATCTGACGGCGATCCTCGGGGCGGGGCTGCGCGGCGGCGGCAACGCCATCACCGACGACGACCTGGCCCGGATGGCGATCGAGGGCGGGCTCAAGGGCGCCGCCGAGATCGCGGCAAGACTGCTGCGCGCGACGTTCGGAGGCGCGCCGTGACGGCGTTTCCGTGGAGTGACGCGATGCGGCTTGGCTTCGGCGTGCTGAAACTGAGTTCGAAGGAGTTCTGGGGGCTGACGCCGCGCGAACTCGCCGCCGCGTTCGAGGCACTGAGCGGGGTGCGGCCCGGAGCGCCGGATCGCGGGCGGCTGGACAAGCTGATGGAGCGTTTCCCCGATGGCCGATAACCAATTCCCCGACAGTTTTGCGCGCGAGCTGGGCGATGTATCGATCGAGCTGGCGCGGGTCGGCGACCTCGCCGACAGCGTCGGTCGCTCGCTGACCACTGCGTTCAAGGGCGCCATCCTCGACGGCAAATCGCTCAAGAGCGTGCTCGGCGAGGTGTCGCGGGCCTTCGCCGACATCGCGTTGAAGGCCGCGCTGAAGCCGCTCGGCACGCTGATCTCGGGCGCGGTCGAAGGCCTGTTCACCGCCACCAATCCGGCGCTCGGCGGCGTCACCGCCTTCGCCAAGGGCGGCGTGCTCGCGGCGCCGACGTAGTTCCCGACCGGCCGCGGTTTGGGGCTGGCGGGAGAGGCAGGGCCGGAAGCGATCCTGCCACTGGCGCGAGGGAGCGACGGACGGCTCGGGATCGCCGGAGCGGGCAGCACGGTCAACGTGACGTTCAACGTGACGGCGACCGATGCACGGAGCTTTGCGGCGAGCGAGGCGGAGGTGTCGGCGATGCTGCTGCGGGCGGTGCGGCGCGGGACGCGGGGGAGCTGAAAAAGCCCGCTTCCGAAGAAGCGGGCGAGTGCATGGAATTGCTTGTCGGTCGACCGCTACTTGCGACCGGTGTCGCCGCGGCCCGGGTTCGGGACCGCTTCCTTCGTCGTCTTGCTCGGGTGGGACTGCCCGTACCCCTTCGTAACGAAGCGACCCGAATTGTTGGAGCGATAGCCCGGATGAGAGTTCTTGGTAGCCATAGAAATAGTTCTCCGCGGCCCCCAAGCCCAATTGCTGGGTAGCCACGAGTCAATGCCTACCACTGTTGGCAAGTTGCGTCCACCTTGGCTTCAGGTCGCAAGCGCACTGAAGCGCGTATCACACCGAATTTCCTTTGTCAAATCAGACAGATGCCGTCGTTGCGAAGCGCGGCACAGGATGTTGATAATGACCTTTCATCCCATTCGCTTTCCCCTCGACGTTGCTCTTGGCGCGCGTGGTGGGCCGGAGCGGGCGACTGACATCGTGACGCTGCAGAGCGGGCGCGAGGAGCGCAACTCGCGCTGGGCGCATTCGCGGCGGCGTTACAATGCCGGCTACGGCGTCAAATCGCGCGCCGACATGCAGGCGGTGCTGGCGTTCTTCGAGGAGCGGCGCGGAATATTCCACTCGTTCCTGTGGCGCGATGCGCTCGACCATTCGAGCAATGGCGCGCAGCCGCTCGGGGTGGGGGACGGGATTGCGACGGCGTTCCAGCTGGTGAAGCGGTATGGCGCGGATTTCGATCCGTATCTGAGGCCGATCACCAAGCCGGTGGCGGCGAGCGTGAGCGTGTTCGTCGACGGCCTCCCGACGAGTGCGTTCACGCTCGACCCGCTGACCGGAATCGTGACCTTCAGCGCTCCGCCGGCGCTTGGCGTGGTGCTGACGGCGAGTTTTGAATTCGACGTGCCGGTGCGCTTCGACATCGACCGGCTCGACATCGAGCTCACGAGCTTCGATGCCGCCGATGCGCCGTCGATCCCGCTCATCGAGGTGCGCGAATGAAAACGCTCGATCCAGGCTTCAAGGCGCATATCGAGAGCGGCGCGACGACGCTGGCGACGTGCTGGAAGCTGACGCGCCAGGATGCCGTGGTGCTCGGCTTCACCGGTCACGACGAGACGCTGAGTTTTGGCGGCACCGAGTATCTGCCGATGTACGGGCTCGACGGCGGCGAGGCGCCGGCCAAGTCCGGCCCGCAGGTCGATACCGCCGAGGTGGTTGGCGTGCTGCATTCCGAGGCGATCGACGAGGCCGATATCGCCGCCGGGCTCTATGACGGCGCCGAGGTCGAGACCTGGCGCGTCAACTGGCGCGATGTGAGCCAAAGGCTGCTGCAGCGGCGGGCGACGATCGGCGAGATCGTCCGCGAGGACGGAAAGTTCCGCGCCGAACTGCGCTCGGGGCAGCAAGCGCTGAACCGGGTGAAGGGCCGGCTCTATTCGGTGGTGTGCGATGCGACGCTGGGCGACGCGCGCTGCACGGTGAGCCCGAGCCATCCGCAGTTCGCGCTGGGTTGCGATCGCCAGCACGCGACCTGTCGCGACCGTTTCGCCAATGTCGCCAACTTCCGCGGCTTCCCGCACATCCCCGGCAGCGACTTCCTGCTGCGCTATCCCAGGAGCGACGACGCGCTGCAAGGTGGAGCGCTGTTCCGATGAGCCGCGGCGACGTGGTGGCCGCGGCCCGGCTGTGGCTGGGGACGCCCTACCGGCACCAGGCGGCGACGCTGGGGGCAGGCTGCGACTGCCTCGGCCTGCTGCGCGGCGTGTGGCGCACGCTCTATGGCGAAGAGCCGCTGACGCTGCCCAATTATCGCGCCGATCTGCGCGATGCGCGCCACGCCGACGAATTATGGACGGCGGCCGAACGGCTGCTGGGCGCAACCTACAGCAAGCCCGAAGCCGGGCAGGTCGTGCTGTTCCGCCTGCGAACGACGCTGCCCAAGCACTGCGGCATCCTCGTCGCGCCGGACCGCTTCATCCATGCGCAGGAGGGGCTCGGCGTCATCGAAGCCAACCTCACCGACGGCTGGCGCAAGCGGGTGTTCGGTCTGTTCGAATTTCCGGAAACTACGAGGCTCTGAATGGCGACGCTTGCGCTTTCGCTGGCCGGCCAGGTGGTCGGCGGGGCTCTCGGCGGGCCGATCGGCGCCACCATCGGGCGGGCGCTGGGGGCGCTGGCCGGGAGCGCCGTGGACAATGTGCTGTTCGGCGAGACGCCGGCGGCGGGCACCGATATCCGCTTGCAGGGATCGAGCGAAGGGGCGCCGATCCCAAGGTTGTACGGGTGGAGCCGGCTCAGCGGCAACATCATCTGGGCCACCGACCTGGAACAGCTTTCCGACGAGGACAGCGGCGCCAAGGGGACCGGTGCGGACGAGGCGGGGATCGCCGCGAGCTTCGCGCTCGGACTCTGCGAGGGCGAGGTGCACCGGCTCGGGCGGATCTGGGCCGACGGGCAATTGCTCGAGACCGAGGGGCTGACGCTGCGCTTTTATCGCGGCACCGAGACGCAGGACGCGGACAGCCTGATCGAGGCCAAGCAGGGCGCCGACAATGCGCCGGCCTATCGCGGGCTCTGCTACATCGTGTTCGAGCGGCTGCCGCTGGCGCCGTTCGGCAACCGCATCCCGAACCTTTCGGTCGAACTTTGCCACGTCGTCGGCGAGCTGGAGCCGGCGATCAGGGCGGTGACGGTGATCCCCGCCGCGGCCGAATTCGGCTACGACCCCGAGCCGCGGCTGCGGCTGGTGAGCGCCGGCGTCACCGAGGCCGAGAACGCGCACCAGAGCCGCGACGTCTCGGACTGGACGCTGTCGATCGACGAGCTGATGGCGCTCTGCCCCAACCTCGAGCACGTGTCGCTGGTGGTCGCCTGGTTCGGCGACGATCTGCGCTGCGGGACGTGCACCATTCGGCCCAAGGTCGAGGCGACGGCGCGGACGATCAAGGGGGGTGCGTGGAGCGTCGCCGGGTTGACGCGAGCCGGCGCGCAGGTGGTGTCGACCCATGACGGCGGCCCGGCCTATGGTGGCACGCCATCGGACGACGCCGTGCTGGCGGCGATCGCCGACCTCAAGGCGCGCGGGCTTGGAGTGACGCTCTATCCGATCGTGCTGATGGACATCCCGGCGGGCAATCCGCTGGGGCAACCGGCCTATCCCTGGCGCGGGCGCATTGCCTGCCTGCCGGCCTCGGACGGAACGGCGGCGGCGACGAGCGAGGTTAACGCCTTCCTCGGCAGCGGCAGCGGCTGGGATCTCCGCCGGATGATTTTGCATTATGCGCAGCTGGCGGACGATGCCGGCGGCGTCGACGCGATGCTGATCGGCTCGGAGATGCGGGGGCTGAGCTTTGCGCGTGGCGCCGGCAACACGTTCCCGTTCGTCGCCGGGCTGGTGACACTGGCGGCCGATGTGCGCGCCATCGTCGGCAGCGGCACCAAGCTCACCTATGGCGCCGACTGGAGCGAGTATTCGGGCTACCAGCCGGGCGGCGGGGAGAAGTTCTTCCACCTCGATCCGCTGTGGGCCTCGGCCGACATCGATGCGGTGGGCATCGACAATTACATGCCGCTCGCCGACTGGCGCACCGGGCCGGGCGGCCCCAGCGGGCCGGACGCGGCGGACTGGGACGGGCCGTACGACACGGACTATCTTCAAGCCAACATCGCCGGCGGCGAGGGGTTCGACTGGCACTATGCCTCGGACGCCGATCGGCTGGCGGGGACGCGCACGCCGATCGCCGAAAGTGTCTATGGCGAGCCGTGGGTGTGGCGGTTCAAGGACCTCGTCGGCTGGTGGAGCAACGCGCATCACAACCGGCCGGGCGGGGTGCGCTCCGGATCGGCAACCGCCTGGGTGCCGAAATCGAAGCCGCTGTGGTTCACTGAACTGGGCTGCGGCGCGGTCGACAAGGGGGCCAACCAGCCCAACGTCTTCAGCGATCCCAAGAGTTCGGAGAGCGCCAAGCCGTATTTCTCGAACGGCGCTCCAGATGCGCTGGCGCAGCGGCAGGTGCTGCGTGCCGACCTGGGGTACTGGGCCGACAACGCCAACAATCCGGCCTCCAGCGAATACAGCGGGCGAATGCTGGAGCGGATGTATCTGTGGACCTGGGACGCGCGGCCCTATCCGGCGTTTCCCGCCGAACTCGAGGTGTGGAGCGACGGCGCCAACCACGCGACCGGTCACTGGCTGACCGGACGGCTGGGCGGCGTCGCGAGCGACGAGCTGGCGCGGGCGGTGGCGGCGGAGTTCGGGGTGACGCTGGGCGATGTCGAGGCGCAACCGCCTTTCGTCCACGGCTATGTCATCGAAGGTCCGAGCACCGGCAGGGCGGCGCTGGAGCCGCTGCTCACTGCCAGCGGGCTTGCGGTGCACGATACGCCGGACGGGCTGGTGCTGATGCGCGCCAGTGAGCGCGAGGCGGTCGTCATCGATGAGGTCGTAGCCGGGGAGGGGCCGTTGATCGCGCGTCGCCGGCCCGACCCGGGCGAGGCGATCGGGCAGGTGGCGCTGAGCTACGCCGACCGCGAGCGCAATTATCTCGGCGGTTCCGTCACCGCGATGGCGCCGGGGAGCGGGCCGCTGGAGGCGGCGAGCGCCGGGCTGGTGCTCGATCTCGGCGGGGCGCGGGCGACAGCGGAGCGGCTGTTGCTCGAGCGGACGGCAGCGCGCGACAGCATCGACTTTACCGCGCCGCCTTCGCTGGCGGGGCTCGAGGTCGGTGACGCCGTGGCGATCGCCGGCGAAATGTTCGAGATCGTCGAACTGCGCGACGGCCTGGCGCGGCGGATCACGGCGCGGAGCATTCCGCCGCACCTCGATGTGGTGGTGATCGGCGGCCGTCCGGGCGGCGGCACGACCCCGACACCGCGCGCCGAGCCGGTGCTCGATGCGGTGCACCTGCCGCCGTCGGCCGACGATCTCACCCGCACGCGGCTGGCGCTCGGGGCCTTCGCAAAGCCCTGGCCGGGGTCGGTGGCGGTGACCGAGGACGGCACCGGCGCGAGCCTTGCGCGACTGGCGCGGAGCGCCACGCTGGGGGTGCTGACCGGGGCGCTCGGCGCCGGGTCGATCTATCTCTGGGACGATCTCGGGGAGGTGACGCTGGAACTCTATTCCGGTCACCTGTCGTCGAAGGACGACGACGAGGTTCTGGCGGGCGCCAACCGCATCGCGATCGAAACCGATGCCGGGCAATGGGAGGTGATTGGCTTCGCCGATGCCGAACTGACGGCGCCAAACACCTACCGGCTGACGCATCTGTTGCGCGGGCAATGGGGCACCGACCACGCCATCGGGCCGGCCGCGGCCGGCAAGCGCGTGCTGCTGGTCGACAGCCGCGCGACGCTGCTGCCGGTGGCGCAGGCCTGGCTCGATACCACCGTGACGCTGCGCAGCTACGCCGGCACGGCCGATACCGTGGGCACGGCGTCGGACCTCGCGCTCGATGTCGCGCCGGCGATGCCGCTGGCGCCGGTGCATCTTTGCGCCAGCCGGGTCGCCGGGGGCAGCGACGTAACCCTGAGCTGGGTTCGCCGCAGCCGCGCCGACACCGACAGCTGGGCCCCCGACGACGCGCCGCTCGACTGCGCGCCCGAGGCGTACCGGGTGGCGATCTACAGCGGGGCGACCCTCAAGCGGACCATCGACGTGACGGCCGCGGCCGCGACCTACAGTGCGGGGCAGCAGACCGCCGATTTCGGGTCGCCGCCGGCGAGCTTCGATTTTGAGGTGGCGCAGACGAGCCCTGTGTTCGGACCCGGCCACTGGGCCAAGGGAGAGTTCCATGCCTGAGACCAAGCCCTACCGCTTCGGCACGCGCTCGGCGGCGACCCGCGAGCTGCAGGCGGCGCTCGCCGCCCGCGGCCTCTATGCCGGCGCCATCGACGGGATCTTCGGCCGCGACATGCGCGATGCGGTGGCCGCGGCGCGGGCGTCGTTCGGGTTGCCGGACGGCGGCGTCGATGCCGCGCTCCTGGCACAGCTCGGGCTGGCACGGCCGGCGCGGCTCGCGCCGCTCCAAAAGTTCTTCACCCGGCTGCTGCTCGAGCAGGGCGCAGCCATCCTCCTCACCCACCTGAAAGGACTGCCTCCGATGAATATTCTCTCCGGCTACAAGACCTACATCGTCGCTG
Organism: Devosia nanyangense; assembly: GCA_016213505.1. Lineage (GTDB taxonomy): Bacteria > Pseudomonadota > Alphaproteobacteria > Rhizobiales > Devosiaceae > Devosia_A > Devosia_A nanyangense. The sequence goes on from JACRAF010000032.1 coordinate 7,940, forward strand.
CCGCCATGCTGCTGACCGGCATCGCCGGCCTCCTCGGCGTCGACATCCCCAGCTTCACCGGCCAGGCGCCGGGCAACCTCCTGATGGAAGCGCTGGCGTTTATCTTTCTGAGGCAGGGGATGAAGACGGGGCAGTGAGGGGGCAACGCATGCATTGACTCCACACTTCTGTTGAACTACACAGGAGTGTGGAGTAACCGACGTCGATGAACGCCAAGGAGCTTCAGCGGGAGCTTGCCAAGCTGGGCGCGAAATTCGTCACCCATCCCGGCGGCAGCGGTCACATTACGGTCTATCTGAACGGCAGGAAGAGCCAGCTTCCGATGCACGGCGGAGGCAAGGAGCTGGGTACTGGTCTGGTTCACGCTATCCGGAAGCAGTTGGGCCTGAAGTGAGAGGAATTCGGCGATGGCCTGGTATGAGGTGACGCTCGAGCCCGACGGAGACAGCTGGCTGGTCACCGCCCCGGCTTTCGAGGAAGTCGCCACCTTCGGCGATGACCGGGAGGCGTCGCGGCGCAACGGCCTCGATGCGATCCTCCAGGCCATCGCGGGCCGGATTGCGGACGGCGAAGCCATCCCGCCGCCGATTACCGAAACTCCGGGCGCGGGCGTCTTCGTGGAGGTACCGCTCGTGGTCTTCCTCAAGTCCGCGCTCTACATGATCCTGCGCGAGCAGGGCAGAACCCGTGCCGAGCTGATGCGGATGCTCGGCTGGCACCGTGAGCAGGTCGATCGGCTGTTCCGGCTCGATCACAACTCGACGCTGGACCAGCTCGAGAAGGCGTTTGCGGCGCTCGGGGTTCCCCTCCGCTTCGACGTCCCGTTCCCCGCGGCGGCCTGACACACCCTCATTCATCCCACATTCACCGGGCGGCCACTATCTGTGGGTCCATGACACGATTCCGTACCATTCTCATCATGGTGGCGGCGGCTGCGGCTTTGTCGCTGGGCGCTGCCATGGCCGCATTTGCGGCGCCCAAGGACAGGAGCTGCCTCACCGACCAGCAGACGCGCGCCGCCATCGTTGCGGGGCAGATCCAGACCTGGCCGAAGATCAGAAAGCTCGGCGCGGTTCCGCCGGACTATTATGAAACCTCCGACACGCCGGTGTGCTTGCGCAACGGCCTTTACTACTACGTGGTCAATATGGCCTCGCCCAAGGGCGAGAACTTCAAAATCGTCCTCAATGCGGTAGATGGCACCGCCGAAGTGCTATAAATCGGCAGAGGGCCAGAACCATGCGCATTCTCGTTGTTGAAGACGACACCAACCTCAACCGCCAGATCAAGGACGCCCTGACCGAGGGCGGCTACGCGGTGGATGTGGCCTTTGACGGCGAGGAAGGCCATTACCTTGGCGACACCGAGCCCTATGACGCGGTGGTGCTCGATATCGGCCTGCCGCAGATGGACGGGCTGTCGGTGCTCGAGGAATGGCGGCGGGCCGGCAAGACCATGCCGGTGCTGCTGCTGACCGCACGCGACCGCTGGAGCGACAAGGTGCAGGGCATCGATGCCGGCGCCGACGACTATGTGGCAAAGCCCTTCCACATGGAGGAATTGCTGGCCCGGCTGAGGGCGCTGGTGCGCCGCGCCGCGGGCCATGCGTCCAACGAGATCGTCGCCGGCCCGGTGCGGCTCGACGTCAAGGCCGGCAAGGTCACCGTGGACGGGCAGGCGATCAAGCTCACCAGCCACGAATTGCGGCTCCTCAGCTACCTCATGCACCACAAGGGCAAGGTTGTGAGCCGGACGGAGCTCACCGAGCACCTCTACGACCAGGATTTCGACCGCGACAGCAACACCATCGAGGTGTTCGTCGGGCGGCTGCGCAAGAAGCTGCCGGAGGAAGTGATCCATACCGTCCGGGGATTGGGCTACCAGATCCTCGAGGAGTGACCAAATGGGCACTGCCGGGCGCCTAACGCGACCTTCTGCGCTTCCGGTGCTCACGTACCCGAACGTACGCTCCGCTCCTGTTCTCGAAGGCCGCGCCAGGCGCCTCGGCATTGCCGATTTGGACCGCGCCGATTTCGCCTTAGGCCGAACGTGAGAAAGGGCTCGATCGCCTTCTCGCTGTTCTGGCTGTCGGCCGGATGGCTGATCCTGGCGCTGGCGGGGACGGCGGTGCTGCTCACCGACCTCTATTCCCGCGCCCTCGACGACAGCCTCACCACCCAGCTCAAATTCGACATCGACACGCTGTCGAGCGGCACGCTCGATTCGACCGACCCCAATCTCGTCGACGTCGCGGTGCAGGACCCGCGCTTCAACCGCGCCGCGACCGGCTGGTACTGGGTGATCCGCGACGCCACCGACCGGCTGCTGACCGCCTCTGGCTCGACCACCGGCGCGACCCCGCCGGCGCTCGACGGGGCCTTCGATGCCGACAACTACCGCTCGGGCGTGCTGCTCGACGAATCGGGCAACCGCATCCGCGCCATCGAGCGCACCATCACCAGCAACGGCCGGCCGCTCAGGATCACCGTCACCGGCAATCTCGACGACAATCTCGCCCAGATCGACGCCTTCCGCGGCCAGACGCTGATCGTTTTGGGCGCGGTGGGGATCGCGCTCGCCATCATGAGCGCCATCGTCGCGAGGCTGGCGCTGAGGCCCATCGGCCGGCTCGGCAAGGCCATCGAGCAGGTGCGCGAGGGCGAGGCCGAAACCATCACCGGCTCCTATCCGCGCGAAATCGCGCCGCTTGCCGAGGAGGTCAACGAGCTGCTGCGCTCCAACACCCAGATCATCGAGCGGGCCCGCAACCAGGTGGGCAACCTCGCCCACGGGCTGAAGACGCCGCTCGCCGTGCTGCGCAACGAGGCGAGCGCGGCCAGGGACAATCCGTTGTCGCGGGTGGTGACCTCCGAATCCGAGAAGATGACGCAGCTGGTGACAACCTATCTCGACCGCGCCCGCATCGCGGCGCGCAGCGCCGTGGTCGGCAAGAAGGCCGACGCGACCATGGTCATGCTGCGCCTTGTGCGGGTGATGGAAAAGCTCAACCCCAACGTCACCATCGCCTTCAAGCGGCCCGACGCCTCGCTCCCCTGGTTCCGCGGCGACGAGGGCGACCTCGAGGAAATGGCTGGCAATCTGCTCGACAATGCCTGCAAGTGGAGCCGTGGCAAGATCGCCGTCACCATGGTGGCCGAACGCACGACTTCAACCGCGAACCTGTTGATCCGCATCGAGGACGACGGGCCGGGGCTGACCGAGGAGGAGGCCGGCAAAGTGCTGCGCCGCGGCGTCCGGCTCGACGAAAAGACCCCCGGCAGCGGCCTTGGTCTCGATATCATCAAGGAACTGGTTGACGTCTATGGCGGCAGCCTGCAATTGAAGCGCTCGGTTCTGGGGGGCGTCCTCGCCGAGCTGCGGCTGCCCGCGGCCAAGGTGGGCGGGTTGGCCCGGACCTGACTTAACTCCGCCGTATTGCTCGGGCGGAGTCGACCTCACCATCTTCGGGACATCAATGCGAACGACCTTCCGCGCCCTCTTCATCCTCCCCGCACTCGCGCTGGCGGCCTGCGCCACGACGCCGCAACTGGCCCCGGCCACCGGGCCTTCGCTGATCGCGACCGACCCCGCGCTGCTGCAGGCGCCGGCCCAGACCACGGCGGTCGCCGCCTCGATGACCGACGTTTCGGCGTTCGTCGATCCGGCGGCCTACAGCCAGCTCTCGGAGAAATCGCGAGCCGAGGCGGCCGGGGCGCAGTTCAATGCGCTGCAGTTCGGCCGCGTCGGCGCGCCGCGCAACTGGCAGGGCGACAACGGCCAGAGCGGCGTGGTGACGGTCGGCCCCTATGTGCGCGTCAACCTCATCGATTGCCGCGACTTCACCCACACTGTGACGTTCGGCGGCCAGAGCTATGTCAAGAAGGGCACCGCCTGCCGCGAGGCCGACGGCAGTTGGACGGTAAGCGCCAGCAAGACGGGCTAAGCGCTTTCGGCGCACAGGAAATCTTTGTTTACCAAGGCAGGCTAGAGTCAGCGATCGAGTGACTCCGTCTTCCTGGAAACCATGGCCCAAGCTACAGCCCGACCGGCGGCGAGCGCTGACCGTACGAAGCCGGCGGCTCGTCCGCGGCGTTCCGGCCGCCCGTTTCTCGGCCTGATCGACGCGGTCATCGTCGAAAGCCCGGTCGACTTCGTCTTCGAGGGCGCCATCGCGTCCGACGACGCGTGGGCGGCGTGGCTCTGGTTGGTTCGCGACGTGGCGCCCGACCTGATCGACATCGAAGCGGCGGGCGACGATCCGCGCAACGTCCAGGCGCTCGAATCGCTGATGCCGGACCTCCTCGGCCGGGCCCGCAAGGCGCTGGCCGACGCGACCACCAGCGTCGAGCTGAGCCGGCGGATCAAGACGCAATTGGGCGGCGAGGAGGCGTGGGAGCGGCTGCCGATCGTGCTCAATGCGCTGCGCTGCCGCGGCCTCCTGGAAAAGGCCCAGAGCTTTGGCCGGGCCGCCAACGCCATGACCGACGAGGCGGCGCTGGCGCTGGCGCTGCAGGCCATGCCGCTGCAGGACCAGGCGGTCGCGGCGCTCTTGATGCAGGCGACGGTCGGCCATGTGGCGACACCGGCCCGGCTGATCACCGCCGCCATCCGCATTTCCGGCTCGGCGTCGGAGGGGGCGCTGATGCGTACCGGCTTCGGCACCATGGTCGACGCCATGCTGGCGCATGCCCAGGACCAGATCCCCAAACTCGCGCAGTTGGGCACGTTCGGCGACATCGACCTCGTCTGCCGCGCCGTCGACCGCTTCCATCGGCTGCACCGCGCCGTCAACGGCTATGTCGAACTGAGCCGCAACGGCCGCTGGGCAATGATCTCGGCGGCGCTGACCAAGGCGGTGTCGGAGCGGCTCGATCCGAAACTGCGCGATGTCGCCCCCGACCTCAACAAGGCGCTGCGCCGCCGCGAGGGCAATGACCGGCTCGACGGCGACCAGCTGCTCTCGGCGCTCAACGGCATGTACCTGCTCGCCACGGTGCGCGATTGCCGCGACTCGCTGGCGCTCAACGCGGTGTTCGACCAGGTGTGGTCGCAGACCGGGCAGGCCCTCGAAATCCACATCGAGCGGCTGCTGCAGCAAATCCGCCAGAACCCCTCGGACAGCATCGCCTCGGCCCGTCTCGACGCGGCGCTGAAGATGGCCGAGATCCGCTTCAACCAGGAATATGCCGACGTCCTGCGGCGCGCCAAAGATACGGCCGCGCGGCGGGGTTAAGGCTTCGCCGCGACGCGCGCCGGGGATGGGCCGCGCAGGGTTTCGACGATGAAGCGGTCGGTCTTCTTGAGCGCGGCGCGCGAGACGAGCGCGATGCCGCCGGGGCCACCGGCGGGGGCCGTCTCGACGATCACGCCGGCAGCGAGCTGCGGATCGGGCGGCGAGGTGTTGGGGTAGACCAGCGCACCCAACTCGAAGCGGCATCGATCATCGACAACCAGATGCACTCTTTGCGGATCGGGTCCGAAGCGGCCGGCGAGCCAGGGCGGATCGGCGGGGGGCGCCTTGACGGGATGAACCCAGTCCGAGGCGGCGAGATCGGCGCCGGGGGCGCCGCGTTCCTCGGCGATGGCGCCGGCGTCGGTGGGCAGGGTGCGCTTGAGCTCCACCGAGGCCGCGACGTCGCCCAGCGACAGCCTTCCGTGATGGGCCAGGCTCGTCCGTACATCGTCCTCGCGCCGGGTGAGGGTCGTGCCGGAATCGAGGAAGGCGGGGCCGGTGGGACCCACCGGGCCGATCGGGGTCGGGGCGTCGGGGGTCTCGAACGGCGCGGCGATCTCGATGTCTTCGACCGGCTCCGCGGGCAGGCCGAAGAGCTGCGCCGCCGCGGCCCTGCCGCTGGCGATTGCGGCGCGCATCGAGCGCCAGCCGGCGACGGAGCCGGCGAGGGCGAGGTGCTGGAGGTGGCCGTGGGCCTCGAGCCAGCGACGCTCGGGATTCCAGCGCGCGCTGCCGCCTGCGAGCATCCACAGCGACAGCTCCGGCTGCCAGCCGCCCGAGACGATCAGCCGGTCGGTCTCGATTTCGGTCGCGGCAGTCGTCGTGCCGGAGTTGGCGAGGGCGACGCGCAGCGCCCCGTGCCGACCGGCGGTTGCCGCAAGCGGCAATTGACCCGAGGCGAGGGTCAGGCCGCTGGCTTTTGAGAAATCGACGAAGCGCGATTGCGGGTTGAGCCGGGGATCGACGATGCGACCGATGGCGGCGCCGGCGTCGCTGAGCCGCAGCGCCAGCCGGTAGCCGAAATTGCTCTCTGTCACGACCACGGCAGTGCGGCCGCGGGTCACGCCGAAGCGCTTGGCCAGATGATAGGCCGAGATCGCCGTCATCACGCCGGGGAGGCGGTTGCCGCCAAACACCGGCAGGCGTTGGCGGGCGCCGGTGGCGAGGAGGATGCGGCCGGCTGCGATGGCGGCGATCTTGCCGCGGGGGACGCTGTCGCTGGCGTCGGTGACATGGGCGAGGACGGTGGACCCGGCGATGGCGAGGGCCTCGGCACGGGTGAGGAGCGTGACGTTCGGCCGGGGGGCGAGCTGCGCGACGAGGCGGCTGGTCAGAAGCTCGGGGCTCTCCTCGTCGCCGACCGGGCCGAAATAGCGCGCATCGCCGCCCAGCCAGGGTCGGCGCTCGATGAGGACGACCGACCGGCCGGCGGCCGACGCCGCCTCCGCTGCGGCGAGCCCGGCGACGCCGCCGCCGACCACCAGCAGATCGGCGGTGAGCGAGGTCTCGGGCTTATCGCGGAGCAAGGCGGGTTCGGCGAGCCGGCCGAGGACGTGGTCGAGCGAGGACGGGGCGCGGCGCAGCCGGTCGCGCAGGGTTGCGCGCCGCGGCCCGATGGTGACGAGGTCGAGGCCGCCGGCGGCCGGCAGGCGGTCGATCGGCAGCGCCTGCTCGGGTTTTGCGCCGCGGGGCGCGGCCAGCGGGCAGAAGGCATCGGTCAGCGCCAGCGCCGTCTCGCCGAGGCGGCCGAAGGTGTCGACGCCATTAGCCAGGAGCGCCGAGAGCACGGTGTCGCCGGCAAAGCCGTCGACACGGCGGCCGTTGACGCGGAAGCTCAGCGGCCGAGCGCGGTCGAGCTCGATGCCGCCGAATTGATGCGCCGCGTTCGCCGCGAGCCGGTGCGGCTGGGTCATGGGACGAACTCCGCCACTGTCTCGCGGCTCGGCCGGGCGGGATCGCGGGCGGCGAACCAGCGCTTTTCGTCGTCGGAGGACACGCCGGCGAGCCAGCGCGCGATGGCGGGTGCCAGAAACACTGCGGCATCGCCGAGCCCGGCGAGAATGGTGAGTTTCGACGGCTTCAGCCGGCCGATGAGTGGCGCGCCATCGGTGGTGACGACGCGCCGGAAGCGGCTGGTGGCGAGCCGGGCCAGCGGGAACGGGCCGGGAAGCGCCGAGGCGAGGCGGGTCTCGGTGTCCGTGTCGCCGTCGATCAGCGCGAGGACGCTGTCGCCGGGGCGGCGGAGCAGGGTGATGCCGCGGGCGGGCCAGCGGACCACCGGCGCCGGGAGCCGGCGCGTCGGCGCCGTCAGCGTCGCCGTCATGGGCTGCACGATGAGCTGTTCGGGCCGCTGGGCCTCGGGCAGGAGGTCGAGCAGGGCGGGGTCGTCGGCGAGGACGATCTGCGCCGCCGCGACACGTTCGCCGGACACGGTCAGTTCGGCCGCGCCGGATTTGAGGAAGCCGAGCTGCGCGGCGTCCGAATCGGCGGCGGTGACGCCGAGCGAGGCGAGCCACGGGGCCAGTTTCGGGCTCAGCGCGTCGGCATTGAGCAGCGCCACGTCGCGGAATGTGTGGACCGGGCCGGTGCTGCGGCCGGCCATGCCGAAACCCATCGCCAGATGGGCGATGTGGGCGAGGGCGACGGCGGTCGCCTCGGTGTCGCCATGGACGGCGACGGTGATCCGGCTCACGGCCTCCGCCGCGCCGATCGACCCCAGCAGACGGAGCGTCTCCAACTCGCCGGCACGCAGCAGGCTCCAGGTTTCCGGCCGCGTGGCGGCGGGCAGCGCGCTATCGATGGTCCTGGGCAGCCGCTGCGGCGAGGCCTCGCGGCCGATCAGCAGCACGCGCCGCCCATGATCGCGGGCGAGGATCCCCGCAACGAGCCGCGCCAGCGGGGTCGAGCCGAAGAGCGCGACGTCGAAACCGTTGTCCGCCATGGGCTCAGGCAAGGACTGCGGCAATCGGCGCCTGCCATTGGGGAGACCCCCGCTGCATATTTTGCCAGAATGTCTCTATAGATGCCGCGGCTGGCACCCGTTCAAACCCACTCGAGGCCATGACCATCTGGTTGTTCGCCCTTCTTCTGACCGCCATCGCCTGCGCGACGCTCTATTACGCGGGTGCCGGACGGACGGTCAACGCAACGGCCGGCACAGCGGATGCGGTGGCCGAGCATTTTCGCGCCCAGCTGCGCGCCATCGAAATGGACGCCGCGGCCGGACGGCTCGGCACAATCGAGGCGACCTCCGCCAAGGGCGAGCTGGCCCGCGAGGTGATGCGGCTCAAGGACGAGACTTCGGATGCCAGGCCCGTGACCGGCGGCAAGGCGGCGATCGTCGCCGCGGTCGGGCTGGTGGCGGCGCTGGCGGTCGGAACCTATGCGTATCTCGGACGGCCCGATTTGCCGGCCCTGCCGCTGGCGAGCCGCGACGTGGCGACCGAGAACGGCCTCGACCTCAATGCCGCGATCAAGACCATCGAGACGCGGCTGGCGCAGACGCCCGACGATCTGCGCGGCTGGCAGGTGATCGCGCCCGCCTACATTCAACTCGGACGCTATACCGATGCGGTGCGGGCGCTGCGCCGGGTGAACGAGCTGGCGCCGCCGACGGCGGACACCCAGACCGATCTGGGCGAGGCGCTGATGATGGCCAATGGCGGCAGTGTCGCCGGCGAGCCGCTGGAGCTGTTCAGGAAGGCCGCCGTGCTCGACCCCAAACACATCCGCTCGCGCTACTACATCGCCGGCGAAGAGACCCGCGCCGGCGACTACGTCGCCGCTGTGCGCGACTGGAACGCGCTTCTGGCGCTGGGCAAGGGCGACGAACCCTGGGCGGTGACGGCCAAGCAGGGCCTGGCCTTCGCCGAGGCGGCGCTCGATCCCGGGGCGGCGGCGCCGGCCGAGCCCGATGCCGCCCAGATCGCGGCGATGGTCGACGGGCTCGATGCCCGTCTCAAATCGGAGGGCGGCAGCATCGAGGAGTGGACCCGGCTGGTGCGTTCGCGCATGGTAGAAGGCCGCATGGACGACGCGCAGGCGGCCTATGACGCGGCGCGCAAGGCCTACCCCGACGCAAAACTGCGGACCGAGCTCGACGTGCTCGCCGCCGACAATGGACTGGTGGCCAAATGACCCGCAAGCAGAAGCGCCTCACCGTCATCGCCGGGCTGGGGGCCGTGCTCGCCGTCGCGCTGACGCTGATCCTTCTGGCGCTGCGCGACCAGATCGTCTTCTTCTATACGCCCTCCGACATCCACGAGAAGGCGGTCGCCGCCGGCACCCCGGTGCGGCTGGGCGGACTGGTCAAGACCGGCAGCTGGATCAAGAACGGCGACCGGACCGATTTCGTCGTCACCGATGGCACCACCGACATGACGGCGCACTACACCGGCATTCTACCGGATCTGTTCCGCGAGGGGCAGGGCGTGGTGGTCGAGGGCGCCATGGCCGGCGACGGCAGCTTCGCGGCCACCAACGTGCTGGCCAAGCACGACGAGGAATACATGCCCAAGGACGTCGTCGAGGCGCTCAAGGCGCGCGGCGAATGGCAGCGCGCCGGGGCCGGCGGATGATGGCGATCCGGTCCAGCGCTTGGGGCGAACGCCCCCTCACCCGGATCGCAAGGGCGATCCGACCTCTCCCCCGAGAGGAGAAGTGGTGCATAGGCACGATCTCGTCCGATCCCGACCTCTCCCTTCGGGGGAGAAGTCGCCGCGAAGCGGCGGGTGAGGGGGCCTTGGCCCCAGCCGGAGAGCTTCGAGCATGAGCATCGAACTCGGCCATTTCGCCCTGATCTTAGCGGTTGCGATCGCCGCGGTTTCGGCCGTGGCGGGGCTGGCGGGCTGGAACCGCAGCGAGCGGATCGCGCTGCTCATGCGGCAGGGCGCGATCCTGCAGTTCCTGCTGGTCGCTGCCGCGTTTGGGGCTCTGATCCAGGCGTTCGTCACCTCCGATTTCTCGCTGAAACTCGCCTACGAGCATTCGCACTCGCTGCAGCCGCTGCTGTTCAAGATCACCAGCGTGTGGGGCAACCACGAAGGCTCGATGGTCCTGTGGATCATGATCCTGGTCCTGATGGGCGCCGCCGTCAGCGTCTTCGGCCGTAACCTGCCGCGCCAATTGCTGACGCTGGTGCTGGCGATGCAGAGCCTCCTGGTCGCGGCGTTCGGCGGCTTCACGCTGTTCACCTCGAACCCGTTCCTCAGGCTCTCGCCGGCACCGATCGAAGGCCAGGAACTCAACCCGATCCTGCAGGACATCGGCCTCGCCATCCATCCGCCGCTGCTCTACACCGGCTATGTCGGCTTCTCGGTCTGCTTCAGCTTTGCCATCGCCGCGCTGATCTCGGGCCGCATCGATGCGGCGTGGGCGCGCTGGGTGCGGCCATGGACGCTCTTGAGCTGGTGCTTCCTGACCCTCGGCATCGCCATGGGCTCCTACTGGGCCTACTATGAACTCGGCTGGGGCGGCTGGTGGTTCTGGGACCCGGTCGAGAATGCGAGCTTCATGCCGTGGCTGGCCGGCACGGCGTTGCTCCATTCGGCGCTGGTGATGGAAAAGCGCAACGCGCTCAAGATCTGGACGATCTTTCTCGCCATCATCACCTTCTCGCTGAGTCTCCTGGGCACCTTCATGGTGCGCTCGGGCATTTTGACCTCGGTCCACAGTTTTGCCTCCGATCCGACGCGCGGGCTGGTGATCCTGGTGCTGCTGGCGCTGTTCATCGGCGGCGCCTTCGCGCTGTTCGCGTTCCGCGCCCCGGCGCTGAGGGCCGGCGGCCTGTTCGCGCCGATCAGCCGCGAGGGTGCGCTGATCCTCAACAATCTGTTCCTCGCCACGGCCGCGGCCGCGGTGCTGACCGGCACGCTCTACCCGCTGCTGCTCGAGGCGACCACCGGCAAGACCATCTCGGTTGGAGCGCCGTTCTTCTCGCTGACGTTTGGCGCGATCATGGCGCCGCTGCTGGTGGTACTGCCGTTCGGCCCGTTCATGGCCTGGAAGCGCGGCGACCTGATCGCGGTGACGCAGCGGCTGGCCGGCGCCGCCGGCGCCGCGGTGTTTGCCGCGGTCCTGATCGTGGCGCTCACCGGGGGCTCGATCTCGCTGGCGCCGCTCGGGCTGCTGCTCGGCTTCTGGGTGGCGTTCGGCGCCATCGCCGAACTGGTCGACCGCGCCGGCTTCGGCCGCATGGGCATCGGCCAGAGCGTGCGCCGGCTGGTCGGGCTGCCACGCACTTCGTTCTCGACGGCGCTGGCCCATTTCGGCGTCGGCATGAGCGTCATCGGCATCGTCGCGGCCACCGCCTGGCAGGCCGAGCTGGTGACCACCATGCAGCCCGGCGAGAGCCAGACCATCGGCGATCACATGGTGACCCTCAATGGCGTCGATAACCTGCAGGGCGAGAACTTTGCGGCCGAGACAGGCCGTTTTACGGTCGCCGGATCGGGCGGCACGCGGCAGATGATGCCGGAGCGGCGCGTCTATGAGGCCAGCGGCATGCCGACGACGGAAGCGGCGATCGAGACCTACGGCTTCTCACAGCTTTACCTGCAACTGGGCGAAGCGAGCGCCGATGGCGGCCGCGTCGTGCGGGTGTGGTACAAGCCGTATGTCACGCTGATCTGGCTCGGCGCCGTGGCGATGGCGCTGGCCGGCTTCCTGTCGCTGACCGACCGGCGCCTGCGGGTCGGCGCGCCGCGGCGCGTGACCGCGCAAGCGGCGGCGGCCGAATGAGGCCGCTGCTGGCGCTGCTGATGCTGGTGTGGCTTGCCCTGCCGGCGGTCGCCGTCAACCCGGACGAGATGCTCAGCGATCCGGCGCTCGAGGCGCGGGCGCGGGCGATCTCGGAGGGGCTGCGCTGCCTCGTCTGCCAGAACCAATCGATCGACGACAGCGACGCGGACCTGGCGCACGAACTGCGCGTCATCGTCCGCGAGCGGCTGACGGCGGGGGATACCGATGCAGAGGTTACCCAGTACCTCGTCGACCGCTACGGCGAGTTCGTGCTGCTGAAGCCGGTGCTGGCGCCGCACACGGTCATCCTGTGGGTCGCGGCCCCGGCGATACTGATCATCGGCGGCATCGTGCTGGTCATCGTGGCGCGGCGGCGGCGCGGCGTCGTGACCGAGGCGGCGCTGACCGCGGACGAGCAGAAGGCGCTGGACGAACTGTAGGCGTAGGAAAACAGCCATCCTCGAGGAAGCCGTCGGGATGGCTTGTCTTGGACAGATGGCACATTATATGATGCATGGACATTATAAGGTGCCAAGGTGAGGGGCGAGGTGCCGAGGAAGGTCTCGGTGGTCTTTTATCGGACCGCCGGTGGCGCCGAGGTGGTGCTCGATTGGATCAGGGGACTGGACGACGCCGATCGGGGCGCCATCGGACAGGACCTGATGCGGGTTCAGTACCGCTGGCCTGTTGGTATGCCGTTATGCAAACCGCTGGGCCATGGGCTGTGGGAAGTCAGGGTGGCGCTTCCCAACAGGCGCATCGCGCGGTTGCTGTTCAGCGTGCGCGGCGGCAAAATTCTGGTGCTCCATGGGTTTGTCAAAAAGACCCAGAAAACACCGGCCGACGAACTGACGCTGGCGAGACGCCGCGACAAGGAGTTCGGGATTGAGGAGGACGAAGGAAAAGAAGATGGCAAGTAAGAAGGCACCACGGTCCGTGAGTGGTCTCACCACTCTCGATGACGTCCTCGCGGGAGATGGGACGCTTGGCGAGTTTCAGGCGGTGGCAATCAAGGAAGTCCTCGCCTGGCAAATCGCGGAGGCAATGAAGGCGCAGCATCTCTCGCAGCGCGCTCTCGCGACCCGCATGGGGACCAGCCGCACACAAATCAGCCGGCTCCTCGATCCCAAGGACGGCAACGTGACCATCGCGACGTTGCAACGCGCGGCGCGCGAAGTCGGACGTTCCTTGCGTCTCGAGCTGATCTAGCGGTAACAGCGCTGGAGCCTCACGCGTAGCCTTCTCTTGCTCCCCCTTGCGAGGCAGAATGCGCGGGGGTACGGCAAGCACCGTGCTCACCTCGCTGCTTCCCCCCAATCTCGATCTCTGGACGGCGCTCGCCCTCATCGGGCTGAGCTTTGCGACCTCGCTGATCACGGCCACGTTCAGCCTGGGGGGCGGTTCGCTGATGGTGGCGGTGCTGGCGCTGGTGTTTCCGCCGGCGATCGTGGTGCCGGTGCATGGCTGCGTACAGCTCGGCTCGAACGCCGGACGGGCGCTGGTGCAGCGGGCGCATATCCAGTGGCGGCTGATCCTGTGGATTTCGCTCGGCGCGCTGGTCGGTACCATCGTTGGAGGGCAGTTCGCTTCCCTCCTGCCCGAGCGATGGTTCGAGATCGCCATCGGCACGTTTGTGCTGATCACCACCTGGCTGCCGCAGCCCAAAATCGTCGGCACCAGCCGGCTGCTGCAGGTGGCCGGCGGGGCGGTCATTTCGGCGCTGAGCATGGTGGTCGGCGCCACCGGGCCGCTGATCGCGACCTTCATCAAGGGGCTCGCCGACCGCCGTCAGCTGGTCGCCACCCACGCCACGCTGATGACCATCCAGAACGTCTTCAAGGTCGCGACCTTCACGGCGCTGGGCTTTGCCTTCAGCGCCTATTTGCCGCTGATCCTCGTCATGGTGGTCTCCGGCTTTGCCGGCACGGCCATTGGCAGCCGCCTCTTGGTGCGCGTGCCCGAGCATGTCTTTCGCGTCGGGTTCAAGATCGTGCTGACGCTGGTGGCGCTCGATTTGATTCGCGATGCGGTGTTTTAGAGGGGTTCTATCCGCACCCAGTGTGCTTGCGGAGGCGAATCCCTCATCCGCCGTTCGGGCACCTTCTCCCTCAAGGGGAGAAGGGGTTCGGCGCAAGCAGCACGCTAGACTAGGGCCCCGAACATGGATTGGCGCTGGCGGTCACCGCAGCGGAGGAATGCGCTTCGACACCTTGGCAACCAGCGTCGCAGCTTCTTTCCCGAGCGCCTTCATACCGCCGAGGAAGCGATCCGGCGTGTCGGCAGCGCGAAAGACCAGCCGATCCCGGCGATGCCCGGATTTTTCGTCGGGAGCTGGTTCAGGTGGCTTCATGGTGGGGGACCAGGGTTCGTTGAGCGTGGTTGGGCCGGACTTACCAAACAGTAATGTTGGCGCAACGTCGCGGAAAGGGCTGCGGCTGCATAACCGCACCACCTGTTGAGAGCCGTTTGAGGAGAACAAACACGATGCGCTCCACCTTCCTTGCACGCACCCGCAAATGGATCGGGGCTTCGGCCCTGGCGATCCTCGTCGGGCTGGGTGGCGGTTCGGCCTTCTTTGCGGCGTCCAGCCAGATGGCGACGGCGCAGGTCACCCCCGCGGCCCAGATCACCGCCCCTGCCGTATCGGTGCAGAGCGGCTTCGCCGATCTGGTCGACGCCGTAAAACCTGCCGTGGTCTCGATCGTCGTCGAGGGCCGCGACCAGTCCGACCAGTTCCCGGACATGGGCGGCCAGTTCAACCAGCAGATCCCCGACCTGCCCGAGGATAATCCGCTGAAGAAATTCTTCGACCAGTTCGGCAAGGGCGGCGGCGACAATCCGCAGAAGCCGCAGCGCCCGATGGGCCGCAAATTCGTCGCGGCGGGTTCGGGCTTCGCCATCTCGGCCGACGGCTACATCGTCACCAACAACCACGTCGTCCGCAACGCCAGCAAAGTCACCGTCGTTCTCGACAACGGCGACGAGATGACGGCGACGGTGGTTGGCACCGACGAGCGCACCGACCTCGCAGTGGTCAAGGTCGACGGCGTCACCGACATGCCGTTCGTGAAATTCGCCACCAGCGACGCCCGCGTCGGCGACTGGGTGGTGGCGGTCGGCAATCCGTTCGGCCTCGGCGGCACCGTGACCGCCGGCATCGTCTCGGCGCTCGGCCGCGACGTCGGCGGCTCGGCCTACGGCAACTTCATCCAGATCGACGCCGCCATCAACATGGGCAATTCCGGCGGCCCGGCCTTCAACCTTCAGGGCGAAGTGGTCGGCGTCAACACCGAGATCTTCTCGCCCAATGGCGGCAATGTCGGCATCGCCTTCGCCATCCCGGCCAAGACCGTCGAGCAGATCACCGCCTCGTTGATCCAGAGCGGCACCGTGACCCGCGGCTTCCTCGGCGTCTCGATCCAGGACGTCAATCGCGACATCGCCGACAGCGTCGGTCTCAAGGACGCCAAGGGCGCGCTTGTCACCCAGCTCACCGACGACTCGCCGGGCGGCAAGGCCGGGCTCAAATCGGGCGACATCATCACCGCGGTCGACGGCCAGGGGATCGACGACGCGCTCGGGCTGTCGCGCACCATCGCGAGCAAGGCTCCGGGCACGAATGTCGAACTGACGGTGTGGCGCGACGGCGCGGAGATCAAGATCGCGGCGACGCTCGGCACGCTCACCGAAGCGCAGCCGACTCCGCCGACCCCACCCGCCCCGCCGGTCGACCAGCCCGCCGCGCCGGTTCCCTCCAGCGTCGGCGTGACGCTGGTGCCCAACGCCGGCGGCGAAGGCCTCCTGATCCAGGACATCGACCCCGACTCGGTGGCCGCGGACAAGGGCTTTGCGGTCGGCGACCTGATCCTCGAGGTCGACAACAAGGCAGTGACGACCGCCACCGAATTCGAGAACGCCATCAAGGCGGTCAAGGAGTCCGGCCGCGGCACGGCGCTAATCAAGGCCGAGCGCAGCGGCGCGGTCCGCTTCATCGGCCTGCCGCTGACCAAGTCGCAGGGCTAACGAGCTCCTCCCAGGACGGTCCCGGAGTCTGAAGCTCCGGGGCCGTCGTTCATTGAACTCGCCGGCGGCGCTCACTAGGTTCATGTCATGAAGATCCTCCTGATCGAAGACGACCGCGAGGCGGCGAGCTACCTGATCCAGGCGCTCGACGAAGCCGGGCACGTGACCCACCACGCCAGCGACGGCGAGACCGGCTATGCCATGGCCTCGAGCATGGACTACGACGTCTTGATCGTCGACCGCATGCTGCCCCGCCGCGATGGCCTCTCCATCGTCGAATCGCTGCGCGCCGAGGCCAACAAGACTCCCGTTCTCATCCTGTCTGCGCTGGGCGAGGTCGACGACCGGGTGACCGGCCTCCGTGCCGGCGGCGACGACTATCTCGCCAAGCCCTATGCCTTCACCGAATTGCTGGCCCGCATCGAAGTGCTGGCGCGGCGCTCGTCGCCGACCGAGGCGGCGACCAGCTACGCGGTCGGCGAGCTGACCCTCGACCGGCTGTCGCGCAAGGTCGAGCGCGAGGGCGAGGCGATCCTCCTCCAGCCGCGCGAGTTCCGCCTGCTCGAATACCTGATGAAGAACGCCGGCAAGGTGGTGACCCGCACCATGCTGCTGGAGAACGTCTGGGACTATCACTTCGACCCGCAGACCAACGTCATCGACGTCCACATGTCGCGGCTGCGCGGCAAGATCGACAAGGGCCACGCGAGCCCGCTGCTCCACACCATCCGGGGCGCCGGATACATGATCCGTGAGTAGGTTCGCCCAGCTCTGGCGGACGACCACCGTCCGCCTGACGGCGGTGTTCATCGTGCTGTTCGTGGTGTTCTCGATCCTGCTCTTGGGCTTTATCGCCTATCAGTCGAGCATCCAGATCCAGCAGCAGCAGACCGCCTCGATCGACCGCGAGGTCGAGCTGCTGCAGCGCATCGACCAGCGCCAGGGCATCCGCGGCATCATCTTCGCGGTATCCCGGCTGGCCAGCCAGCCCGGGCCGGGCATCTACTATCTCGGCGACAATGCGGGCCTGCAGATCGCCGGCAACGTCCAGGGCTTTCCCGACAACGTGCTGACCACCGAGGGGGTGTTCAGCTTCAACTACGACCGCGGCAGCGGCGTCGACGACACCAGCGCCGCCGAGCAGGGCTTTGCCGTCGTCCGCTCGCTGGTGCTCGAAAGCGGCCTGAGGCTGATCGTCGGCCGCGACGTGGTCGAGCGGCGCGGCTTCACCGCCATCGTGTTCCAGGGCTTCCTCTTGGCTGTCGCCGGGATTCTCGTGTTTTCGGTGGTCGCCGGCGTGGTCACCGCCCGGCGCGTGCTGAAGCGCATCGACACGATCAACGCCACCTCCGCCAAGATCATGTCGGGCAACCTCAGCGAGCGCATCCCGGTCACCAGGCGCAACGACGAGTTCGACGTGCTGGCGACCAGCCTCAACGCCATGCTCGACCGCATCGAGGGGCTGATGCAGGGGCTGAAGGAGGTCACCGACAATGTCGCGCACGACCTCAAGACGCCGCTCACCCGGCTGCGCAACAAGGCCGAATCGGCGCTGCGCGACGGCGGCGGCGGGGAGGCGCAGCGCGAGGCGCTGGAAACCACGCTCGCCGAGAGCGACAAGCTGATCCGCACCTTCAACGCGCTCCTGATGATCGCGCGGGCCGAGGCCGGGGCGCCGTCGGGCGCCTTCGCCGACGTCGATGTCAGCACCATCGCCGAGGACGTCGCAGAGCTCTACGAGCCGGCGGCGGAGGAGGCGGGGATGACGCTCGAGGCGACCATCGCGCCCGGCGTTCACCTGCGCGCCAACCGCGAGCTGATCGGCCAGGCGCTGGTCAACCTCGTCGAGAATGCTCTGAAGTATTATGAGCCGGCCGAGGGCAAGACCGGCCGGATCACCGTCGCCGTGCGGGCCGACAAAGGGCGGGTGCTGATCGAGGTCGGCGACAACGGCCCCGGCATTCCGCCCGAGGACCGCGACCGCGTGGTCGAGCGCTTCGTCCGGCTCGAAAAGAGCCGCACCGAGCCGGGATCAGGCCTCGGCCTGTCGCTGGTCGCTGCCGTGGCGCGGCTGCACAAAGGCGAACTGAGGATCGAGGACAACGCGCCGGGACTGCGGGCGGTGATCGATCTGCCGGCGGGCTAGTTCTTCGGCGGCGCGACCGGGACCGAGGTTTCGCCGGCGCCGAAGCCGGTGACTTTGCCGCCTGACAGCATGTAGCCGATGTACTGGGCGTTCATCGCTGTGCCCAACGCATCGGCGCCCGGCTCGTCGGCACGGTAGGCGATCTTGTTGCCGCGGGCAGCGCCGAAGGCGGCCTTGAGGTCGGCCAGCGTCGCGCCGACGCCCGGGATGCCCAGGTCGGGCGTCGCGAACTTGGGGGACGCCGCCTCGCAATCGCCGGGCATCTTGGCCGGATTGGCCGCCTGCACCGCGACGATCATGACGAACTCGCCGCCGCCAAGGATGTTGGAGATGAACCAGGTGGCGGTGGCCGGGTCCTTGCTGCCGTCGGTCTGGTAGCAGAGCCAGCTCACCAGGGTCTTGTTCTCGCCCTGGGTCTGGATGGTGCCCCCGAAGGCTTTGCGGATATCGGTCAGCTTGGTGTGCTGCAGCTCCATCTTCATCGAGCCGACGGTGATGGTCTTGACCATCGGTTTGCTCAGGTTCGGCCTGCCGAAATTGAAGGTGTTGCCGAACAGCGCGGCGCCCATGCCGGAAAGGCCGGCGGCCTGGACCGGAACGGCCACGCCGAGTGCGGCGACAAGAGCGAGGACGGCAAGGCGGTGACGCATGGGGGAATCCGCGGGGAACAGGGCGCCGGAACATAGCGCCGTTTCGGCGGAAAACCAGCGGTCAAATGTTGGGCCGGGCGCGGACGCGGCGGCCTGACGAAAGGGCAGGTTGCCGGGCGCGGGCGCGGCGGCTAGCCTTCGCCCATGCCCGTATCGCTCGACACGCTGCTCGCCGCCTCGCCCTACCTGCGCGAGCTCCATGACCGCAACGCCGACTGGTTCGAGGCGACCCGCAGCACCGATCCGGACCGGGTTCTCCAGGCGACGCTGGCCCAGGTATGGGGTTCGGGCGACGGCGACGCGGGCGACGAGGACGAACTTCGCCACGACCTGCGCGTCTACAAGCAATGGGTCGCGCTGCTCGCCGCCACAGCCGAGACGGATGGAAGGTGGACGACCGCCCAGGCTTGCGCCGCGCTCTCCGATTTCGCCGATGCCGCGCTCGACGCGGGGCTCAATTTCCTTCTGCGCAAGGCCCACGAGAGGGGCGATCTCGTGGCCGAGACGACCGCCGCAGGCTCGGGGCTGGCGATCTTCGCACTGGGCAAGCACGGCGGGCGCGAGCTCAACTACTCCTCCGATATCGACATCGTGGCGTTCTTCGACCGTGGCGCCGGCGTGCTGAAGGAGCCGGGGGAGGCGGCCAAGATCTACGCCCGGATCGTGCAGCGCCTCGCCGCGCTGATGCAGGACCGGGTCGGCAACAATTATGTGTTCCGCACTGATCTGAGGCTCCGGCCCGACCCGGGATCGACGCCGTTGGCGATTTCGATCGACGCGGCGATCGCCTATTACGAGAGCCGCGGCCAGAACTGGGAGCGCGCCGCCTGGATCAAGGCGCGCCCCTGCGCCGGCGACAAGCGGGTGGGGGAGGCGTTCCTGAGCGAACTGGCGCCCTACATCTGGCGCAAGCATCTCGATTTCGCGACCATCGCCGACATCCAGGCGATGAAGCGCCAGATCAACATTTCGAAGAATGTCGGCGCGGCGCGGCTCGAGGGCCACAACGTCAAGCTCGGGCGCGGCGGCATCCGCGAGATCGAGTTCTTCGCCCAGACCCAGCAACTGATCGCCGGCGGCCGCGACCAGACGCTGCGGGTGAAGCCGACCGCCGAGGCGCTGGCGGCGCTGGCGCGGACCGGCTGGATTGCCGAGACGACGGCGGTCCACCTGACGCGAACCTACTGGTTCCTGCGCGCCGTCGAGAACCGGCTGCAGATGCTGCGCGACGAGCAGACGCATGTGATGCCGGAAAGCGAAGCGGGCATCGCGGTGATCGCGGGGATGATGGGCTTCGCCGAACGCGCGGCGTTCGAGGCGGAGTACCGCGCGGCGCTGGAACTCGTGCAGGGCTATTACGCCGAACTCTTCACGGAGGGCGAGACGCTGGGCGTGGCTGGCGGCGACCTGGTGTTCACCGGCAGCGACGACGATCCCGCGACGCTCGAGACGCTGAGCAAAATGGGATTCCACGAACCGGCGGCGGCATCGGCGACGGTGCGCAAATGGCACTATGGCGGCTATCGCGCCACCCGCGCGGCGGCGGCGCGGGCCCAGCTCACCGAGCTGTTGCCGGCGCTGTTGACCACCATCGCCCGGGCCGGCAATGCCGATCTCGCGCTCGCCCGCTTCGACGACTTCCTGTCGCGGCTGCCGGCCGGCATCCAGCTCTTCGCGCTGCTGCGCAGCCATCCGCAACTGCGCGAACTGCTGGTCCAGCTCATGGCATCGGCGCCCAAGATGGCCGCGGCGGTGATCCAGCGCGCCCATGTGATGGACGCGCTGATCGATCCGGCTTTCGCCGACGAGGTATCGCGCCGCGCCGTGCTGGTCGCCAAGGTCGACGCCTTCCTCGGCGAGTCGCGCGACTATTCCGAGGTCATCGACCGGGCCCGCATCATCGGCCAGGAACAGCAGTTCCTGATCGCCGCGGGATTGCTCTCGGGCACTATCAACGCGCGGCAGGCGGGCGAGCAATTCACGGCGCTCGCCGAGACGCTGCTGCAACAGCTGTTCGCCTCGGTGCGCCGCGAGTTCGCCAGGCGGCACGGCACGATCCCCGGAGCGGCGGTGGCGCTGCTCGCCTTCGGCAAGATGGCGAGCCGCGAGATGACGGCGTCGTCCGATCTCGACTTCATCCTCATCTACGACGTCGTCGGCGCGGCCGAGGAATCGGACGGCGAACGGCCATTGGCGGCGAGCCAGTATTTCGCCCGGCTGACGCAGCGGCTGGTGGCGGCGGTGACCGCGCCGACCTCGGAAGGCGTGCTCTATCAGGCCGACATGCGGCTCCGCCCGTCGGGCAATGCCGGCCCGCTGGCGACGAGTCTGCGCGCCTTCACGCTCTATCAGGAGGAAAGCGCCTGGACCTGGGAGCACCTGGCGCTGACGCGGGCCCGGGTGATCGTCGCCGATGCCGGCTTCGGGGAGCGCATCGATGCGGCGGTGGCGGGCATCCTTGTCCGGCCGCGCGACGCCAGCGAGATCGTCGACGATGTGCTGGCGATGCGCGCGCTGATGGCCAAGGAACGACCGCCGCGTCACCCATTCGACCTGAAGCTGGTGGCGGGCGGCCTGGTCGATCTCGAGTTCATGGCGCAATCGGCGCAATTGCTGGCGGGCGCGCGGATCGAGCGGCCGCGGGCGCAGACCGCCGACGTGCTCCTGCGGCTCGACGAGCTCGGTCTCGCTTCGCAGGGCGCGCGGCTGGCGGAAATCCACGGCGTCTATGCCACCGTGCTGCAGACAATGAGCGCCGCGCTCGCCGATCCGTTCAAGGACGAGGGCTGGACCCCGGCCTTCCGCGACCTGTTGGCCCAGCTCACCAACGAGCCCGATTTTCCGCGGCTGGCCGAGGAGCTGGCGACGATGCAGCGCGAGGTGCAGGTGGCAGCCGGGGAGTGGTACGAGGCGGCGCGGGGGGCGAAGCCAATCACTTGAAGCTGTCCCTATGTGGACTAAGTTCACTGGACTAAGTTCAACTTGAGGTCGGTATGACCACGGTAAACATCCACGAAGCCAAGACGCATCTTTCGCGCCTCGTCGAGCGCGCGGCGAAAGGCGAGACTGTCATTATTGCCAAGGCGGGCAAACCGATGGCGAAGATCGTGCCGCTGGATGAGGCCGCCGCCAGGAAGAAGCGCCGCTTCGGCTTCATGGAGGGACAGATCAAAGTGCCGGAGGACTTTGATCGCATGTTCGAGGATGAAATTGCCGAAATGTTCAACGGCAAGTGATGCGGGCGCTCCTCGATACCCACTTCCTGCTCTGGGTGGCCGGACCCGCAGGCCGGCTGCCCGCTGAAGTATGGGAGATCATCGCGGATGATGAGAACGAATTGCTCTTCAGTACGGCGAGCCTGTGGGAGATCGCGATCAAGCACTCCCTTGGCCAGGGGGACTTTCAGGTCAACCCGGGCGTGTTGCGTCGAGAGTTGCTGGCCGACAACTATGTCGAGTTGCCCATCCTGGGGGAACACGCCGTAACGGTTGCGACGCTCCCGCGCATCCATGGTGACCCGTTCGACCGCATGCTCGTCGCTCAGGCGATCGTCGAAGGGGTTGAACTGTTGACCGTCGACGCGCAACTCGCCCGCTATCCCGGTCCCATCCGCGTCTTCTAGGCCGCCTTCACCTCGTCCTCCGCCGGCAGCGGCAGCGACACCGCCACTGTGGTGCCGAGGCCGGGGCGGCTGTCGATGGCGAGGCGGCCGCCGCTGAGCTCGACAATGGTGCGGGCGATGGCGAGGCCGAGGCCGGCGCCTTCGCGGTCCTTGGTCAGCGCGGCGTCGCCGAAGGCGAAGGGCTGCGACAGGGCGGAGAGCCGCTCCGGCCCCATGCCGATGCCGGTATCGGTGACTTCGAGCACGACGCCGTCGCTCGCCGCGTAGGCGGCGACGCTGACCCGCCCGCCGGCCGGGGTGTAGCGGATGGCGTTGTCGAGCAGGTTCGACATCATGCGTTCGAGCGAGAAGCGGTCGCCGATCAACTCCGCCCCGCAGGGCGTGCCGAGCGACAGTGATATCCCGGCGCGCTGCGCCTGGGCCGAGAAGCGGCGGGTGACGGCGACCAGCAGGTCGTCGACGCCGAGTTGGCCGGCTTCGAGGACGCGGCGCCCGCCTTCCAGTTCGGCGAGATCGAGGATCGAGGCGAAGAACGACAGCAGCCGCTCGCCCGAGAGCCGGATCGAGTCGACATAGCCGACATAGCGGGCATCGCCGAGCGGGCCGTAGGTCTGATGCCGCATCAGCTCGGCAAAGCCGATGATGTGGTTGAGCGGCGTTCTGATGTCGTGGCTGAGGTGGGCGAGGAACGAGGTCTTGGACCGGCTCGCCGCCTCGGCCCGCAGCTTTTCCTCATGGTAGCGGCGGGCGAGGATGCGCTGCTCCTCGCGGATCGAGGTCAGCATATCGTCGGCGCGGCGGCGCTCGGTGACATCGCTGATCAGGGTGACGAAGCCGCCGGACTCGAGCGGGCGCTCGTCGATGGCGAGAAAGGAGCCGTCCTCTCGGCGCAACTCCAGCACGCGGTTGCGGTCGGTTTCGGTGACGATCTGCATATAGCCGCCCTCGACCAGCCGCCGCACCGATTGCGCGTAGGAGGCGCCGGGCCGGATGTCGATGGCGTCGGCTCCGATGCGCGAGCGGAACTGCTCGTTGCAGACCAAGAGCCGGCCCTCGGTGCTCCAGCAGGCGACGCCGAACGGGATGGTGGAGAGCAGATCGGGCAGGAAGCGGGCTGCCGCTGCGCCGGCTTTGGCGAAAGGCTGCCGGCGACGATAGCCGAGGCCGGCCATGATCAGCGCCAGCCCGTAGGCGATCGCGCCGCGCTGCGTGATCGCGGCAATCGCGGCGTCGAGGTCGGGCTCGCCGACCAGACGTCCGGGCGATCCGGCCGCGAACTGGCGCGCCAGCAGCGGCTGCGCAGTGGAGAGCCGTTCAACCAGCTGGCGCCGCTGCCGCATGTCGTCCATCGTCCGCATCGCATCGGCGACCACGAACAACGTCGCCGCGGCAAGCGCGATGAAGGCGATGGCGTAGGTGAACGGGGAGGTGGACGCGAGCGCGGCCCGGAGCCGGGCGGGGGTCTGAGCTGAGGTTGCGGTGGTGAATCCACCTGCCTCGACGCCGGATGACTCCGCCGACCGCATGCAATGCTCCGCCCAAAAATGCGAGGTAAATCAGCCCGCCGCCATACCCTGATTTGCAATGTGAATCAGCGCGTTGCGACTGTCCATAGGGGGCACCGGCGCGCCGTCGCCGCGCGCCGGGAATTCGTGAGTCGGCTGAGTCACTTAGGGCGAGAAGAAAAATTCTTCTCATTAGGGTTTCGTTAACCGGCCAGCGTCCGCTCGAGGATGTCGGCGGTGTTCCGGCTGAGCCCGCCTGCGTCGCGCAGCGCCATCAGCGCCGATTCGGCCGCGGCCTGCCGCACCGGCTCGTAGCTCCGCCAGACCCGGAAGGCGGTGAGCACGCGCGCCGCAACCTGCGGGTTGCGCGTGTCGACATCGGCGACGAATTCGGTGACGAAGCGGAAGCCCGTTCCATCGGCGCGGGCGAACTGCGACGGGTTGCTCATGCCGAAATTGCCGACCAGCGCGCGGAGGCGGTTGGGGTTGTTCCGGGGGAACGACGGATCGGCGAGGATCGCGCCGAGCCGCGCGACGACCTCGTTGTCCGGCGCGACGGCGTTGAGCCCGAGCCACTTGTCGAGCACCAGCGGATCGGCGGTGAACATGGTGCGGAAATTGCCCAAGAGGGCCTCCGCGTCCGCCGTCCAGCCGGCGACCACCGCACCGAGCGCCGCATAGCGATCGGTCATGTTGGTCGCCGTCTCGTACTGCTCGCGGGCGAGGCGGGCGCCGTTGGCGGTGCCGCCGATCACGAGCAGCGCCAGAGCGCCGTTCTTCAGCGCCCGCTGACCGGCTGGGGCCGCATTGGGGGAATACGAACCGGCCGGGGTGTTGGCGCGGTAGGCGGCGGTGAGTGCGGCTTCGAGGCGCGTGGCGATGGCTGCGATCAGTTTCAGCCGGACGGCGCGGACTTTGTCGGGATCGACGGAACGGCCGATGGTCCGCGCCACCAGGTTCTCGGCCGGCAGGCTCAGGGTCAGCGCCTTGAATGCCGGATCGAGCGCCGACGAGCCGATGGTGTCGCCGATGGCCTCGGCTAGCGCCGCGATGTCGGCCTCGGCCCAGTCCGTGCCCGCGACGGCGCCGAGCATCAGCGCCATGGCGACGTCCTGCAGCGATTGCCAGCGATTGAAGGGATCGGTGTCGTGGCGTGCCAGAAACAGCCGGTCCGACTGGCTCGCCGGCGAGACGATCTTGACCGGCGCCGAGAACTCGCGGAACAGCGAGGCGACCGGCCGGTTGGGCACACCCTTGAACTCGTAGGTGGCGCTCTGGCCCTCGAGCACCAGCATGTCGTCGCGCACGTCGCCGCTGGCGCCGGTCCAGCCCATCGGCGAGCCGTTGGGGCCGATGAGGCCGAATTTCACCGGGATCACCAGCGGCGCCTTGTCGGGCTGGCCGGGGGTCGGCGCGGTGGTCTGCGACAGCGTCAGCTTGTAGGTCTGCGTAGCGGCGTCGTAGCTGTCGGCGACGGTGACCTCGGGCGTGCCCGCCTGCAGGTACCACTTGCCGAAATGCTGGAGGTCGACGCCGCTCGAGTCCTCGAACACCGCAAGGAACGCCTCGATCGTCGTCGCCTCGCCGTCATGGCGCTCGAAATAGAGGTCCATGCCCTTGCGGAAGCCGGCCTCGCCGAGCAGCGTCGCCAGCATGCGGACGATCTCGGCGCCCTTTTCGTAGACGGTCGCGGTGTAGAAATTGTTGATCTCCTTGTAGCGGTCGGGCCGCGCCGGGTGGGCGAGGGGGCCGCCATCCTCCGGGAACTGCGTGGTGCGCAGGGTCTTGACGTCGTCGATACGCTTGACCGGGCGCGAGCGCTCGTCGGAGGTGAACTCCTGGTCGCGATAGACTGTGAGACCTTCCTTGAGGCAGAGCTGGAACCAGTCGCGGCAGGTGATGCGATCGCCGGTCCAGTTGTGGAAATACTCGTGTGCGATGACGCGCTCGACGTTGTAGTAGTCGTCGTCGGTCGCGGCCTCCGGCTTTACGAACACCAGCTTGTCGTTGAAGATGCTGAGGCCCTTGTTCTCCATTGCGCCGAAATTGAAATCCGACACGGCGACGATGTTGAAGATGTCGAGATCGTACTCGCGGCCGAAGCGGCGCTCGTCCCACGCCATCGAGCGCTTGAGCGAATCCATGGCCCACAGGCACTCGTCTTCCTTGCCATGGGTGCAGTAGACGCCGAGCGCCACCTTGCGGCCCGAGGCGGTGACGAAGCTGTCGTGGATCGAGCCGAGATCGCCCGCCACCATCGCGAAGAGATACGAGGGTTTCGGGTACGGATCGTCCCACACTGCGTAGTGCAGGCCACCCTCGATGTCGCCGCGCTCGACGAGATTGCCGTTGGCGAGCAGCACCGGGGCGATGGCCTTGTCGGCGGTCATCGTCACCTTGAACGGGGCCAGCACGTCGGGCCGGTCGAGGTAGTAGGTGATGCGGCGGAAGCCCTCGGGCTCGCACTGCGTGCACCAGGTGCCGCCCGAGCGGTAGAAGCCCATCAGCTTGAGGTTCTTCTCGGGCACGAGATTGACTTCGGTGTCGAGCACAAATGTGCGGTTTGGCGGCTCGGTAACGGTCAGCGTCGTGGCCGAGGTCTCGTATGCGGTGAGCGCCAGCGGCAGACCGTCGATGGCGATGGCGTCGAGCTTGAGCTCGTCGCCGTCGAGCACCAGCGGGGTGCCGGGCGGGGTGGTGTCGCGCGGCGAGATGGTCAGCAGGGCGCGGACCCGCGCGGTGTCGGGCGCGATCCGGACGTCGAGCTCGACCTTGTCGATGCGATAGGGGCTCGGCACATAATCCTTGAGGAAGATCGTCTGCTCGTTTTCGGTTCTCATGCCGCCGCTCCGCTGAACTTGTTACCTTGCTGGTCTGCGCTTGAACTCGCGCCAGGTGTGGCGCGCCGGTTACAGGCAGACCGCCGAATCTTCCTATATTCTGACCGGCTGGCTCGACCGGCCCTTTTCCTATCAGCGCCAAACGCGGCAGCAATGGGAGGGGCCGGCGGCGCTGGTGCGCAACAAGCCCGCGGCATTTCTCCGCGTCAAGCCTTTGCGCTTTTTCAAATTGTCAGGTGACTTCATGTTTGGCTGGTTCGAACGCCGCCTTGATCCGTATCCGTCTGCCGAGCCCGAGCAGCCGCCCCAGGGGCTGGTCGCGTTCTGCCTCTATTATTCGCGGGGCGCGATCCGCTGGCTGCTGCTCATGGCGGCGTTGTCGGCGACCATCTCGGCCGGCGAAGTGTTCGTCTATGGCTTTCTCGGCCGGGTCATCGATTGGCTCGGCGCGGGCGACGCGAGCACCTTCTTTGCGCGCGAGGGTGGGACGATCGCCTGGATGGGGGCGTTTGTCGTCGGGCTGTTCGTGCTCGTCAGCATCAACAGCTTCATCATCCACCAGACGCTGCTGGGCAATTTCCCGCACCGCATCCGCTGGATGAGCCACCGCTACCTGCTCAGGCAGTCGATGAGCTATTTCCAGGACGAGTTCGCTGGCCGCATCGCCGCAAAACTGATGCAGACCTCGCTCGCCGTGCGCGAAGTGATGATGAAGCTGCTCGACGTGGTGGTGTTCGTCTCGGTGTACTTCATCGGCGCGGTGATCCTCGCCGCCACCAGCGACTGGCGCCTGGCCATCCCGTTCGTCGTCTGGCTGGCGCTGTATTCGGCGCTGCTGCGCCACTACGTCCCGCGGCTGGGAAAGGTCTCGGAGCTGCAGGCCGATGCGCGCTCGACGATGACCGGACGCGTGGTCGATAGCTACACCAATATCGCGACGGTCAAGCTGTTCAGCCATTCGAGCCGCGAGGAAGACTACGCCAAGGCGTCGATGAACGACTTCCTCGATACCGTCTACCGGCAGATGCGGATGTTCAGCCTCTTGAACTACGGCATCTACGGGCTCAACAGCGCGCTGCTGATCTCGGTGAGCGGGCTTGGCATCTGGCTGTGGACGCAGGGGCAGGTGACCGCCGGCGCCGTCGCTGTCGCAGTGGCGCTGGTGATGCGCTTCGGCGGCATGGCGCAGTGGGTCATGTGGGAAATGACGCAGCTGTTCGAGAACATCGGTACGGTGCGCGACGGCATCTCGTCGATCTCGTTGCCGAGCATCGTCAAGGACCGGCCGGGCGCGCCCGCGCTGACCGGCGTGAAGGGCGATATCCGCTTCGATCACGTGACGTTCCACTACGGCAAGAAGGACGGCGGCGTGATCGACGGCCTCGACCTCCATATCCGGCCCGGCGAGAAGGTCGGGCTGGTCGGCCGCTCGGGCGCCGGCAAGTCGACCATCGTCAACCTGCTGCTGCGCTTCTACGACCGCGAGGGCGGCAGGATACTGATCGACGGTACCGACATCGCCTCGGTTCAGCAGGACACGCTGCGCGAGAATATCGGCGTGGTGACGCAGGACACCTCGCTGCTGCATCGCTCGGTCAAGGAGAACATCGCCTATGGCCGGCCCGATGCCACTGACGCCGAGATCATCGCCGCCGCCAAGCTCGCCGAAGCGCATGATTTCATCGAGGGCCTCGCCGACCTCAAGGGCCGCAAGGGCTACGACGCCCATGTCGGCGAGCGCGGCGTGAAGCTCAGCGGCGGCCAGCGCCAGCGCGTCGCCATCGCCCGCGTGCTCTTGAAGAACGCGCCGATCCTGGTGCTCGACGAGGCGACATCGGCGCTCGACAGCGAGGTCGAGGCGGCGATCCAGAGCCAACTGCAGACCCTGATGCGCGGCAAGACGGTGATCGCCATCGCGCATCGGCTCTCGACCATCGCCGCGCTCGACCGGCTGGTCGTCATCGAGGGTGGCCGGATCGCCGAGCAGGGCACCCACGCCGAGCTGCTCGCGCTGGGCGGACACTACGCGAAACTCTGGCACCGCCAGTCGGGCGGCTTCATCGACGCCGACGTGGTGGAAGAGGCGGCGGAATGAATGTGCTCGCGACTGCTGCAAGGCCCCCGGAGGGCCGCGCCCTCCGACCTCTCCCCCAGAGGGAGAGGTGGTGCGCGGGTGAGATCGTGCCCCATCCTACCTCTCCCTCTGGGGGAGAGGTCGCCGCGTAGCGGCGGGTGAGGGGGCCTTCCCCGACTGCAAGTTCTTTCCCGACTTCATCAACCCAAGGAGGATCCGATGGATAGCATGAATGGAAACCGAAATGCCGGCCTCGTCCGCGGCGCCAACGCGAACTTCGCCGTCCACAAACGAAAACCATTCTCGCGAACCCGAAGCTGATCTTCTCAAGCCGGGTTCTCACCAAATGAGAGCCAAATGTTCAATCGCATTCTCGCCTGGTTCGACAACCGCTACTCGCCGGTTGCTCTGGCCGCGGACCGCCAGCCTCCCATGGGCCTATGGCCGTTCGTCTTCTACTTCGTCGGGCAGTTCCGCAGCGCTTTCCTGATCCGTATCGTCTTGGTGGCCATCGGCTCGGTCGCCGACGCGACCCTGCCGATCTTCGTCGGTGTCGTCGTCGGCCTTCTTGCGACGACCGCGCCGGGCGAGATGTTCAGCCAGCACTGGCCGACCCTGCTCGGCATGATCGTCGTCGTGGCCGTCATCCGGCCGCTGACCTTCATCCTCGACTCGCTGGTCCGCAACCATGCGATCCAGCCCAATCTCGTCAACCTGGTGCGCTGGCAGAGCCACTTCCACGTCATCCGGCAGAGCTGGACGTTCTTTCAGAACGACTTCGCCGGGCGCATCAGCAACAAGGTGCTGCAAAGCGGCGAGGCGCTGGAGACGGCGATCAACTCGGCCGTCGACGCGGTGTGGTACGCGATCATCTTCGTCGTCGTGGCGATCGTCGTGCTGGCCCAGATGGATGTGGTCCTGCTGCTGCCGATGGTGGTGTGGCTGGCGCTCTACGGCCTGCTGTTCACCATCGTCATGCCGCTGATCAGCCGGTTCTCCGAAAAACTGTCGGAGGCCAAGTCGGTGATGACCGGCCGCATGGTCGACAGCTACACCAACATCCAGACACTCAAGACCTTCTCGTCGGACGACCACGAAGACCGCTATGTGTCCGAGGCCGTGCTCGAGCACACCGACGAGTATCGCCGGCTGATGGCCGTCTTCACCTATATGTGGTCGGTGCTGTTCATCCTGAACGCCGGCCTCGTGGTCTCGATCACCTGGCTGGCACTCGCGGGGTGGAACAACGGTGCGTTGACGGCCGCCTCGGTTGCCACCGCCATTCCGTTCGCGCTGCAGATCATGAACATGTCGGGATGGATCCTCGAGATCGGCTCCAACATCTTCCGCCAGTTCGGCACCGCGCGGGATTCGATGGAGACCATCGCCCAGCCGTTGACGCTGCTCAACGCGCCGGGCGCCGTGGGGCTCGAGGTGACCAAGGGCGAGCTCGTCTTCGACGATGTCAGCTTCAACTACTGGCGCGGCAAGTCGGGCACGGTGATCGAGCACTTCAACCTCACCATCGCGCCGGGCGAAAAGGTCGGGCTGGTGGGCCGCTCAGGGGCCGGCAAATCGACGCTGGTCAACCTCGCGTTGAGACTGTTCGACGTCGAGGACGGGGCCATCCGCATCGACGGACAGGATGTGCGGGAGGTGACGCAGGAGAGCGTGCGCGCCGCCATTGGGCTGGTCAGCCAGGATACCTCGCTGCTGCATCGTTCCGTTCGCGAGAACATCAAATACGGACGGCAGAGTGCCACCGACGAGGCGATGGTCGAGGCGGCCGACCAGGCCAAGATCGGCGACGTCATCGCCGGTCTCGCCGATCCGCAGGGGCGCCGCGGCTACGACGCCCACGTCGGCGAGCGCGGCGTCAAACTGAGCGGCGGGCAGCGGCAGCGTGTCGCCATCGCCCGCGTGCTGCTCAAGAACGCTCCGATCCTGATCCTCGACGAAGCCACCTCGGCGCTCGACAGCGAGGTCGAGGCGGCGATCCAGGAGCAGCTGCAGAGCCTGATGCGGGGCAAGACTGTGATCGCCATCGCGCACCGACTCTCGACCATCGCCGCGATGGACCGGCTGGTCGTGCTCGAAGCCGGGCAGATCGTCGAGGAGGGGACGCACGCCGAACTGCTGGCGCGCGGCGGGCACTACGCCCAGCTCTGGGAGCGGCAGTCGGGGGGCTTCCTGGATCTGGATGCGAAGGCGGCGGAGTAGGTCCTGTCTTCCTTCTCCCGCATGCGGGGAAGGTGTCGCGGAGCGACGGAAGGGGGCGGCTGCACGCACCGTGCAAGCGGCCGCCCCCTCCGTCACGCTGCTGTCCAGCCGATAGAAGGGTAACAGTGTGGACCGGATAGATGGGTTACAGATTTGGGTTGGTTCGGCGCGAGAGGATGAGGCGTTTTCTGTCGATGACGCCGATGGGGTGGTTGTAGAAGCGCAGGGACCACTCGCCGGTC
>JACRAF010000033.1 GCA_016213505.1 Devosia nanyangense
CCGGCGCGGTTCCCGAACCTCCTGGTCAACGGCGCGGGCGGCATCGCCGTGGGCATGGCGACCAATATTCCGAGCCACAATCTGGGCGAGGTGATCGACGCGACGCTGGCAGTGATGGACGACCCGGCGATCAGCGTCGAGGAGATCATGCGGGTCATGCCCGGCCCGGATTTCCCGACCGCCGGCATCATCCTCGGCCGCACCGGCATCCGCCAGGCCTACGAGACGGGCAGGGGCTCGATCCTCATCCGCGGGCGCGTCGCGACCGAGGACATGCGGCAGAGCCGCGAGGCCCTGATCGTCACCGAGATTCCCTACCAGGTGAACAAGTCGGTGATGATCGAGAAGATGGCCGAACTCGTCCGCGAGAAGCGGATCGAGGGCATCTCGGACATCCGCGACGAGTCCGACCGCAACGGCATGCGCGTGGTGATCGAGCTCAAGCGCGACGCCGTGCCGGA
Source organism: Devosia nanyangense (assembly GCA_016213505.1). Classification (GTDB taxonomy): domain Bacteria; phylum Pseudomonadota; class Alphaproteobacteria; order Rhizobiales; family Devosiaceae; genus Devosia_A; species Devosia_A nanyangense. The sequence continues at coordinate 462 of JACRAF010000033.1, forward strand.
CGTGGTGCTCAACCAGCTCTACCGCTTCACGCCGCTGCAGAGCTCGTTCGGCTGCAACTTCGTGGCGCTGCATGGCGGCAAGCCCGAGCTCACCGGCCTCATTCCGATCCTCAAGGCGTTTATCAGCTTCCGCGAGGAAGTGGTCACCCGCCGCGCCCGGTTCCTGCTCAACAAGGCGCGCGACCGCGCCCATATCCTGGTCGGGCTCGCTGTCGCCGTGGCCAATGTCGACGACGTCATCCGGCTGATCCGCGCCGCGCCCGACCCGACCACTGCCCGCGAGCAGTTGATGGCGCGCGACTGGCCGGCCAAGGACGTGGCGCCGCTGATCGCGCTGATCGACGATCCGCGCCACAAGATCAATGACGACGGCACCTTCCGGCTGTCGGACGAGCAGGCCCGCGCCATCCTCGCGCTGACGCTGAGCCGGCTGACCGCGCTCGGCCGCAACGAGATCGGCGACGAACTCAATGGCCTGGGCAAGGACATCGAGGACTTCCTCGATATCCTCCGTTCGCGCGAGCGGGTGCAGGCCATCGCGCGCGAGGAGCTGATCGCCGTCAAGGAGCAGTTCTCGACGCCGCGCCTGACCACCATCGACGATGCCGCCGGCGATTTCGAGGACGAAGACCTCATCGCCCGCGAGGACATGGTGGTGACCGTCACCCATGGCGGCTACATCAAGCGCGTGCCGCTTTCGGCCTATCGGGCGCAGAAGCGCGGCGGCAAGGGCCGCTCGGGCATGGCGACCCGCGACGAGGATTTCGTCACCCGGCTGTTCGTCGCCAACACCCATGCGCCGGTGCTGTTCTTCTCCTCGCTCGGGCAGGTTTACAAGCTGAAGGTCTGGCGGCTGCCGGTCGCCGAACCGCAGGGCAAGGGCAGGGCGCTGATCAACATGCTGCCGCTTGATGCCGGCGAGCGCATCACCTCGATCGTGCCGCTGCCGGAGGACGAGGCCGAGTGGGACGCGCATGATGTGATGTTCGCGACCTCGACCGGCGGCGTCCGCCGTAACAAGCTCAGCGCCTGCGTGCCGCGCACGACGCTGGGCAAGCGGGTGATGGAGTTCGACGACGACAAGCAGTCGATCATCGGGGTCGAGCTGCTCTCGGGCGAGCACGACGACGTGCTGCTGACGACGGCGCGTGGCCAGTGCGTCCGCTTCCGGGCGGGCGATATCCGCGTGTTCGGCGGCGACGGCACCACGGGGACGTCGACCGGCAACCGCGGCATCTCGCTGGCCGAGGGCGACCAGGTCATCTCGATGTCGGTGCTCCGCCATGTCGATGCGACGCCGGCCGAGCGCGAGGCCTATCTCAAGCAATCGAGCGCCATCCGGCGGGCCGCGACCGGCGAGGACGCCGAGAGCGACGCCGACCTCGAGGATGCATCGGAGGAAGCCGAAGAAGCGGGCGGCGCGGTGGCGCTGTCGGAGGAGCGCTACGTCGAGATGGGCGCGGCCGAGCAGTTCGTCCTGACGCTCACCGAACTGGGCTACGGCAAGCGCTCGTCGTCCTACGAGTTCCGCATTTCCAACCGCGGCGGCAAGGGCATCAAGGCCACCGACCAGCGCAAGACCCGTGAGATCGGCAATCTCGTCGCCGCCTTCCCGGTCGAGGACGCCGACCAGATCATGTTGATCTCGGACGGGGCGCAGCTCATCCGCGTGCCGGTCGCCGGCATCCGCTTCACCAGCCGCGCCAGTAAGGGCGTGCGGGTGTTCAAGACCGCTCCAGGCGAAAAAGTCGTTTCCGTCGAGCGCATCAGCGAGCCGGAGAGCGACGGCGAGGACGAGGCGGCGCCGGAGTAAGCCATGCGGGTGGTGCGCGGCGCGGGAGTGATGCTCGAGCCGCAGGTCGCGGGGCACGCCGCCGAACTGTTCGCGATCCTCAGCGATCCGGCACTCTATGCCTATCTCGACGAAGCGCCACCAGCCGACGAAGCCACGCTCCGCACACGGCTGGCGCGGCTCGAGAGCCGGCTCTCCGGCGACGGCAGCGAGGATTGGCTCAACTGGATCGTGCGCCGTCCGGACGGCACGATGGTCGGCTATGTGCAGGCCACGGTCTACCGCGACGGGCGCGCCGACGTGGCCTACGTGATCGGGTCGGCGCATTGGCGCCGCGGCTACGCGGCCGCGGCAACCGAGACGATGCTCGGCGAACTGGCTGCCGCTTACGGCGTGACGCTCGCCCAGACCATCGTCGATCCCGCCAACGCTGCGTCCATCGGCCTGCTGCGCAAGCTCGGCTTCGAGCAGATCAGCGACGACACGGCGCTGCCCGACATCGCCTTCATGAAAGACCTGGCGTCGTAGGCATCCGGATCGCCGCGGATTGTCCGATGTATTCCAGCGCCGATTTGCTAGGTTGCCGGCACGATTTCTCCCGAGTCATTGCCATGCTGACCCTTTCGACGCTCATCCCCTATCTCGGCGCCTGCTTCCTGCTCGCCATCGTGCCCGGCCCGACCGTGACCGTGATCCTCGCCAATTCGCTGCGCGGCGGCACCCTGGCGGGTTTCGCGATCATTGCCGGCACGCAGCTGGGGCTGGCGACGATGATCGGCGTCGTCGGGCTCGGGCTCGAGGCGGTGATGGGCTTCATGGCGTTCGCTTTCGACTGGATCAAGCTCGCCGGCGCCGCGTACCTGATCTGGCTGGGCTTCAACATGCTGCGCTCGAAGGGCGAGTTGGGCACCGCGGCGGCGGGGCCAGCCAAGTCCTATCGCCGGCTGATGCTCGACGGTTTCCTCGTCATCTGGTCCAACCCTAAGGCACTGATCTTCCTGGGCGCGTTCCTGCCGCAGTTCGTGACCTCCGAGGCGGCGACGTTCCCGCAGGTCATGCTGCTCGGGCTGTTCTTCATGGTGATCGCCGGCTCGACCGACGCGTTCTACGCCGTGCTGGGCGGCCGGGCGCGGAGCCTCTTGTCGGCGGCGCGCGTCAAAATCGTCAGCCGGATTTCGGGTGCGATCCTGATGGCCGGCGGGGTGTGGCTGGCGCTGGTCAAGAAGGCGTAGGGGCGGCTCGATTCTCCACATTCCCGACGCCGCGGTCCTGGTTTCCTTCACCATCGCGGCCTTTGTCGTCGTCATGGTGCCCGGCATCACTGTTTCGACGGTGGTGAGCACGGCGCTCGCCCGCGGCCTTGCCGGCGGTGCGTTGCTCGAACTCGGGGCGACGCTGGCCCGGTTCTCGATGGTGCTGATCGTCGCGGCGGCGCTGGAAGCGGTCAGCGGCCTCGTTTCCAGCGTCTTCGACATAATCAAATACGCCGGCGCCGCCTACCTGGTTTGGCTCGGCTTCGGCTATCTCACCTCACGCGCTTCGCTGACCATCGGGGCCGCGCGTGCGCCGGTATCGCCATGGCGCCAGGTGCTTTCGGGCTTTCTGGTGCTGTGGGGCAATCCCAAGGCGCTGCTGTTCTTCGGGGCCTTCTTGCCGCAATTCGTCGATCCGCACTATCCGGCGGGACCGCAGGTGATCCTGCTCGGGCTGATCGAGATGGGCGCGGCCATCCTCAGCGACGGCGCCTATATCGCGGTGGCGGTCACCGCCCGCGGCGCGCTGTCGGGCGGCGGCACGATCTGGCTCAACCGGGTGGCCGGGGCGATCCTGATCGGCGCCGCCGTCTGGCTTGCGCTGCAGCAGAGGGCATGACAGAACCCCGGCCGATTGGGGTTTTGAGCGGAGGAGACGGCACATGGCGCGACTGGTGGGATTTTATCCCGGCTCGTTCGATCCGCTGACGAACGGCCATCTCGACGTCATCGAGCGTGCCTGCAAGCTGGTCGACACGCTGGTGGTCGCGGTCGGCACGCATCACTCGAAAAAGCCGCTGTTCTCGCATGAGGACCGGATTGCGCTCCTGCGCCAGTCGCTCGAGCCTATCGGCAGGCGTACCGAGACCGAGTTCAAGTTCGTCGATTTCAACGGCTTGATGGTCAATGCGGCGCGCGAGAACGGCGCCAAACTCATCATCCGCGGCCTGCGCGACACCACGGACTACAATTTCGAGATGCAGATGGTCGGCATGAATGCGCAGATGGCGCCCGACCTGCAGACCGTCTTCCTGCCCTCCAGCCCGCATGTCCGCCACATCTCGGCCACGCTGGTGCGCCAGATCGCGGAGCTCGGAGGAGACATCTCCGCCTTCGTTCCCGCCAACGTTCTGAAAGCTCTGAAATCAGCATGAATTCACCGCTCAAGCGTGCCGGTGCCCTCCTGGGTATCCTGGCGATCGCCGCTGCCGCCGTGTTCGGCGTCGCCATTTCCGCTCCGTCGGCCTCGCTGGGCGCCGAGGGGACCCCGCATCTGATGCTGACGCTCAAGGACGGCGTCGTCGACATCGAACTCTTGCCCGATCTCGCGCCCAAACACGTCGAGCGCATCGTGACCCTGACCGAGAAGGGCTTTTACGACGGCATCGTCTTTCATCGCGTGATCGAGGGCTTCATGGCCCAGACCGGCGACCCGACCGGTACGGGCGGGGGCGGTTCGGACCTGCCGGATGTCGTAGCAGAGTTCAACTCGACCCACTATGACCGCGGCATCGTCGGCGCGGCGCGCACCAACGACCCCGATACCTTCAACTCGCAGTTCTTCATCACCCTCGCCGACGCCGGCTTCCTCGACGGCCAATACACCGTGTTCGGCAAGGTCGTTTCGGGCATGGAGTTCGTCGACAACATCAAGAAGGGCGATCCGCAGTCCGGCTTGATGGACAACCCGGACAAGATCGTCTCCGCCAAAATCGAATATCGCTAAGGAACATTTTCGCATGGCCGATATCAAAGACCCCGAGAACACGCTGCTGATCGAAACCACCAAGGGGCCGGTGGTCATCGCCATGCGGCCCGACCTTGCGCCCAATCACGTGGCGCACATCAAAAAGCTCGCCCGTGAAGGCTTCTACGACGGCATCGTCTTTCACCGCGTGATCGACGGCTTCATGGCGCAGACCGGCGATCCGACCGGCACCGGCACGGGGTCGTCGAAATACCCGAACCTGAAGCAGGAGTTCAGCGCCGAGCCGCACGTGCGCGGTGTCGCCTCGATGGCGCGCTCGCAGAACCCCGACAGCGCCAATTCGCAGTTCTTCATCGTCTTCGGCGACGCCCGCTTCCTCGACAAGCAGTACACCGTGTGGGGCAAGGTCATCGAGGGCATGGAAAACGTCGACAAGATCAAGCGCGGCGAGCCGGTGCGCGATCCCGACAAGATGGTCTCCGTCAAAGTGGCGGCCGACGTCAAATGACGTTCAGCGGGCGTTCAGCCCGCCGATGACATCAGCGCGTCCGAAACGGGCCGCCGGAACCCCCGGCGGCCCTCTCGTTTTGGGGAAGAGCGATGGACAGGATTATCGGTGTCGCCGCGCTGCTTGTCGGCCTTGCCGCCTCGCCGGCACTGGCGACCGAGTGGGTCAGCTGTACGACCCCGGCCGGCGAAGCGAGCTTCGACTATCTCGTCGGCTCCCTCGATGTGCTGGCGGTCGCCGGGCTCAACATCAGCGTCGGCGAAAGGGTCTGGGCCAGCAGCGTCGCCTACGGCCCCGGCGATCCGGTCGTCGTCGGCCAGGCTTTCGAGGATGACGAGGTTGTCCTGATCGATGCGATGGACGACGGCATGTCGAGCGTCATCGCGCAGCTTCGCCTGTTCAAGGCAGAAGAAGGCGACAATCCCGTTGTCTACAGCGGCACGCTCCGGATCGTCGATCACGGCGCCTGGACCGTTTCGTGCATCGGAGGCTGACATGAAACGCCTCATTGTCTCGGCCGCTTTCGCGGCGCTTGCGGCGCCGGCCATGGCCGGCGGCGGCTTCATGTGCAGCGGCGAGGGCGTCGAGGCCATGTTCCCGTTGGGCGGTGGCGCCGGCTTCAGCCTGCTCGAGGCCGAGATCAGGGCCAAGGGCAAGATCTGGTCAACTGTGGCGCGTCCGGACGTGATCGAGATTGCCGTGTCTCAGGCGTTTTCCGGCAACCACCGCATCGCGTTCGACCTCACCGATCCCAATATGCAGCAGGTGGTCGCGGAAATCCGGCTGTTTTGGACCGAAGAAGAGTCTGATCCGGTGTTCGGCGGCACGCTGAAGATGCCGGGCGAGGGCGCCTGGGCCATCGCCTGCGACGCCGGCTGAGTTTGACCGCAGGCCGGCCCGGGCGCTATGGCCCGTGCTATGCGCGTATCCGAATTCGACTTCGACCTCCCCGACGACCGCATCGCGCTCCATCCGGCCGAGCCGCGCGACAGCGCGCGGATGCTGGTGGTGCGGCCGGACGAGCTGCTTGTCGATGGCCACGTCACCGACCTCCTGACGCTGCTCCGGCCCGGCGACGTGCTGGTGGTCAACGACACCAAGGTGCTGCCGGCCGAGCTCAAGGGCGCCCGCATCCGCGGCGAAGCTCGCGCGGGCGTCTCGTTCAACCTCCACAAGCGGGTCGACGCGAAAACCTGGCGCGCCTTCGCGCGTCCGGCCAAGCGCCTGCACCTGCTCGACCGGCTGGAACTCGGCGATGACGGCTCGCTGCTGGCGACGGTGGCGGGGAAGGGCGAGACCGGCGAGGTGACGCTGGAATTCGACCTCGGCGGCGTGGCGCTCGACGAGGCGATCAAGGCGCACGGCGCCATGCCGTTGCCGCCCTATATCGAGGCCAAGCGGCACACCGAAGCGCGCGATACGACCGACTACCAGACCGTCTACGCGGCCGTGGACGGCGCCGTCGCGGCGCCGACCGCCGGGCTGCATTTCACCGAGGGGTTGCTGCAGAAACTTGCCGACAAGGGCATCGGCATCGAGCGGGTGACGCTGCATGTGGGGGCAGGGACGTTCCTGCCGATGAAGGTGGACGACACCGACGACCACGTCATGCACGCCGAATGGGGCGAACTGAGCGAGGCGGTCGTGCATCGGCTGGCGGCGGCGAAGGCCAGGGGTGGCCGCATCGTCGCAGTCGGCACCACCAGCCTCCGGCTGCTCGAAACCGCCGCCCGCGCCACGGGCAGCCTGCGGCCGTTCATCGGCGAGACCGACATCTTCATCACCCCCGGCTTCCGCTTCCGGGCGGTCGACGTGCTGATGACCAATTTCCACCTGCCGAAATCGACGCTGTTCATGCTGGTCAGCGCCTTCGCCGGGCTGGAGACGATGCAGGCGGCCTATGCCCATGCGATCCGGGAAAGGTACCGGTTCTATTCCTATGGGGATGCGACGTTGCTGTTCCGGGCGGAGCAGGGCCGGGTGAGGGGAAGTAATGACACTCGCCCTTTCCCCGGTTATAGCCCCCGCCCATGACCGACTTCTCCTTCACCCTCAGCGCCACCGACGGCATGGCCCGGCGCGGGCGGATCGACACCGCGCGCGGCGAGATCGAGACGCCGGCGTTCATGCCGGTGGGTACCGTCGGCACCGTCAAGGCGATGTATCCCGAGCAGGTGCGCGAGACCGGCGCCGACATCCTCCTCGGCAACACCTATCACCTGATGCTGCGGCCCGGCGCCGAGCAGGTGGCGAGGCTCGGCGGCCTCCACACCTTCATGGACTGGCCGCGGCCGATCCTCACCGACAGCGGCGGCTTCCAGGTGATGTCGCTGGCCAAGCTGAGGAAGCTCACCGAGAAGGGCGTCACGTTCCGCTCGCATATCGACGGCAGCGCCCACGAGCTGACCCCGGAGCGTTCGATCGAGATCCAGACCCTGCTCGACAGCGACATCGTCATGCAGCTCGACGAGTGCATTCCGCTGCCGTCGGAACGCAAGGAGATGGAGCGGGCGATGGAGCTCAGCCTGCGTTGGGCGCAGCGCAGCAAGGACGCGTTCGGCGATCAGCCGCAGCGCGCGCTGTTCGGCATCGTTCAGGGGGGCGACGATCCGGAACTGCGTTCCAGATCGGCGGCGGGGCTGAAGTCGATCGGTTTCTCCGGCTACGCGGTGGGCGGCCTCGCGGTGGGCGAGCCGCAGGAAACGATGTTCCGGGTATTGAGCGAAATCACGCCCGAGCTGCCCGCCGACAAGCCGCGCTACCTCATGGGCGTTGGCAAGCCCGACGACATTCTCGGCGGCATCGCGCGCGGCATCGACATGTTCGATTGCGTGCACCCGACGCGCGCCGGCCGGCACGGCCACGCCTACACCCGCTTCGGCGTCGTCAACCTGAAGAACGCCCGGCATAAGGACGATCCGCGACCGCTCGACGAGGCCTCGCCCAACCCCAATTGCCGGCGCTTCAGCCGGGCTTACCTCCACCATCTGGTGCGCACCGAGGAGATCCTCGGCGCGATGATCCTGAGCCAAGTCAATCTGAGCTATTATCAGGAGCTGGTGCAGGGTGCCCGCGCCGCGATCGCGGCTGGTGCGTTCACCGATTATGCGGCACAAACGCGCGCCCGATGGGCCGCCGGCGATCTGCCGATCAACTAAGGGACAAGACCATGGCGTCGAACCGCAAATCGCTCCTCAACACCATGATGAAGCATCGCAAGCGGCTCGACGATCAGCCGATGCGGCTGCTGTTCGCGCTCGATCCCAACCGCTTCAGGCGCTTCTCCGTGTCGGCGGGCGATCTCCTCCTCGACTACTCCAAGAACCGCATCGACGAAAAAGCGATGGATGCGCTGTTCGCCCTGGCGCGCGCCGCCGATTTCGAGGGCCGGCGCAAGGCGATGTGGGCCGGCAAGCACATCAACAGTACCGAAGACCGCGCCGTCATGCACATGGCGCTGCGCTACCAGGGCGACAAGCCGGTCAAGATCGACGGCCGCGACGTGATGCCAGATGTGCGCGAAGTGCTGGCGCACATGAAGCTGTTCACCAGCCAGGTTCGCGACGGGACCATCCGGGGAACAACGGGAGAGAAGTTCACGGATATCGTCAACATCGGCATCGGCGGCTCCGACCTCGGCCCGGTGATGGCGACGCTGGCGCTGGCGCCCTATACGCGGCCGGATCTGCGCAGCCACTACGTCAGCAACGTCGATGGCGCGCAGCTGCACGACACGCTGCAACGCCTTGATCCAAAACGAACAATGTTCATCGTCGCGTCCAAGACCTTCACCACCGACGAGACGATGACCAATGCCGCCTCGGCCCGCGCCTGGGTCGCCACCGCGCTCGGCGACAAGGCGGTGAGCGACCATTTCGCGGCGGTCTCCACCAATCTCAAGGCCTGCGACGCCTTCGGCATCCGCGAGGACCGCATCTTCGGCTTCTGGGATTGGGTAGGCGGCCGCTATTCGGTGTGGTCGGCCATTGGGTTGCCGGTGGCGCTGGCCGTCGGCTTCGACAATTTCTCGGCGTTCCTCGCGGGCGCCTACGAAATGGACCAGCACTTCCTCAAGACCAGGCTCGAAAAGAACCTGCCGGTCATCATGGGCCTGCTCGGCGTCTGGTATCGCAACGCCTGGGGCTTTGCGACCCACGCGGTGCTGCCGTACGACCAGCGGCTCTCGCGCTTTCCGGCGTACCTGCAGCAGCAGGACATGGAGAGCAACGGCAAGCAGGTGAACCTCGAGGGCAAGCCGCTCGACTACGACAGCGGCCCGGTGATCTGGGGCGAGCCGGGCACCAACGGTCAGCACGCCTTCTACCAACTCATCCATCAAGGCACATCGGTCGTCCCCGCCGACTTCCTGATCGCCGCCAATCCGCACGAGGACATGGCGCCGCATCACGAAAAGCTGGTCGCCAATGTGCTGGCGCAGTCCGAAGCGCTGATGCTGGGCAAGACTAGGGAAGAGGTGGTGGCCGAGCTCACCGCACAGGGGCTCGACAAGGCGTCGATCAAGGCACTGACGCCGCACAAGATGTTCCCGGGCAACCGGCCCAGCAACACGCTGATTTACCCCAAGCTGACGCCGGCGATGCTGGGCAGCCTCGTCGCGCTCTACGAGCATAAGGTGTTCGTGCAGGGCACGATCTGGAACGTCAATTCATACGATCAGTGGGGCGTCGAGCTCGGCAAGCAGCTGGCCAAGGCGATCCTGCCGAAGGTTCAGGGCACCGCCGCCAACACCGGCAACGACGCCTCGACCAAGGGACTGCTGGCGCACTACCACAAGCTGAGAGGATGATACGGCGCGGGCGGGACATGGACTCGTCTGCCTGCCATTCGAGCGTGGCTCTCATGGACTTCTCGCCTCAGATCGCGCCACTGGCGCGATTTGCCCTAGCGGGACGGCTCAAAGCGTTGGCCGGCGCGAGAAACCGGAAAAATCGCGCCACTTCCCTTGCCGCCGCGTCCGGTTGACGCGCGCCGCATCGAAAAGCTTAACGCGCAGAGCAGCTTGGGGTTGCGGCCGATTGCGGTTGACTTGAAAGGGTTCGCCGCTATGTTCCGCCGCAATCTGGTGGGCTTCCCCCAATGGGGGCCGGTAGCTCAGGGGTAGAGCATTCGACTTTTAATCGAATGGTCGCGGGTTCGATTCCCGCCCGGCCTACCACTTCCAAGTGCAGGTTGTTCCGTCGCCCTGCCGGCGGAACAATCGCGCTTCGAGTCACATGGCTCCGCTGTCGCCGGTGTCGCCAGTCGCTCCAGTGGCCCCCGTCGCCCCTGCCGCGCCAGTCGGGCCGGTTGCGCCGGTTGCGCCGGTCGAACCCGTGGCCCCGGTGGCTCCCGGGTCACCTTGCGCACCTACTCCGCCCGCGCCATGCGTGCCGCCGATATCGATGACCAGCGTCTCGTAGCGCTCCTGCGCGAGCAGCAGCAGCATGTGAGCAAAGCAGGCCTTGATCTCCTCGTCGGTCATCGGGCGATCGAGGCTGAGCGGGGCGCAACTGGCCGGGAGTTGCGTGGCGCTCTGGGCATAGGCGGAAGGATCGCCGGCAAGCAAGGCCGAGATGCCGATCAGGCCCGCGACTGCAGCTTTCTTTGACATCGTGGCTACTCCATTTCCCGGCGCTAACCGATTGCGCCGGTATCACCGGTAGCGCCCGTCGCGCCAGTTGCGCCCGTCGCACCCGCCGGGCCGGTGGCTCCGGTCGCGCCCGTCGCCCCCGTTGCGCCGGTCGCTCCCGTGGTCCCGGGATCGCCCTTGGCGCCCCCGCCCATGCCCCCGCTGCCGGTGTTGATGAGGAGCGTCGCCCCGTATCTCTGGTCGGCGATCAGTTTCAGCATGTCGGCGAAACACGCCTTGATTTCGGCGTCGGTCATCGGGCGCTCGATCACGATCCCGGCGCAGCTTGCCGGAACCTCGATGTTGCTCTCGGCATACGCGGAGGGGGCGCCGGCAGCGAACAGGGCCGAGACCCCGATCAGGCCCGCAACTGCAGCTTTGTTTGACATGGTGCTGACTCCGTTTGTCGGGCGCCTATGCGCCCCCTTGAGGGACTCGTATGTCGCTCGCTACGATTCTGCTATTCGATGAGGCGCCGCGGCGGAGGAAACGGTGGAGCGACCCTTGGCAACACAAAAGACTATCGGCCTGGTGATGATCGTCAAGAACGAGCAGCGCGTCATCAAACGCTGCCTCGACAGCGTCAGGCCGCTCTTGGACTATATCCTTATCATCGATACTGGTTCGACTGACGCAACCCGTGAATGCATTCACGACTATTTGAAGGAAAGCCAGATAAGCGGGCGCGTACTGGAGCGTCCATGGGTCAATTTTGCTCACAACCGGAGCGAGGTGCTGGACGCGCTCCGGCAGGTCGAGACAGTCGACTACGCATTCACCATGGACGCCGACGAAACCCTGATCCTGGACACAGAATTGGACGTCGCGGCGTTCAAAGGCGGGCTGACGTCAGATGTGTACGACGTTCAGATATGGAACGGCAACACCATCTACCGGCGGCCGATGCTGTTCTCCAATCGGAAGCCTTTCGTTTACCGAGCGGTCCTGCACGAATATCTCGAGATTCCGCCCGGCAGCAGTCGCTCCATCGCGGGCGGCATGCATGTGCTCGTCAGCTATGACGGCGCCCGCAGCACCAACCCGAACAAATACCGCGACGACGCCGACCTCCTCAGCGAGGCGCTGCGCACCGAGACCGATCCGTTCCTGATCTCGCGCTACACGTTCTACCTGGCGCAGTCGCTGCGCGACGCCGGCGAGCCGCAGTTGGCCTACGACGCCTATCTGCGGCGGGCGGAGCAGGGGTTCTGGCAGGAAGAGGTCTATGTCAGCCTGCTGCGGGCAGCACAGCTCTCCGAGGTCCTGAAACACCCCGTCGACCAGCAGATCGCCGCCTATCTCCGCGCTTACGATGTCGTGCCGGCGCGGGCGGAGGCTCTGCATGGCGCGGCGGCGGTTTGCCGGACGCACGGGCGTTATCATCTGGGCTATCTGCTTGCCCGGCAGGGGATCATGCTCGCCGAACCCGAGAATGGCCTGTTCCTCGACCGTTCAGTCTACCAATACCGGATGCTCGACGAATTTCAGGTCAACGCCTATTGGGCCGGGCACTACCGCGAGAGCCTCGACGCAGCGGCGACGATCCTGCAGGGCGGCCACTTTCCCGACAGCGAGCGCCCGCGGCTTGTCGCCAACGCCGACTTCGCCATGCAGAAGCTGACCGCGCCTGCTCAGGGGCCCACCTGATGGCCGTCCGCCCCGCCAGCACCAGAGACCTCGACGGACCGACCGGCCGAACCTGGGACGAGTGGCTGGGATTCTTCGAGCAGGGGAAATTCGCGACCCTGTCGCATGGCGAAATCGCGCAGCGCCTCCACGATGCCGGAGTGCCGGATTGGTGGAGCCAGATGCTGACCGTCGCCTACGAGCAGCATATCGGCCGCCGGGTGCCCGGACAGAACGCGGCGGGCGATTTCTCGACCTCGGTCAGTCTCACGGTCGACGGCGGGACGGCCACGGTCGCCGATCGCATCCGGACATCGCTCAACAAGCTCAACTCGATCGACGGTGTCGCCTTCGCGAAGACGGCGACCGCGTCGGATACGCCGAAGCGATCCTACTGGCGCGCCGCGCTGGCCGACGGCACGAAAGTGCAGATCGCCTTCGAGCCGCGCGCCGACAGCAGGACGTCGGTGAACGCCACGCACGACAAACTCGATTCGGCAGTATCGGCGGAGCGTTGGCGCGCCTTCTGGAAGCAAAAGCTCAGCTCGTTCAGTTGAGCAGCGGCAGCGGATCGCCGATGAACGGGACACTGGCGCAGGCGATGCCGATACGCGCCATTCGTCCGCACAACTGGCGGGCATCCGCCTCGGAGGCGATCGGTCCAGCGACCAGCCGCTTGCCGGGGCCACCCTCGACATTGGCGACCAGCGGGCCGAGCCCGATGAGCAGCGTGCCGATCTTGTCGCTCATCGATTGCCAGGCGAGCTCTGCCTCGGCGGCGTCGATTGGCGGTCCGAGCGCAATGCCGAAGGCGCTCGAATCCGGGGTCACGCCGGTCAGCGCCTGCGGCATCGGCTGCGATAGCGTTTCGGCCGGCGCTGTTGTATCTCCGCTCAGCGGTGTCTGCGTGTAGCTGACCGAGCCGCCGTCGACGTCAAAGCTGGTGGTTGTGCCGCCGCCGGTCGAGGCGGTGGTGCCGCGGTCGACATCGGCGTCGGCGGGGATCGCCTCCAGCAGCCTCGGGATGGACAGTTCGAGCGCCCCGACGCGCCGCGTCACCTGGCCGTTCGACTGCTCGTTGAGCATGAAGCGCTGCAGCAGCACGGTGTTCTGCTGACGCAGTTCGGCCGCTTCGGCTCCCAGTTCGGCGATTTCTCCGCGCAACTGGTTGAGGTTGGCGCCGTCGAGGCGCGAGGCGTGGAGACCGCCCAGGATGCTGTTGGGGATCATGGCCGAGATGTTGGCGGAAAGCACCGCAATGCCCCACGCCACAAGGGCGACGACGCCCCAGACGTTCACGTCCGTTCCCCGGAACTGGTCCGCCGCCTTCGCCAAATCGATGCCCCGCCGCGCCTCGCCGAATCGCGCCGCCCAGCAGAGTTTACCATCGCGGCGATGTAATGGTTTCCCAACACGTTGCTGCCATAAAATGAGGCGAAATCTGGGGTGGAAAACGGGGCGGGCATGGCCGAATTGTTGTCGATCATTCTGGCGGCGGGCGAGGGCACCCGCATGCGATCGGCGACGCCGAAGGTTTTGCATCAGGTCGGCGGGCTGCCGATGGTGTCGCACGCCATCCGTGCCGCCCAAGCGGCCGGCGCCAGCAGCATTGCCGTCGTGATCGGCCCGAACCATGAGAGCATCAGCGCCGTCGTCATGGCCGTCTCGCCCTCGGCCAGAGTGTATGAGCAGACCGAACGCCTCGGCACCGGTCATGCCGTGCGGCAGGCGCGGCCGGCATTCGAGACGGCGAGCGGCAATGTCATCGTGCTCTACGCCGACACCCCGCTGGTGACGCCCGCCACGATGGCGTCGATCGTTGCGAGGCTCGAGGCCGGGGCCGACATCGTGGTGGTCGGCTTCGAGCCCGACGACCCGTCCGGCTACGGGCGGCTGCTTACCGAAGGCGACCGCTTGCTGGCCATCCGCGAGCACAAGGACGCGACCGAGGCCGAACGCGCCATCGGGCTGGTCAATTCGGGCATCATCGGCTTCCGGAGCGCGACGCTGCGGGCCGTCATCGACCGCATCGGCAACGACAACGCCAAGGGCGAGTTCTACCTGACGGACGCAATCGAGCTCGCCACCGCCGACAAGCGCAAGGTCGAGTACACCGTCGCCGACGCCATGGAAGTGATCGGCGTCGACGATCGCAGCAAGCTCGCCAAGGCTGAAACGCAATTCCAGGAGCTGCGACGCGACGACTTCATGAGGGCCGGCGTGACGCTCAAGGATCCGGCGACCATTCATTTCTCGTGGGACACCGAGATCGGCCGCGACGTGACCATCTGGCCCAATGTGGTGTTTGGCCCCGGAGTGAGGATCGGCGCCGACGTCGAAATCCGCTCGTTCTGCGACATCGAGCAGGCGGTGATCGGCGAGGGCGCCAGCATCGGTCCGTTCGCACGCATTCGCGGCGGCGCGGAGGTCGGGCCGGACGTGCACCTGGGCAATTTCGTCGAAGTGAAGAAATCGAGGATCGGCGCCGGCACCAAGGCCGGGCATCTGAGCTACCTCGGCGACGCGGTGATCGGCGCGAGGACCAACATTGGCGCCGGAACCATCACCTGCAACTATGACGGCGTGAACAAGGACGTGACGACCATCGGCGACGACGTCTTCATCGGCTCGAATGCGTCGCTGGTGGCACCGGTGACGATCGGCGACGGCGCCTATACGGCGTCGGGCAGCGTCATCACCGAGGACGTGCCGGCCGGGGCCGTCGCCTTCGGCCGGGCGCGGCAGGTCAACAAATCGGACTATGCGCCGAAACTGCGTGAGCAAGCGCTCGCGAAAAGGGCTCAGAAGGGAAAACGCTGATGTGCGGGATCGTTGGGATCATCGGGGTCGAGCCGGTCGCGCCGCGTCTGGTCGATGCGCTGAAGCGGCTCGAATATCGCGGCTATGACAGCGCCGGCGTGGCCACGCTGGAACACGGTTCCATCTCGCGCCGCAGAGCCGAAGGCAAGCTAGGCAACCTCGCGACCAAGCTCGGTATGGAACCGCTCGCCGGAAATATCGGCATCGGTCACACGCGCTGGGCGACGCATGGTGCGCCGACCGAGGGCAACGCCCACCCGCACGCCACCGACAAGGTCGCGATCGTTCACAACGGCATCATCGAGAATTTCCGCGAGCTGCTGGAGGACCTGGCGAGGGACGGCTACCTGCCCAAGACGCAGACCGATACGGAATCCGTGGCGCTCTGGGTCACCCGCGAGATCGATCGCGGGCTCGACCCCGAAATGGCCGTGGCGACGACGCTCAAGCGGTTGCGCGGCGCCTTCGCGCTCGCCTTCATGTTCAAGGGTCACGACAAGCTGCTGATCGCCGCACGGCATGGCGCGCCGCTCGCCGTGGGCTATGGCGACACCGAGATGTATCTGGGCTCGGACGCGATGGCGCTGGCACCGTTCACCTCGCGGCTCAGCTACCTGCTCGACGGCGACTGGGCGGTGATCACCCCCAGGGGCGTCACCATCCGCAACGAGACGGACGCGATCGTGCAGCGCGAGACGCTGGTGTCGCAGGCCTCGGCGCTGATGGTCGACAAGGGCAACCACCGGCATTTCATGGCCAAGGAGATCTACGAGCAGCCCGAGACCATCTCGCACACCCTCAGCCACTATGTGGACATGGGGGCCGAGACGGTGGCGCTGCGCGAGACGCTGCCGTTCGACTTCGCGACCCTCAGCCGGCTGACCATTTCCGGCTGTGGAACGGCGTATTACGCCGGGCTGATCGCGAAATACTGGTTCGAGCGCTATGCGCGCCTGCCGGTCGACGTCGATGTGGCCTCGGAGTTCCGCTACCGCGAGCCGCCGGTCCAGAAGGATAGCCTCGCGCTGTTCATCTCGCAATCGGGTGAGACCGCCGACACGCTGGCGGCGCTGCGCTATTGCGCGCGGCGGGGCCAGCACGTCGTCAGCCTGCTCAACGTGCCGGAATCGACGATCGGGCGCGAGAGCCAAGTGGTGTTTCCGACGCTCTGCGGACCCGAGATCGGCGTTGCCTCGACCAAGGCACTGACGGCGCAGCTGACGGCGTTGGCGAGCCTGGTGATCGCCGCCGGCGTCGCCCGCGGCACGCTCAGCCGCCAAGCTGAGGCCGAACTCGTCCGCTCGCTCATTGCGTTGCCGGCCGCGGTGTCGGGGGCGCTGGGCAGTGAGCCGCAGATCGAGAAGATCGCCATGGGGCTGAGCAAGGCCAAGGATGTGCTCTATCTGGGCCGCGGTCCGATGTTCCCGGTGGCCATGGAAGGCGCGCTGAAGCTCAAGGAGATCAGCTACATCCACGCCGAGGGCTATCCGGCCGGCGAGCTCAAGCACGGGCCGATCGCGCTGGTCGACGAGACCATGCCGGTGATCGTCGTCGCGCCGTCGGACGAACTGATGGAAAAGACCCTCTCGAACATGCAGGAAGTTGCCGCCCGCGGCGGCAAGATCATCCTCATCACCGACGCCGAGGGGGCCAAGCACATCGGCCACGGCGTCGCCGAGACCATCGTCATCCCGAAAGTCTCGAGCTTCGTCGCGCCGATCCTGGCGCTGATCCCGGTGCAGCTGCTCGCCTATCACACGGCGGTGTTCATGGGCACGGACGTCGACCAGCCGAGAAATCTGGCGAAGTCGGTGACGGTGGAATAGCCCGCTCTTGCCAATGGCGGAAGGTCGTGCGAACTCGCCCGCTATGACCGCCGCGATCACCATCACGCCACCGAACCACCCGCTCACTGGCCGCGTCATACCGCCCGGTTCGAAGTCGATCACCAATCGCGCGCTGCTGCTCGCGGCGCTGGCCAAGGGCACGAGCCGGCTGACCGGGGCGCTCAAGAGCAAGGACACCTCGCTGATGGCCGCGGCGCTCCGGCAGATGGGCGTTGCCATTGATGAGCCGGACGCGACCAGCTTTGTTGTCATCAGTTCGGGCAAGCTCAGCGCGCCATCCGGCCCGCTGATGCTCGGCAATGCCGGCACCGCGGTGCGCTTCCTCACCGCTGCGGTCTCCCTCGTGGAGGGCACTGTCGTCGTCGACGGCGACGAGGCCATGCGCAAGCGGCCGATCGGCCCGCTGGTCGATGCGCTGCGCATGCTCGGCATCGATGCATCCTCTCCCACCGGCTGTCCGCCGGTCACCATCCACGGCAACGGCCGCTTCGGCTCCGGCCGGGTCGAGATCGACGGCAGTCTGTCGAGCCAGTACGTCTCGGCGCTGCTGATGGCGGCGCCATTCGGTGAAGGTCCGATCGATGTCGCACTCACCGGCAAAGACCTCGACGCGCGCGGCTATGTCGATCTCACCGTCGCGGCGATGACGGCGTTCGGGGCAAGGGTCTCGCAGGTCGATCACACCACCTGGCGCGTCGAGCCGACCGGCTATGTCGCCACCGATTTCGCCATCGAGCCCGACGCATCCGCTGCGACGTATCTATGGGCCGCGGAAGCGTTGACCGGTGGCAGTATCGACCTCGGCGTGCCGATGGAGGCGTTCACCCAGCCCGATGCACAGGCGGCGAGGTTCATCAGGATGTTCCCGCGCATGCCGGCCGTGATCGACGGCTCGCAGATGCAGGACGCCGTTCCAACGCTGGCGGTGCTGGCGGCATTCAACGATACGCCGGTGCGCTTCACGGGCATCGCCAATCTGCGCGTCAAGGAATGCGACCGCGTTTCGGCGCTTGCCACCGAACTGAGCCGCATCCGGCCGGACCTTGCGATCGAGGACGGCGACGATCTGCTGGTCGCGTCCGACCCCAAGCTCGCAGGACAAACCCTGCCGGCGCGGATCGAGACCTATGCCGACCACCGTATCGCCATGAGCTTGGCGCTCGCCGGCCTCAGGATCGGCGGCATCACCATTCTCGACCCGGACTGTGTTGGGAAGACCTATCCCGGCTATTGGGACGCGCTGCGCTCGCTCGGCGTGGAGCTTGGCCCCGCCGGTTAAGCTGCGATGATGCGGTCGTCGTCCTTGAGCTCGGTCTCGCTGAACACGCGGTTGCGGCCGGCGTGCTTGGCGGCATAGAGGCAGCGGTCGGTGCGTTCGATCAGCGAGGAGGTCGTGTCGCCGGGCCGGTAGGCGGCGACGCCGAACGAGGCGGTGATGCGGCCGAGCTTCTCGTTGGTCGAGCGCTTCAGCAACTCCTTGGCCTGCACGGCCTTGCGGATGTTGTCGGCGACGATGATGGCGCCCTCGAGATCGGTCTCTGGCAGGATCGCGACGAACTCCTCGCCGCCATAGCGGGCCGCCATGTCCTTGCCCTTGATGTTGGATTTGAGCGTCATCGCCACCAGCCGAAGCACCTGGTCGCCGGTCTGGTGACCCCAGGTGTCGTTGAAACGCTTGAAGTGGTCGATGTCGAGCAGCATCAGACAGAGGGGCTGGCCGCCGCCGCTCGCGTCGGCAAAGGCCTTCAGCATGCCCTCGTCGAACGACTTCCGGTTGAAGATCTTGGTCAGCGGATCGAGCATCGACTCGCGCCGGACTTCGTCGAGGTCGCGCTGCAGCGCCGAGATGTCGTCGCGCGAGGCTTCGAGCTTCTGCTCGAGCTGGGCGTTGGCATCCTGCATCCGCCGGGTTTCACCGAGCAGCCGCTGCGCCATCATCCGGAGCTGCGGCTCGTCCATCTCTTGGCCGAGGTCGCCGCTCGCCGATTGCAGCGTGCCGGAATAGGCATTGGCCGTCGCCATCGCGGTGTCGATCGCGTCGTGCACGGCCTCGATGCGGTTCGCCATGCGCTCGGAGACGCTTGAGATGCGCTCGTTGGCGTCCTGCGATTTGAGGAATTCGTTGTAGAGGCGCTCGGCCAGCTCCGCCGTCGCAGTGCCGTCGCGGAAGACCTGGTTGATGCGCTGGTTGAGCGTCGGGTTGACGCCAGTGGCGTAGGTGTAGAGCAGCTCATAGAACTGCGGATAGGGCGGGATTTGGCCCCGCTTCAGCAGGTCCATCGCGGAGCTCGCGTAGCCGAGGGCGCGCCTGAATTCCTGTTCCGACACTATGCCCCCGTCGTCGCCTGGACCCACTCGTCGACTTTGTTACTTTTCGGATAAGTCAATTAATGTGCAGTAAAAGTTGCGGCCGTACGGGCTCTATCGATCGATTGTTGATCTCATCGCTAATACGAAATCGCTGCCAAATTACCGCGCCCCGGTCGGCCGCAAGAGAAACGCCGGCACCGGTCCGTCCGAGCCGAAAGGGGTGTCCGAAACCGGCCCGCGCCTTGGCTTTTGTGTCTCCGGAAGAGGTTCCGGCCGGTCCTGCCGCTCGGGGCGAGGTGCCTCCTGGTGCACGCGCGGCGCCTGGCTGCGGATCTCGCTGCCGTTCCGTTCCTGCCGGTCGGCACGGCCCGGGGCGGCGTGCTGCGTCGAACCGTCGCTGCGGGTATTGCCGCGTCCGCGCCGCGACCGGCGTTCCCGCGGTTCGTGCTCGCGCGCTTCGGCGACCGGCTCTTCCCGGATGTTGCCATCGAGAGCCATCGGCGGAATGTCGCGCTGGATCAACCGCGTGATCGCATCGAGATATTTGCCGTCGGACGGCGTCGCCAGCGTGATCGAAATACCCGAACGGCCGGCGCGGCCGGTGCGGCCGATGCGGTGGATGTAGTCCTCGGCGTGGGTCGGCACGTCGAAGTTGAAGACGTGGCTGACCGCCGGGATATCGAGGCCGCGGGCCGCCACGTCGCTCGCCACCAGCAGCATCAGCTTGTCGGTCTTGAACGAGTCGAGCGTTTCCATCCGGCTCTTCTGGTCCATGTCGCCGTGCAGCCCGGCGGCGGAGAAGCCGTGCCGCTGCAGCGAGCGGGCGAGGGTCGCGACGTCGCGCTTGCGGTTGCAGAAGATGATCGCGTTCTTGAGGCCAACCTCGCCACGGATCAGCTGCCGCAACGCGGCGCGCTTGTCCTCGGGGCTGTTCGGCACCCGCACCAGCTTCTGGTCGATGGTCTCGACCACCGAGTTCTTGCGGGCGACCTCGATGCGGATGGGGTCCTTGAGAAAGCGGCTGGTGAGCTTCTGGATTTCCGGCGCCATGGTGGCCGAAAAGAACAGCGTCTGCCGGCGCGGCGGCAGCTTGGCGCAGATCTTTTCGATCTCGGGGATGAAGCCCATGTCGAGCATGCGGTCGGCCTCGTCGATGACGAGGATCTCGACGCCGCTCATCAGGATGCGGCCGCGCTCGAACTGGTCGAGCAGCCGGCCGGGGGTGGCGATCAGGACGTCGACACCGCGATCGAGCTTCTTGTTCTGGTCGTCGAACGACACGCCGCCGATGATCAGCGCCACCGACAGCTTGTGGTTCTTGCCGTATTTCTCGAAGTTCTCGTGCACCTGCGCGGCAAGTTCGCGCGTCGGCTCGAGGATGAGCGTGCGCGGCATGCGGGCGCGGGCGCGGCCGCTTTCGAGCAGCGTCAGCATTGGCAGCACGAACGAAGCGGTCTTGCCCGTGCCGGTCTGGGCAATGCCAATGATGTCCTTCTTTTCAAGGACATACGGAATGGCTTGCGCCTGGATTTCGGTGGGCTTGGTGTAACCGGCGGCCGCAACCGCGTCCGTCACCTTGGCGCTGAGGCCGAGCCCGGAAAAGTCATCTGGCAATGTGTTCGTCCACTCAGGGGGTTGGGAGGGCCGGCGTTGAGGCCCGAAGGGCCGAGCGGCGAAGTGGTTCCCGATTGCGCCGGGAACATAAAGGAAACCCCTTCTGAGTCAACGGGATTCCCTAGGCTTTGCTTAATGTGGGAAGGTGACGGTCAGGTGTCGAGGTCGGCCCACAGCCGATCGCGTGCAGCGGTGTCTTGCGCCGCCGCTGTCCCGGCCCACGTTAGGGCAGTGAGGGCAGCAAGGCGATGTCGAGCACGAAGGCGGGCCGGCGGACCCATGCGGCGTTGAAACGGATTGGGCCCATCGCGGCGGTGCTGGTCAGCTTGGTGCTGGCGCCTTCTCCAATGGGGGCGCTCGCCGAATCGAGGCCCGCCGGCGGGTCTGATCAGGCGGACGGAAGCCCCCTCGGCCCCCAATGCCACCCGAACTACGCTCTCGTCTGCGTGCCGATCGCCAGCGACGTGGACTGTGCCGACGGCAACGGCAACGGTCCAGCCTATGTTCGCGGGCCGGTCGAGGTCATCGGCGAGGACGTCTATGAACTCGACCGCGACGGCGACGGCATCGCCTGCGAGCCGAAGCAATAGCCGCGACTCCCGTTCAGATGTCGAGGTCGGTGACGAACTGCGCGTTGGCCTGGATGAACTCGAACCGCATCTCCGGCTTGTTGCCCATCAGACGGTCGACCGAGTCCTTGGTGTCGTCCCGGTCCTGCACCACCTTCACCTGCAGCAGGGTGCGGGTCTTCTTGTCCATCGTCGTCTCGCGCAGATGCACATATGGCATTTCGCCGAGGCCCTTGAAGCGGGTGATGTCAGGCTTCTTGCCCTTGAACTCGGTCTCGAGCAGCACGTCGCGGTGCGCGTCGTTCATCGCATAGGCCACCTTGCTCGTGTGGCTCAGCCGGTAGAGCGGCGGCATGGCGAGATAGAGATGCCCGTCGTCGATGAGTTTGGGCATCTCCTGGAAGAAGAACGTCATCAGCAGCGAGGCGATGTGGGCGCCGTCGACGTCGGCGTCGGTCATCAGGATGATCTTGTCGTAGCGCAGATCGTCGTCGCGGTAACGCTCGCGCGTGCCGCAGCCCAGCGCCTGGATCAGGTCGGCGATCTGCTGGTTGGCGGCAAGCTGTTCGCGCGACGCGCCAGCGACGTTGAGCACCTTGCCGCGCAGCGGCAGGATCGCCTGGCTGGCGCGGTCGCGGGCGCTCTTGGCGCTGCCGCCGGCGCTGTCGCCTTCGACGATGAACAACTCCGCGCCCTGCGCCGCCGATTGCGTGCAATCGGCGAGCTTTCCGGGCAGGCGCAGTTTGCGCGTCGCCGACTGCCGGTCGATCTCTTTTTCCTTCTTGCGGCGCAGCCGCTCCTCGGCCCGCTCGATGCTCCAGTCGAGGAGCTTGTTGGCCTGGGTGGGCGAGGCGGTGAGCCAGTGGTCGAAGGCGTCGCTCAGCGCTTTGTCGACGATGCGCGTCGCTTCGGGAGAGCTCAGCCGATCCTTGGTCTGGCCGACGAATTCGGGCTCGCGGATGAACACCGAGAGCATCGCCGAGCACTGCACCAGCACGTCCTCGGCGGTAAGCTGCGCGGCGCGCTTGTTGCCCTTGAGGTCGGCATAGGAGCGCAGGCCGCGGAGGAGGGCGGTGCGCAATCCCTGCTCGTGGGTGCCGCCTTCGGCCGTTGGAATGGTGTTGCAGTAGGACTGCAGGAAGCCGTCGGCGAGGTTCCAGCTGATCGCCCATTCGACGGCACCATGGCTGCCCGGCTTGCCGTGCTGGCCCGAGAAGATGTCGTCGACGATGCGCTGCTCGCCTTCGATCCGCGCCGCGAGGAAATCGCGCAGGCCGCCGGGGAAGTGAAAGCTCGCCTTGGCCGGCACCTCGTCGCTGGCGAGGCTGTCGTCGCAGGACCAGCGGATCTCGACGCCGCCGAAGAGGTAGGCCTTGGCGCGCGTCATCTTGAACAGCCGGCTCGCCGAGAACTCAGCCTTGCCGCCGAAGATTTCGGGGTCCGGGTGGAAGCGCGTGGTGGTGCCGCGCCGGTTCTGCGCCTTGCCGACCGGGATGACTTTGCTCGTCGGCTTGCCGCGCGAATAGGTCTGCCGGTAGACCGTTTGGTCGCGCGCCACCTCGACCATCAGGTCGTCCGAGAGCGCATTGACCACCGAGACGCCGACGCCGTGCAGCCCGCCCGAGGTTTCGTACGCCTTGCTGTCGAACTTGCCGCCGGCGTGCAGCGTCGTCAGCACGATTTCGAGCGTCGAGCGCCCCGGGAATTTCGGGTGGTTCTCGACCGGGATGCCGCGGCCGTTGTCGATCACCGTGACATAGCCGTCTTCGCCGAAATGCACCTCGATGCGGGTGGCGTGGCCGGCGATCGCCTCGTCCATCGAGTTGTCGATGACTTCGGCGAACAAATGGTGGAGGGCGTTGGAGTCGGTGCCGCCGATGTACATGCCCGGGCGGCGGCGGACCGGCTCGAGCCCCTCCAGCACCTCGATGTCGGCTGCCGTATATGAGGAATTGCCGGCCGGCAGACCGGCGGCCTTCTTCTTTGCAGCCGGCTCGGGTGCGGTGTCGTCACCGAAAAGGTCTATAGGTTTGGGGCGGGCCATCAGTCAGTCCAGGCGGTTCGAATCGTGTGGGACCCCTTTTAGCACAGCTGCTGGTTGCCCGTTCGTTCCCGCGCCGGGTGAATGCCTTCTGAACGGCCCGGTCCGGCCCGATTCAGCGGCGAGCTGGCACAAGCTGGGCATCATCCACCGCACAAGCCGCGCAAAGCGGCCGTTGGTGCTGGATTCCTGAACGCCAGATGAACGGCGTTGTAGTGGTACGTTCAAAAGGGAACGCTAAGGTGTATTCAATGCTTCTATAGCCAACGAAACCCTGGAGACGTCAAATGACCCTGATCAATGCGCTCAAGACCGGCGGCCGCGCCGCCGTCATCGCCGCGACCCTCGGCACTGCGGCGCTGTTCACCACGGCGCCCGCTCAGGCCGCTCCGCCGCCGAGCTTTTCCTTCCAGTTCGGCTTCGGCAACGGCCTTGGCTTCGGCAACGGCATCGTGCTGCATTTCGGCGACGACAACTACTTCGACTACTGCCTGACGAACGCGCAGATCCGCGCCCAGCTGCGCCACTACGGCTACACCAACGTCAAGATTGTCAAGGAATACAACAGCACCAACAAGGTCATTGCCATCGGCTACGACGACGGCACCTGGTACCAGATGCGCGTCGACCGCTGCACCGGCAAGGTCGACCGCATCCGCGAGATTCACCGGACCAACAACGGCAATTTCTCGATCACGCTCAGCTTCTGATCGTCCTGCCGATCCGACCGCGCAATCCCGGCCTTCGTGCCGGGATTGTCTTTTTTGTCAAGTATTTGCAGATGTGGCCGCCCCAAATCGGGGCACGCTCTTAACCAATGCTTCGCTTGTTGGAAGCACTTCCTTAAGCGTGACTTGGTAGAACAGCGTCATACGGTTTTGTGTGTGGAGTAGCCGTATGCGCGCCGGCCCGGCAATGCGTATGACTTCAGTTTCGGCCGACGCCTTTACGTCCCTGCGTCTGAGGTGGCTGCAGGCCGGATTGTCAAGTTCTGCGTACCGGCTTGCCCATCTCCGCGCCGCCCGTCCGGCGCTGCTTGGGACCATTTCGTTCCTGTTTTTTCTGGTCTGATCCGGTTGCATCGCGCCGGTGCCGCCGCTATTGCTGCGGGCGAACGACCTTCGGATGTCACCTTGACCCTGCGCTTCTGGCACGATCGTACGCGTGGCCCTGTGGGGGCCCTGCAGCAGATGTTGCAGGGCTGACCGAGCGGGTCCTTACGGTCTAGATTCCCCTCTGGTTTGCCCTTCGCGGCGCGCTTTTTGCGCGCCTACGGAAGCCAGGCGCCGCGGCGCCAAAGACCAGAGACATCCAGATGGGCTCGATCAGCCTCAATTCCCTCGGTTTCACCGCCACCACCCCGCTTTTTTCCGATCTCAGCCTCGTTATCGGCGACGGCGACCGGGTCGGGCTGGTTGCCGGCAACGGCAATGGCAAGACCACGCTGCTGCGCTGCATTGCCGGACAGCTCGAGCCGAGCACCGGCGCGATCATCCGCTCGCGCGGCCTCAGGGTCGGCTATGTCGAGCAGGACGTGCCGAGTGCGCTTCACGGCCTGACGCTGCGCGACGCCGTGCTCGACGCGCTGCCGGAGGAGACCCGCGACAGCGACAGTTGGCGGGCCGATGTCGTGCTCGACGATTTCGACACCCCCGACGACATGCGCGAGCGTCCCGTAGCGGCGCTGAGCGGCGGCTGGCAGCGGTTGATGCTGATCGCCCGGGTGTGGGTCAATGAGCCCGACGCGCTGCTGCTCGACGAGCCCACCAACCACCTCGACCTCGGCAAGATCCTCATGGTCGAGCGCTGGCTCAACACGAACGCCCGCAACCTGCCGGTGATCGTCGCCAGCCACGATCGCGGCTTTCTCGACGCCACGACCAACCGGACGCTGTTCCTCAGGCCCGGCACCTCCCACTATTTCGCGCTGCCGTTCACCCGCGCCCGCGCCGCGCTCGCCGAGGCCGACGAGGCGGCCGAGAAGAAGCAGGAGCGCGAGCTCAAGGACGCCCAGCAGCTGCGACGGCAGGCGGCCAAGCTGACCAATATCGGCATCAACTCGGGCAGCGACCTGCTGACGCTCAAGGCGAAATACCTCAAGGAGAGGGCCGCCAAGATCGAGGCCGCGTCGCCGCTGCTGCATAAGGAGCGGAGCGGTGAGATTCGCCTCGGCAACTCCGGCACGCACGCAAGAGTGCTGGTAGCGGTCGAAAACGTCACCGTGTCGACGCCGGATGCGCGGCCGCTGTTCTCGGTGCAGAAGCTGCATCTGTTCCAGGGCGACCGGGTGGTGCTGCTCGGCCGCAACGGCGCCGGCAAGTCGCAGTTCGTCAAGCTCCTCCACCGCGCCATGACCGGGGAGGTGGTGCCGGGCATCCGCGTCGCGACCTCGCTGACCCTCGGATACACCGACCAGGACATGTCGCAACTGCCGGCGACGGGAACGCCGTTCGACTTCATCGCCGGGTTCGGGCAGGGCGACCAGCGCACCAAAGCGCTGCTCGCCGCGGCGGGCTTCGACATCGACCGGCAGGGCAAGCCAATCGGCAGGCTGAGCTTTGGCCAGCGGGCCCGGCTGGCGCTGCTCGCGCTGCGCCTGGGAGAGCCCAATTTCTACCTGATGGACGAGCCGACCAACCACGTCGATATCGCCGGGCAGGAGCGGCTCGAGGCCGAAATCCTCGAGCACGAGGCAAGCTGCATTCTGGTTTCGCACGACCGCAGTTTTGTCAGGAACGTCGGCACCCGCTTCCTCGAAATCGTGCGCGGCAGGCTGGTCGAAGCCGACGATCCTGAGGCGTTCTTCGCGGCGAGCGGAGGCGCCGACAAAGGACGATAAGCTCCGCTATCCACCGTGAAGACGCGGCGATAGCATGAGCGAGGCAACAGGCTTCGGGAGAGCAACGAATGGATTCGGTCGCGCTGCGCGCCATGCAGGCGCCGCTCAAGGAACGCTACCGCAGCGATCCGGCAGCGGCCATGGTGACCCTCAAGGCCAACGGCACGATCGACGCCGGCAACATAACCTGCAAGATCGAGACGGGCCGGGCGCTTTCGCTCGCGGGACTGCATTCTGCGACCGGCGGTAGCGGTCTTGAGCTGTGCTCGGGCGATCTGCTGCTCGAGGCTCTGGTCGCCTGCGCCGGCGTGACGCTGAAGTCGGTGGCGACGGCCCTGGATATCCCGCTGCGCTCGGGAACAGTCTCGGCCGAGGGCGATCTCGATTTCCGCGGAACGCTCGGGGTTTCCAAGGACGCGCCGGTCGGCTTTGCCAGCATCCGGCTGCGTTTCGACCTGGAGACGGACGCGCCGCAGGAGAAGCTCGACGCGCTGCTCCGGCTTACTGAGCGCTACTGCGTCGTGCTCCAGACGATCCGAAACGGACCAGCGATCGAATCTCGAATTGGCCGCCAGTGACTCGGCAGCAAAAAGGGCCCCAGCGGGGCCCTTTCTAGTTTCACCGATGCTCCTCGGCGTCACGCCGAGTAATACATCTCGTACTCGACCGGATGCGGGGTGTGCTCGAACTTGATCACTTCGGTCATCTTGAGGTCGATGTAGCTGTCGATCTGGTCGTCCTCGAAGACGCCGCCGGCTTTGAGGAACTCGCGGTCCTTGTCGAGGCTCTCGAGCGCTTCGCGCAGCGAGCCGCAGACGGTGGGGATCAGCTTCAGTTCTTCGGGCGGCAGGTCGTAGAGGTCCTTGTCCATCGGATCGCCCGGATGGATCTTGTTCTTGATGCCGTCGAGGCCGGCCATCAGCATGGCGGCAAAGCCGAGATAGGGGTTGGCCAGCGGATCGGGGAAGCGGACTTCGACGCGCTTGGCTTTCGGCGACTGGCCGAAGGGGATGCGGCAGGAGGCCGAGCGGTTGCGCGCCGAATAAGCGAGCAGCACGGGGGCTTCGAAGCCGGGGACCAGGCGCTTGTAGGAGTTGGTGGTCGGGTTGGTGAAGGCGTTGATGGCCTTGGCGTGCTTGATGATGCCGCCGATGTAGTAGAGGGCGTCCATGCTGAGGCCGGCATACTGGTCGCCAGCGAACAGGGGCTTGCCGTCCTTCCAGATCGACTGGTGGCAGTGCATGCCTGAGCCGTTGTCGCCGTAGACGGGCTTGGGCATGAAGGTGACCGTCTTGCCGTAGGCGTGCGCGACCTGGTGGATCACGTACTTGTAGATCTGGACGCTGTCGGCCGCCTTGATGATCGGGCAGAACTTGATGCCGAGCTCATGCTGGGCCGAGGCCACCTCGTGGTGGTGCTTTTCGATCGGCACGCCCATGGCGCCCATCGCCGCCAGCATCTCGCCGCGCATATCCTGCGCGCTGTCGAGCGGCGGCACCGGGAAGTAACCCTTCTTGAGGCCGATGTGATGGCCCGAATTGCCCTGGTCGTACTCGGTGTCGTTGTTGGAGGGCAGTTCCGAGGAGTCGACCTCGAAGCCGACCTTGTAGGTGGTGTTCGAGTAGCGGACGTCGTCGAAGATGAAGAATTCGGGCTCGGGGCCGAAATAGACGCTGTCGCCGATGCCCAGCGTCTTCACGTACGCCTCGGCCTTCTTGGCCGTGGTGCGCGGATCGCGGCTGTAGGGCTGGTAGGTCAGCGGCTCGAGAATGTCGCAGTTGATGGCGAGCGTCGAGGCCGAAAAGAACGGGTCCATATAGGCCGAATCCGGGTCCGGCATCAGCACCATGTCGCTCTCGTTGATCGCCTTCCAGCCGGCGATCGAGGAGCCGTCGAACATCGTGCCTTCCTCGAACAGGTCTTCGTCGACCATGGTCTGATCGAAGGTCACGTGCTGCAGCTTGCCGCGCGGGTCGGTGAAGCGCAGGTCCACGTATTTGATGTTCTCGTCCTTGATCTTCTTGAGAAGGTCGCTGCCTGTCGTCATGGTATTCCCCGTTGAGATCCCTGTTGTGTGGTTAGCTTGTGCGGCGCGTCAGAGCGCGTCGTCGCCGAATTCGCCGGTGCGGATGCGGATCGCCTGTTCGATCGAATAGACGAAAATCTTGCCGTCGCCGATGCGGCCGGTTTGCGCGGCGCTGCGGATGGCCTCGATGGCCCGCTCGGCGAACTCGTCGGGGCAGACCACCTCGACCTTCACCTTGGGTAGGAAGTCGACGACGTACTCGGCGCCGCGATAGAGTTCGGTGTGGCCCTTCTGGCGGCCGAAGCCCTTCGCCTCGGTCACGGTGATGCCCTGCAGGCCGACTTCCTGTAGCGCTTCCTTGACCTCGTCGAGCTTGAACGGCTTAACGATAGCCTCGATCTTCTTCATTCAGGCCTCCACTTCGCCCTCGCGGGTATTGCCCATCGGAATGCACGCGGCGTGCCAGCGCGACCCAGAAGGAAAATAACAAAGGAAACCAGGCTGCTGCACGAACTATTTGCAGCAATCCTGAAAGATGCATCAGGGCAGTCTGCACCATTTTTGGGCAGCGTGCCATGCGCCTGAGCAGGCCGCAAGCGGGCGACTGCGGCATCTGCCTCATCGGTCGGCAGTATTGGGGGCGACAATGACAGGACTCGAATGCGTCGAGGAGCAACTGGCGGCCTACAACGCCCGCGATCTTGCCCGTTTCCTCGCCTGCTTCCACGACGACGTGCGGAGCTTCCGGATGCTGGAGATGGCCCTGGTGCTCGACGGCAAGGCCGAATTTGGGGCGTTTTACGCCCGAGAGCGGTTCAGCCGTCCGTGCCTGAGGGCCGAGATCGTCAACCGCATCGTGCTGGGTGAAACGATCATCGACCACGAACGCATCTTCGGCATCGCCGCCGCCCCGGTCGAAATGGTCGTGATGTTCGTCGCGCGGGACGGGCTGATCGCGCGGGTCTTCGCCATTCCGGCCAAATGATCAAGGCAGGCTTTGACTGACCCCCGCACTTCATATATCTGCTCGCCAGCCCGGCCGTAGGGCGGTTGCGGGTGTGGCGAAACTGGTAGACGCAGCGGATTTAGGTTCCGTCGCCGCAAGGCGTGGAGGTTCAAGTCCTCTCACCCGCACCAGAAATCGCCGTCATCCTCTCGCTTTTCGGCCAAACGATACAGAAACGGAACTCTTGAATGCAGGTCACCGAAACCCTCAATGAAGGCCTGAAGCGCAAGCTGAGCCTGGTCATTCCCAAGAGCGACCTCACCACGCGCCTCGAAGCGCGGCTCGGCGAGCTCAAGAACCAGGCCAACATCAAGGGCTTCCGTCCCGGCAAAGTGCCGGCGACCTATCTCAAGAAGGTCTACGGCAAGTCGGCGATGGCCGAGGTGATGCAGGACGCCATCAACACCACGGTGTCGGCGACGCTGACCAGCCGTTCGGAGCGCGCCGCGGCACAGCCCAAGGTTGACCTGCCCGACGACCAGGGCACCCTCAACAAGGTGCTCGACGGCGAGGCGGACCTCAGCTTCGACGTCAGCTACGAGGTGCTGCCGTCGGTCGAGCTGATGGAGTTCAAGGGCCTCAAGATCGACAAGCCCGTGGTCGAGGTCACCGACGCCGATCTCGACAAGGAGATGGCCCGCGTGTTCCGCCAGAACCGCGGCTACGAGCCGAAACCTGACGATGGCGTCGTCGCCGAGGGCGACAATCTGGGCATCTCGTTCGAGGGCAAGATCAAGGGCAAGCCCTTCGCCGGCGGCAGTTCCGACCACGCTCATGTCATCGTCGGCGCCGGCGACTTCATCCCCGGCTTCGAAGAGCAGCTGATCGGCATGAAGAAGGGCGAGACCCGCTCAATCGACATCACCTTCCCCAAGGACTACGGCAAGGACGAGCTGCAGGGCAAGAAGGCGACCTTCGACGTCACCGTCCTCCATATCGATGGGCCGCGCGCCGGCGAATTCAACGACGACTTCGCCAAGACGCTCGGGCTCGACGATCTGGGGGCGCTGCGCACCGCCGTCAAAGATCAGATGATCGCCGCGCTGGCCTCGATGAGCCGCCAGGCGATGAAGCGCCAGATCCTCGACGCGCTCGACGAGAGCCACAAGTTCAGCGTTCCCGATCAGCTCGTCGACGCCGAGTTCGACGCCATCTGGCAGCGAGTCAAGCACGAGATCACCGATCACGGCCGCTCGTTCGAGGACGAAGGGACGACCGAGGAAGAGGCGAGTGCGCAGTACCGCAAGATCGCCGAGCGCCGCGTCCGGCTCGGCCTGGTGGTCGCGGAAGTCGGCAACAAGAACAAGATCGAAGTGAGCGAAGACGAGCACCAGCAGGCGCTGATCGCCGAAGTCCGCCGCTTCCCGGGCCAGGAACAGCAGGTCTACGACTACTATCGCAAGAACCCGCAGGCTCTCGCCGGGCTCCGCGCCCCGGTGTTCGAGAACAAGGTGGTCGATTTCGTCGCCGAGCTCGCGACGCAGACCGAAAAGAAGGTGAGCCGCGAGGAACTGGCGAAAATCATCCAGGACGAGGGCGACGACGTCCCCGACGAGCACCATCACGACCACGACGATCACGAGGGCCACGACCACTGAGGTCGCTCGGTTCGCACGAGTTCAAAGGCCGCCTCCGGGCGGCCTTTTTGTTTGAGGGTGGGGCCGCTTGCACGCATCTGCTAAGACTTGCGCATGCACGAGCTTCTCACCCTCGCCGAGATGTCCCGCGCCGACCGCCTGGCGGAAGCGTCCGGCGTGCGGTCGCTGACACTGATGGAAAACGCGGGCAGGGCGGTCACAACTGAAATCCTCCGCCGCTACGGCAAGCGTCCGGTGCTGGTGCTTTGCGGCCCCGGCAACAATGGTGGCGACGGTTTTGTCGTCGCGCGGCAGCTGCGCGAGGCGGGCTGGGACGCGCGCGTGGCGCTGATTGGCGACCGCGACAAGCTCAAGGGCGACGCCGCGGTGAATGCCAACCGCTGGGGCGAAACCGGTCCGGCGCAGATCGCCGGCGCCGGGCTGATCGTCGATGCGCTGCTCGGCGCCGGGCTCGACCGCGATGTCACCGGCGCGATGGCCGCGCTGATCGGCGAGGTAAATGAAAGCGGCGTTCCGGTCGTCGCCATCGACGTGCCGAGCGGCGTCGACGGCGACAGCGGCGCGATCCGCGGCACGGCCATCCGGGCCGATCTCACCGTGACGTTCTTCCGCAAGAAGCCGGGCCATCTGCTGCTCCCCGGCCGCGATCTTTGCGGCGAGTTGGTCCTCGCCGACATCGGCCTTCCGCACGACGTGCTGATGCAGATTGGTGCCGATGCGCACGAGAACGGCCCGCACCTTTGGTCGTTGCCGTCGCCTGCGGCAGACACCCACAAATACGCGCGCGGACACTGCGTCGTCATCTCTGGCCCGGCGCTGCAGACCGGGGCGACGCGGCTTGCCGCCATCGCGGCGCTGCGGGCCGGGGCAGGGGCCGTAACCCTCGTCGGCGAGCGCGAGGCGCTGGTGATCCACGCCGCGCACGTCACCGCGATCATGCTCCGGGAGGCCGGAACGGTCGCCGCGCTGGAGCAGGCGCTGCAGGCCATGCGGCTCGACGCGATAATCGTCGGCCCCGCGGCGGGCGTGAACCCGGAGACGCGGGCCAAGGTCGCCCTCGCCCTCGATCTCGCCTCGGCCGCCGTGCTCGATGCCGACGCTCTGACCGTGTTCAAGGACGATCCCGAAACGCTGTTCGCGCTGATCAAGGCCCGTCCCGACCGCCCGGTGGTGCTCACCCCGCACGAGGGCGAGTTCGAGCGGCTGTTCGGCAAGATCGACGGATCGAAACTGGAGCGCGCCCGCACCGCCGCCCAACGCTCCGGCGCAGTCGTCATCCTCAAGGGCAGCGACACCGTCATCGCCGCGCCGGACGGCCGCGTCGCGATCAACTCGAACGCCCCGCCGACCCTCGGCACCGCCGGCTCGGGCGACGTGCTGGCCGGTATCGTCGGCGGCTTGCTGGCGCAGAAGATGGCGGGTTTCGACGCCGCCGCGGCGGGCGCCTGGCTTCACGCCGAGGCAGCGAACCGCTTCGGCAAGCCTGGGCTGATCTCGGAAGACCTCGTGGACCTCATCCCCGACGTGCTGGCGTCGCTCACCAGCTGACGTCCAGCCGTTCCAGCCCGTGGAAGTGGTAGACGTTGTTGTAGCGCGGCTCGGCGGCCAGCTTCAGCCCCGGCAGCCGGCGGAACAGCGTCGACAGCGCCACCTGCAGCTCGATCTTGGCCAGCGGCGCGCCGATGCAGAAATGGATGCCGGCGCCGAAGCTGACGTTCTGCCCATCGGTGCGGAACGGATCGAACAGGTTGGCGTCCCTGAACCGCGTCGGGTCGCGGTTGGCGGCCGCGAGCATCAGGCCGATGGTCTCGCCCTTCTTGACCGACAATCCGTCGTCAAAGGTCACGTCGGTCAATGCGTAGCGGGTGAAGAGGTGGAGCGGCGCGTCGTAGCGCAGGCACTCCTCTACCGTCGCTTCGGTCTGCTTGTCGTCAACGAACAGCGTTT
The DNA here is from genome assembly GCA_016213505.1 of Devosia nanyangense. GTDB lineage: Bacteria > Pseudomonadota > Alphaproteobacteria > Rhizobiales > Devosiaceae > Devosia_A > Devosia_A nanyangense. Next base: position 33,595 of record JACRAF010000033.1, read on the forward strand.
GGGGGTCGAGCCCGCTCTCGAGGATCGTCTTCACCGCATTGCCGGTCGTGTGCACCGTCGCCTCGTGCCCTGCATTGAGCAACAGGATCGCGGTCGAGACCACCTCGTCCTCGGTCAGCTTCTGTCCGTCGACCGGGTCGGCGGTCAGCATGTGGCTGAGCAGGTCCCCGGTCGGCGCCCGGCGCCGCGCGGCGATCATCTCGCGCAGATAGGCGATGAACTCCTCCGACGCCTGGTTGGCGTCGAGCTCGACCTCGCGCGTCACGCCGAACATGTACATCTGGACCATGCGGTTGGACCAGTTGAGCAATTGCGGCGCCATCTCGGCGGGGAGGCCGATCATTTCGGCGATCACCACCGCCGGAATCGGCGCGGCGAAGGCCTTGATCAGCTCGATGCTGCCGTCGGCCTCGAACCCGTCGATGATCTCGTTGGCGAGCTTTTCGATCCGCGGCCGCAGCTGTTCGACATGCCGGGAGACGAACGCCCGGTTGACCAGCGTCCTCAGCCGCGTGTGCGCCGGCGGCTCGAGCGTCAGCAGCGAGTACTTTTCGGTCAGATCGAAGGCCGCGGTGTGCGCCTTGGGCGCCGGCCAGCCGAGCTCCTCTCGGCTTATCACGTGGAGAATCTGCCGCCCAAAGCGCTTGTCGCGCAACAGCGCGTTCACCTCCTTGAAGCCGGTGAAGCACCAGTGGCCGTAGTCCTCCCACACGAAGGTCGGCGTGCCGGCGTGGAGCGCCGTGTAGAACGCGTAGGGCTCCTGGTAGAACGCGGCGTCACGCGGAGCGGCCGAGGCGCGCCGGGCGTCGGCGGAAATCGAATAGGCAGCTGGCAAATCGTTGGTCCCTAGAAGTCGAAGAAGTCCTTCACGTCGCCGATCTTGCGATCCCAGAGCTTCATGTTCTCCTCGAACACGCTCATCGGGATGCCGTCGAACGTCGACAAGGCGAAATCCAGCGTCGGGTCACGATCGCGGTCGAGCCACACCCGCCCGGTGATCTCCGTCGTGTTCCATTCATTGGCCTTTTCGAGCGTCGTGCCGTCGTTGAGGTTCAGCGCGACGTTGAACAGCAGGGTGTAGCACTCCGTCAGGTCGTCGGCGCAGTCGTAGAAGTCGATGAAGGTCTTGAGACCCGAAATCTGCACCGCGATCGAGGTGCGTCCGCTCTCGAGCTTTTCGATCTTGCCGGGGTAGCCGAGCTGGCTCAGCGCCTCGATCACCCCTTTGGGGTCCTTGGCGGAAACCGTGTCCGCGGCGAAGACCGGCGTGCTGGCAAGAGCAATAGCTCCGGCCACGATCAGTTTGGCGTACTTCATCATGGGCTCCCTCTGGCATTTCCGGCCCCATGGTTGCCGCAGGCGTGCGCTCCCGTAAAGGCCCCGCAGGCGGGCGTTAGCCACAAGCCTGTGCCCGCCCTTGTCCGCCGCCACAGTCCCGCCTATCTCTGCCTTTACCGCGCCTTAACGCGATCTCGTCTGCACTCGGCCATCCGGGCCGATTCGGCATCCAATCTCAGGGGCAACTCGAATGAGAGATCTTCTCGACACCTACACCAATTATCTCGTGCCCACGGTGGTCGAGCAGACCAACCGCGGCGAGCGCGCCTTCGACATCTATTCGCGCCTGCTCAAGGAGCGCATCATCTTCGTGACCGGGCCGATCGAGGACAACATGTCCTCGCTGATCATCGCCCAGCTGCTGTTTCTCGAGTCCGAGAACCCCAAAAAGGAGATCAACCTCTACATCAACTCGCCGGGCGGCGTGGTGACGTCGGGGCTGGCGGTCTACGACACCATGCAGTTCATCCGGCCGCCGGTGGCGACACTGTGCATCGGACAGGCGGCTTCGGCGGCCTCGCTGCTGCTCACCGCCGGTGAAAAAGGCATGCGCGCGGCGCTGCCCAATGGCTCGATCATGGTGCACCAGCCGTCCGGCGGCTATCAGGGCCAGGCGACGGATATCCTGATCCACGCCCAGTTCACCGAAAAGCTGAAGCGCCGGCTCAATGAAATCTACGTGAAGCACACCGGCCAGGACTACGACACCATCCACACCGCGCTCGAGCGCGACAACTTCATGAGCGTCGAACAGGCCAAGGATTTCGGGCTCATCGATCATATCTTCGAGAAGCGCGCGGCGCCGGAAACCACCTGAAATTGCCGGCGTTAAGCTTGCTGCGATCCGACACTGGAGTGTGACACTCCAGTCATTGTGACCCGCCGGATCGGTCGCTAAGGTCGATCCGGCAACATATTCTTTAAGTCTCGTGCGTTAGCGTCGAACGTGAACGCAGGTTGGCGGGGGCCCGAGCCCTCGAGGAGTGACGGATGTCCAAGGAAACTTCCACCGGCGAAACCAGCAAGAACACGCTGTATTGCTCGTTCTGCGGCAAGTCCCAGCACGAAGTTCGCAAGTTGATCGCCGGACCGACTGTGTTCATCTGCGATGAATGCGTCGAATTGTGCATGGACATCATCCGCGAGGAAAACAAAACCTCGATGGTGAAGTCCAATGACGGGGTGCCGACTCCGGCCGAAATCTGCAAGATCCTGGACGACTACGTGATCGGCCAGTACCGCGCCAAGCGCGTGCTGTCGGTCGCCGTGCACAACCACTACAAGCGCCTGCACCACGCCACCAAGAATCAGGACGTCGAGTTGTCGAAGTCCAACATCCTGCTCGTCGGCCCCACCGGCACGGGCAAGACGCTGCTCGCCCAGACGCTCGCCCGCATCCTCGACGTGCCGTTCACGATGGCGGACGCCACAACCCTGACCGAAGCCGGCTATGTCGGCGAAGACGTCGAAAACATCATCCTGAAGCTGCTGCAGTCGGCCGACTACAATGTCGAGAAGGCGCAGCGCGGCATCGTCTATATCGACGAAGTCGACAAGATTTCGCGCAAGTCCGACAATCCTTCGATCACCCGCGACGTGTCGGGCGAGGGTGTGCAGCAGGCGCTGCTCAAGATCATGGAAGGCACCGTCGCCTCCGTGCCGCCGCAGGGCGGGCGCAAGCATCCGCAGCAGGAGTTCCTGCAGGTCGATACCACGAACATCCTGTTCATCTGCGGCGGTGCCTTCGCCGGCCTCGAAAAGATCATCGCGGCCCGTTCCGAGGGCTCGGGCATTGGTTTCTCGGCCGTCGTCAAGGACCCGCATGATCGCCGCGTCGGCGATATCCTCAAGGAAGTCGCGCCCGAAGACTTGGTGAAGTTCGGGCTGATCCCCGAATTCATCGGCCGTTTGCCGGTGATCGCCACCCTCGAGGACCTCGACGAGCCGGCCCTGATCCAGATCCTGACCGAGCCCAAGAACGCGCTGGTCCGCCAGTATCAGCGGCTGTTCGCCATGGAAGACACCGAACTCACCTTCCACGAGGACGCGCTCAAGGCCATTGCCAAGCACGCCATTACCCGCAAGACCGGGGCCCGCGGCCTCCGCTCGATCATGGAGGGCATCCTGCTCGACACCATGTTCGATCTTCCCTCGCTCGATGGCGTCGAGGAGGTGGTGATCTCCGCCGACGTGGTCGACAACAAGGACACGCGCCCGCTCTACATCTACTCCGAGCGCAAGAAGGAAGAGGCGCAGGCGACCAGCGCCTGATCGTCCACCGCATCGCCAGCATCGTGCGCGCCGGAGCCTCGTCTCCGGCGCGACGTTTTTGCACGGCCCGCACCGGTTGAGTTGCCGGCCGATCGGTGTCTAGCCTCAGGTCCGGTCAACGTGGATGAGGGGAGCTTCCATGAGCCAGCGCATCTTCCTGCTTTTCGCCGCCGCAGCCTACGCCATCCTTGGCGCTGGTCTGCTCTTGGTGCCTGCCTTGGTGATGGCCCCGTTCGGCGTGTCTCTCGACGCGCCGGGCGAGGTGATGACCCGTATTCTGGGGGGAGGCCTCGTCAGTGTGGCTCTGCTGTTCTGGTGGGTCCGCGATTCGACCGACACCACCACCAGGGCGATCATCCGCTCGCAGGCGATTTCGAACCTCGTGGGCATCGTCGCGCTGGGGAGCGCCATCGCCGCCGGGATCGTCGACCTGGCCGGGCTGATGCCGCTGGCGCTGCACGTGGTGCTCGGCATCGGCTTCTGGGTCATCGGCTTCGGCTGGTCGGCAGCGCGCGCTCCCGGCTAACGCGGGCGGCCCATGATCTTTCGGCCGAACAGGCTCGCTGCCAGGTCCACCAGCAGTTTCGCGCTCATCCCCGCGTGATCGAGGAACGGGTTCAGTTCGACGATGTCGAGCGAGCCGACGATCCCGGCATCGTGCAGCATCTCCATCACGAGGTGCGCCTCGCGATAGGTGAGGCCGCCGGGCACCGTCGTGCCGACGCCCGGGCCGATGCCGGGGTCCATCGCGTCGATGTCGAGGCTGAGGTGGAGATGCCCGCTCGTCCGGGTGACCCGCTCGATCAGCCGGCGGATCGGCATCGTGGCGCCCTGTTCGTCGATCATGCGCATATCGATGACCTCGATGCCGCGCTCAGCCAGCAGCGCCCGCTCCGCGGCGTCGGTCGAGCGCGTTCCGAACAGCGTGACGTTGGCGGGGTCGATCTCGGCCCGCCAGGCGCCACCGAACGCGTCGTCGAACTCGTCCTCGCCGCACAGCAGCGCCAGCGCCATGCCGTGGAGGTTCCCCGAGGGCGAGATGGCCGGCGTGTTGAAGTCGCCATGCGCATCGAGCCAGAGCACGAACAGTTCTCTGTCCTGGGCGGCGCACCAGCGCGCCACGCCCGACACGCTGCCCATCGAGATCGAATGGTCGCCGCCGAGGAACACCGGCAGACCAGCGCTCTTGAGCGTCTCGTAGCCCCGGGCGCTCGCCTCCGCGGCCACTGCGAGGATCTCGGCCCGCCGTCTCTCGGCTGTGCGCGGCGACGGCGGAACGCGGAAATCGCCCTTGTCCTCGACCTTGTGGCCGAGGGCGGTCAGCACCTCCGCCAACCCCGCGATCCGCAGCGCCTCCGGGCCCATGCCGGCGCCGCGCTCCGACGCGCCGGCATCGGTCGCAAGGCCGTGCAGATCGATGCGTGAGGGCGGTTCGGTCAATGGGTTTCGCGCTTGCGGAGAAGATAGGAGGCGTGGAGGCTTCGGCGCAGCGACCGTGGCGTGGTGCTCCGCGCCATGTCGTCCGCGTGCCATTTCTGGCCAAGCCGCGCGCCCAGTTTCGGCGCCAGCACGGCGATGATCGCGGCCCATTTCGCCCTCGTCAAAAGGCCCTGGCAGGCGACGACGTCGAAACGACCTTCGATGGCGCGGAGCGATGCTGCGTCGAACGGATGCTCCCATTCGGAATCGGTCTGGAATGGCCGGTAAATGGCCCGCAGCGCGCGGATCGGCCACCAGATCTGCACCGGATCGTAGGTGATCACCCGGCCGCCTTTGGCGAGCTTGCGGTCCACTAGGTCGAGGAACGCCTCGAAATGCTCGAAATGGTGGAACACGGACAGCGCGTAGATGATGTCGAAATCCGCTTCGGGAAACTCGCTCGCCGACAGAAAGTCCGCGACGTAGAGCCTCGGCTCCCCGCCACCGCCTTTGGCCAATTTCTTCGCCAGCTTGTCGATCCGCTGCTGGCTGAGATCGAGCGCAATATACTCACGCGCTGCTGTTGCGAGTTCCACGGACAGCGCGCTTCCGGTGCCGACGCCGAGTTCGAGCACCTTCAGGTTGGAGAGATCGCCCATCCACTGCCGGTGCAGCGGCGTCAGCGCCTTCGAACTCGTCGACACCTTCACCGCGCCGAGCGCGCGCTCGCGCAGTCGTCGCCAAAGGTTGGTCGCGCCGCTGTTTTCGGTCGAGACTTCCCGGCCTGAGGCGACCTCGTAGTACCGCTTCTGTGCGGCGTTGGTCGCCAGCATCTCATCGATCTGCTTACTCAATAGGCGCCCCGCTCGTTGCCGGCGAACTTGCGATAGGGCGCTGGCATCCGCAAGCGTTTCCGGAGTAGTTTGCGGCCGCGTCTGCGGTGGAGGTTTTAGATGAAATACGACAGCATCCTTGGAACGGTCGGCAATACGCCGGTGGTCCGGATCAACGCGCTCGGGCCCAAGGGCATCAACCTCTACGTCAAGATCGAGGCGTTCAATCCACTGGGTTCGGTCAAAGACCGGCTGGCGCTCGGCGTCATCGAGGCGGCGGAGCGGGATGGGTCGCTGAAGCCCGGCCAGACCGTGATCGAGGGCACGAGCGGCAATACCGGCATCGGGCTGGCCATGGTCTGCGCGGCCAAGGGGTACCCGCTGGTGCTCACCATGCCCGAGAGCTTTTCGGTCGAGCGGCGCAAACTCATGCGCTTCCTCGGGGCCAAGGTGGTGCTGACCCCGGCGGCCGAGCGGGCCACCGGCATGGTCAAGAAATGCGAGGAGCTTGCGGCGGCCAATGGCTGGTTCATGCCCCGGCAGTTCGAGAACCCCGCCAATCCGGAGTACCACTCCAAGACCACGGCGCAGGAAATCCTGCGCGATTTCGAGGGCGAGCGGCTCGACTATTGGGTGACCGGCTTCGGCACCGGCGGGACGCTGCAGGGGGTCGCGCGTGTCCTCACGGAAAAGCGCCCGGATACCCGGATCGTCGTGTCGGAGCCGGAGGCGGCGCCCATGCTGACCAGCGGCGCGCCGCAGCCGGCGAGCGGCAGCCATCCGGCCTGGAAGCCGCATCCGATGCAGGGCTGGAGCCCGGACTTCATTCCCAAGATCACCTCGGACGCGGTAGCCATGGGCCTCATCGACGAGACGGTCACCATCGCCGGCCCGGACGCCATCAGGATGAGCCAGCAACTGGCGCAGAAGGAGGGGATTTTTGTCGGCATAACCGCCGGCGGCACCTTCGCGGCGGCGCTGAAGGTGGCGGAGACGGCCGCCCCCGGCTCGACCATTCTGTGCATGCTTCCAGACACCGGCGAGCGATACCTGTCGACGCCGTTGTTCGCCGATGTGCCGGCCGACATGACCGAGGAGGAACTGAGGATCTCGTTGTCGACGCCGTCGGCTCAGTTGCCGCCCAAGCCGGCCGCCTGAGGCGCACCACCGGCCACCAGGTAGCGCACCATGGCTTCGGCCATGGCGCCGCCGCAGGTCTGGTCGTAGCCCATGAACATCGGTCCGTTGTTGAGTTCAAGGAACACCAGCTCGCCGGTGGCAGGGTCGGTCTTCATGTCGATGGCGCAGAAATCGCAGCGGAGTTCGTCCGTCAGGCGCGACAGGCCCTCGACGACGCGATGCGGCAACTGGTCGATCGGAAACGGCGCAATGCCACCCTGGGCATCGAGCCGGGAGTCGATCGTGCCAGCGCGGATGTCGAAGGCAAAATACTCGCCTCCGATCCGGTAGATGCGGCGCTCCGGATAGGCGAGCCGAGGCTGGACGATTGCCGGGCTGGGCGACAGGTCGCGTTCGAATTGCGTTGCCTGCAGGGCCTCGTCGAGGCCCATGACATAGCTGCCGCCGGCGACCGGCTTGGCGATGTAGGACTTCGGGTCGCCAAGCCCACGGACGGCATCGATCGAATTGGTCACGACCGTCCGCGGGACCGGTATGCCGAACCGGGATGCCCGCGCCAGCATGGCGAGCTTGCTTCCCGTGGCGAAGTCGATCCGCTGGTTGAAACCGAAGAGCCCTGCAATCGCGCACCATGAGGTGAATGTCGCGAACCACGCTTGCGCGCTCGCCGAGGCGCCCTGGCTGCCGGAGGCGATCGTCGAGAAGACATCATAGCGGACGAAGGCCGCATCTGCCTCGATGGGTCGCCCCCCGACAGTTGGCGGTTCGTCCCCGAGCGTCCAGGCAAACGCGGGCAGCTTGTCCGCATCGACAAGAATGAGTTCGCACGCCACGCCAAGCCGCTGCGCTGCGCTGGCCAGCCAGTCGAGATTGGCATCGAGTTTTCCGCCGGCGATCAGCAGCCGGCTCACCTTTCAGCGCACGCCGAAGGGGGAAAAGAACATTGGCCCGATCGGATCGGGCCCCGGCCCGTTCTCGCCGCTCGCCGCGAATTTCTGGTTGTGCATGAAGTCAGTCACCGGATTGGTTTCCATCATGAATTTCTCGCCCGGACCGAACGGCAGCTTCTCGGCAGGGTTGGGCACCCAGCTCTCGGAGGGGATCATCGCCGCCGTTTCGGCCATCCGCATCGCCATCTTTTCGATATGCGGCGTCAGCGGCGGGGACTCGGCAAACTGCAGGGCCAGGGTCGTGATGCCCTCTTCGCCAAGGGCGAACGTCGTGATGCGATCCGGCATCGCATTGAAGGCTGTCGGCATGAACCGGTCGACGCCCTTGCTCGGCTCCCCGGGGGTGGTGGCGTCGCCGCCGCCGACAAGGGCCGTCATGGAGTTGGTCCGAGCATGAACCATGACCCCGGCGAGCTTGTCGGCGTTCTTGTCGATGACGAAATCGCCGGTCACCGGGGTGAGCACCTGCAAGCTGATGCCGGTGGGCGGCGTGCCGACGAAATCGAGGTCCAGAACGCCGTCGCCATCCGAATTGGCGACCGGCACGAGGTCGATATTCTTCCACCCCGAGGTCGCCGCCATGCCATGGGCGACGACGAGGATCTGCACGGGGTTCGACTTCAGGATCTGCAGCTGAACCGAACTGACACTGAATACCTTGGCCATCTTTGCCTCCCTCGCGGCGCCAGAGATGGGCGATAGCGCCAGAAAAGCGAGGCCTGCGGTATTGGGACGAATACGGTCACGCTGCCCGGCAAGGGTCGACAATCGGCGAAAGACGATGCATTCGTTGTCATCGAGCCACCCAGCGACGGAAAAACCCTGTGCCGGTTGACTTGTATGACGAAGCTGCGACCCTATTTATTCAAGCAGAATCAGGCGGACGGCCTTTTTGACAGGCGTCAATCTGATTGCTGTTTGGGCGCGTATCCTTCCTTCCTCCAACGCGCCCCGGAAAGGACAAGACATGTCGGACGTCACCCCCCACGGCGCCGAATACGATCGCGACCGGGTCTATCCGGTGCTGCCGCTCAGAGACATCGTGGTTTTCCCAGGCATGATCGTGCCGCTCTTTGTGGGCCGCGAGAAATCCGTGAAGGCGCTTGAAGAGGTCATGCGCGACGACAAGCACATTCTCGTCGTCACCCAGAAGAACGCGCAGGACGACGATCCGGCCCCGGGCGACATCTTCGCCACCGGCACCATCGCCTCGGTGCTGCAGCTGCTCAATCTCCCCGACGGCACCGTGAAGGTGCTGGTCGAGGGCCTGCACCGCGCCACCATCGACCAGTACCTGCAGACCGAGGATTACTTCGAGGCCGAAGCGACCGCCTTGCTCGAGCCCGAGGGCGATGCCGTCGAGATCGAGGCGCTGGCCCGTTCGGCGCAGACGGAGTTCGAGAACTACGTCAAGCTCAACAAGAAGATCTCGGCCGAGGTCGTCAACGCGGTCAGCCAGATCGACAACGCCTCCAAGCTGGCCGACACGATTTCGAGCCACCTCGTCATCAAGATCACCGAGAAGGAAGACCTGCTGTCGACCGTCTCGGTCGCCGAGCGGCTGCAGAAGATTCTCGGCCTGATGGAGGGCGAGATCGGCGTGCTGCAGGTCGAAAAGCGCATCCGCAGCCGCGTCAAGCGGCAGATGGAGAAGACGCAGCGCGAGTACTACCTCAACGAGCAGATGAAGGCGATCCAGCGCGAACTGGGCGACGGCGAGGAGGGCACCAACGAGCTCACCGAGCTCGAGGACCGCATCAAGAAGACCAAGTTCTCCAAGGAAGCCCGTACCAAGGCCGAGGCCGAGCTCAAAAAGCTCAAGTCGATGAGCCCGATGTCGGCGGAGGCCACGGTCGTGCGCAACTATCTCGACTGGCTGTTGTCGCTGCCCTGGGGCAAGAAGTCCAAGGTCAAGCGCGACCTCGGCTACGCCCAGGAAGTGCTCGATGCCGATCACTATGGCCTCGAGAAGGTCAAGGAGCGGATCGTCGAGTATCTCGCCGTGCAGTCGCGCACCGGCAAGCTCAAGGGCCCGATCCTCTGCCTCGTCGGCCCTCCGGGCGTCGGCAAGACATCGCTCGGCAAGTCGATCGCGAAAGCCACCGGCCGCGAGTTCATCCGCATGTCGCTGGGCGGCGTGCGCGACGAGGCCGAAATCCGTGGCCACCGCCGCACCTATATCGGCTCCATGCCCGGCAAGGTGATCCAGTCGATGAAGAAGGCGGGCAAATCCAACCCGCTGTTCCTGCTCGACGAGATCGACAAGATGGGCCAGGATTTCCGCGGCGATCCGTCGTCGGCGCTGCTCGAGGTGCTCGATCCGGAGCAGAACAACACGTTCAACGACCATTATCTGGAGGTCGACTACGACCTCTCGGACGTGATGTTCGTCACCACCTCGAACACCCTCAACATCCCTGGCCCGCTGATGGACCGCATGGAGATCATCCGTCTCTCCGGCTACACCGAAGAGGAGAAGTTCGAGATCGCCCGGCGGCACCTGATCCCCGAGACGCTCAAGGAGAACGGGCTCGAGGCCAAGGAATTCGTCCTGACCGACGACATCCTGATGAAGGTCGTCCGCAATTATACGCGGGAAGCCGGCGTGCGTAATCTGAAGCGCGAGATTTCCAAGCTGATGCGGAAATCGGTGCGACAGATCATGCAGAACAAGTCCAAGAAGGTCTTCATCACCGACGAGCTCCTCGAGGAGTATCTCGGCCCGCCCTATTACCGGAACGAGAAGGTCGACGCCGAGCCGCAGGTTGGTCTGGTCACCGGCCTCGCCTGGACCTCGGTGGGCGGTGAGACGCTGACCATCGAGGCGGTGATGACGCACGGCAAGGGCCGCATGACGGTGACCGGCAACCTCAAGGAAGTGATGAAGGAATCGATCCAGGCGGCGAACGGCTATGTTCGCTCGCGGGCGGTCGAGCTCGGCATCAAGCCGCCGCTGTTCGACACGCGCGACATTCACGTCCACGTGCCGGAAGGGGCGACCCCCAAGGACGGCCCGTCGGCCGGCGTCGGCATGGCCACCGCGATCGTTTCGGTGATGACCGGTATCCCGGTCCGGCACGACGTCGCGATGACCGGCGAGGTGACGCTGCGCGGCCGCGTGCTGCCGATCGGCGGGCTCAAGGAAAAGCTGCTCGCGGCGCTCCGCTTCGGCATCAAGACGGTGCTCATCCCCGCCGAGAACGTGCGCGATCTTAAGGAAATCCCCGAGATCGTGACGAAAGGCATGGAGATCGTGCCGGTATCGAACATGTCGGAAGTGCTAAGCCGTGCCTTGGTGCGACAGCCCGAGCCGATCGAGTGGACCTATGACGAGACGCCGAAGGTGGCGCCGGTCGTCGCCGATCTCGGCATCGACGTCGACGAAGCCGGATTGATCCAGCACTAGGACGTCGTTCTACGATGTATCTGGCGGCGCCCCCTCGGGGCGCCGCTTTCGTTTGCGGGGTCGAGAGCAAAGCGGGGTGGGGCATGACCTTGAAAGCTCTCGGGGCCTGTGTCTTCACTGCCCCGTTTGCGCCTGGAGGAACCCATGCTTCGATCAGCCTGCGCCGTGGCAATGATGCTGGCGGCCTCACCTGTCCTCGCCGAGGATTGGACGTTTGACTCCAGCAGGCGCTGGGCCACGGTTACCAATGGCGATGCGCGCCTTCTGGTGACCTGTGCGAAGCCGGGGCGCCTCGGTTTCGTTTATGAGATCGGCTCAGCGGATCCGGCGGCGGTCGAAGCGGGGAAGGGCGCCGAACTGGCCTTTTCCCAAGACGAACGTACATGGGACAAAATTCAGGTCAGCCTCGGCGGCGGCGGCGACCGGCCCTATTTCCTGGCGTTGGTCGGCAAGGTGGCCGACGAATGGATCGGTGCGACGGCCCGCGCCCGCGGGTCCGTGTTTGCGGCCATCGGCGTACCCAATTCCGAGGGATCGACGCTCTACAGCGTCACCGAGTTTTCCTCTACCGGCTCGAGCGCCGCCATACGGTCCGTTCGCAGCGCCTGCTGATGGCGGGTCCAGCGGGTTGAGCTTACGTCCGGCAGCCCCACTTGTGTGGGGCGTTGACCGCCTACCTTCACAACCCGCTCTGCCGAGGCTCTTTTCGTGAACCGACCGCTGTTCGTCATTCTTGCCGCCGTCACCCTCGATGCCGTCGGCATCGGGCTGATCTTTCCGATCCTGCCGCGGCTGCTCGCGGAGGTGACGCACGTCGCCGACATCGCGCCCTATGTCGGGGTGATGCTGGCGCTCTATGCGGCGATGCAGTTCATCTTCTCGCCGGTGCTCGGCTTGCTCAGCGATCGCTTCGGCCGGAGGCCGGTGCTGCTGCTGTCGCTGGCGGGGGCCGCGGTCGACTATCTGCTGATGGCGTTTGCGCCGGAGCTGTGGATGCTGGTCATCGGCCGCGCCATCGCCGGGCTCAGCAGCGCCAACATGGCGGTCGCCACGGCCTACATCACCGACATCACGCCCGAGGAGCAGCGGGCCCGGCGCTTTGGGCTGTTCCACGCCATGTTCGGCATCGGCTTCATCGTCGGGCCGGTGTTGGGCGGCTTTCTCGGCGACATCTGGGTGCGGGCGCCGTTCATCGCTGCCGCCGTGCTCAATGGCCTCAATTTCGCGCTGGCGCTGTTTGTGCTGCCGGAATCGCGGCCGGGAGATCGCCGCGCGGCGTTCGACCTCAAAAGCCTCAACCCGTTCCTGCCGCTGCGCTGGGCACTGGGCCTCAAGGGCCTTCTGCCGCTGATCGGGCTGTTCTTCATCTTCAACTTCGTCGGCCAGATGTACGGCACCGCCTGGGCCCTGTGGGGGCAGGACGCCTTCCAGTGGAACGGCCTGATGATCGGGCTGTCGCTGGGCGCCTTCGGGCTTTTCCACGCCGGCGCGCAGGCGTTCCTGCCAGGGCCCATCACCGCCCGACTGGGCGAGCGCAAAGCGATGTTCCTCGGCATGGCCTGCGAGTGCCTGTCGCTGCTGGCGATCGCCTTTGCCACGCAGGGCTGGGTGGTGTTCGCGGTGATGCCGCTGTTTGCGCTTGGTGGCGTCGGCGTGCCGGCACTGCAATCGCTCGCCACCCAGCAGGCCGATGCCGACCGGCAGGGGCAACTGCAGGGCGTACTGGCGTCGGTCGTCAGTCTCGCCTCGATCGTCGGGCCGTTGTTCTTTGCCGCCGTCTATTTCTGGGTCAGGGGAATCTCGCCGGGACTCATCTGGGTGGTCGGCGTCGCGGTCTATCTGCTGGCGATTCCCGTTATTCTACGTATCCGCACGCGCCCGCCCCTGTCGGCAACGGCCTGAACTGGTGGAAAACCCCGGAATCCGGGCGTTTGCGGGCGATTTCGGTGTCTTTTCGATTGACCCGGGGGGAATTCAGGTTTCATTAACAGCGTTGCGGCGGTGACGAGCGCAAAACGCCCGGAATTCCTTGCGTAGCGCATAGAATCGTCAAATGGATTGCCGCGTTTTGGTTCGCCAAGAGGGCGGGCTTTTTCACTGTGAGGAAACGCTATGAACAAGAACGATCTGATCGGCACCGTTGCCGAAGGGGCGAGCATTACCAAGGCGCAGGCAGGCGAGGCTGTTGACGCTGTATTCGAGGCGATCACCAAGTCGCTGAAGAAGGGCGATGAAGTCCGTCTGGTGGGCTTCGGCACCTTCTCCGTTTCCAAGCGCAAGGCATCGATCGGCCGCAATCCGGCCACCGGCGCGGAAATCAAGATTCCTGCCTCGATGCAGGCCAAGTTCAAGCCCGGCAAAGGGCTCAAAGACGCGATCAACTGATCGGTCGAAATCCGTTCGACTTGACGGCCTCGCGCGCCTCTGGCGCCGGGGCCGTTTGCTTTGGGGGACTGGTGGGCGGTGACGGTCTCGAACCGCCGACCCTCTCGGTGTAAACGAGATGCTCTACCAACTGAGCTAACCGCCCGTCCGGAGACGCCGCCTAACTAGGGTGTCGCCGCGAAGGCGTCAACCGAGCAAGGTCATCGCCGCTCCTCCGCACGAACCTGTCCACCTGTCCCTCCGGTCGGCTATGTTGCAGCCAAAGAGGAGGGCCACGACATGGACCAGCGCTTCGAACTTCCGGGCTTTTCCGGCACTCTTTTTCACCCCGACCACGCCGATTACGATGCAAGCCGCAAGGTTTACAACGGCATGATCGACCGGCGGCCGGCCGTGATTGCCCGCTGCAGCAGCGCCGCAGATGTTGTCCTCGCCGTCAATCTCGCCCAAGCCAAGGGCCTGACGCTCTCGGTGTTCGGCGGCGGTCATGCGGTCACCGGCACCGCCGTCTGTGACGGCGGCATCTGCGTCGATCTGCGCGGCATGAAGCGCATCGACATCGACCCGGCTGCCAAGACCTGCCGGGCCGAGGCTGGCATGAACTGGGGCGAGTTCGATGCGGCGACCACCGCACGCGGCCTCGCCATGACCGGTGGCCGCAACCCGACCACCGGCATTGCCGGGCTGACGGTGGGCAGCGGCAGCGGCTGGCTGGAGCGCAAGTTCGGCTATGTCTGCGACAACCTCATCAAGGCGGAAGTGGTCACCGCCGATGGCCGGCAGGTGATCGCTTCGGACACCGAAAACCCCGATCTGTTCTGGGGCTTGCGCGGCGGCGGCGGCAATTTCGGCGTCGTCACGGCCTTCCATTTCCGGCTGTACGACCTGCCGCCGGCCATTCTCGGTGGCGTGCTGCTCTATCCCGCCCCGATGGCCGGTGCCGTGCTCAAGAATTTCCGCGACTTCATGCAGACCGCGCCCGACGAAGTCAGCGGCGGCATGGTCTTCACGACTGCGCCGGACGCGCCTTTCGTTCCTCCGCCGGCCCGTGGGCAGCCGGTGGCGATGCTGCAACTCGTCTACGCCGGCGATCCGGAGGAGGGGGCTCGCGTCCTTGCGTCGCTCCGGGCGTTCGGTCCGCCGGCCGCGGATCTGCTGCAACCGACCCCCTATACGGTGCTCCAGACCCAGGGCGGCAACTTCCCGGGCACCCAGAACTACTGGACCGCAGATTTCCTCAGCCAGCTTCCCGACGAGGCGATCGATGCCTATGCGAAGCTGGCGCTGACGCCCATCTCGCCGCAATCGGCCATTATCATCGTGGCCGGCGGCGGCGCGCCGTCGCGGGTGGCCGAAGAGGCGACGGCCTTCGGCATGCGGACGGCGCCCTGGAACGTCCACTACATCTGCGCCTGGACCGATCCAGCCGACAACGCCAAGAATATCGAGCGGGTGAAAGCCGCGGCTTCGGTGCTGAAGCCCTGGGCGACCGGGCGGGTCTACCTCAACTACATCGGCGACGAGGGGCAGGCGCGTATCGAGGGCTCGTTCGGGGCCGAGAAGCTGGCGCGGCTGCGCGCTCTGAAGACCAAATGGGACCCGCAGAACTTCTTCCGCCACAATCAGAATATCCGCCCTGCATGAGCCCGGCGAGGTCGCCCAAAACTGGGGCGACCGCGCTTGACTTGCCAAACCGCCGCCGCTACACGGACGCCACGTTGCGCGGGGCTCTGCTTCGCCGCTGCGGGAGTAGCTCAGTTGGTTAGAGCGTCGGCCTGTCACGCCGAAGGTCGCGGGTTCGAGCCCCGTCTCTCGCGCCACTTTCCCCAAATCGCCATTCCGCGCCATTCCTGATCCTTGGATCGGGCATTTTGTGGCCGATCTGCCACAGATTCGACCTGCCTCATTGTCGCCCCATGGTGGCCCGATTGCCCCCACAAATACCAAGGATTCTCGGGCTGTTCGGCATTGTTAGAGAATCGTTCTAATCGCTGCGCATAGCAGCTGGGCCGGGCTGATCGATGAACGGAACCGCCGGGGAAACCGGGCGTTTCTGTTCCGAACGAATTTCAGGAGGACAGAATGGGTCTGTTCCGGACAGCGACATTGGCGGCAATGCTCTCGGCCGCCCCGTTCGCGGCCTCGGCGGCCGATCTCCTGACCGTGCCCGTTTCGACCAATGAGGCAGTGCCGGTCGCCGATGCGAGCTTCGACTGGAACGGCTTTTACGCCGGCGTCTATGGCATCGCGCAGACGAGCCCGGTGGGTGGATCGCAATACGGCCTCGGCGTCGATTTCGGCGCCTATGCGCGGTTCGACTTCGTCCTGGTCGGTGGTGAGGTCGCCTATCACGGACTGGTCGGCGGCGGCGGCTCGACGAGCTACCTGCAGGGGATCGGCACGCTCGGCCTCGCGGCCACCGACGCCATCATCCTTTATGCGGCGGCCGGCGCCGGCGTCGATCTCGGGCCTCCGGCCGAGTCGGACATTCTTGTTGGCGGCGGCGTCGATTTCGCGGTCGCCGACAGTGTCACCCTGAAGGCTCAGTATCTGCATGGCTTCCCGCTCACGGGAGCGAACCCGAAGGACCAGGTTTCGGTCGGCGCCAACTTCCATTTCTGACGGCCCGATCACAGTTTCGAACCCAATGCGGCGCCACTTCGGCGGCGGCGGTTTCGTGTGGCCAAACAAAAGCTTAGCTTGTGCGACAAGTGTGGTGAATGGGGCACAGCGATGACAAAATGGGGGCAATGACGGTTTTGTGGCGGCGGGTAGCGCGTTACAATTCCGCAGTCGGGAGTCGCACCTCCCAAAGCGGCTACCGACCTTGAATAATAGAAGGACTTAAACATGCGTTCTCTCAAGCTTGCCTTGCTCGCAACCGCGGCTACGGCTGTGCTCTCGTCGGCGGCTTTCGCTGCCGACCTCATCATTGACACGCCCATGGCTCCGGTCGTGGACAACAGCTTCACCTGGGACGGTGCGTATATCGGCGCTTTCATCCAGGGCCAGACTGCGCCGACCGCCTTCGGGCTCGGTGTGGATTTTGGCGTGAACGCCGTGATGGATAACCTGCTGATCGGCGGCGAGTTCGAAGCGGTCGCCCTGACCGGTCCGAACTTCTCGGCTCAGTTCACCGGCAAGGTCGGTGGTCTGATCAGCGACAGCGCCATCGTCTATATCTACTCCGGTGCCGGTTCGCGGACCCCGAGCAGCTGGTACGTCCCGGTCGGCGTCGGCGCCGAAGTTGCCGTGGCCGAGAATGTGACCATCAAGGCCGAAGCCCAGTACAACTTCGACCTGACCACGTCGACGCAGAATTCGGCCGCCGTGAAGGTCGGCCTGAACTGGCACTTCTGATCACCGGCTCCCTCCACGGGAGAGGGCTTGGCAAGGGGCTCCGCGACGCGGGGCCCCTTCGCTTTTTGGGCCGTCAACGATCTGTTAGGCCTATGAGATAATTAAACTTTGTCGCTAATTGTCCGTAAGCAGCCCGGCGCGCAAAATCCCCGCAATCGCAATCCGACCTCCAAGGGGACTACTATGAAACTCGCGCACTCCATTCTGGCCGGCGCCGCCCTGGCGGTCACCATGGCTGCCTCGGCCCAGGCCGCCGATCTGCTCGCCCCTGCCGATCCGATCTACTCGAGCCCGCTGTTCGATTTCGAAGGCCTCTATGTCGGTGCGACCGGTGGCGGTGCCCTCGCGAGCGGCACACCCTACGGCACGCTCGGCGTGGTTGTGGGCGCCAATTTCGCGGTGACCGACGGCATCGTCGCGGGCGTCGAATTCCAGGGCGACACGTACTGGAACGGTGGCGGACTGGCGGCCTATGATGCCCTCGCGCTCGGGCGCGTCGGCGGCTTCGTTGCCGACAACGCCATGGTCTATGGCGATCTCGGCGCGGGATTCCTCTCGGGCACGGCGGTCTATGCCTTCGGCGGCGGCGTCGAAATGGCGATGACCGACCAGCTTAGCGTGCGCGGCGAATTGCAGGGCATTGGCGCATTCGGCGCCATGCCCTCGGTCGGCAAGGCGACGGTGGGCCTGCTCTGGCACATGAACTAACTTGGCGCCGATCAATCCGCGAACTGTGGATTTGCGGCAACGCCCCACGGCAAACATCGACGAATAGCGGCAATATCGCGCCGCGATTATGGCGCTCGCCGAACAAGTCGGCTATTTCTGGACCAACGAATATTTTGGAGGCTTGGAAATGCTGAAGGCAATTGTGTCGGCCGGTGCGCTGTCGGTTCTGATGATTGGTGGGGCGGCTGCGGCTGATCTCGTGCTTGCGCCACCAATGGTCGACGACGTCGCCGTCTCGGATTGGGATGGCGTGTATGCAGGCCTGACCGGCGCCGCATGGTTCCAGGGAGGCGTTATCTTCCCCGCGGTCGGCGTCGAGCTTGGCGCGAACTTCGTGTCTGGTGACCTGCTATTCGGCGTCGAGGGCGACCTTGCCTACTACTGGACGAGCGGCAATTTCGACGCTGGTTTGACGGGCCGCGTCGGTGTGGTCCTCAACGATACGGCGGTCCTTTACGGGAGCATCGGCGTCGGCGCGCTGTCGGACGGCGTCAGCTTCTATGTGCCGGTCGGCGTCGGTGCCGAATTCATGCTCACCGAATCGGTCTCGCTCGATCTGTCCGGGGAATATCTGATCGGCAACGGCTTCACTGCCACGCGCATCGGCGCGGCTCTGGACTGGCACTTCTGATCTACTGCTGGACTTCTCTTCAAAAAGGGCCTCGGAAGGGGCCCTTTTCGTTTGTGGGGCCAGTGCCAAGCCGGGCCGCCAGCACTGTTGCCCTGCTGCAACGCCTGCCGCATTGTCGCCAACCGCAAACCCGACCGTTGCTTGTGAATCTGTCCAGATCGGCGCAGTACATGGTCGAAATATGGTTTGGGGCCAAAAGATGAAGTCTCTGAGCGCTGTTGTACTTGGTCTTGCGGCGGCGACCCTGATGTCGGCCCCGTCGATGGCGGCCGATCTCATGATCGACACACCAGCCGTCGTGCCCAGCTCGTCGGTCAATTGGGACGGCTTCTACGCCGGTATCCAGGCCGGATACGACCTCGACGGCTACGCGCCGGTGCAGGGCGTCATCGGTGCCAACATGACCGCCAGCGAATCGTTCCTCATCGGCATCGAACTGGCTATCGGGCCTTATTTCGACGTCGGCGGCGGCGGCGGTCCTGGTTATCAGGGCTACCTGGTCGGCCGTGCGGGCGTCCTGGCCGGGCCGGCGCTGTTCTACGGCATGGCCGGTGTGAACGACGTCGACGGCGGTTTCGACTGGATCGTCGGCGTAGGCGCCGAGTTCTCGGTGGCCGACAACGTCTCGGCGCGCTTCCAGATCGCCCAGTACGACACGTCGTTCACCGACTTGACCGCCGGCGTGTTCTGGCACTTCTGAGTCGATCTCCCGAATTCACCTGATGAGGGCCCCGCGCTAGCGGGGCCTTCGGTTTTTTGCCGCACGTCGCGCTGTGTCGGCCGGCACATTCCGCCCGTGTTTTCCCTTGAATCGAGGGAGGGCGTGGGCTAAGCCCGTGACACCGATTTCGCGCCGTCCCAGGGGCCCATCATTGCCCTTTGGCCCGCGCTTACCGGCCGGTCCTCCCCGGCCGCCAGACAGGCCGCAGAATGAACGATCTGCTCAGCGACTACCTGCCGATAGTGATCTTTGTCGGCCTATCCGGCGTGATCGGGTTGGCCCTGCTGATCGCGCCCTTCATCATCGCGGTGAAAAGCCCCGACCCCGAGAAGGTCTCGGCCTATGAATGTGGGTTCGACGCGTTCGACGACGCGCGCATGAAGTTCGACGTGCGATTCTACCTGGTGTCGATCCTCTTCATCATCTTCGATCTCGAAGTCGCGTTCCTGTTCCCCTGGGCGGTGGCGTTCAAGGATGTCGGGTTGTTCGGCTTCTGGTCGATGCTCCTCTTCCTCGGCGTTTTGACAGTCGGGTTCATCTACGAATGGCGGAAGGGCGCGCTCGAATGGGATTGACCGAGACCCTCGTCGCGCCGGCGCCGCGAGGCGTCCTCGATCCGCGCACCGGCAGGCCGATCGGCGCGGATGATCCGTATTTCGTCGAGATTAACAACGAGCTCGCCGACAAGGGTTTTATCGTCACCGCCACCGACGAGCTGATCAACTGGGCCCGCACCGGCTCGTTGATGTGGATGACCTTCGGGCTCGCCTGCTGTGCCGTCGAGATGATCCAGATGTCGATGCCGCGCTACGTCGTCTCGATGGGCAGCTGCGCCAATGGCGGCGGCTACTACCACTACTCGTATTCGGTGGTGCGCGGCTGCGACCGCATCGTTCCCGTCGACATCTATGTCCCGGGCTGCCCGCCGACGGCCGAGGCGCTGCTCTACGGCCTGCTTCTGCTGCAGAAGAAGATCCGCCGCACCGGCACGATCGAGCGCTAGGACATGACCATGGGGGACGTGTCCAGCCTTTCACCGATCGAGGCGCTTCAATCGCGCGTGTCCGCGCTGCTCGGCGACCGGATCGTCGAGCAGACCATCGCCTTCGGCGAACTGACGCTGCGGCTGCACCGCGAAACGGTGCTCGACGCCGTCCGCTTGTTGCACGACGACGAGGCGTGCCGGTTTGTCTCGATCATCGACGTCTGCGGGGTCGATTACCCCGAGCGCGACGAGCGCTTCGACGTGGTCTATCACCTGCTGAGCCCCACCAAGAACCTCCGCATCCGGCTGAAAGTCCGCACCGACGCCGACACGCCCGTGCCCTCGATCACGCCGGTCTTTCCGGGGGCCGACTGGTTCGAGCGCGAGGCCTACGACTTTTATGGAATCCTGTTCTCCAGCCACCCGGACCTGCGCCGCATCCTCACCGACTACGGCTTCGACGGCTACCCGCTGCGCAAGGACTTTCCCACCACCGGCTATGTCGAGGTCCGCTACGACGAGGAGCGCAAACGCGTCGTTTACGAACCGGTGAAGCTGGCACAGGAATTCCGCCAGTTCGACTATTTGTCGCCGTGGGAAGGCACGGACTATGTGCTGCCGGGGGATGAGAAGGCGAAGCAATGAGGGTGGCAGTCGACAATCTATTGAAGGCGGCAGTCGGCAGTCGGCAGTCGGCAGTCGTATGGCACTCTGGGGGGCAGGGCCATGGCGATCGAGTCTTATCGAGATTTGCGGGTTTGGCAGTCCGCGATGGACTTGGCCGAAGCCTCCTATCGACTGACGGCGACATTTCCGAAGGACGAGAAGTTCGGACTAGTCTCTCAAATTCGTCGCGCCTGCGCATCCATTCCAGCAAACATTGCGGAAGGGTATGGGCGGGACTCGAAAGGCTCGTATGCCCAGTTTCTGAAGGTCGCCCAAGGGTCTCTCAAGGAGCTCGAAACGCACTTGCTGCTTGCAGAGCGGCTAGGTCTGATTGCCGCGGGCACGTCTCATCCGGTTCTCGCGTTGTGCGACGCGTTGGGGCGGATGCTACGGTCGCTCATTCGGGCAATCGAACGCAGCCCGAGTTGAGCGATTGCCGACTGCCGACTGCCGACTGCCAATTCGAGGCCGCCGATGACTGAAGCCGACGTCCGCAACTTCACGATCAACTTTGGGCCGCAGCATCCGGCGGCGCACGGCGTGCTTCGGCTGGTGCTCGAGCTTGACGGCGAGGTCGTTGAACGAGTCGATCCCCATATCGGGCTGCTTCACCGCGGCACCGAGAAGCTGATCGAGACCAAGACCTATCTTCAGGCCATTCCTTACTTCGATCGCCTCGACTATGTCGCGCCGATGAACCAGGAACACGCCTTCTGCCTCGCGGTCGAGCGGCTGCTGGGCATCGAGGTGCCGTTCCGCGGCCAGCTGATCCGCGTGCTCTATGCGGAAATCGGGCGGCTGCTCAGCCACCTCCTCAACGTTACGACCCAGGCGCTCGATGTCGGCGCGCTGACCCCGCCACTGTGGGGCTTCGACGAGCGCGAAAAGCTGATGATCTTTTACGAGCGCGCCTCGGGCAGCCGCATGCATGCGGCCTATTTCCGGCCGGGCGGCGTGCATCAGGATTTGCCGCAGGCGCTGATCGACGATATCGGCGCGTTCTGCGACCCGTTCCTGAAGGTGCTCGACGATCTCGAGGGCCTGATGACGGGCAACCGCATCTACATGCAGCGCAACGCCGACATCGGCGTCGTGTCGCTCGAGGACGCCTGGAAGTGGGGATTTTCCGGCGTGATGATCCGCGGCTCCGGCGCCGCCTGGGACCTGCGCAAGGCGCAGCCTTACGAGTGCTACGATCAGCTCGATTTCGACATCCCGATCGGCAAGAACGGCGACTGCTACGACCGCTACCTGGTCCGCATGGACGAGATGCGCCAGGCGATCCGGATCATGAAACAGGTGCTCGACCTGCTCAATTCGCCCAAGGGGCAGGGGCCGGTCAATTCGTCCGACGGCAAGGTGGTACCGCCCAAACGGGGCGAGATGAAGCAGTCGATGGAAGCGCTGATCCATCACTTCAAGCTCTACACCGAGGGCTACAAGGTGCCGGCCGGCGAGGTCTATGCGGCGGTCGAGGCGCCCAAGGGCGAGTTCGGCGTCTATCTGGTCTCCGACGGCACCAACAAACCCTATCGCTGCAAGATCCGCGCGCCCGGTTTTGCGCATCTGAGCGCCATGGACATGATGACCCGCGGCCACATGCTGGCGGACGTCTCCGCCATCCTCGGTTCCCTCGATATCGTCTTCGGTGAGGTCGATCGCTGATGTCCGTCCGCCGTCTCGCCGCCGATGCTGTTCAGCCTGCCAGTTTCGCGTTCTCGTCCGAGAACCAGACCTGGGCCGAAAAAGTCATTGCCCGCTATCCCGCCGGCCGCCAGCAATCGGCGGTGATCCCGATCCTGTGGCGCGCGCAGGAGCAGGAAGGCTGGGTCACCCGCGCCGCCATCGAGGCGGTCGCGCGCATGCTCGGCATGGCCTATATCCGCGTGCTCGAAGTCGCGACCTTCTACACCCAGTTCCTGCTGAAGCCGGTCGGCACCGAGGCCCACATCATCGTCTGTGGCACGACCCCGTGCATGCTGCGCGGCGCCGGTGAGCTGATCGAGGTGTGCCAGCACAAGATCGCCCACGACCCGCTCGAGGTTTCGGCTGATGGCAAGCTCAGCTGGGAAGAAGCCGAGTGCCTCGGCGCCTGCGTCAACGCCCCGATGATCATGATCGGCAACGACACCTACGAGGACCTCACGGTCGAGAGTTTCGAGGGCATCGTCGAGTCTTTCCGCGCCGGCAACGGCAAGTCGGTGACGCCCGGCCCCCAGATCAAGCGGCAGTTCTCGGCCGCCGAGGGTGGAGCCACGACGCTGCTCGAAACGCCTTCCGCCCAGCGGACCTACAAGCCGTTCCCGCCGCCACCACCCCCGCCGGCCCCCGCGGCGCCGGCAGTCGCGCCAGCGCCCGTTGCTGTTGCCGAACCCACCAACAAGGGCCGGGGCAGCGAAGTGGCCGAGGAGGGGGCTCCGGCGCTCAAGGATCCCAAAGGGGCGTCCAAGGTCTCCGAAGCCAAGGCCGAAGGTGAGCGCCTGAAAGCCGACGCTGCCGCCAACGCCAATGGCGAGCCCAACCGCGCCATGCGCGAGGACGCAACCGGCGCGGAATCGCCAGCCGGCAAGATCGACGGCGGCAAGGCCCCGCGCAAACCGCGCGCCAAGAAGACTCCGCCGGAAGGTACTGCCTGATGCTCGCTGACCAGGATCGCATCTTCACCAATCTCTACGGCCAGGGCGACTGGCGGCTGGCGGGCGCCAGGGCGCGCGGCGGCTGGCAGGGGACCAAGGGCTTCATCGAGAACGGTCGGGACTGGATCACCAACGAGGTCAAGGGCTCGGGCCTCCGCGGCCGCGGCGGCGCCGGATTCCCGACGGCGCTCAAATGGACCTTTATGCCCAAGGTCAATGACGGCCGCCCGCACTACCTCGTCATCAATGCCGACGAGTCCGAGCCCGGCACCTGCAAGGACCGCGAGATCATGCGGCACGATCCGCATCATCTGGTCGAGGGGGCGCTCCTCGCCTCGCGCGCCATGGATGCGCATGTCGCCATCATCTATGTGCGCGGCGAGTTCATCCGCGAGCGCCAGCACCTCGAATATGCAGTGCAGGAAGCCTACGACAACCGGCTGATCGGCAAGGACAATATCCACGGCTGGGATTTCGACATCATCGTCCACCACGGCGCCGGCGCCTACATCTGCGGCGAAGAGACGGCCCTGCTGGAGTCGCTCGAAGGCAAGAAGGGACAGCCGCGGCTGAAGCCGCCGTTCCCGGCGGCGATGGGCGTCTATGGCTGTCCGACCACCGTCAACAACGTCGAATCCATCGCCGTCGTCCCCGAAATCCTGCGCCGCGGCGGCGCCTGGTTCGCCGGCATCGGCCGGGCCAACAACACCGGCACGAAGCTCATGTGCGTATCGGGCCACGTCAACAAGCCCGCGACCTTCGAAGAGGCGATGGGCATCCCGTTCGACGAGATGATCGAAAAGCACTGCGGCGGCATCCGCGGCGGCTGGGATAATTTGCTCGCGGTCATCCCCGGCGGCGCCTCGGTCCCCTGTGTTCCCGGCGAGAAGATCCGCCACGCGCTGATGGATTTCGACGGCCTCAAGGACGCCGGCTCATCGCTCGGCACGGCCGCCGTGATCGTCATGGACAAGTCGACCGACATCATCAAGGCGATCTGGCGGCTCAGTGCGTTCTACAAGCACGAGAGCTGCGGCCAGTGCACGCCCTGCCGCGAGGGCACCGGCTGGATGATGCGAGTCATGGAACGCATGGTCGAAGGCCGCGCCCAGAAGCGCGAGATCGACATGCTGTTCGAGGTCACCAAGCAGGTCGAAGGCCATACCATCTGCGCGCTGGGCGACGCCGCGGCCTGGCCGATCCAGGGCCTCATCCGCAATTTCCGCCCGGTCATGGAAGCGCGGATCGACCAGTACACGTACAATGCAGATGCCGACGGCGCCGTGCCGTCGATCGCGGCGGAGTGAAGATGGCGGCCGAACCGAACAAGATCGTGGCATTCCTGGGTGAACTCTTCGATCCGGACGAGAATCTTGGTCGAACAAACTCGGCCGAAAGGGCGACGATGGTTGTCGTCGGATCGGTTGCCGCGGTATTCGCCGCTGCTCCCGGGTGGAATTCCGGAGGCCTCGGCGGCGCGCTCCTGTATGGGTTGGTCGCGGGAGGAGTGGGTGCCTTCTTCGGTCCGTTGGTCCGCCTTGCCTTTGCAAAGGTGCTGACGTTCGGCCTCGGCATGGCAATTCTTGGCGGTGCCATCTTGTTGGTCACAGCATTCTTCGCGCTCCTGTGGGGTGTCGGTAAGTGATGCACGTCGCTGAGCTCAATATCGGCCGGTTGAACTACCCGATCGACGATTCCCGTATGGCGGATTTCGTCGACAATCTCGGGCGCGTCAATGCGATGGCCGAGCGCATGCCGGGCTTCGTCTGGCGGCTCGTTGGCGACGGTTCGAACGATGGCGCGCTCGATCTGCGACCCTATCCCGATCCCATGATGGCCGTGAACATGAGCGTGTGGGAGACGGTCGAGCATCTCGAGCAGTTCGTCTGGAAGACCGTCCACCAGCGCTTCTACAATCGCAAAGCCGAGTGGTTCGAGCCGATGAAGTCGCATCACTTCGTGATGTGGCCGGTCGAGGAGGGGGACATTCCTTCGCTCGAGGAAGCCAAGGGGCGTCTCGAACATCTCGAGACGCACGGCAATTCCGATTTTGCCTATGACTGGGCCCATTTGGAGCACATCAAGCTCTGGATGAGCCAGAGGTGCGGGTAGCAAATGGCCAATATCAAAGTCGACGGCAAGCTGGTCGAGGTTCCCGACTATTTCACCCTGATGCAGGCGGCGGAAGCGGCGGGCGCCGAGATTCCGCGCTTCTGCTACCACGAGCGCCTGTCGGTCGCCGGCAATTGCCGCATGTGCCTCGTCGAAGTGAAGGGCGGGCCGCCGAAACCGCAGGCCTCCTGCGCCATGTCGGTCAAGGACCTCCGGCCCGGCCCGGACGGCTCGCCGCCGGAGATGTTCACCAACACGCCAATGGTCAAGAAGGCCCGCGAAGGCGTGATGGAATTCCTGCTGATCAACCATCCGCTCGATTGCCCGATCTGCGATCAGGGCGGCGAGTGCGACCTGCAGGACCAGGCGATGGCCTATGGCGTCGACACCTCGCGCTATGCCGAGAACAAGCGCGCCGTCGAAGACAAATACATGGGGCCGCTGGTCAAGACCTCGATGAACCGCTGCATCGCCTGCACGCGCTGCGTCCGCTTCACCACCGAGGTTGCCGGGGTGTCCGAGATGGGCGCGCTCGGTCGCGGCGAGGACATTGAGATCACCACCTACCTCGAGCAGGCGCTGACCAGCGAGCTCTCAGGCAATATCGTCGACCTCTGTCCGGTCGGGGCGCTGACGTCGAAACCCTACGCCTTCGCCGCCCGGCCGTGGGAACTGGTGAAAACCGAATCCATCGACGTGATGGACGCCCTCGGCTCCAACATCCGCGTCGACAGCCGCGGCCGCGAAGTGATGCGCATCCTGCCGCGCGTCAATGACGCGGTGAACGAGGAGTGGATTTCCGACAAGACCCGCCATGTCTGGGACGGGCTCAAGTCGCAGCGGCTCGATCGGCCCTACGTCCGCAGGAACGGCAAGCTGACCGCCGCCAGCTGGGACGAGGCCTTCGCCGCCGTCGCCGGCGCCATTAAGGCCTCGGGCATGGGCAACAAGGTCGGCGCCATCGCCGGCGATCTGAGCGCCGTCGAGGACATGTACGCGCTCAAGGCGCTGATGACGGCGCTCGGCTCGGGCATGACCGATGTTCGTCCGCCGATGTCGGGCATCGATCCGTCGATGCCGCGCTCGGCCTACCTCTTCAATCCAACCATTGCCGGCATCGAAGACGCCGATGCGATCCTGATCGTCGGCTCGAACCCGCGCAAGGAAGCGCCGGTGCTCAATGCGCGCATCCGCAAGACCTGGCGCGCCAGGGGCATTCCGATCGGCGTCATCGGCGATCATGCCGACCTGACCTATGCCTACGACTATCTCGGCGATGACCTCTCGGTGCTGGCGAAAGTCGCGGTGGGCGAAGGGTTCGGCGCGACCATGAAGGCGGCGAAGAAACCGCTGGTGATCGTCGGCGAGGGCGCCGTCTCCCATGGCGCGCAGTGGAACAAGCAGATCGGCCGCGACGTCATTGCACTCGCCAGCAGGATCGCCACCATGGGCGACATCGCCGAGGGCTGGAACGGCCACGCGCTGCTCCACAACGCGGCGTCGCGCGTCGGCGGCATCGATATTGGCTTCGTGCCGCACAATGGCGGCGTCTGCTCGGCCGATCAGGTCAAACTCGCCGGCAAGGACGAGCTCTCGGTGCTGTTCCTGCTCGGCGCCGACGAATACGACACATCTGCGATGGGCAAGGCGTTCGTGGTCTATGTCGGCACGCATGGCGATGCCGGCGCGCACCGCGCCGACGTGATCCTGCCGTCCGCCGCCTACACCGAGAAGTCGGGCACCTACGTCAACACCGAGGGCCGGGTGCAGGTCGGCGAGCGTGCCGTATTCCCGCCGGGCGAGGCCAAGGAAGACTGGGCGATCTTCCGCGCGCTGTCGGCCGTGCTCGGCATGCCGTTGCCGTTCAACTCGCTGCGCGACCTGCGCAAGGCGATGTACGCCGAATTCCCGCACCTCGCGCAGATCGACCAGATCGTTCCGGCCGGCATCGAGGGCGTGCGCGACCTCGCGGGCCGCGAGATCAAGACGACGTCGGCCAAGCTGTTCTCGCCGATCGGCGATTTCTACCTCACCAACCCCATCGCGCGCGCCTCGGCCATCATGGCCGAGTGTTCGCAGATGCAGGCTGGCCTGAAGCAGGCGGCGGAGTAACCCATGCAATTCGTCGCTGCAGCGCTGGACTACCTGCTCGGCATCCCGCTCTTGGGCTGGGGCACGCAGATCGGCTTCGTCTATAAGGCCCTGCTGTTCCTCGTCGCGCTGCTGATCTTCACCGCCTACATCCTGCTCGCCGACCGCAAGATCTGGGCGGCGGTGCAGGTGCGGCGCGGTCCCAACGTGGTCGGGCCGTTCGGCCTGCTGCAATCGTTCGCCGACCTGTTGAAGTTCGTCTTCAAGGAGCCGGTGATCCCGGCCAGCTCCGACAAGGTGGTGTTCTTCATCGCCCCGCTGGTGACCTCGGTGCTGGCGCTCTCGGCCTGGGCGGTGATCCCGCTCGATGCCGGCTGGGCCCTCGCCAACATCAACGTCGGCGTCCTCTACATCTTCGCCATCAGCTCGCTGGGCGTCTATGGCATCATCATGGCCGGCTGGGCGTCGAACTCGAAGTACGCCTTCCTCGGGGCGCTCCGCTCGGCCGCGCAGATGGTGAGCTACGAGGTCTCGATCGGCTTCGTCATCATCACCGTGCTGCTCGTCGTCGGCTCGCTGAACCTATCCGACATCGTCACGGCGCAGAGCCAGATGGGGCTCGCGCATATGCTCGGCGTGCCGTGGCTGAGCTTCCTCGACTGGTTCTGGCTGCCGCTGTTTCCGATGTTCATCATCTTCTTCATCTCGGCGCTGGCCGAGACGAACCGGCCGCCTTTCGACCTGCCGGAAGCCGAGTCCGAACTGGTCGCCGGCTTCATGGTCGAGTACTCCTCGACGCCCTACCTGCTGTTCATGCTGGGCGAGTACATCGCCATCCAGCTGATGTGCGCGATGACGACCATCTTCTTTCTCGGCGGCTGGGCCTCGCCGATCGACCTGCCGCCCTTCACCTGGGTTCCGGGCTGGATCTGGTTCATCCTCAAAGTCTGCGCGGTGTTCTTCATGTTCGCCATGGTGAAGGCGTTCGTGCCGCGCTACCGCTACGATCAGCTGATGCGGATCGGCTGGAAGGTGTTCCTGCCGCTGTCGCTGATCGCCGTCGTCGTCGTCGCGGGCGTTCTGCAGTACACCGGCTGGGGCTGGCACGGAGGAGGGATGTGATGGGCATTTTCCGCGTCATCAACGGCCTCCTGCTGCGCGAGTTCGTCGGCGCCTTCTTCCTCTCGATGCGCTACTTCTTCGCACCCAAGAAGACCATCAACTATCCGTTCGAGAAGATGCCGTATTCGCCGCGCTTCCGCGGCGAGCATGCGCTGCGCCGCTATCCCAACGGCGAAGAGCGCTGCATCGCCTGCAAGCTCTGCGAAGCGATCTGCCCGGCGCAGGCCATCACCATCGAGGCCGGCCCGCGCCAGAACGACGGCACCCGCCGCACCGTCCGCTACGACATCGACATGGTCAAATGCATCTATTGCGGCATGTGCCAGGAGGCCTGTCCGGTCGATGCCATCGTCGAGGGCCCGAACTTCGAGTTCGCCACCGAGACGCGCGAAGAACTCTATTTCAGCAAGGACCGCCTCCTTGCCAATGGCGACCGGTGGGAGCGCGAGATCGCTGCTAACATCGTCGCGGATGCGCCGTACAGATGATGAACATGACCGAACGCAGCGCCAGCGGCCTCACCCTCATCCGCCTGTCGGCACCTTCTCCCATCGAGGGAGAAGGCCGTGGAGCCGTGACGTCTCAGTCGGGCCTTCTCCCCTTGTGGGAGAAGGTGGCCGCTCGAGCGGTTGGCCGGGCGAGCCCACTTGGGATCGCTCGGCCGGAGCGCAGAAAAAGCGGCCGGATGAGGGGAGAGCCCCACGCTCAAACGCATGACGGTGCCGCCCCATGACCCTCGCGCTATTCTTCTTCTACGTGTTCTCGGTCATCGCCGTCGCCTCGGCGCTGATGGTGATCGCGTCGCGCAATCCGGTGCACTCGGTGCTGTTCCTGATCCTCTGCTTCGTCAACGCAGCGGGGCTGTTCATGCTGGCGGGCGCCGAGTTCCTCGCCCTCATCCTCATCGTCGTCTATGTCGGCGCGGTGGCGGTGCTATTCCTCTTCGTCACCATGATGCTCGACGTCGATTTCGCCTCGCTGCGCCAGGGCATGCTGCAATACGCGCCGGTCGGCGTTGTGGTCGGCCTGATCCTTCTGGTCGAGCTGCTGCTGGTCGGCGGCAGCTTCGTCATTTCGCCGAACGTCACCAGCACGTCGGTGGTGCCGATCGACCAGACCATCGACAACACCCGGGCGCTCGGCCAGGTGATCTACACGCGCTACGTGTTCCTGTTCCAGGGCGCCGGTGCGGTGCTGCTGGTCGCCATGATCGGCGCGATCGTCCTGACGCTGCAGCACAAGACCAACGTCAAGCGGCAGAACGTCATGCGCCAGATTTCGCGCAAGCGCTCCGAAGGAACCGAGCTGGTCAAGGTCAAATCGGGGCAGGGGGTCTAGCCATGTTGGCAGCAGCGGGCATCGGCCTCGGCCACTATCTCACGGTCGGCGCAATCCTCTTTACGCTCGGGGTGTTCGGCATCTTCCTCAACAGGAAGAACATCATCATCATCCTGATGTCGGTCGAGCTGATCCTGCTCTCGGTCAACATCAACTTCGTCGCCTTCTCCGCCCAGCTCGGCGATCTCGTCGGGCAGGTGTTCGCGCTGCTCATCCTCACCGTCGCCGCCGCCGAGGCAGCGATCGGCCTTGCCATCCTCGTCGTCTTCTATCGCAACCGCGGCACCATCGCGGTCGAAGACGTCAACTCGCTGAAGGGCTGACGCAGTGATCCAGGCCATCGTATTCTTTCCGCTGATCGGCGCCCTGGTGGCGGGGCTGCTCGGCCGGATCATCGGGCACCGGACCAGCGAGTACCTGACCACGGGCCTGCTGATCGTGTCGGCGCTGCTCGCCTGGGTGGTATTCTCCGGCTACTGGTTCGCGCCGGCCGAGGCCGAAGCGAGCGTCACCAAGGTCGAGATCCTGCGCTGGGTCACCTCCGGTCCGCTCGAGCTCAACTGGATCCTGCGCGTCGATACCCTGACCGCGGTGATGCTTGTGGTGGTGACCACCGTCTCCAGTCTCGTTCACGTCTATTCGATCGGCTACATGGCCGACGATCCGTACCGGGCGCGGTTCTTCGCGTACCTCTCGCTCTTCACCTTCGCCATGCTGATGCTGGTGACGGCGGACAATTTCCTCCAGATGTTCTTCGGCTGGGAAGGGGTGGGGCTGATGTCCTACCTGCTGATCGGCTTCTGGTACACGCGGCCCTCCGCCAACGCCGCGGCGATCAAGGCGTTCGTGGTCAACCGCGTCGGCGATTTCGGCTTCGCGCTCGGCATCTTCGCCGCCTTCATGGTGCTCGGCCATCTCGGTTTCGACGATGCCTTCGCGGCGGTCGCCGGCCAGGCCGGCAAGACCATGCATTTCCTCAGCTGGGACTTCGACGCGATGACCGTCGTCTGCCTGCTGCTGTTCATGGGCGCCATGGGCAAGTCGGCGCAGTTCCTGCTCCACACCTGGCTGCCGGACGCCATGGAGGGCCCGACCCCGGTCTCGGCGCTGATCCATGCCGCGACCATGGTCACGGCCGGCGTGTTCATGGTGGCGCGGTTGTCGCCGATGTTCGACGCCTCGCCCTTCGCGATGAGCGTCGTCTTCACTGTCGGCGCGATCACCGCGTTCTTTGCGGCGACGGTCGGCCTGGTTCAGAACGACATCAAGCGCGTCATCGCCTACTCGACCTGCTCGCAGCTCGGTTACATGTTCGTGGCGCTCGGGGCCGGGGTCTACTCGGCCGGCATCTTTCACCTCTTCACCCACGCCTTCTTCAAGGCCCTGCTGTTCCTCGGCGCCGGTTCGGTCATCCATGCGATGCACCACGAGCAGGACATGCGGAACATGGGCGGGCTGGCGAAGAAAATCCCGCGCACCTACTGGATGATGCTGATCGGCACTCTGGCGCTGACCGGCGTCGGCATCCCCGGCACGCCGCTGGGCTTTGCCGGATTCTTCTCCAAGGACGCCATCATCGAGACGGCCTACGCCGTCGGCGGCAATCTCGGCACCTTCGGGTTCTGGGCGCTGGTGATCGCGGCTATGTTCACGAGCTTCTACTCGTGGCGGCTGATCCACCTGACCTTCCACGGCGAGGCTCGCTGGGGGCATGCCCACGCCCCGGCCGATGCGCACGATCACAGCTCGCACGCCGAGCCCGACACCGACCACGGCCATTCGCACGAGCCGCACGAGAGTCCCAACGTCATGCTGGTGCCGCTCTATGTGCTGGCGGCGGGCGCGGTACTTGCCGGCGTCGTCTGGCACGAAAACTTCTTCGGCCACGCCGAGGAGATCACGGAATTCTTCAAGGGCGCCGTCACCGTCTCGACCGAGCGCATGGAAGCCGCGCACGCGGTGCCCGTCCTCGTCAGCTGGTCGGCGACCATCGCCATGCTGATCGGTTTTGGTGCCGCCTGGTACATGTACATGGTCGACAAGGCCGCCCCGGCGCGTCTCGCCGCGGCCAATCCGGGGCTCTACAAGTTCCTGCTCAACAAGTGGTACTTCGACGAGCTCTACGACCTGATCTTCGTCCGGCCGGCCAACTACCTCGGCACCGCTCTGTGGAAGGGCTTTGACGACTGGCTGGTCGACCAGACCATCGTCGAGGGCCTCGGCCACCGGGTGCGGGACGTCACCAACCGCGTGGTGAAGCTCCAGTCCGGCTACCTCTATCACTATGCCTTCGTGATGCTGATCGGCATTGCCTTGCTGCTCACCTGGGTCATCGTCTCGGCGGGGTTGCTCGGATGAACATTTTCGACAACATCCTGACGCTCGTCACCTTCCTGCCCCTCCTCGGCGCGGCGATCCTGCTGTTCGTCCCCGCCAACGACGATGCCGGCAAGGATCTCGCCCGCTGGATTGCGCTCCTGACCAGTGTCGTCACCCTCATTCTTTCGCTTTGGATGTGGGCGCGCTTCGACAACTCCAATGCCGGTTTCCAGTTCGTCGAGAACTACGAGTGGATCGGCTCGTCGATCGGCTACCGCATGGGCGTCGACGGCGTCTCGGTGCTGTTCGTGGTGCTCACCGCCCTGCTGCTGCCGGCCTGCGTGCTCGCCAGCTGGACCTCGATCCAGAACCGCGTGCGCGAATACATGCTGGTCTTCCTCGTCCTCGAGACCATGTGCATCGGCGTCTTCACCACGCTCGATCTCGCCATGTTCTACGTGTTCTTCGAGGGCAGCCTGATCCCGATGTTCCTGATCATCGGCATCTGGGGCGGGGCGCGGCGCATCCAGGCGGCCTACAAGTTCTTCTTCTACAGTTTTACCGGCACCGTGCTGATGCTGCTCGCCATCATGGCGATGTACTGGCAGGCCGGCACGCTCGATATCCGCAAGCTCCTCGCCTTCCATTTCGATCCGAGCGTGCAGTTCTGGCTGTGGATCGGCTTCTTCGCCTCGTTCGCGGTGAAGATGCCGATGTGGCCGTTCCACCGCTGGCTGCCGGAAGCGCACGTCGAGGCACCCACCGCCGGCTCGGTGATCCTGGCGGCGATCCTGCTGAAACTCGGCGGCTACGGCTTCATCCGCTTCTCGCTGGCGATGTTCCCCGATGCCTCGCTGCAGTTCGCGCCCTTCGTGTTCACGCTCTCGGTGGCGGCGATCATTCTCACCTCGCTGGTGGCGCTGGTGCAGACCGACATGAAAAAGCTCATCGCCTATTCGTCGGTCGCCCATATGGGTTTCGTCACCATGGGCATCTTCTCGGGCAACGTCATGGCCGTCCACGGCGCGGTGTTCCAGATGATCTCGCACGGCATCGTTTCGGCCGCGCTCTTCCTCTGCGTCGGCGTCGTCTACGACCGCATGCACACCCGCGAGATTTCCGCCTATGGCGGGCTGGTCGAGCCGATGCCGCGCTACGCCGTCGCCTTCATGGTGTTCACCATGGCCAATGTCGGGCTCCCCGG
Organism: Devosia nanyangense; assembly: GCA_016213505.1. Classification (GTDB taxonomy): domain Bacteria; phylum Pseudomonadota; class Alphaproteobacteria; order Rhizobiales; family Devosiaceae; genus Devosia_A; species Devosia_A nanyangense. Next base: position 67,251 of record JACRAF010000033.1, read on the forward strand.
CACGTCTGGCTTCATCGGCGAGTTCCTGACCATGATCGGCACCTTCCAGGTCAACACGTGGGTGGTGTTCTTCTCGGCCTTCGGCGTCATCCTCTCGGCCGCCTATGCGCTCTGGCTCTATCGCCGCATCATCTTCGGCGCGCTGACCAAAGAGTCGCTCAAAGGCATCCTCGATCTCAATTTGCGCGAGGTGGCGGTGCTGGCGCCGCTGGTGATCCTCACCATCCTCTTCGGCTTCTACCCCGCGCCGATCCTCGATGCGACCGCCGCGTCGGTGAACCTCATCGCGGAAAACTTCAGCAAGGCCATCGGCGACACCGCCGCTCTGGTTGCAGCGGCGAATTAGGAGACGCTCATGACGTCCGACATCGTGAGCTTTGCCTCCCTGGCGCCGGCCTGGCCCGAGCTCGTGCTCGCGGTCGGGGCGATCGTGCTGCTGCTCGCCGGGGTGATCTGGTCGCGCGAGCGCTCGACCGCCATTGCCTTCCTCGCCATTGTCCTGCTGGTCGCGGTGATCGCGGTCGCCATCTGGCAGCCGGCCGAGGGCGTGCTGTTCAACGGCGCCTTCATCTCCGACGGCTTCTCGCGCTACATGAAGTTCCTGGTGCTCGGCGGTTCGGCCTTCGCGCTGATCCTGTCGACCTCGACGGCCAAGCCCATGGGCCTCGACAAGTTCGAGTATTCGATCCTCGTGCTGCTCGCCACGCTGGGCATGATGGTCATGGTCTCGGCCAACGACCTGATGAGCCTCTATGTCGGCCTCGAGCTGCAGAGCCTCGCGCTCTATGTCGTCGCGGCGCTGAAGCGCGAAGATCCGAAAGCCACCGAAGCGGGCCTCAAATACTTCGTCCTCGGCGCGCTCAGCTCAGGCATGCTGCTCTATGGCGCGTCGCTGGTCTACGGCTTCACCGGCATGACGCAGCTCGACCGCATCGTCGGCGCCATCGCGCTCGACAACCGCTCGATCGGGCTGATCTTCGGCATGGTGTTCCTGCTCGCCGGCATCGCCTTCAAGATCTCGGCCGTGCCGTTCCATATGTGGACGCCGGACGTCTACGAGGGCGCCCCGACCCCGGTCACCGGCTTCTTCGCCGCCGCCCCGAAAGTCGCGGCGATGGCGCTGTTCATCCGAGTCGTTACCGTCAGCTTCGGTCCGGTGACGCATGACTGGCAGCAGATCGTGATCTTCCTCTCGATTGCCTCGATGGTGCTCGCCGCCTTCGCCGCCATCGGCCAGAACAACCTCAAGCGTCTGCTCGCCTATTCCTCCATCGGCCATGTCGGCTTCGCGCTGGTCGGGCTTTCGGCCGGCACCGCCGTCGGGGTCGAGGGCGTCGCCGTCTACATGGCGATCTATGTCGCCATGACCATCGGTATCTTCGCGGCAGTCCTCTCGCTCAAGACCAAGGACGGCTTCGTCGAGACCATCCCGCAGCTGGCCGGCCTCGCACAGAAGCGGCCGTTCATCGCGGCGATGATCGCCATCATCATGTTCTCGTTCATCGGCCTGCCACCGCTGGCCGGGTTCTTCGCCAAATGGCAGGTGTTCCTCGCCGCTGTCGATGCGCACCTGTTCGTCCTCGCCGTGATCGGCGTCCTGGCGAGCGCGGTGAGCGCCTTCTATTACCTGCGCATCATCAAGGTGATGTATTTCGACGAGCCCAAGGAGGAGTTCGCCGTCGCTCCGGCCGAGCTCACGGCGGTGATGGGGCTCTCGGGCTTCCTCATCGTCACCTATTTCGTCACCGTCGGTTCGCCGCTCTATGCCGCTGCGCATAGTGCGGCTGGAAGCCTGTTCTAATTGGCCGGGTTCTGGCTCGGTCCCATTGCCAGCGGCAGAGGCTACCGCCTGTTTTCGTATGACGAGGTCGGCTCGACCAGCTCCGAAGCAGTGAAGGCAGCGGCAACCGGCGATGTCGGCGAGGTCTGGTATGCGTCGCTGAAGCAGACGGCGGGCAGGGGACGGCGCGGCCGCGCCTGGGAAACGCCCTCGGGCAATCTCGCCGCCAGCCTGATGATCGTGCCCGATTGCGACCCGGCAGTCACCGCGACCCTCGGCTTCGTTGCCGGCGTCGCGCTCAACCGCGCGCTGGCCGAGGTGCTGCCGGCGAGCCTGGTCAAGCACGGCATCGACGGCGCCGATGCGGGCCGGCACCGGATCGCGCTCAAATGGCCCAACGACGTGCTGGCCGACGGCGCCAAGCTCGCCGGCATTTTGCTCGAGGCGCAGAAGCGCCCGGACGGCCGCCACGCCGTGGTCATCGGTTTCGGCGTCAACGTCGTGTCGGCGCCCGAGGGGCTGCCCTATCCGGCGACCTCGCTCAGCGCGCTCGGCACCGAACTCACCGCCGAGGCGATCTTCGCCGCCCTCAGCGACGAATGGATCATCGCTTATGAACTCTGGGATTCCGGCCGCAACGTCGCCGACATCCTGAGGCTCTGGCGGCATGCCGCCGCCGGGATCGGCGCCGAGGTGGCGGTCAGCCGCGACGGCGGCGTGGTGCGCGGCGTATTCGAATCGATCGACGATGCCGGCCGGCTGATCGTCCGGTCCGACGACGATTCCCGTATCGCGATCACCGCCGGTGACGTGCATTTCGGCGTCACAGCAAGCGTGGGGATATGATGGCGACTGCGTATCCTGACGAACTGGTGTTCGTGCCGCTGGGCGGCGTGGGCGAGATCGGCATGAACATGGCCGCCTACGGCTTCGGCCCGAGCAACGCCCGCAAATGGATCGTCGTCGATTGCGGGGTCACCTTCGCCGGACCGTCGCAGCCCGGCATCGAGCTGATCATGGCCGATCCGAGCTTTCTCGAGGACAACGCCGACGATGTCCTGGCGCTGGTCCTCACCCACAGCCATGAGGACCACTACGGCGCCGTGCTCGACCTCTGGCCGGCCTTCGACCGGCCGGTCTATGCCACCGCCTTCACGGCCGCCATGCTCTCGGCCAAGCGCGCCTCCGACAACATCGTCGACAACGTCTCGGTGCGGCCGATGCAGGTGGGCAAGCCCTTCACCGTCGGGCCGTTTACCATCGAGGCGATCAACGTCGCGCACTCGATCCCCGAGAGTTGCGCGCTCGCTCTCACCACCTCGGTCGGGCGGGTGATCCACACCGGCGACTGGAAGCTCGATCCACGCCCGATCGCCGCCGCGCCCACCGACGAAAAGCGCTTCCGCGAGCTGGGTGCCGAGGCTATCCCGCTCGCCCTCATCTGCGACTCGACCAACGCGCTCAAGGACGGCACCAGCCCGAGCGAGGACGAGGTTGCCGCGACGCTCGCCGGCCTCATCGCCGACGCGCCGCACCGGGTGGTGCTCACCACCTTTGCCTCCAACGTCGGACGCATCATCTCCATCGCCCGCGCCGCTCAGAAGGCCGGCCGGCAGGTGGTGATGTCGGGCCGGGCGATGCACCGCATCTCCGGCATCGCGCGCGAGCTGGGCATGCTCGAGGGCGTCCTGCCGTTCCTCGACCAGGACGCCTTCAAGACGCTGCCGCGCAGCAAGATCGTCGTTCTGTGCACCGGCAGCCAGGGCGAGCCGCGCGCCGCCATCGCCCGCATCGCGCGCGGCGAGCACCCCGCCATCGATCTCAATGCCGGCGACCGGGTGATCTTTTCGTCCTGGGCGATCCCGGGCAACGAGCGCGAGGTCATCGACATCCAGAACATGTTGATCGACCGCGGCATCGAGATCATCACCCAGCGCGACGGGCTGGTGCACACCACCGGCCACCCGCGCCGCGAGGAGCTGAAGCGGCTCTACGACTGGCTGAAGCCGGAGACGCTGGTGCCGGTCCATGGCGAGGCGGCACACCTCGAGGCGCATGCCGCGCTCGGCCGCCAGCATGGCATCAGGAACGTCGTTCACGCCCGCAACGGCGACATGGTCCGGCTGTTCCCGGAGGTGACGCAGTTCCCCGGCGAAGTGCGCACCGGCGAGCTCTATCTCGACGGCAATATTCTCTGCACCCCCGACGAAAGCGGCGTCAAAGGCCGGCGCCGCCTGTCGTTTGGCGGGCACATCGTGGTCAGCCTCTGCATCGATGCGCGCGGCGGAATCGTCTCGGGTCCCGATCTGGCCATCGAGGGCCTGCCCAACGTCGAGGACGACGAGGATTCGCTGACCACGCTGGTCCGCAACACGGTCAACGGTGCGCTCAAATCCATCCCGCCCAAGCGCCGCGCCGATCCCGACCTGGTCGATTCCGCGCTGCAGCGCGCCGTCCGCGGCGAGGTCAACGCCTGGTGGGGCAAAAAGCCCAATGTGACGGTATTCGTGCACCGCATATAGCCCGCGGCGCGAGTGCCGGTTTTCGGCCAAGATCGCCCGATAGAAGAAACCTCATGATCCAGCCCGCCACATTCTTCGCCATCTACTTCGTCGTCTGGTGGATGTGCCTGTTCGTCGTGCTGCCGTTCGGGGTGAAGAACCAGATCGACACCGGCGAGTACGTGCAGGGCACCGAGCGCGGCGCGCCGCTCCACCCCATGTGGTGGCGCCGGGTGCTGTGGACGACGCTGCTGTCGATCCCGGTGACGGCGCTATTGATGTGGGGCCTGTCGAGCCCGCTGCTGCAGGAATACTGGAGCTGAGCTCCCTCATGCGGCGGACACGCTGACCACTGCGAGGAAAGCCGCGGCGTTGAATACGCCGTGGACGACGATTCCTACCGTGGTGTTTTGGCGTCTCTGTACAATCCACGGCAGGAGCAGGGTGGTGGGCAGCAGCGTCAGCATGATTTGCCAGCCGAAACTCCAATGGAACAGGCACCACAAGAGGCCGTTGGCAAGCCACGCACGACGGCCGAGGGCCGCTTCCTGGCGCGGCAGCAGGTAACCGCGCCAGCCAAGTTCCTCGCCAAGGATGTTGCTCACGAAGAGTGGAAGCCAGGACGCCAGGAGAGAGGGACTGAGTCCCGGTGGATCAACGAGGAACCATGGCGACGGTCTGAATGACGGGTCCAGCAAGCGCGCCACGCCGACAATCAGCCCGGAGCAGGCCGCGATCATGATCATACCGCCGGCTGTCCAGATCCAATCGCCTCGGTTGAGCGGCTTCAGCCTCAGGCGCGACAGGAGGGCCGCAAAGGTGGGGTTCGGCAGCTCCCGCCGCGCCATCAGCAGTCCGAAGAGCAGCACCGGTAGCAATACCAAGCAGGTTCCGCTCAAGAACCACGCCATGACGGGGGCGACACCCAGGTGGTCTCGCAGCCACGGTATGACCACGAACGTAGTAAGTGCGAGCAGCACCGAGAACGTCCCAAACATGCCGGCCGCAGAAAGCAGGCCGACCGGTGGCGCCGCTTGTCGGCTCGGCTGTGTCACCGCTCGATCAACCCCGAAAAAGAAAAAGCAGGGCGCGAGCCCTGCCGAAATCAGTTTGACGACAATACGCCGGTCTTAGGCACGCGATTAAGCGGCGGCCAGCGCTCCTCCCTTGACGTTGTCGACGTCCGGCGGCTTCGTGGCCGCCTGTATTTTATTGCGCCGGACCCTAACAAGTCGGATACGGGCTGTCACCTAGATTCTGTGACGTTTTTGTGCCCGGCGCGAGACTTGCAACGGCTTGACCGTTGCGGTTTGACTGTGGCGCCAAAGGCGGCCGAGTCGTCCGGCTTTCCAAGGAGTTTTCATGCGTCTGAGCCGATACTTCCTTCCCGTTCTCAAGGAGTCGCCGAAGGAAGCCGAGATCGTTTCGCACAAGCTCATGCTGCGCGCGGGGATGATCAAGCAGCAGGCCGCTGGTTCCTATTCCTGGCTGCCGCTCGGCTTCAAGGTGCTCAACAAGATCGTCAAGATCATCGAGGAGGAGCAGAACCGCTCCGGCGCCGTGCAGCTCTTGATGCCGACGCTGCAATCGGCCGATCTCTGGCGCGAGAGCGGACGCTATGACGCGTACGGCAAGGAGATGCTGCGCATCCAGGACCGGCACGAGCGCGATCTGCTCTACGGCCCCACCAACGAGGAGATGATCACCGACATCTTCCGGACGTTCGTGCGCTCGTACAAGGATTTGCCGCTCAACCTCTACCACATCCAGTGGAAGTTCCGCGACGAGGTGCGGCCGCGCTTCGGCACCATGCGGAGCCGCGAGTTCCTGATGAAGGACGCCTACTCCTTCGATCTCGACGAGGCCGGTGCCAAGCGCGCCTTCCATCGCATGTTCGTCGCTTACCTGCGCACCTTCTACCGCATGGGCCTCGTCGGCATCCCGATGCGCGCCGATACCGGCCCCATCGGCGGCGACATGAGCTACGAGTTCCACGTCCTGGCCGATACCGGCGAGAGCGCGGTGTTCCTCGACTCCGACCTCCTGGATAAGCCGATCCCGGCGGTCGACACCGATTTCAACGGCGACCTGTCGCCCATCTTCAACGACTGGACCTCGCTGTTCGCGGCGACCGACGAAATGACCGACGAGGCAACGTTCCGCGCCTCCGTCTCAGGCAACAAGCAGATGGCGGCACGCGGCATCGAGGTCGGCCATATTTTCTACTTCGGCACCAAGTACTCCGAGCCGATGGGCGCCAAGGTCACCGGCCCCGACGGCAAGGACGTCATCGTGCATATGGGAAGCTACGGCATCGGGCCGACCCGGCTGGTGCCCGCCGTCATCGAGGCGAGCCACGACGACAACGGCATCATCTGGCCGGTGTCCGTGGCCCCGTTCGAGGCCGTGCTGATCAACCTCAAGGCCGGCGATGCCGGCACCGATGCGGCGTGCGAAGCCCTTTATGCCGAACTCAACGCCGCCGGGCTCGACACGCTGTACGACGACCGCGACCAGCCGGCCGGTGCAAAATTCGCGACCGCCGATCTCATCGGCATCCCGTACCAGCTCATCCTCGGGCCACGTGGCCTCAAGGACGGTCAGGCAGAAATCAAGCACCGCAAGACCGGCGAGCGCGAGACGCTGCCGCTCGGCAGCGCCGTCGCCCGGCTCAAGGGGCTGATCGAACCGCAAAGGCGGGACAAGGTTTGACCGAAACCACGGCCGCCGGCGCGCCGCAGACCGCGGGGCCGTTTTCGCGCTTCGAGTGGCTGATCGCGGGGCGCTATCTCCGCTCGCGCCGTCGCGACACCTTCATTTCGGTGATCTCCGCCCTGACCCTCATCGGCGTTGCGATCGGCGTCGCGACGCTGATCGTCGTCATGTCGGTGATGAACGGGTTTCGCGCCGAGCTCCTGACCAAGATCCTCGGCCTCAACGGCCACTTCACCGCCTATCCGATCGACGGACGGTTCGTCGATTACGATCCGACGGCCACCAAGCTCGAGACGGTCGATGGCGTGCTCTACGCCATCCCCTATGTCGAGGGGCAGGCGCTGGCCTCGGGCCAGCAGGAATCGACGGGCGTCTCGGTGCGCGGCATCTCGGCGGCCTCGATCGACAAGCTGAAGCTGCTTCAGGCCGGGGCCGTGCTCGGCGGCTGGGATCAATGGGACCAGTCGCAGGGCGTCGCCATCGGCCAGCGGCTGGCCGAAAAGCTCGGTGTCACCATCGGCGACCCGGTCACCATCGTGAACCCCAACGGCACCAACACGCCGTTCGGCAAGACCCCGCAGATCCGCAGCTACCCGGTCAACGTCATCTTCAATCTCGGCATGGTCGAGTTCGACAGTTTCTACGTCTACATGCCGATGCAGGCGGCCCAGACCTACTTCAAGCTGTTCGACGACGTGCTGAAGCCGGGCGTCGCGCCACCCGGGCCCGACGCGACGGACGCCCAGATCGATGCCGCCTATGAGCGGCAATACCAGGCGACGGCGGTCGAGGTGTTCATCGACGATCCCGACAACATCCGCATGATGCGCGAGCGCATCCAGGCCGAGGTGGAGCGTCCGCTCATCCTCTACGACTGGCAGCAGCGCAACGAGACGTTCTTTTCCGCCCTCCAGGTCGAGCGCATCGTGATGTTCACAATCCTCTCGATGATCATCCTCGTTGCCGCCTTCAACATCATCTCCAGCCTGGTGATGCTGGTGAAAGACAAGGGCAGCGACATCGCGGTGTTGCGCACCATGGGCGCGACGCGCGGCTCGATCATGCGCATCTTTTCGATGACCGGCACCGCCATCGGCGTCGCCGGCACGCTGCTCGGGGTCATCCTCGGGCTCATCGTCGCCTCCAATGCCGAAGCGCTGCGGGCGTTCTTTTCCAACCTCACTAACGTGCCGATCTTCCCGCCCGAAGTGTTCTTCCTCTCCAGCCTGCCGTCCAAGATCGACGTCACCGAAGTCTCGATCGTCGCCGGGCTGGCGCTGGGCCTGAGTTTCCTTGCGACGCTCTATCCCGCCTGGCGGGCGGCGCAATACGACCCCGTCGAGGCACTGCGCTATGAGTGAGCCCTATCTGCGGCTGACCGGCGTCCACCGGCACTACGGCAAGGACGAGACCTTCGTGCGGGTGCTCGAAGCCGCCGATCTCAGCGTCGCCGGCGGCGAGCTGGTGGCGATCGTCGCTCCTTCAGGCGCCGGCAAGTCGACGCTGCTGCACCTGAGCGGCCTCCTGGAGCGCCCGCAGTCCGGCGAGATCGAGATCACCGGCACCGCAACGATGGCCCTCTCCGAGCGCGGCCGCACGCTGCTCCGCCGCACCACCGTAGGTTACGTCTACCAGTTCCACCATTTGCTGCCGGAATTCACCGCGCTCGAGAACGTCACCATCCCGCAGCTCATCGCCGGCAAGAGCCAGGCGGCGGCCGACAGGCGCAGCCGCGAACTGCTCGACCTGCTCGGCGTCGGGCCGCGCGCCGCGCACCGGCCGGCCGAGCTCTCGGGCGGCGAGCAGCAGCGTGTCGCCATCGCCCGCGCCGCGGCCAACCATCCGCGCGTCATCCTCGCCGACGAACCCACTGGCAATCTCGATCCCGAGACCAGCGACCTGGTGTTTTCGGCGCTGCAGACGCTGATCCGCGGCGAGGGCGCCGCCGGCCTCATCGCCACCCACAATCACGATCTGGCGCGCCGCGCCGACCGCATCGTCACCATCAAGGCCGGGCTGGTCGAGCCGCTGACGCTTTAGCTCAGGATGCCCAGCGTCCGGGCGGTCGCGATCGTCTCGGCGCAGAAGGCCTTGGTCTGCTCGGGCGTCCAGTCCTTCTGCTTGGCGTAAAGCGCCTGGGTGGCGCGGAACACGTCGACGTTGAACAGCGTGTCGTCGGGCTGCCGGGCGGCATCCCGGAAGGCATCGACCTTGGCGCGGCTGAGGATCAACCCGCAGACGTCGACCGAGTTGTAGAGGCTCGCCAGCTGCGACACCGCGGTGTCGCGGTCGGTCGTGGCGAAGGCCGGGGTGACGCTCAAGAGCAGCAGCAGGGCGGTGGCGGTTTTCAGCATGCCACTTTCATAGCACGGCCGAAGCCGTCGTCCAGCCGGGCTCATTTCACCATCAGGGCATCGACTTCCGACGAGCTCATGATGCCATTGCCATAGCCGAAGGTGCCGGCGCCGCGGATTTCCTCGGCGGCCGCCTCGAGCCCGGCCAGCGCCGCGCGGTAGAGCGATCCGCCGGTGCTGACCCGCCGCACGCCGGCCGCTTCCAGCTCCGCCAGCGTCATCCCCGGCGAGCCGCGGACGACGTTCACGGGCTTGCTCACCGACTGGCACACGGTGCGGATCGCTTCGAGGCTCGGCAGTCCCGGCGCGAACAGCACATCGGCGCCCGCCTTCTCGTACGCCTGCAGCCGCCGGATCGTATCGTCGAGGTCGGCGCGGCCGTGGAGGTAATTCTCCGCCCTCGCGACAAAGGTGAACGGGAAGTCGAGCTTGTGCGCCGCCTCGGCCGCCGCCGCGACGCGCTCGACCGCCAGGTTGAAGTCGTAGATCGGGCTGCCCCCGCCGCGCGTCGAATCCTCGATCGAGCCGCCCACCAGCCCGACGTCCGCCGCCTGCCGGATCGTCTGCGCCGCATCCTGCGGTCGCGGACCGAACCCGTCTTCGAGGTCTGCCGCCACCGGAATATCGACCGCCTCGACGATCAGCCGTGCATTGGCCAGCGTTTCCTCGCGCGACACTTTGGCGTCCCCATCCTGCCGGCCGAGCCCGAAGGCGACGCCGGCGCTGGTCGTGGTCAGCGCCTCGAAGCCCATCGCAGCGAGGAGCTTGGCGCTCGCGCCGTCCCACGGATTGGGGATGACGAAAAGCTTCGCCCGCTCATGCAGCGCCCGGAAGACGCGGCCCTTCTCGGCCTGGTTCATTGCCTTCGCTCCCTCGTTTCCCGTTCCTCACTACCCCTGGCCAACGCGCCGTTCCAGCCCCGCATTTCCCCCGTGCGACCGGTCCGTTAACTCCTGATTCACGGTTACACCGATGTTTCTGGACGCGAACAAATGCCGAACATATAAGAACAAAACGGCAACTTTGGAGGTCGAGATGCTGACGTTCGTGAAAGACATGATGGCGCTGATGGCACTCGTCGGGTTCACCGGCGCTTCGCTTACCTGGATGGATATGGCCTCCCGACTCGTATGAGGTGTGGGAAGTGAGCGAATAGCGGCTAGCTGGTAGCGAATAGGGGTTGCCTGCGACGGCGCCTGGCGCAAGTTCCGCTGCTACTCGCTACTCGCTACTCGCTACTCGCTACTCGCTTTCACAGAGTCTCATGCCCGGCCCCGGCTTCATCCATCTCCACATCCATTCGGCCTATTCGCTGCTCGAGGGCGCGCTGTCGCTCGGGCGGCTGCTGGATCTGGCCAAGGCCGATAAACAGCCGGCGCTCGGCATCGCCGACACCAACAATCTCTTCGGCGCGCTGGAGTTTTCCGAGAAGGCGGCGGGCAAGGGCATCCAGCCGCTCCTCGGCTGCGAGCTGACGCTCGATTTCGAGCCACCCTCCGACCGGGTGATGGAGCGCAACCACGACCGCGGCCAGTTCGGCAAGGGCGGCGTGGTGCTGATCGCCGCCAGCGAGACCGGCTTCGGCAATCTCTCGCGGCTGGTCAGCAAGGCTTATCTGGAGGGCGAGACGGGCAGGGCCGCGGCGCAGCTGGCCTGGCTCGACCGGCAGAATCTGGACGGTATCATCTGCCTCAGCGGCGGCCCCGAGGGCGCCATCGATCCGTGGTTCGCGCAGGGGCTCGATGCCCAGGCCGAGCAGCGGCTCGAGGCGCTGCGCGAGCTCTTCGGCGACCGCTTCTACGTCGAGCTGCAGCGCCACCGCCGGCCGCAGGAGCACTCCAACGAGGCCCGTCTGATCGACTATGCCTACCGCCGCGGCGTGCCGCTGGTGGCGACCAACGAGCCGTTCTTTGCCGGGCGCGACGACTACGAGGCGCACGACGCGCTTCTCGCCATCGCGGCAGGCTCGGTGGTGGCGCAGACGGAGCGCCGGAAGCTCACTCCAGAACACTATTTCAAATCGCGCGACGAGATGGCGGAGCTGTTCGCCGATCTGCCCGAGGCGCTCGACAATTCGGTCGAGATCGCCCAGCGCGTCAGCTACCGGCCGAAGACGCGCGGACCCATCCTGCCGCGCTTCGCCGCCGCCCCGGACCAGACCGAGGCCGAGGGGCTCGCCGCCGAGGCCGAGCGGCTGCGCGTCGAGGCGCGCGAGGGGCTCAGGCGCCGCTTCGCCGGCTACGGCATGGCCGACGGCTTCACCGAGCAGCAATACCAGGACCGGCTCGAATTCGAGCTCGGCGTCATCATCAAGATGAAGTATCCGGGCTACTTCCTGATCGTCGCCGATTTCATCCAGTGGGCCAAGGCGCAGGATATTCCGGTCGGCCCCGGCCGCGGCTCGGGCGCCGGCTCGCTGGTCGCCTATGCGCTGACCATCACCGACCTCGACCCGCTCCGCTACGACCTGTTGTTCGAGCGCTTCCTCAATCCCGACCGCGTGTCGATGCCCGACTTCGACATCGATTTCTGCCAGGACCGGCGCGGCGAGGTCATCAAATACGTCCAGGGGAAATACGGCGAGGCCCAGGTCGCCCAGATCATCACCTTCGGCACGCTGCAGGCCAAGGCCGTGGTGCGCGACGTCGGCCGCGTGCTGCAGATGCCCTATGGGCAGGTCGACCGCATCTCCAAGATGATCCCGGCCAATCCGGCCAACCCGGTGACGCTGGCGCAGGCGCTCGACATGGAGCCGCAGCTCAAGGCCATGCGTGACAGCGACGAGAGCGTCGCCCAGCTCATCGCCATCGCGCAAAAGCTCGAGGGCCTCTACCGCCACGCCTCGACCCACGCCGCCGGCATCGTCATCGGCGAGCGGCCGCTGACCGAACTGGTGCCGATGTACCGCGATCCGCGCTCGGACATGCCGGTGACGCAGTATTCGCTGAAATGGGTGGAGCCGGCGGGGCTGGTGAAGTTCGACTTCCTTGGTTTGAAGACCCTCACCGTGCTCGACAATGCGGTCAAGATGATCAACCGCAACGGCCAAAAGTTCGCGCTGACCGACATCCCCATCGCCGACGCCGAGACCTTCGACAAGCTCACCAAGGGCGACGTGGTCGGCGTGTTCCAGGTGGAAAGTCCCGGCATGCGGCGGGCGCTCGTCGATATGCGGCCCGACCGCTTCGAGGATTTGATCGCCCTGGTGGCGCTCTACCGGCCGGGCCCGATGGCGAACATTCCGGTCTATTGCAAGCGCAAGAACGGCGAGGAGGACGTCGAATACCTCCATCCGCTGCTGGAGCCGATCCTGGCCGCCACCTACGGCGTCATCACCTACCAGGAACAGGTGCAGCAGATCGCCCGGGCGCTCGCCGGCTACACCCTCGCCGAGGCAGACCTGCTCCGTCGCGCCATGGGCAAGAAGATCAAGTCCGAGATGGACGCCCAGCGCGGCCGCTTCCTCGAGGGCGCCGCCGCCAAGGGCATCGGCAAGGCTCTCGCCTCGACCATTTTCGACGCCTGCGCGAAATTCGCCGAATACGGCTTCAACAAATCGCACTCGGCGCCCTACGCCTACATCACCTACCAGACGGCGTATCTGAAGGCCCACCACACGCAGGAATTCATCGCCGCCTCGATGACCTACGACATGGGCAACACCGACAAGCTCAGTGAATTCCGCGAGGACGCCAAGAAGCACGGCATCGCCATCGTGGCGCCCTCGGTCAACACCTCGGAGGCGACCTTCTCGGCGCGCGACGGCAAGATCTTTTACGCCATCGGCGCCATCAAGGGCGTCGGCCAGGCGGTCGCCGAGCACATCGTTTCGGCGCGCGGCACCAAACCCTTCGCCGATCTCGCCGATTTCGCCACGCGGGTCGATCCGCGCATCATCAACAAGCGGACGCTGGAGACGCTGGTCAATGCCGGCGCCTTCGATTGCCTGGTGCCCAAACGCGAGCAGGCTTTTGCCGCCATCGACAGCGTCGTCGCCACGGCGCAGCGCACCAACGCCAATGCCTCGGACGGCATCGCCGACATGTTCGCCGCCGATGTCCCCGAGCCGATCCGGCTGACCCAGAACGTCGAACCCTGGAACCTCGCCGAACGGCTCGAGCGCGAGCGGGGAGCCATCGGCTTCCACATCTCGGCGCATCCGCTCGACGACTATGCCGGGCTGTTCGAGGGGCTCAAGATCATCCCCTATGCGCGGTTCGAACACGCCGTGAAGGAAGGCGATATCAGCGCCGGCCGGCTCGCCGGCACCATCGCCACCCGCGCCGACCGGCGCACCAAGAAGGGCACGCCGATGCTGTCGCTCAGCCTCTCCGACCCCTCCGGCAGCTACGAGGTCGTCGGCTTTTCCGAAGCCGTCGAGCAGTACGGAAAAATCCTGCAGCCCGGCCGCTCGGTGATCCTCAGTGTCGAGGCCGACGAGCGCCCGGACGGCGTCAGCCTGCGCCTGCTCTCGGCCCAGCCGCTCGACGAGGCGGTGCTGAAGGCCGGCCGTCGCCTGACCATCTTTGCCGGCGACATGAAGGCCCTCGGCTCGATCCGCGCCCAGCTCAAATCGGGCGGGGAAGGGCAGGTGACCTTCATCGTCTCCCGCGACAACGGCGCCAAGGAATACGAGATCGAACTCCGCGAGCGGTTCCAGCTTACGCCGGCAGTGGCCGGAGGCATCAAGTCGCTGGATGGCGTAGTGGATGTGAGGCTGAACTGACGGCATCGCTTTGCGGGAGCTGGTTCCGGCATCGCGTGTATCGGCACGGGACGGGGCATCTGTGGTGACGCTTGAAGAGCTCCTGGGATACGGAGAGCGGCTCCAGATCGCCGATATCGGCGCCGCAGCCATTGCCGAGAAGCCCGTCTACAAGCCCTTGCTCGACCGCGATCTTGCCAGGCTGAACGCGTTCGACGCCGACGAGCGTCACCACGACGGGATCAGGCAGGCCTTCGGCGATCGGGTGTCCCTGTTCCCCGACATCGTCGGGGACGGGGAGGCGGCCACTCTGCATCTGGCGAGCCCGGCAAGCGGCATGTCGTCACTCTTGGCGCCGAGCGCGGCGAACCTTGGCTTTTTCAACGGGTTCACCGCGTTCGGGACGGTTTTGGAAACCGTCCCGGTGGAGACGCACCGGCTGGATGACATCGCCGGTCTGCCGCCGCTCGACTTCCTGAAGATGGACATCCAGGGGTCCGAATATGCCGCGCTCGAAAGCGGCCCGCGCGTTCTCGGAGGCTGCGTGGCCATCCACCTCGAAGTCTCGTTCGTCCCGCTCTATCAGGGGCAGGCGACCTTCGGGGACATCGACGTCTGGATGCGCCGGCACGGCTACCTGCCGCATGCCTTCACCGAGATCAAACGCTGGAGCGTCAATCCGGTCGTCCGGACCGGCCAGTATCGGCGCGGCTACAACCAGCTTCTGGAGGCCGACATCGTCTACTTCCGGGATGTGACCACGGACGACGGCCTCGACGACACCCAGCTCAAGAAGCTCGCCCTGATCGCCCACTATTGCTACCGCAGCCCCGACATCGCGGGGCGGATTGTCCTGGCTTTGTCGGCTCGCCGCGCGATCAGATACGACGCCCTGGCACACTACCTCGCGATCTGGCACGACGAGTCCGGCGAGGAGGTCGGGCTCTATCACGGGTGATCATTGCCCCGGGCTGGCCAGTGGTACCCACCGGCCGGGGGAATGGCCAAAAAATGGCACAATCCCGCAATCCGATCAGTGCCTTAACAAAACTTATCTACCGTCTTGCTTGTCAAGCCGAAGCGGGTTGGTCTGAAGCGATGACGGCATTTAGGATGACGATGAGCTTTCGCATGATTGCGGTGAGGATGAGCTTGTTGGGCTTGCCGCGTTGGCG
>JACRAF010000002.1 GCA_016213505.1 Devosia nanyangense
CCGAAGCTGGCATAGACCTTCGGCCCGGCGGAGACCTTGTGCGGGCCGCCCTCGACGTCCTGGTGGATCTCGATGGTCGCCTTGTAGATGAGGAACAGCCCGCCCGCGATCAGCACCAGGTCGCGCCAGGACAAGCCGTGGCCGAAGGCGGTGAACACCGGCTGGTTGAGCGCAATGATCCAGCTCAGGACCAGCAGCAGCAGGATGCGGAACACCAGCGCGAGGGTGAGCCCGACGCTGCGCGCCCGGTCGGCCTGCTCCTTGGGAAGCTTTGAAACCAGCACCGAGATGAAGATGACGTTGTCAACGCCCAGCACCACCTCCATGACCGTCAGAGTGGCGAACGCGATCCAGGTGTTTGGGTCGGCGAGCAGATCGAACATTGGGCGCTCCAAGGGTGAGGTGCCGCCAATCTAG
The DNA here is from genome assembly GCA_016213505.1 of Devosia nanyangense. Classification (GTDB taxonomy): domain Bacteria; phylum Pseudomonadota; class Alphaproteobacteria; order Rhizobiales; family Devosiaceae; genus Devosia_A; species Devosia_A nanyangense. The sequence continues at coordinate 418 of JACRAF010000002.1, forward strand.
GTGGCGGCCGCCAAGGTTGGAAGTCTCGTGGGACGAGAAATCGGCGCGCGAGCTTTCCTCCGCGACGGCTTCGCACAGAAAATTTGCCTTTTCCGTCCGCTGGTTGTGCCGCCGGGTGGGTGGTATTCTCAAGACAAATCCAGTGGAGATATCGCGTGGAGAACTTCACCCCCGTCAGCGCCGCCCTCGGCGGCGTGCTCATCGGCCTGTCGGCCGCCCTGCTCTGGCTCGGCAACGGGCGCATCGCCGGCATATCGGGCATCTTCGGACAGCTCCTGCCGCCCGCCCGCACGGTGGTCTGGCGGCTGGTCTTTCTCGTCACCCTCGTGGCGGGCACCTTGCTAGCATCCTATCTCGTCCCTGGCCTCGGCGTCGGCGGCCCGGGCGGCACGCCTGCGGTGCTCGCGGCGCCCCCCGCCTGGTTCACCGGCGGCGCGCCGCTGTGGATCGCGGTCTCGGGCCTCCTCACCGGGTTTGGCACCAAGATCGGCAATGGCTGCACATCGGGACACGGGGTCTGCGGCATCGCCCGCCTGTCGACGCGCTCATTCGTCGCGGTGGGTGTGTTCTTCGGGGCCGCTATCATCACCGTCACGCTGACCGGGATCGTCTGACATGGCCAAGTCGCTCAACCTGCCCTATCTCGCCGTGGCCGCCGTCTCCGGCGCGCTGTTCGGCGCCGGCCTCTACGTCTCGCAGATGGTCGATCCGTTGAAGGTGCTGCGCTTTCTCGATTTCACCGCCATCCCGACGGGTGGATGGGATCCGAGCCTCGCCTTCGTCATCGTCCCCGCCATCGTGGTGATGTTCGTCGCGGTGCGGATCGGACGCAGGCGCCAAGTGCCGGCGTTCGACACCAGCTTCCACGAGCCCGAGTTCAAGAAGATCGATACCCCGCTGGTGGCGGGTGCGGCGATCTTCGGTATCGGCTGGGGGATGTCCGGCATCTGCCCGGGCCCGGCGATATCGTTGATCGCGTTCTGGCCGTTCTCCCTGCTGGTTTTCCTGGTGGCGCTGTTCGTCGGCTCCTATGCCGGAGCGCTGGTCATCCCGAGCGGTCACGACAAGCGGCTGGCGATCGCCCAATGAGCGAGGCCCGGTCCGGGGCGGTCGTCGTCGGCGGCGGGCTAGCAGGCCTCGCCGCGGCCGTCGCCGTCGCCAAATCCGGGCTCGCGACCACCCATCTCGTGCCCAAGGGCCCGCCCGACCGGCGGACCTCGGCGCTGATGCTGCCCTCGGTCGAGTATCTCGAGACCGCCGGCCTCGTGCCAGACCCGGCGGCGATCGGCCACAAGCTGACCCAGATCCGGATCATCGATGCGACCCCCCGCCTGATCCGGGCGCCCGAAACGCTGTTCGACAGCGCCGAGGCGGGGCTGCCGGCCTTCGGCTGGAATTTTCCCAATGTGAAGCTTGCCGAGGCGTTCGAGGCGGCACGCGCGGGCTTGCCGAACCTCACCACCATCGAGACGACGCTCGAGGATTTCGAACTCGGCGGAGACGGCGCAGACCTCAAGCTCGGCAATGGCGAGAGGCTGCGCACGGCGCTCCTCGTCGGCGCCGACGGCAAGAAATCGCGGGTCCGCGAGAGCGCCGGTTTTCGCGCCCGCGAGAACGGCCACCGGCAGGCCGCGCTCGTTTGCGATCTCGACCTCGAACGGCCGATCGGCGGGGCCTCGATCGAGTTCCACTACGAACAAGGCCCGTTCACGCTGGTGCCGGCGGGCGGCAACCGCGCCAATCTGGTGTGGATCGACGACCGCGACGTGCTCCGGTCGGCGCAGGAGGGTGGCAAGGACAACCTTGCGCTGCTGTTCCGCGAAAAGTCGCAGCACCTGTTCGGCCGCATCGAGCTGGCGACGCCGGCGCATATCTTCCCGCTGTCGACTCTCAGCGTCGACATTGCCGGCGCCAATGGCGTCGTGCTGGTGGGCGAAGCGGCGCACGCCTTTCCGCCGATCGGCGCACAGGGGCTCAATCTCGGCCTCCGCGACGTGGCCGATCTCGCCGCCGCACTCGCCGCCGCCGACCTTGCCAAGCCCGGCTTTGCCCGGCCGCTCAGCGAGGACTATGCGCGCCGCCGCGCCGCCGATCTGCTTCGCACCGGCACAATGGTCGACACGCTGTTCCGCTCGCTGCTTGCCGACTTCCTCCCCACCCAGGCGCTGCGGGCCGGCGGCCTCTGGGCATTGAAACTGGTGCCGCCCTTGCGCAAGGCGGCCTTCGACGCCGGCATGGGCGTTCGTTAGCTCCGGAATCGAAAGGGGCGCCCGAAGGCGCCCCTGAGTTATTGCAGTCAGCTTTGGCTTACTGGGCCGGCGCTGAACTCGAACTCGAGCTGTCCGGCGTCGTCCCGTCGCCTTGCAGTTTCTGCCGGGCCGCCTCGGCGCGGTCTGCGAGAATCTTTTCGAGAGCCGCCTCGCCGGAGGCGTTCTTGTTGAATTCGTCGAAGGTCAGCGCCGCTTCGCCGTCATAGACCCCGGTGAAGCCGGCCAGATTGATGGTGATCTTCAGGTCCTCGTTCTTGCGGTTCTTGGCGGTGAGGGTGAGCTTGCCGCCCTTCTTGAGGCTGTTGACGTAGGCCTCGTTTACCACCAGCTGCGTCGCGCAGGACTGCGGATCGCAGAGCATGTAGGGCACGCGGATCGGCTTGCCGCTGTCGATCTGCCAGGTGACGCCAAACGGCAGAAGCACCCCGAGCGGCACCGCCGCGACGGCGAGCAGGCGGCTTTCCTGGCCGGGATCGTCGCGCAGCAGGAACGAGCCGAGGAACTGCTGGTTCGCGGTCACCACGACCTGCCGCATGATGCAGGCACGCTTGCCGTTCTCGACCGGATCGCAGATCTTCAGCCAGTTCTGCTGTGGGTTCGCGGCCGCGGCGTCGGTTGCCGCGGGTGCTTCGGCGGGCGGGGCGGAGCTGGACGTATCCTGGGCGAAGCTCGGGCCCATCGGCAGCGCCACCACGGCAAAGGTCAGGCCGGCGAGAAGCGATTTCAGGTTCATCGATATTCCTTGGGGTTCCCGAGCGATCCGGCGGTTCTTCGGCCGCCTTGCATTTGGCTGCCCTTCAAGGGGCGAATTCGGGCAATAACATGACCAGAGGGGCTTTCCAAATCTTTCTCGGGCGGGCTGTGGCCGTGCTGCATGGGATCGCTGGGTGGTTGTCGGATGTGCAGATGATGCGCGGGTTTTCCGGCATCAATTTGACCCTCGGCGGGCAATTTGCGTGTCAGGCCGCAACCCCCTCGGCGAGTTTTGCCATGCGTGAAAGGATCGCCGCGGTGCCCTTGAGGCGCGAGGCGGCATTTGGCCAATCCCTTGCAAACACCAGCTTCTGGTCGGGTTTGAGCCGGACCGCCATGCCGGGGTCAGAGACCATCCTGACCAACCCGGCCGGGTTGGCGAACTCGTTGTTCCTGAGCGTAATCACGGCGCCTTTGGGGCCGGCCTCGACCTTTTCGACATTGGCGGCGCGGCAGAACGCCTTGACCAGAATCACCTTCAGCAGCGCCTCGACCTCGTCGGGCAGCGGTCCGAAGCGGTCGATCAGCTCGGCCCCAGCCGCGTCGATCTCGCGCACGTCCTTGAGATCGCCGAGTTGGCGATAGAGCTGCATTCTGACCTGCAGATCGGGCACATAGTGCTCGGGGATCATCACCGGCATGCCAAGCGAAATCTGCGGGCTCCACTCGTTGGCGTCCTCGTAGTCGGCGCCGCTGTCCCTGAGCCCGGCCACCGCCTCTTCGAGCATCGACTGGTAGAGTTCGAAACCGACCTCCTTGATGTGGCCGGATTGCTCCTCGCCCAGCAGGTTTCCGGCGCCGCGGATGTCGAGGTCGTGGCTCGCCAGCTGAAAGCCGGCGCCGAGGCTCTCGAGCGACTGCAACACGCCGAGGCGCCGTTCAGCGGTGTCGGTCAGCTTGCGCTGCGCCGGCACGGTGAAGAGGGCATAGGCGCGTTGCTTGCTTCGCCCGATCCGCCCGCGGATCTGGTAGAGCTGCGCCAGACCGAACTGATCGGCATGATGGACGATCAGGGTGTTGGCGTTGGGGATGTCGAGGCCCGACTCCACGATGGTCGTCGACAGCAGCACGTCGAACTTGCCGTCGTAGAAATTGTTCATGATATCTTCGAGCTCGCTCGCCGGCATCTGGCCGTTGGCGACGACGAACGACACCTCGGGCACCTGCTCGCGGAGGAACTCGGCGATGTCTGGCTGGTCCTTGATCCGCGGCACGACGTAGAACCCCTGCCCGCCCCGGTATTTCTCGCGCAGCAGCGCTTCACGGATCGAAAGCGGATCGAACGGCGAAATGAAGGTGCGGATCGCCAGACGGTCGATCGGCGGCGTGGCGAGCAGCGACAGATCGCGGACGCCCGTCAGCGCCAGTTGCAGGGTCCGCGGGATTGGCGTCGCCGTCAGCGTCAGCACGTGAACGTTGGCGCGCAACTCCTTGAGCCGCTCCTTGTGGCCGACGCCGAAATGCTGCTCTTCGTCGACGATCAGCAGCCCGAGGTCCTTGAAGCTCACCGATTTCGAGAGCAGCGCGTGGGTGCCGACAACGATATCGACCTGGCCGTCGGCGAGCCCCTCTTTGGTTGCCTTGAGTTCTGGCGCCGTCACCAGCCGCGAGGCCTGCGCGATCCGCACCGGCAGCCCGGCGAAGCGCTCTCTGAAGGTCTTGAAATGCTGGCGCGACAGCAGCGTCGTCGGCACCACCACAGCCACTTGTTTGCCGGACATCGCCACCGCGAACGCGGCGCGCAGGGCGACCTCGGTCTTCCCGAAGCCGACGTCGCCGCAGACCAGCCGGTCCATGACCTTGCCCGAGGTGATGTCGTCGAACACCGCCGAGATGGCGGTGAGCTGGTCCTCGGTTTCCTCGTAGGGGAAGCGCGCGGCGAACTCGTCATAGGCGCCGCTGTTGATCTCGACCGGCTCCGCCTTCACCAGGAGCCGCTGCGCGGCGATCTTGATGAGTTGCTCCGCCATGTCGCGGATGCGTTTCTTGAGTTTTGCCTTCTTGGCCTGCCAGGCGACGCCGCCCAGCTTGTCGAGCATGACATCGCCACCCTCGGAGCCGTAGCGCGAGAGCAGTTCGATGTTTTCGACCGGCAGGTAGAGCTTGGTCTCGTTGGCGTACTGGATTTCGACGCAGTCGTGCGGCGCGCCCATCGCCTCGATCTGCTTGAGGCCGAGGAACCGGCCGATACCGTGGTCGACGTGGACCACGAGATCACCGGCGGCGAGGCTGGTCGCCTCGGTCAGCGCGTCCGACGCCTTCTTCCGTCGCTGCGGGCGCAGCAGGCGCTCGCCGAGAATGTCCTGCTCGGAGAGGACGACGAGGGCGTCCGTCTCGAAGCCGGCCTCGAGCGGCAGCACGACCAGCGCGGTCGTCGCCGGCGCGGTGGTGATCGCGTCCTGCCAGTTCTCGGCGAGGCGCGGGTGCTTCAGCCCATGATCGCCGAGCAGCTGCGCCATGCGGTCGCGCGAACCCTCCGACCAGCACGCGATCACCGTATGCCGCTGGGTCTTGCCCTGCGCCTTGAGCAGATCGACGACGGCCTGGAACAGGTTGACGTCGGTTGCTTGCCGCTCGGCGGCAAAATTGTGCGCGATGCGCCCGGCGGCATCCTCGGTTCGCGTTTCGTCGGGGTGGGCGAAGGAGCTGAGCTGGATCGCCGGAGCCGCGGCCAGCGCGTAGGGATGCGCGCCGATCTCGTACAGCTCGGCCGGCGGCACCGGCTTGTACGGGGCGCCGCCCGCCACCTGTTTGGCGGTCCGCGCCACCTCGCGGGCCTCGTAATAGTCCTTGACCTGCGCCTGCCGGTCGGCGAACGCCTCGCGCGCCTGGTCGTCGAAGATCACCGGCGCGTCTCCGGTGTAGTCGCCGAGCCGGTCGAGGTGGTCGTAGAAGTACGCGAGCCAGTGCTCGAGGCCGGGGAAGCGCTGTCCGGCGCTGATCGCGCCGTAGAGCGGATCGTCCCCGGTATTGCCGCCGAACATGGTGGTGTAGCGGGCCCGGAAGCGCTTGATGGTCTCGTCGTTGAGCAGCACCTCGCTCATCGGCGCCAGCGCGATCCGGGGCAACGATCCAGTGGAGCGCTGGGTGTCCGGATCGAAGGTGCGGATCGTTTCGAGCGACTTACCGAAGAAGTCGAAGCGGAGCGGCGTCTCCATGCTGGCGGGGAAGAGGTCCACGAGCCCGCCGCGCACCGCGTACTCTCCCGTCTCGCGTACCGTCGGGACCCGCAGATAGCCGTTGAGCGCAGCCCACTCGATCAACCGGTTGCTGTCCACCACCTGCCCGGATTTGGCGGCGAAGCTCATGCCGGCGACGACGTCACGCGGCGGCAGCTTCTGGATCAGCGCATTGACGGCGGTGAGGACGACCGCGCCACGGGTCGCAGGTTCGGTCAGGGCCGAGATCGTCGTCATCCTGGCGGCGAGGGTGACGCCGTTGGGCGACACCCGGTCATAGGGCAGGCAGTCCCAGGCCGGCAGGGTCAGGATGGTGTGGCCGGGCAGCATGCCCCTGAGCACATCCTCCATGCGCTGCAGACGCCGCCCGTCGCGGGCGACGAACACGGCCGCCGTCCGCGCCTCGGGCGCCGATTTCAGCCGCTCCTCGACGAGGCGTGCGAGCACGACAGGCTGCATGCCATCGGGCACATTGACGATGGTTCGGGTCGGGCGGGTGAGTTCGGTCATTGGGTCCGAAGGCGGAAGGAAACGATGGTGTCGAGCAGAGCGGCGTCGGTACCGGCGGGAACCGGCTCCTGCCCCATCACCCATTTGAGGAGGTCGGTGTCCTCCTTGTCCATTAGGGCCTCGAGCCGATCGAGTTCCGGCGTGTCGAAGCCGTCGAGGTGGGCGTCGGCGAACGGCCCCAAGACGAGGTCCATTTCCTTGGTGCCGCGGTGCCAGGCGCGATAGCGCAAGCGGCGCCGGCGCATGGGCAAGTCTTCACCGGCCGCTTTTTCGGGAGCCATGATCGGGGTGGTCTCTGGTGGTGTTACGAGCTGTCTACGACCTTTGCGAGCCCCTGTCAGCATAGCGCTGCAGGCCATCTATGGTCGCGACAGCAAAAATCTAGTGTCTGGGTCGCTGGCGTTCCATAAACGCCCCCATTGCAGCGTAGATATCGTCCCGCGCGCCCAGCCACGGTTCTTCCAGTGTTTCCATCGCTTCGGCGGCTTGATCGCTGACCTCCTCAAGCGCCAGCTCAATTTCGTCTTGATCGTTCCAGTCAGTATGAGGCGGCATGAGTGCTAGCACCTGCCCCATGATGTCAGCCGCTTTTGTCGCTCCAATCCGAACAAGGGAGCGGTGCGCCGCGGGTACCAGGTGACGTGTGTTGTTCTCGAGGGCTTGCCACCAACCACCGTTGCCGACATTGCCATCGATTACCCAAATCGAAAAGAACACCATCTCTAGCTCGCTGAGCAAAGACGGGTCGCGCTACTCACGCTCAAGCAGGGAGCCCCAGTTGTCGTAGTAGTAGTCGTCGACGACTTCATTTCCAGTAATTTCCTCGCCCGGTCGCCGCTCGCTCACACTGCCCCCTTGGCTCTAGTTCGCCCAGCATTACTATGGACCCGCAATGCCCCGCCCTTCTACCCTCGACCCACTTTTTCGCTCGCTGCGCTCGATCAAGGGCGTCGGGCCGCAGTTGGGTGCGCTGCTCAACCGGTTCTTTTCGCCGGGCGAAGGGCAGGATGCGATTGCGCTCGACCTCTTGATGCACATGCCCGCCGGGGTGATCGACCGCCGCCGGATGGACGGCGTTGCCGGCACCTTCGTCGGCCACACGGCGACGCTGAAGCTGCACATCGACCGGCACGAGGCGCCGCCGCGCAACATGCCGACGCGGCCGCACCGGGTGTTCGCGCATGACGAGACCGGCGAGATCCAGCTCGTCTATTTCCGAGCCCAGGGCGGCTGGGTCGAAAAGCTCCTGCCGGTCGGCGAGGACCGCTACGTCTCGGGCGAGATAGGTTTCTTCGGGGGGATGAAGCAGATCACGCATCCCGACTATGTGATCGAGGTGGAGAAACTCGCCACCCTGCCATTGGTCGAGCCGGTCTATCCGCTGACCCAGGGGCTGAGCTCGAGGGCATTGACCAAACTCATCCGCGAAGTGCTGGGCACCCTGCCCGAGCTTCCCGAATGGATTGGCGAGGACCGGCAGGCGCAGTTCAAATGGCCATCGTTCCATGCCGCGATGACCTCGGTGCATGTCCCGGCGCAACCCAACGACGGCGAACTCTGGGGCCCGGCGCGGATGCGCCTTGCCTATGACGAGTACCTCGCGGGACAACTGGCGCTGCTGATCGTCCGCTCGACGCTGGTGTCGGCGCGCGGCATCGCGCGGACGTTCACGGGCGAGATCACCGCGCGGGTCGAGACCGCCCTGCCCTTCGCGCTGACCGAGGGACAGAAGCACGCGGTCGAGGACATCCGACGCGACCTGGCCGCGCCCGAACGCATGTCACGCCTGCTGCAGGGCGATGTCGGCGCCGGCAAGACCGTCGTGGCGCTGATGGCGATGGCGGCGATGGCCGAAAGCGGCGCGCAATCCTCCTTGATGTCGCCCACCGAGCTGCTGGCGTCTCAGCATTTCCGCACCCTGAAGCCGCTGGCGGATGCCGCGGGGCTGGGGATCGCGCTGCTCACCGGCAAGCAGCCGGCGGCCGAGCGCCGGGCGATCCTCGAGGGCATCGCCTCGGGGGCGACGAGCATCGTGGTCGGCACACACGCGCTGTTCCAGTCGGGCGTCGAGTTCCACAATCTCGGGCTCACCGTGGTCGACGAGCAGCACCGCTTCGGCGTTCACCAGCGGCTGGCGCTGAGTGAGAAGGGCAAGTACACTGACCTGCTGGTGATGACGGCGACGCCGATCCCCCGCACGCTGGTGCTCACCCATTTCGGCGACATGGCGGTGAGCGTGCTGCGCGAAAAGCCCAGGGGACGTCAGCCGATTGACACGGCGGTGCTGTCGATCACCGAGTATCCGCGCGTCATCCAGCGGCTGCAGGCGCGCATCGCCGAGGGCGCGCAGGTGTTCTGGGTCACCCCGCTGGTCGAGGAGAGCGAGGTGCTCGACGTCGTCTCGGCCGAGGATCGTTTTGCGGCACTGAAGACGGAGTTCGGCGACCAGGTCGCCCTCGTCCACGGCCGGATGAGTGCTGCAGCCAAGCAGGAGGTGATGGACCGTTTCCAGCGGGACGAGGTGAAGATCCTCGTGGCAACGACGGTCATCGAGGTCGGCGTCGACGTGCCTAATGCCACCATAATGATCATCGAGCACGCCGAGCGCTTCGGGCTGGCGCAACTGCACCAACTGCGCGGCCGTGTCGGGCGCGGCACGCAGCGCTCGGCGTGCCTCTTGCTCTTCAAGGAGCCGCTGAGCGAGACGGCCAAGGCCCGGCTCGAGACGATCAAATCCACCGAGGACGGGTTCGAGATAGCCGAGCGCGACCTCGACCTGCGTGGCCAGGGCGACGTGCTCGGTACCCGCCAGTCCGGCATGCCGGGGTACCACCTCGCTGTGCCCGACGTGCACCGGCATCTGCTCGAATGGGCGCACGGCGACGCGCAGGCGGCGCTGAAGGACAATCCAGGGCTGACCGGACCACGGGGCGAGGCGCTGCGGACGCTGCTCTATCTGTTCCGGAAGGACCTGGCGCTGCCGCTGATCCGGGCGGGCTGAGCAACTGCTGCCCGTTGACGACGTCCTTCGAGTCGGAACACGGTCCGGGCAGGAGGAGCCAATGCAGCCCGAAAGCGCCGATCTCGCCTTCGACTTCCAATCTCCGCTGACGGAATGGAAACTTCGCTCGGTGACGGCGGTGCCTGCAAAAGTGTCCGGGCGCTGGGCGCTGAGGGTCGCCCTCTCTGACGCCGTCGCCGCGACCGGACGCCCGGGTGTCGACTTTGTCGACATGCCGACCTTTGCCCTTGCGCCTATCGATTTCCGAAACGGCGTGATCTCGGTCGATATCCTGAGCCGCCTCGCCGGCAACGCGCCGGACTATGCCAGAGCATTCGCAGGCCTGGCCTATCGCGTCGCGGCTGACGGCGACGGGTTCGAGGCCGTTTATCTTCGCCCACTCAACGGACGAAAGGTCAGTCCGCCGCCGCCGCGGGACAAGCGCGCCATCCAGTACTTTGCCTATCCGAACTGGAAGTTCGACCGCCTGCGTGAAGTGTACCCCGACGGCCCTTTCGAGGCGGGGTTGGATATCGGCCCCGGCGAATGGACGAACCTGCGGATCGAGGTTGCTGAGGAGCAAGTTGTGGCGCGGGTCAATGGCCAGCCCGCGCTTGGACCGATGACGAACAAAGCGATTCCAGTCGCAGGTGCGATCGGGCTTTGGGTCGATATCGGGACCGAGGCCTATTTCTCGAATCTCACGGTCACCCGGACCACGTGACCGCCGAGGCGCGAACTATACGCCCTGGCGGGCCTCGGCCAGTGCCTTGAGGTCGGCCGGCTTCAGTGTCACGCTCTCGCCGCAGCCGCATTCGCCGGTCTGGTTGGGGTTCTTGAAGGTGAAGCCGGAGCTCAGCACCGTTTCCTCGAAGTCCATCACCGTGCCGAGCAGGAACAGCGTCGCCTTGGGTTCGATGAAGACCTGGACGCCCTTGTCCTCGACGTGGTCGTCGCCCTTGATCGGCTCGGCAACGTAATCGAGCGTATAGGCCATGCCGGCGCAGCCGGCGTTCTTGACGCCGACGCGGACGCCCGTCACCGGCGTCTCGCTGTCCGCGATGATCTCGTTGATGCGCTCGACGGCGGCATCGGTGAGACTCATGATCTTCAAGGCCATGGCATTCGCTCTATCGTTGATTGCCGATATATACGCCCGACGCCCGCCGATTACCACCAGTTCAGCGCAACCTGTGCTTCCTCAGACATCCGGCTCTGATCCCACGGCGGATCGAACACCATGTTGACCGTGACGCCCTGGATGCCTTCGACCGACATCGCCGCGTTTTCCACCCAGCCGGGCATTTCGCCGGCCACGGGGCAGCCCGGTGCGGTCAGCGTCATGTCGATGGTCAGGTGCCGGTTGTCGTCGAGGTCGACCTTGTAGATGAGGCCGAGTTCGTAGATGTCGACCGGGATTTCCGGGTCGTAGACGGTCTTGAGCACGCCGATGAGGTCGGCGGTGATCCGCGCCACTTCGTCCTCGGGAATCGCGCCCGAGATTGTCGGCACGATGCGGTTGCCCTCGGTGGTCTCCACCACGGGCACGATTTCCTGAACAGTTTCAATCGCTTCATCTGTCATGCGAAGAACTTCTGTGCTTTCTCGATGCCTTCGACCAAGGCATCGATGTCGTCCGTGCCCGAATATAGGGCGAGCGAGGCCCGGCAGGTAGAGGTGACACCGAACCGTGTCAGCAGCGGCATGGCGCAATGCGTGCCGGCGCGGACTGCGATGCCGTAGCGGTCGAGGATGGTGGAAACATCGTGGGCGTGGGCGCCCTTGAGCTCGAACGAGAAGATACCGCCCTTGCCCAGCGCATTGCCGATCAGTCTTAACGAGTTGATCCGCTTCAGCCGCTCGGCCGCATAGGCGGCGATTTCGGCCTCGTGCGCCGCCATATTCTCCCGCCCAAGCTGCTCGACGTAGTCGATGGCGGCGCCCAGCCCGATCGCCTGGACGATCGGCGGAGTGCCCGCCTCGAAGCGGTGCGGCGGCTCGTTGTAGGTGATGGTGTCGCGGGTCACGACGTCGATCATCTCACCGCCGCCCTGGTAGGGTTGCATTTCGGCCAGCAGGTCGTAGCGGCCGTAGAGCACGCCTATGCCGGTCGGGCCGTAGAGCTTATGGCCGGTGAAGACGTAAAAATCGACGCCCAGCGCCTCTACGTCCACCGCCTGGTGCACTGCGCCCTGGCTGCCGTCGACCAGCACCGGGACACCGCGCGCATGGGCGATCTCGACGATCTCTTTGATTGGGGTCACCGTGCCGAGCACGTTGGACATGTGGGTGATCGCGACCATCTTGGTCTTCGGGCCGATCGCCGCCTCGAACGCGTCGAGGTCGAAGCTGCCGTCGTCGCGCACGTCCACCCATCTCAACACCGCGCTCTTGCGCTCACGGTGGAAGTGCCATGGGACGATGTTGGAATGGTGTTCCATGATGGAGAGGACGATCTCGTCGCCCGCCCCGATCCGCGGGCCGGCGAACGACGAGGCCACGAGGTTGATCGCCTCGGTCGCCGAACGGGTGAAGACGATCTCCTCGGGCCTGCTTGCGTTGAGGAAGTGCGCCACCGTCTTGCGGGCGCCCTCAAAGGCTTCGGTCGCCCGGTTGGCGAGGGTATGCAGGCCGCGATGGACGTTGGCGTATTCGTGCTTATGGGCGAAATCCATGCGGTCGAGGACGGCGTTCGGCTTCTGCGCCGAAGCGCCGGAATCGAGATAGACCAGCCGGTGCCCGAAGATTTTCTCTTCGAGGATCGGGAAGTCGGCGCGGACTTTTGTGAGATCCAGGCTCAAGTCGAAAGCCACTTCTCGACCACCGACTCGAGCGCATCGTGCAACTGCTCATCGGCGATCGGATCGAGCACCTCTTCGAGGAAGCCGCGGACCAGCATGCTCTCGGCCTCGGCTTGGGGAATGCCGCGGCTCATCAGGTAGAACATCGAGTCTTCGTCGAGCGCGCCGACGGTCGAGCCGTGACCGCAGACCACGTCGTCGGCGAAAATCTCGAGTTCGGGTTTGCTGAGGATTTCAGCCTCGTCCGACAGCATCAGCCCCTGCATCATCAGCTTGGCGTCGGTCTTCTGGGCGTTAGGTGCGACCACGATCTTGCCTTGGAACACGGCCTTCGAGCGGCCGCGGGCGACCTGCTTGAACAGCGGCTTCGACGAGCAGCGCGGCACGTTGTGGCTCACTTCGAGCGTGATGTCCGAGTGCTGCCCCTCGGTCGCGAGATTGAGCCCGGTGATGTCGGCGTGAGCGCCCTCGCCGGCAAAACGGGCGAAGAGGTTGATCCGGCTGAGCGCCGAGCCGACATGAATGGTGACGGTCCTGAGCTTGGCGCCGGCGCCGATCTGGTACTCGGCGGTGGCAAAACTGGTGGCGCCCGCGCCCGACAGGTCGAGCAGGATGTGGGTCAGCTCGACGCCCGCGCCCAAGGCGACGAAGCTCGCGTGGTTGGAAAGATGCCCCTCGTCCGAGCCCGAGAAGGTCTCGATCACCGTCGCCCGGGCGCCGTCGGCGACGAACAGATGGACGGAGTCGTTCATATGACCGGCATCGCCTTCGGTACGCCGGTCGATGTGGAGCACGGTTCCAACCGTCCCCTCGACGTCGAGCCGCAGTGTCTCGGCTGCCAGCGCCGCGTTGAGCCGCACCAGCACGTCGTCGCGCTCGGTCAGCGCCGAGCCCTTGGTCGTGCCGGCCCGGACGCCCGCCGGTTCGGTGCCGTCGAGATCGGCGATACCGTTGGTCATCGGGATACGATGCGCGCCCGGCACCCGGAACACCGGCTCGCTCAGCGCTTTCTCCGCGCTCGCCAGCTCCGGCACGGTGCGCAGCAGCATCTTGAGGTCGGTGTAGTGGTAGCTCTCGACCTTGCGCGTCGGCAGGCCGCTTTGCGCCAGCCGCTCGGCGGCAGCAGCGGCGCCGCGGCTCCCGAGCTGTTCGATCAGCTTGGCTTCGGCCGGGCCGATGCGGACGGGAACATGCATGCTCACGCGGCCGCCTCGTCGAAACCGGCATAGCCCTTGGACTCGAGTTCCAGCGCCAGTTCCTTGCCACCGCTCTCGACGACCCGGCCGTCGGAGAAGACGTGCACCACGTCGGGCACGATGTGGTTGAGGAGGCGCTGGTAGTGGGTGATGACCAGCATCGAGCGGCCCGGTCCGCGCAGGGCGTTGACGCCGTCCGACACGATCTTCAGCGCATCGATATCGAGTCCGGAATCGGTCTCGTCGAGCACGCACATCTTTGGCGCCAGCAGCGCCATCTGCAAGATTTCGGCACGCTTCTTCTCGCCGCCCGAAAAGCCGACATTGAGCGCGCGCTTCAGCATATCGCTGTCGATGTGAAGCGACTGGCCCGCCTCCTTCACCGCCCGCATGAAATCGGGGGTCGTCATCTCGGCCTGCCCGCGCGCCTTGAGCTGCGCGTTCATCGCCGCCTTGAGGAAGGTCATGGTGGCGACCCCGGGAATTTCGATCGGGTACTGGAAAGCAAGAAACAGGCCCTTGGCCGCCCGCTCGGACGGATCGAGCGCCAGAATATCCTCGCCATCGAGCAGCACTTCACCCTCGGTGATCTCGTAGTCCGCCTTGCCGGCGAGCACATAGCTCAGCGTCGATTTGCCCGAGCCGTTGCGGCCCATTATGGCGTGTACCTCGCCGGCCGGAACCGTAAGGTTCACGCCGCGGAGGATCTCACGCTCGGCGATGCGGGCATGGAGGTTGCGGATTTCAAGCATCGGGGTGGTCACTCATCGTCTCCAATATCTTCGCCGTCCCAATAGCCCAGTGGCTGCAGCAATCCGCCCTGTTTGAACGTGCCGTCCTTGTCGTGAAAGCCGCCCGCTCCGGCATCGATTCTAACCCGCCCGCTGTCCGGGTATTCGAGGACATCGGCATTGGTGTTGTTGGAAAAGGCGATGTAGCGCAGCTCATGGCTGCCGGTGTTGAAAATCTGGTGGGCCTCGCCGCCGGCCCGCGCGCCGAGGCCGGCACCCGCCCGGTACGGGATGCGGCGATCGCCGATCCGGTAGTCGCCCTGGCCGGACAGCACGAGGAACATCTCGTCCGTGGTGTGGTGGCGGTGGAAGGGGCAGGCCGACTTGCCCGGCGGCACGACGTGGAGCGACGCGCCCAGCCACTTAAGTCCCAGGGCGTCGCCGATGCCGACCGTCCCCGCGGCGTAACGCGTTCCCTTCGCCATGAACTCGAGCGGCAGGTCGTCGACCATGACCTTGCTGGGTAGGAAGCCGTCACTTGGCCTCTCCTTCAACTTTCGCGCGCGGCTCCCCGTCCCAGTAGTCAATACCCGGATGATCGAGATGCTGCAGGTGCCGGATGCTCGACTTGTCGTAGGGGTTGCGGGTCGAGCGGCTGAACACGCCGAACTTTCCCGAATCCGGATACTCGCAGACGTCCGCCAGCGACATGGTCGAAATTCCGTAGTAGCGGAGCGGGCCGGTACCGGTGTTGATGATCTGGTGCGCCGTGTCCTGCCCGCCGGCCGGGGCGCCGAGCACGTCGCCGGCTTTGATCGGGTAGCTGTCGGGGCCGAAGCGGTAGATGCCCTCGCCTTGGAGGATGATGAACATCTCGTCTTCGACGTGGTGGTTGTGGAACGGGCAGGCGGACTTGCCCGGAGGTACTTCGCTGTAGCTGATGCCAAGGTCCCTGACCCCGATCATTGGACCGATGCGGACGTCGGCAGACTCGTAGAGACTGCCCTTGCTCTCATGGGAAAGCGTCAGATCGGCGATATTGACCAGCGGCTTGCTCATTTCACGCGGCCTGTCTTGTAGTCGTCGACCGTGTGCTGATGATCGCCCCTGCTCTGCGCGGCAAGGATGAAGGTCCAGCCCGCATACATCGCGGCAGCGATGAAGATGAAGGGCGTCGCGATCCACACATAGGGCAGCCAAAAGATACCGACGAGGGCGATGATCGCCGCGACGATCGCGCTGCCCACCATCCAGGCGATGAATCGCCGAACGACATTCCAGCCCCGCTCGTTGATCGGTGACATGGCATTGCGCGGATGCCCGACCGGAAACCGCCGTGCAAACCAATACTCAGTCATTGGTTCCCTCCGACATCGAGCGCCTCGTCATCCGACGCTTCCCTCAAGGGACACGGCGATCAGCTTCTGCGCCTCGACCGCGAACTCCATCGGCAAGTGCTGCAGCACGTCGCGCACGAAGCCGTTGACGATGAGGCCGACCGCCTCTTCTTCGGAAAGCCCGCGCTGCTGGCAATAGAACATCTGGTCGTCGGAGATTTTCGACGTCGTCGCCTCGTGCTCGAACACGGCGGAGGCGTTGCGACTCTCGATGTAGGGCACGGTGTGCGCCCCGCATTTGTCGCCGATGAGCAGGCTGTCGCACTGGGTGAAGTTGCGCGCGCCCTTGGCCTTGGCGTGGGCCGAGACCTGGCCGCGATAGGTGTTGTCGGAGACGCCCGCGGCGATGCCCTTACTGATGATCCGGCTGGTGGTGTTCTTGCCCAGATGGATCATCTTGGTGCCGCTGTCGACCTGCTGGTGGCCGTTGGAGATGGCGATCGAATAGAACTCGCCGCTCGAATTGTCGCCGCGCAGGATGCAGCTCGGATATTTCCAGGTGATCGCCGAGCCGGTCTCGACCTGGGTCCAGCTGATCTTGGAATTGTCGCCCCGGCAGTCACCGCGCTTGGTGACGAAGTTGTAGATGCCGCCCTTGCCGTCCTTGTCGCCCGGGTACCAGTTCTGCACCGTCGAGTACTTGATCTCGGCGTCCTTGAGCGCAACGAGTTCAACCACCGCGGCGTGGAGCTGGTTCTCCTCGCGCATCGGTGCGGTGCAGCCCTCGAGGTAGCTCACGTAAGCGCCCTCGTCGGCGATCAGGAGCGTACGCTCGAACTGGCCGGTCTTCGCGGCATTGATGCGGAAATAGGTGCTCAGCTCCATCGGGCAGCGGACGCCCTTGGGCACGTAGCAGAACGAGCCGTCGGTGAAGACCGCAGAATTCAACGTCGCGTAGTAGTTGTCGGAAACCGGCACGACCGAGCCGAGATATTGCTTCACCAACTCGGGATGTTCGCGGATCGCTTCTCTGATCGAGCAGAAGATGATCCCGACGTTCGCCAGTTCCTCCCGAAAGGTGGTGGTGACCGAGACCGAATCCATCACCGCATCGACGGCGACCTTGGGCCGCTCGACGCCGGCGAGGATTTCGCGCTCGCGGAGCGGCACGCCGAGCTTTTCGTACATCTCGAGCAGCGCCGGATCGACATCGGCCAGCGACTTGGGGGCGTTCGCCTTCTTGGGCGCCGAATAGAAATACATATCCTGGAAATCGAGCTTTGGATAATGCACCCGGGCCCAGCGCGGCTCGTCCATGGTCAGCCAGCGGCGGTAGGCCTCGAGCCGCCACTCCAGCATCCACTCGGGCTCGCTTTTCTTCTTGGAGATGAAGCGGATCGTGTCTTCGGAAAGCCCGATCGGCGCCCGATCGCTCTCGATGATGGTCTCGAAGCCATATTTGTACTGATCGACGTCGAGCGCCCGAACGCTGTCGACCGTGGCATGGTCGATCTCGTCCTTCAGCGTCGGAATGGCGTCTTTGTAGTTGGTCTCTGCCATTTGCTTTGTCCTATGCCGCCAGAGTCTTGGCGCGGCGTTCGCGGTGCCGTCCGAGCACCTCGCTGAACCCTTCGAGGAACGCCTCGATATCGGCGCCCGTCGAATTCCAGCCGATGCTCAAACGCATGGCGCACTCAGTTAGTTCGGGCGCGACGCCCATAGCCTTCAGCACATGGCTCGGGCCGACCTTGCCGGACGAACAGGCCGAGCCCGATGAGATCGAAATACCCTTGAGGTCCAATCCCATCATCGCCACCGAATTCCTGAGCCCCGGCACGGCGAAATTGGTGACGTTGCCGATGCGGTCGGCCTTCTCGCCGAAAATCACCAGGTCGGGCGCCATGTTGCGCATGCCTTCTTCTGCGATGCGGACCAGTTCGCTGACATTGGCCCGGTAAAACCGGTCGGCGAACACCTCTGCCGCCGCACCGAACCCAGCAATCAGCGCTGCCGACTCGGTGCCGCCGCGGCGGCCAGTTTCCTGGCCGCCACCAGGGATCAGGCGAACCTGATCGGCGTGGCCCTTCATCAGCAGCGCGCCGATTCCAGCCGGACCGCCGATCTTGTGCGCGCTTACCGCCATCATATCGGGTGCGCGGGAGGCAAATTCGAGGGTCATCTTGCCGAACGCCTGGACGGCGTCGACGAAGAGGAAGTGGGGCGAGGCGCCGACCAGCACTTCGATGCGGTCGAGCGGCTGGATCACGCCGGTCTCGTTGTTGACGAGGTGTACCGCGGCCAGCAACCTCTGGCCCAACGCTTCGGCGCTAGCCAGCGCGGCGGCGATGTCCTCGACCCTGACAAGACCATTGGCATCGAGCCCGACGATTGTCACCGGCAGCCCCGTCGCCTCGGCGGCCTTAAGCGCCGCCGTGTGGTCGCCGGCGCCAACGACAATCCCGCCGACGCCCAGCGCCCGTGCGCCGCCGACGATGGCCTGCGTGATCGCCTCGGTCGCCGACCCGGTGAACACCACCTGCTCGCGCGTCGCGCCCGCAAGCTTGGCGACCTTGACGCGCGCGTCGTCGATCAGCGCCCGCAGCGCCCGGCCATGACCGTGGACCGACGACGGATTGCCCGTCAGCTCCAGCGCCGCGCCAATCGCTGCGCGGGCTTCGGGCAGCAGCGGAGCGGAGGCGTTGTGGTCGAGATAGGTCGCGATCTGGGTCATCCGAATGCCTTGGGCGCGCTTTGTGCGCCCTGTCGCCTCAATATTCTTGAATTTTCGCGCCCGCTTTCGATAGAAGGAGCGCTCGCGAAGCTCGGCTTGCGGGCAAAAGCGCTCGTCCGCCGCCTCGAAAGTCAGTTTCGAACCATTCTAAACTGACAATTCGGGACCTGTTTTAGGGAGCGGCGCTCCTTTCGTCAAGCCGGAGTCCCGGCCCCGAGCGGTGCAGTGCGCCCCGTGTCGGCCACAGGAAACGACCGATGCCAGAAGTGATTTTCAACGGGCCGGAAGGCCGCCTCGAGGGCCGCTACCAGCCGGGCAAGGACCCCAACGCGCCGATCGCCATCGTGCTGCACCCGCATCCGGAGTTCGGGGGGACGATGAACAACCAGATCGTCTACCACCTCTACTATATGTTCGCAAAGCGCGGCTTCTCGGTGCTTCGCTTCAACTCGCGCGGGGTTGGACGCTCGCAGGGCTTGTTCGACCACGGCATCGGCGAACTGTCGGATGCGGCGTCGGCGCTCGACTGGCTGCAGTCGCTCAACCGCGAATCGCGCGGCTGCTGGATCGCCGGCTTTTCGTTCGGCGCCTGGATCGGCATGCAGTTGCTGATGCGCCGTCCCGAGGTCGAAGGCTTCATCTCGGTGTCGCCGCCGGAGAACCTCTACGATTTTTCTTTCCTTGCCCCCTGCCCGTCCTCGGGCCTCATCATCCACGGCGACAAAGACCGCGTGGCGCCACCTGCCTCCGTGCAGAAGCTGGTTGATAAGCTGAAAACCCAGAAGGGCATCACCATCGAGCAGCAGATCGTCGACGGCGCCAACCACTTCTACGAAGGCAAGACCGACGAGTTGATCGCAGCCTGCTCGGAGTACCTCGATCGGCGCCGGGCGGAGATCGCCGCCGGCAAGGGGCGTTGATGGCCTTCAAATCCGACTTCCTCCGCATCCTCGAGGAGCGCGGCTTCATCCACCAGATCTCGGACCCGGAAGGGCTCGACGAAAAACTGCTGGCCGGGCCGATCACGGCCTATATCGGCTTCGACGCCACGGCACAGAGCCTCCACGCCGGCTCGCTGATCCAGATCATGCTGCTCTACTGGCTGCAGCAGACCGGCAACCGGCCGATCACGCTGATGGGCGGCGGCACCACCATGATCGGCGATCCGTCGTTCAAGGACGAGGCCCGGCCGCTGCTGACGGTCGAAGCGATCGACGCCAATATCGAGAAGCTCAAGAGAGTCTTCGCCAAGATCCTGCGCTACGGTGACGGCCCGGCCGACGCGCTGATGGCCAACAACGCCGACTGGCTGCTGAAGCTCAACTACGTCGAATTCCTGCGCGACGTGGGCCGGCATTTCTCGGTCAACCGCATGCTGAGCTTCGACTCGGTGAAGCTCAGGATGGAGCGCGAGCAGTCGCTGAGCTTCCTCGAGTTCAACTACATGATCCTGCAGGGCTACGACTTTGTCGAGCTCAACCGCCGCTACGACGTGACCCTGCAGATGTCGGGCTCCGATCAATGGGGCAACATCGTCAACGGCATCGACCTCAGCCACCGCATGGGCGGTCCGCAGCTCTATGCGCTGACGACCCCGCTGCTCACCACCTCGTCCGGCGCCAAGATGGGCAAGACCGCCTCGGGCGCCGTCTGGCTCAACGAGGAGCTGCTGTCGCCATATGACTTCTGGCAGTACTGGCGAAACGTCGAGGACGCCGATGTCGAGCGCTTCTTCAAGCTCTACACCCCGCTGCCGCTCGCCGAGATCGCAGCGATCATCGCCGGTGACGTCAACGAGGCCAAGAAGGCCCTGGCCACGGCGGTCACCACCATGGTCCACGGTCGCGAGGCCGCGGTGCAGGCCGCGGAGACTGCCAAAGCGACGTTCGAACAGGGTGCGCTCGATCTGGCGCTGCCGACGGTCGAGGTTCCGCGCGGCGACCTCGCCACCGGTCTCGGCATCCAGTCGGCACTGGTGCTTGCCGGCCTCGCCGGTTCGAACGGCGAAGCGCGCCGCTCGATCCAGGCCGGCGCCGCGCGGCTCAACGACCAGCTGGTCAGCGACGAACGGATGGTCCTCAACGAGACGAACCTGTTGCCCGAGGGCGTGCTGAAGCTCGCAGTCGGCAGGAAGAAGATGGTGCTGCTGCGCCCGGTGTAGGCCCGGGGCTGTGCAGCCCGGCGTGATCCCTCCGCTCTATCAGCTCTGGTCGTGGTAGCCTGTCTCGTCAGAGACCGGAGCACACTGTCATGGCTGAGATAGCAATCGAGAGTCCGCGCGGGGAGCTTCCGGCCTGGATAGCGGTGCCAGACGGGAATGGCCCCGGCCAGGCGTCGTGGTGATCCACGATGCACTGGGGATGAGCACCGACCTTCGCCGTCTGGCCGACTGGCTGGCCCAGCAGGGCTTCCTCGCCATCGCCCCCGACCTCTATTCATGGGGCGGTACGATCCGCTGCATGTTCGCGGCAATCGGTGACATCGTCCGGCGCCGCGGCCGGTCTTTCGACGAGATCGAAGCGGCACGGAGCTATCTGGCGAAACGGCTGGACTGCACCGGCAAAGTCGGGATCATGGGGTTCTGCATGGGCGGCGGATACGCCGTCGTTCTGGCGCCGAGGCAATACGGGTTCTCGGCGTCGAGCGTCAACTACGGTGCCGTGCCCGAAGACGCCGAGACGCCCCTCGCCTCGGCCTGCCCGATTGTCGCGAGCTATGGCGCCAAGGACTCCACCCTGCGTGGCGCCGCCGACCGTCTCGAGCGAATTCTTACGTCTCTCGGTGTCCCTCACGACGTCAAGGAATACCCCGAGGCGGGACACTCGTTCATGAACAACCACGACGTGCGCGACGTCCCATTCATCTTCAGGGTCATGACCCTGGCCGCGGGTGGCGCCCAATTCCACGCGCCCTCTGCCGCTGACGCGCGCCAGAGGGTTGCCGCGTTCTTCGCCGAGCATCTGGCGACGACGCCAGCCTCCTAATTGGCCTCGTCCACCCTCGGCTGTTCCTTCGCCCGGTACTCGAACAGCGACCGGAACGCGCCCGGCACCAGCGCCGACATCGGGTTGATCTTGAAGTCCGGCTTGTCGAGCGGGCCCTTGATGGCGAAGGTGACGCCGAACAGCCCGCCATCGCTGCCGCCGCCGAGCGGTCCGAACAGCTTGCCGAAGGCATTGTTGAGCCCGAACATCGGGATGTAGGTGCCGACCAGGTCGTACTGCTTGCTGTCGGTGTAGATGAAGCCCTTGGCGGTGCCGCCGACGCTGTCGCCGCTCAGCACCGCGTCGTTGACCTGGATGCGGTCGACACGGCGGGTGAAGCTCACCTTGCCGCTGCGAAAGGCCAACTTGTTCTGCTTGGCGATGAGCTGGCGCGACTCCGCGTGCGTATCGAGAATTTCGGCGACGTTCTTTTCGTCGACGATGGCGAAATCCTTGATAGTGAACTGCCCCTCGTCGATCTTGGTCGTGGCGTTCTGTTGCAACACGAGGCTGCCCGCGCCGCCCTCGACCTGAGCGTAGACGCCGACCAGCCGCAGCACCGAGCCGAGATCATTGAACACCACCGAGAGGGTCTTGCCGTCCGGCGTCGGATTGGTTGCGACCGAGAGCGCGCGGTCGCCGCCGAGCTGCGCCTGCAGGCTCACCTTCCTGAGGTCGGAGCCCTTCAAGGCAAGATCGAGCGACACATTGTAGGCATTGGTCTTGTAGAAGCCGAGCGCGCGCTTCAGTTCGGCATCGACGGCGATCGTTTGCGTGAAGGTCGTTGCCGCCGGACCACCAGCCCCCTGATCGAGGCTGAAGAAGCGTTTCAGCATGGGCTTGAGGTCGAGCTGATCGCCCCGGATGCGCAGCTGATAGCCGTCCTTGATCGGCGTCATCGAGAGCTGCGCCGCGTCCCCCGGGCTGAGCGCAAAGCTTGTGAACTCGGCCGATTGCAGGCCCTTTTTGGCGTCGTATTCGAGGCTACCCTTGAGCCGCACATCGCCGAAACCGAGATCGATGTCGCTGATATCGGCCACATCGCCCTTCTGCCGGATCGTCGCCTTCAACATTCCGGGGGTGCCCGCCTGCTTGGCGATACCGAGGTCCTTGATGTTGATCGCCGCCCCCTTGAGGTCGACCGCCATCTGCAGCGATCCATCCGACGACGGCTTGGCGACGAAGCCGACAGTGCCTGTCGCGAATTGGCTGGCATCGAACCCCATCTTGGCGAGGTCCGCGACCTTGACCGTCGAGCTCAGCGACATGACCGGCTGGCTGCCCTCCTTGAGGTCACCCTCGATCAGGAGGTCGGCGCTCAGCCCGTCGACCTGCGCCTGCCCGCCGACCCGATAGCCGGATTGCGTGGCCATGAACGACAGCTGGCCGTTGCTGATGGTGTGCGTCTCGATCGGCGCCGTGCTGCCGAAATCCATAACATTGCCGTTGACTGAGTAGTCGAGGCTCTTGGTCGCCCCGGCCTTGTCGAGGACGATGGTCGATAGCAGCCGCACATTGAGGTTGCCGGCGAGCGCGTTGAGATCGAAGGGCAAGTCCGCCGACTTCACCGCGTCGGGCTGCACTTGATTGAGCACCGCGGCCACCGCGGGAATGCCGCCTGAGGCATCGCCCGATATCTCGACGATCTGCTCGCCCGGCGTTTCCGAACTCATGGCAAAGGCGGCGTTCGCCACTGAAATTGGCCCTTTCTCGGTCGGGATGACCCCGCCATCGGCCGACAGGGTCAGGTCGGCGTCGTGCATCTGGAGCCGCGTCTTGCCCTGGATTTCGATGGGCTCGAGGCCATCGACCGGCTTCACCTTGACGCCGCCTGCCACCATTTCGATGAAGACCCCGTTCTGCGGGATCGGCTTGTCCTCGTCTGCAGTCCCCAGCGTGCCGACCGGAAACGCGAACTTCATGTTCGCCGACTCGACCGTTCCGGCGGACACATTCTTGACGAACCAGTCCCGCGCATCGGTGGCGACGAAATAGGGCCATAGGCGCTTCAGGTCATCGGCGGTGATCCCCTCACCCGCGACAGCCATGTCGAAACCCATGCCCTTCTTGAGGACATCAACCCGCCCCTTGCTCTCGAGCCGGACGCCGGGCTTGCTCAGGATCGCCTGATCGATCCCCAGGGCCCCGTAAAGTGGTGCCGACCAGCCCTTGAAGCTCACGGTTTTGAACGGGACCGCCGGGGCACCGAGGTCGTTGGGATGGATCGACACGTCCGACGCCGTCACCGAGATCGCTGCAGTCGGACCGTACAGATCGTCAAGTCCGAGCACGAAGACGCCCGACATCTTGCCAGTACTCTGGCCAATACTGATCGCCGCCTCGTTCATGGTGAAGGTGCCGGTCTGGGGCGCCCAGTCGATTTCGATGATGCTGCTGGCGACGGGGAAATAGTCCTGCTGCATCCTCAGATCCGTACCGGTCAGGTCGATGTGGAACGCGCCGTCCTTGATTTTGCCCGTCTTGCCCTCAAACCCCACGTCGATCGAAACCGCCGCGGCCCCGACGATCGACCCGGCGGAATCGCGATCATCGATCGAAGGCGCGAACGAGGCGAGGTCGAAGTTGGTCAGCGACACCCTCAGCCGTGCGTCGCCGTGCTGGTCGGTGGCGCGTTCGAGGATGCCCTTCATCACCGTGCCGCCGAAATCGGCGGAGAACAGACCCTGTGCGCCCTTGCCATCCGGGGTCGGCGCGATGTCGAGATTGATGTCCGTGAAGCGACGAAGCGACCCATAGAGCGCGTCGTTCATGTCGACCGAGGCGTGCTTGACGATGAGCCGCGAGAACCGCCCCATTTCGGCCTGGTCGATGATGCCGGCGATGCCCTCTTCGGCAGCCTCGAGGTTGTAGACGAGCCAGTCGTTGTCCGACCGCATCTTGGTGCCGCCGGTCGCGGCGGTCGCCCCGGTGACGTCGATGCCGCCGGAGCGAATGCCGACATCGGGAAAAGCGGTCGATCCCTCCAGCACGCGCACGGTCGCCGGCCCACCCGCGGGGTCGGGGACAATCTCGAATTCGGCGAGCCGCGGCCCGAACAGGTCCTGATTGATCTGCAGCTGCGGGCCGACCATGGTGACGCTCGCACCGGGCTGCCCGATCAGCGCCCGGATCGGCGAGAAGCCGACCTCGAGCGCATCCATCTTCACCCGCGCGCCCGTCGTGGTGTCCTTGTAGACCACCGGCGCGAACTGGATTACCGGCCAGGCGTAGCCTTCGAGTGCCAGCGCCATGTCGCCAAGCTCGAGCTCGGTGCCGGGCGGCATCGAGGCGACGACGATGTTGCGCACCTGCGTGCTGATGAAGGGCAGCGGAATGGGGTGGACCAGCAGCGCCACGTAGAGCACCGCCGCGAGCGCAACAGGCACCCCCAAGAGCCAGGCGGCGGCGAGACCGAGAGTGCGGGCTGCAGAGCGCTTGCGGACCGTCTGACCTGGTGGCGGCGTTGGCTTCAATTCCGATCCGGCGAGGATTGGACGGAGTTCCCCAGCAGCCCCGAGAATCAACCGTCAGTCACGATGTCTTGTGCGATGATATACCGGCTGCAATAAGGCACTAACACCCTGAAATGGCGCGAATTCGCGCCACGGAGGCCAGAATGCCCCTGCTCGAGACCGGCGACAAGGCCCCTGATTTTGCGCTCACGACGGACCGCGGCGAGACCTTCCGCCTCAGCGAACAGCGTGGCAAAGCAGTCGTCCTGGAGTTCTATTGCGAGGACGACAGCGGCGGATGCGTGATCGAGAACGCCGAATTCAGCGCCCTCGTCCCCGAGTTCGAGAAGTTGGGCGTGACGGTCGTCGGCCTTTCGCCGCAGGACGTCGAGACCCATCGCCGGTTCTCGAGGAAACATGACTTCAAGCACCCGCTCGTCGCCGACCCCGATCGCAAGGCGATCGAGCCCTATGGGCTGTGGGCCAAAAAGAAGCTCTGGGGACACGAGTTCATGGGCGTGCTGCGCGTCACCTACCTGATCGACGCCGAGGGCAAGATCGCCGGCGTGTTCAAGGCGAGCCGGATCAAGGGACATGCCCAGAAGGTCCTCGAGGCGGCCCGCGCACTGGTCGCGACCCGCCCGCGTTAAGCCCGCGTTAGGCCTTCTTTCGCTCGCCGTTAACCTTAACGGATCATGATCTTCGCCAGCGTTCTAGCGTCCGGGAGTTGCTGGCGGTGCGTGCGAAAATCTCTCCGAAGCCGTTTGGCAAACCGCCAGCCCCACGCCCGAAAACCCGCCACATTGCGATCCGCCCCGCCGTGTTCTACCTCGGCTTTGCGGGGCTCCTCGCCACCAACGTCCTGACACTCGTGGGGCTGCTGATGGCACCCGATCTCGCCCGGCTCTTCACCAGCGAAAACGAGACCGTCCTCGCGGCTTACGAAGATCGGGTCTCGCAGCTCCGCCTCGAGGTCGACCGCCTGCAATCGCGGCACTATGCGCAGGCCGGCGACATCAACCTGCAACTGCAAGAACTGGCACAGACCCAGGAAGTGCTGGTCGAACAGCATCAGTATGTGAGGCAGCTGGTCGACAAGGCCGCCGCGCTCGGCATCGCCACGGCATCGCTGTCGGGGCCCGAAATGAGCGCCGAGGCTTCCCGAGCTCCCTTGCTCACCGGCTCGATAACGTCCGGCGGCAGTGCTAGCGCAGACGTCGCGGCGGCGGCGGCCAGCATCACCGCGATGATGAACGATTCGCGCCTCGCCCTCGCCGCGCTCTCGGAACAAGCGACGAGCAAGACCGATGAGATCATGGGCACGCTGGCCGGCATCGGCATCCGTCCCAAACTGCCGACGTTCGACGATAGCGCCGAAGGCGGACCGCTGCTGCCGCCGGTCGACGGGCTCGACTCCCCCTCGCTCGTCGACGATGCCAATTCGGTGGCCGAGGCCCTCGAGCGGTTCCGGGCGGCGCGCGACGCAGCCGACCTCGCGCCGATCCACAAGCCCCTGACAGCCGCTACCCGCGTCAGCTCGATCTTCGGCAACCGCAAGGACCCGTTCACCGGACGCCTCGCCTTCCATTCCGGCATCGATTTCGCCGCGCCGCGGGGCTCAAACGTGCTGAGCGCCGGCCATGGCAGGGTGAGCTTCGTCGGCCAGATCTCGGGCTACGGCAATGTCGTCGAGGTTACCCATGGCAACGGCCTCATCACCCGCTACGCACACCTGAGCGCCTTTCTCATCACGGAGGGCGCGACTGTCGATGCCGGAACGCCGCTCGCCCGAGTCGGCTCGACCGGCCGCTCCACCGGACCGCATCTGCACTTCGAAATCCGCCGCTCCGACACCGCGGTCGATCCCACCCGCTACCTCAACGCCGGGCGCATCCTGACAAAGATTCTCGCGACTTGAGTTACCCGCTGCGCCGGCTGTGCTTGACGATCTCGATCGAGTGCGCCCGGATCTTCTTGCGCAGGGTGTTGCGGTTGAGGCCGAGGAGCTCCGACGCCTTGATCTGGTTGCCGCCGCAGGCGTTGAGCACCATGGCGATCAGCGGCGCTTCGACCTTGTCCAGCACGCGCTGATAGAGCCCGGCCGGCGGCAGCTTCGGCTCGTGCTCGCGCAGCAACTGCGCAACGTGGGTCTCGACCGCCGCTGAAACATCGACCGGACCTGACGCGGCCTGCACTGTCTGCCGGTCGGAGATGTTGAGTTCGGCCTGGACGATTTCGCGCGATATGCTCTCGTCGGCATAGAGCGCCACCAGCCGCCGCACGAGGTTTTCGAGTTCGCGGACGTTGCCGGGCCAAGCGTAGTTCTGCATCAGCCGGATCGCATCGGGCGAGATGGTCTTCAGCGGCTCGCCCTCGCGCTGCGCGGCGCGGAGGAAATGGCCAACCAGATCGCCGATGTCGTCGATGCGCTCGCGCAGCGGCGGCAGGCGGATCGGAACGACGTTCAAGCGATAGTAGAGATCCTCGCGGAACAGCCCCTGCCGGATCATCTGGCTCAGGTCGCGATGCGTCGCGGCGACGATGCGGACGTTGGATTTGATCGCCGTGCGGCCGCCGACCATGGTGTACTCGCCCTCCTGCAGGACGCGTAGCAGCCGAGTCTGGGCATCCATCGGCATGTCGCCGATCTCGTCCAGAAACAGCGTGCCACCCTCCGCCTGCTCGAAGCGGCCGGAGGAGCGGGCGGTGGCGCCGGTGAACGCCCCCTTCTCGTGGCCGAAGAGTTCGGCCTCGATCAGGTCGCGCGGGATCGCGGCCATATTGATGGCGACGAACGGCCCGTTGCGGCGCTTGCCGAAATTGTGGAGCGCCCGGGCGACGAGTTCTTTTCCGGTGCCACTCTCGCCGGTGATCATCACCGTAAGGTCGGTCTGCATCAACCGCGCCAGCGCCCGGTAGATGTCCTGCATGGCCGGCGACCGGCCGACCAGCGGCATGGTCTCGCCCGGCTCGTCGGCCTTGCGCTCGGCGGAGGTCGGCTTTTTCGCGTCGGCAAGCGCCCGTGCCACCACCGACAAGACCTCGGTGATGTCGAAGGGCTTGGGCAGATACTCGTAGGCGCCCATCTCGTTGGCGCGGATGGCGGTCATGAACGTATTCTGGGCGCTCATCACCACGATCGGCAGGTCGGGCCTAAGCTTCTTGATCTTGGGCATGATGTCGAAGGCGTTGCCGTCTGGCATCGCGACATCGGTGATCAGCAGGTCGCCCTCGCCGCGGCTCACCCAGTTCCACATGGTCGAGAGGTTGCCGGTCGGCCGCACCTCGTAGCCGGCGCGGGTCAGGGCCTGATTGAGCACCATGCGAATGGCGGCGTCGTCATCCGCGAGCAGGACCGTGTGACTCATTGCGCCGCAACCTCAGTCTTTTTGGTCGGTTTCAGTCCCTGAGCGACCGGCAGGAGCACACGAAACCGCGTCCGCCCCGGCCGGCTGTCGCTGTCGATGACCCCGCCATGATCGCCGACGATCTTGGCTACCAATGCAAGTCCCAGGCCAGAACCGTTGGCTTTGGTTGTGACAAATGGATCAAACAGGATCGGGAGGAGGTCGGGGGGGATGCCGGGGCCATTATCCTCGATAACTATCTCCAGCGGCAGCGAAATTCGCGCTGAAACGCCCTGCACCGCGATGCGGATGCCGGGACGGAAGGCCGTCGATATGCGGATCTCGGCTTTCGGTGTCCGTTCAAGGGCTTCAGCGGCGTTCTTCACCAGATTGAGGAAGACCTGGATGAGCTGATCGCGGTTGCCGAACACCGGCGGCAGCGACGGATCGTAGTCTTCCGTGAAGGTGATGTTGCGGGCAACGCCGCTCTTGAGCAGCAGCTTCACCCGGTCGAGCACGACGTGGATGTTGATCGGCTCGCGCTCGATCGGCCGGTCGTCGCCGAACACCTCGACGCGGTCGATGAGGGTGACGATGCGGTCGACCTCCTCGCGCACCAGCCGGGCGAGCGGCACCTCGTCCGGCGCCACCGACTGCTCGAGCAGTTGCGCGGCGCCGCGGATGCCCGACAGCGGGTTTTTGATCTCATGCGCCAGCATCGAGGCAAGGCCGGTGACCGAGCGGGCGGCGCCGCGGCTCACGAGCTGGCGGTCGATCTTGTCGGCCATGGTGCGCTCCTGGAACAACAGGGCCACGCGCGCATCGAGATCGGAGATGGGGCTCGCGAACACATCGACGATGCGGTCATCGGCGCCGTCGCCGAAGCGCACGGAGCCGACCCGCACGCGGTACTCGGTCATCGGCGCGCGCCGCTCGGCCACCGCCTGCGCCAGCCCGACGATGGGCGAGCCGAAGGCGATGAGGTCGTCGAGCCGCTGCCGGCTGAGAACGCTGAGCGAGGCGCCGAAGAACGATTCCGCCGCGTAGTTGACGAAGATGACCATGCGGTCCTCGTCAATGACGATGACCGGCTGCGGCAGGGCCTGCAGCACCGAGGTCGAGAGGCCGGGCGCGACGATCTCGTTCATGCCGCTTCCCGCATTTCGGCGCCGAAAATGGCTTCGATCAGGCCGATGACCTCGGCCGGGTTTTGCGACTCGACCAGCCGGCGGCGGGTTTCCTTCATGATCGGGAGCGCCGAAGCCGCGAGGTACCAGTCGAGATGTTTTCGCGCGGCACGTACGCCGACTTCGACGCCGTACTCGGACAGCACGCCCTCATAGTGTTCTACGACGATCGCCGTCAGCTCCTCGCCAGCCGGGGTGGGGGCGGACTCCTCGCCCGCCAGCCCCGCCGCGACCTGCCCGACGACCCAGGGCCGGCCCTGTGCGCCGCGCCCGATCATTACCGCCGCCGCGCCGGATAGTGCCAGCGCCTCGCGCGCCGCATCGAGGCTGGTAATATCGCCATTGACGACGACGGGGACAGCCACCGCTTCGACCACCTCGCGCACCGGCGCCCAGCGCGCGGCGCCTTTGTAGAACTGCTGCCGGGTGCGGCCATGGACGGTGATCATCCGCGCCCCGGCCTCGACCGCGCGACGCGCAATCTCCGGTGCGTTGAGGCTGTCGTCGTCCCAGCCGAGCCGCATCTTGACGGTCACCGGCAGCGACGTGGCGCCGGCCACGGCCTCGACCAGCCGTTGCGCCAGGTCCGGCACGCGCATCAGCGCCGAGCCGGCGTAGCCGTTGGTTACGCGCTTGGCCGGGCAGCCGAAATTGATGTCGATGATGTCGGCGCCGGCGTCCTCTGCGATCTTCGCCGCCCGCGCCATCCACTCGGCCTCGCAGCCGGCCAGCTGCACCATATGCGGCAGGCCGGGCGATGCCGCGAGTTTTCGCACCATCTCGTGATGCCCGGTGGTCAGGGCCGCGCTGGCGATCATCTCAGACACCACCAGCCCAGCGCCGTAGCGCGCGGCGAGCCGGCGCATCGGCCGGTCGGTGATCCCGGCCATCGGCGCGAGGAAGGCCCGGTTTTTGATCGCCTGGCCGCCAATGCTCAAGCCGCAGGCAGGATCACGCACCGAATGCCCCAGTTTTACGCAGTTGAGAGAAGTGCCCGAACAATAGTCAATTTCCTTTTGGGCGCAACAGGGCAATGCGCCGCGGCGGTTGGCTTGCCGAGGCCGTGGCCTGCCGCTAGACCAGCGCATCCATACCGGCCCGAAACGACGCTGAAAACCCTTGGCTGCCCAAAAAACCATCGCGGTCCTGATCGTCGCGGCAGGCACCGGCGAGCGCGCCGGCGGCGCGCCGAAGCAATATCGGATGCTTGGCGGTAAGCCGGTGCTGGCGCGGACAGTCGAAGCGTTCCTGGCGCGTCCCGACGTGAACTGGGTGCTGCCGGTAATCCACCGCGACCACACCACCCTGTATGGCGGCCTCGGGCTCGCGGGGGCGAAGCTGCTGCCGGCGATCAAGGGCGCACCGAGCCGGCAGGGTTCGGTGCTGGCGGGGCTCATCGCCATGGTGGACCTCGCGCCGGACCTCGTGTTGATCCAGGATGCGGCGCGGCCGCTGGTCGATGCCGAGACCATCGACGGCGTGCTTGCCGCACTGGAATCGAGCTTTGCCGCCCTGCCGGTGGTTCCGGTGACCGACACCATCAAGCGCTCCGAGGACGGTCGGACGGTTTCCGGCACCGAGGACCGGCGGAAGCTCTTCGCGGCACAGACGCCGCAGGGATTCGCCTTTGCAGCGATCCTCGATGCTCACCGGCGCGCAGCCAAGGAACCGGCGGAGTTCACCGACGACGCCGCCATCGCCGAATGGGCCGGCCTCCCCGTCGTCCTGACCAAGGGCTCGCCGCGCAACATCAAGCTGACCCTGCCCGAGGATTTTTCTCGGGCGGAGCGGCTGCTCGGAGGTGGCATGGAAACCCGCACTGGCACCGGCTTCGACGTTCATCCGTTCGAGGCGGGGGATGCCGTCTGGCTTGGCGGTGTGCGCATCCCGCATACCCACAGGCTCAAGGGCCATTCCGACGCCGACGCGGCGCTGCATGCGCTCACCGACGCGATCTACGGCGCGCTCGGCGAGGGCGACATCGGCACGTTCTTCCCGCCCTCCGAGCCGCAATGGAAGGGCGCCTCCTCCTCCGTGTTCCTCAAGCACGCGGCGGGGCTGGTTGCCGAGCGCGGCGGGCGGATCGTCAATCTCGACCTCACCATCGTCTGCGAGGCGCCGCGGATTTCGCCGCACGTCGAGGCAATGAAGGCGGCCATCGCGGCGGCGTGTGGCATCACGGTGGGG
Source organism: Devosia nanyangense (assembly GCA_016213505.1). GTDB lineage: Bacteria > Pseudomonadota > Alphaproteobacteria > Rhizobiales > Devosiaceae > Devosia_A > Devosia_A nanyangense. Next base: position 32,084 of record JACRAF010000002.1, read on the forward strand.
CGTGTCGCGGTCAAGGCGACGACCAGCGAGAAGCTGGGCTTCACCGGCCGCGGCGAGGGATTGATGGCGATGGCGACGGCGTCGATCGAACTGCCGCGGAGAGACTGAGATGCAGATGCCCGACGACATCGCGAAACTCGCCAACGAGGTCATTGCCGCGCTCAAGGCGCAGGGTCTGACCATCGCCACCGCCGAGAGCTGCACGGGCGGGCTGGTCGCAGGGGCGTTGACCTCGGTCTCGGGCTCGTCCGACGCCGTCTATGGCGGCTTCGTCACCTACGCCAACGAGGCCAAGATCGCTATGGTCGGGGTGCCGTTCGCGCTGCTCCGGCAGTTCGGCGCGGTGTCCAAGGAGGTGGCGCTGGCCATGGCGGAGGGCGCCATGGCGGCCGCCGGCACGCACATTGCCGTCGCGGTCACCGGCATTGCCGGGCCCGACGGCGGCAGCGAGACCAAGCCGGTCGGCCTCGTCCACTTCGCGGTGGCGTCGGGCGAGGAAACCCGGCACCTCAAGAAATCGTTCGACCCGACCTGGTCCCGCGACCAGATCCGGCACGCCTCGGTGGTCGAGGCGTTGAAGCTGGTGAAGAAGTCGATCGGTTGACCAAGCAGTCAGCACTCCCTCCCCCGTGCGGGAAGAACGGTTGCACTTGGGCTTGGCGACCAGCGAAGACCTAGAAACGAAACACCTACGGCGCCCCTTGCGGGACGGGCTCTCGTGAACGGAGCCCGTTCGGTCTCCGCCTTGCGGCCTCGATCCCTGCGCCTTCTTGACTGCGCACCGCTAGGCGGAACCGCCTTCTTTCAGAACCGCTAACGCTTCGCGTGCGGCGTCGATCGAGGGTACATCCAGCACTTGGATTTCTACCGGCACGATGAGTTCCACGTGGTCAGTGAGGTTCTTTGCGTGGATGCGGAGCCTGACAGCGCCAGACACTGGCGGCTCCCTTTCAAGGGAAAAGTGAGCGTGGAAGGACTGCTCCTCGCGTCCGTGGCGCCAGAGGTCCGCCACCAGTTCGAGGGCCTCCACGGGATAGAAGACGCGGGAGTCCTCCCGATAGTAGAACGCCTCGGGATCGTGCTCCGGCGGTCGGAACATGCGGGGCGTACCGAGGCTCCGTACTCCCCTAAGATCATGCGTCACTTCCTTCAAGGAACGCGCCCGAGGCGGGACCGGAGCGGTGGGTAACGCGATCGGGCTCTCCAGCGCCTCCACATCGTCGTCGTGACGCCGCTGAAGCAGGAGAGCCTTACCAAGGGCCGCCATCTCGACAAGCGCTTCTTCCGCCGGACGTGTTCCGACGTTGGACGCGACGAACTTCACGCCCAGCAGCCGCGACTTGGCGTCGAGTACATCGTGGAAGGTGTCGAATGTCCTGGCAAGGTTCTCACGCCAGCTTTGATACTCTTGGCCGTAGCCGTCGATGGCCCGCTGGCTCGGTGGCAAGTCCCCGCGATAGGCCATTCTCGAGATGAGGTCCGATATGTCGGTGCCGGATGGCGTCATGGGAGCCGCCTCGGGAGACGGCGGCGCGAACTCGCGCTTGGGAAAGGCCGCCAGCGCTTCGTCGATGAGCTGCGCTTTTTCTTCGGGGGTCAGAGGCGTGTGCCGCTTCCAGGGGAGCACGAGTTTGCTCACCTCTTCCCCGTCGCTATCAAGGCAGGCTACCTGAAACTTGGGCTCACTCGCTTTCAGACGCTGGATCTCGGCCCGCGCGGCCTTGAGCGCTTTGTCGTCCTTGCTGTCCTCGGGCGGCAGCAGCCATCCGTCTGGAATGGTGATATAGGGAACGCCAGTGGCCTGCGCCGACGCCAACGTGCCGATATCGTGACTCAGGATACGAACGTCCACTCCTGGCGTCTCCGTTCGAAGCGTCGAGGCAATGCCGACGATGCGATCGTCGACCTCACCATAGTCCAGGGGAGGTTCTAGCGCGGGATCAAGCGCGATAGCCACTTTGAGACTGAGGTTAACTTTGACGGGCTTCTCAACGACGGGCTGTGAGGCGAGGCTGCCCTTGATAATCGCCCCCAGCAACGAGTGGGCCGTGCGGGCGCGTTTGGCGCGCCGTCCATTGCCGTCACCTTTCAGATAGTCGATCTCCTTCTGCACGGGACGTGAAACGACGATGTCTATCTCATCGAAATTGCCGAGCTCCTGCCACCGGAGCTCGTGCAGGGGCGGGCATTGTAGGAGGAGGTTGGTATCGCAAACGAGGACAATACGCTTCGAGGTCATACCGTCATTCTAGCACAGAAGCGTTGCTTGTTCAGCTCGGCCCCCCCCTGACGCGGGCCAAGGGTGTCCCAGGCCTTCCGTGCTGCGCTTGTGCAGGCCGGGCGCCCTACCCGAACCGTCGGTCCGCCTCGTCGGCGAACGCGTCCATGATCTGCTCCTGCTTGGCGGCGAAGGCCGGCTCGGCGACGGAGGCGATCAGCGGGTTGGAGAACTTGAAGTCGATGTCGAAGCGGATGCGGGTGCCCTCGCCTTCGGGCTCAAAACTCCATTTGCTGTCGAGATAGGCGAACGGGCCGTCGGTGGCCTTGGCGGTGATCGTCCGGTTCGCCCTGTCGAGTTCGACGCGGCTGGTGTAGGACTGCGTCGGACTCCGGCCGGTCGTAGCGCTCGATCAGCTCGAGCCAGTCCAGGTTCTCGATTACGACGGGCGAGAGGCGCTCGTAGATTTCCTCGAGGACTGGCCCGACCTGTGTCAGGTCGAAGCGCGCCGATCGCTCCTACTCGGAAATGTCGGGTCTCCGGCAATTGACGGCCGGACATTGTTGGAACAAATTGCCCAGAGCGTCGCGCGGCCCACATCTTTGCATGGAGGTGCCAAGTGAAGTACCTGGCCTCGATCTGTCTTGCCCTACTCCTCGCAATCCCGATGACCTCGCCGGCTTTTGTCGGAGGCTTTGCCTTGACCTTGGTCGCCGTGGGCGGGGCGCACGCGGAGCCGGTGAAACCTGGCACCGCCAAGAAGGGGTGCTCGATAGGGGTCACCGGCGCCTCCGGCGCCCAGGGGGAACTCTTATACGACGACGGCGACACCGTCACAGTGCGCAAGGCCGACGGCACGACCCAAAAGTTCAAGTGCAGCGACGGTACGTGGGTGGTGGCACTCACCGCAAATCCCTCGTCCTCGGTCACCTTTGACTTCGACTTCAAGATCGCTTTTGCGGCCACCGAGGAGGAGGTCTCTCAGGCCTGCGACGACATCAAGGGCGTTCCCATTTCCGGCGGCACCGGCTACGGTTGCTATAAGCCCAAGACCAGCGTGCTGGTTCTCTGCGCCCCGAATGGCGCGTGCACCGGCTTTAGCCCGCTGCCAATCCATGCAAAGACCCTGCGTGGCTTCCTCGGGGTGGGCAAAACGCAGGTCGAGCCCGATGCGGGCGGCGAAGGCTCCGAGAAGGGTGGCGCGCCGCCGCCGCCGCCCGATGTCATCCTTTAGCCAGGTATGACGCTGACCTTCTGGGTTGCGCCCGGTCTAGAGGGCAACTGAAGAGCAAGAGCGCCGGCCGTTTGAAGCGGCGCGGCGGTCCCGGTTAATACCTAGCCCCGAGGGGCACTGGCGCAGGGATCAAAGCACCCCCTCGCCGACGGCCTTGACCCAGATGGGCTAACGCTGTCGTTCTGGTTGTATTGGCGTGAATCGACCACACCGATGCACCGGCTAGATGTCCACGCACAGCCTCCCCCGGTTCAGTTGATTCGGCCTCAATCCGGGTGGGCGCTTGCGGCCCTGTCCGGGTCCTCGGCAACAGATGAGTCCTAGTGTCCGCTTCGGGCCATGTGTGGACTGGCAAATCCGCGTTCGACTGAGCGCCAAATGGCTAACCCCCGAACCGCCGGTCCGCCTCGTCGGCGAATGCATCCATGATCTGCTCCTGCTTGGCGGCGAAGGCCGGCTCGGCGACGGAGGCGATCAGCGGGTTGGAGAACTTGAAGTCGATGTCGAAGCGGATGCGGGTGCCCTCGCCTTCCGGCTCGAACGACCATTTGCTGTCGAGATAGGCGAACGGGCCATCGACGGCCTTGGCGGTGATCGTCCGGTTCGCCCGGTCGAGTTCGACGCGGCTGGTATAGGATTGCGTCAGCGGCCCGAACTGGATGGTCATTCTGGCGAACCGCACGTCGCCGGGCGCGCCGCTGTCGCTCTTGACCTGCATGTCCTTGCAGTTGGGGATGAAGCGCGGATAGCTCTCGAGATCGGCCACCAGCTCGAACATCCGGTCGCACAGATGCGGGACGTGCCGGTCGAAGAACAGATCAGGCATGCTTGGCGAGCCGCGCGGCCCTCAGCGCGGCGAAATCCTCGCCGGCGTGGTGGGACGACCGCGTCAGCGGGCTGGCCGAGACCAGGAGGAACCCCTTGGTGCTCGCCACCGTGGCGTAGGACTTGAACTCGTCGGGCGGCACGAAGCGGATCACCGGGTGATGCTTTTTGGTCGGCTGCAGGTACTGCCCGATGGTCAGGAAATCGACGTCGGCCGAGCGCAGATCATCCATCAGCTGCATGACCTCGTTCCGCTCCTCGCCCAGCCCGACCATGATGCCGGACTTGGTGAACATGGTGGGGTCGAGTTCCTTGACCCGCTGCAGCAGCCGGATCGAATGGAAGTAGCGGGCCCCGGGCCGGACCTTCAGGTACTTGCTCGGCACCGTTTCGAGGTTGTGGTTGAAGACATCGGGCTTGGCCGCGACGACGATCTCGAGGGCGCCCTCCTTGCGGAGGAAATCGGGCGTCAGCACCTCGATGGTGGTTTTCGGCGTACGGGCGCGGATGGCGCGGATGACCTGCGCAAAGTGCTCGGCGCCGCCGTCCGGCAAATCGTCGCGATCGACCGAGGTGATGACGACATGCGCCAGCCCGAGTTTTTCGACCGCATTGGCGACGTGCTCGGGTTCGAGTGGATCAAGGGCGGTCGGGAGGCCGGTGGCGACGTTGCAGAAGGCGCAGGCGCGGGTGCAGATCTCGCCCATGATCATCATGGTCGCGTGCTTCTTGGACCAGCACTCGCCGATATTGGGGCAGCCGGCCTCCTCGCACACGGTGACGAGGTTGTTGTCGCGCACGATCTGCCGGGTTTCGTTATAGATCGGCGAGCCGGGCGCGCGGACGCGTATCCAGTCGGGCTTGCGCAGCATTTCGGTGTCGGGCCGGTTGGCCTTTTCCGGGTGCCGCGGACGCGCATCGAGGAGGGTGACCACGGGAATTCCTAACTGCCGGCGATGAGCCGGGCGACGAGGACGACGACGATGGCACCGACCGTCGCGGTGATCACCTGGCTGAGCCAGATGTTCTTGATCGGCAGGTTGATCCTGAGGACCGAGAACAGATAGCCGCCCACGAAGGCGCCGATCACCCCGCTGATCAGATAGGTCAGGAGACCCCCGCCGCCGACGATCCAGCTCGCCAGCCACCCGGCGATGGCGCCGATGACGAGAAACACCACCACGTGGCGCAAGGTCTCGTCGCGCATCACATCGCCTCCATTCTGCGGTTCCGGCACACCCATATCTCTCAGCCTCTCAACTGCCCGGATGTCATATCGAGACGAAAGCGCACGGGATCAAGTCTTCGCCTGCTTCTTGCGCGTGAACAGAGCCACGATGCCGGCGACGATGAGCCCGACGACCAAGCCGGGGATACTGCCCGAGAGCAGCGCCGTCCAGAACCCGGTCATCCCGGTGACGTCCTGATCGTTGAGCGTCACGGTGGCAAGATTCGGCGCCACCAGCTCGGTGATGCCGATGCCGAGCCCCGTCAGCAGCCCTAGCCCGAAGATGATGACAAAAGTCCAGCGTGCCGGTGTCATGGTGATGTCCCCTATCTTGCGATGACGCGTGCAATGACGATGACGATGATGGCACCGATGACGGCAGTCGCCAGGTCGTTGACCCAGGCGTTGTCGATCGGCAGCGTGATGTTGGCGAGCTTCAGGACATAACCGCCGACCAGGGCGCCGATGACGCCCGTCACCAGGTGCCGGATCAACCCGTGACCACCCAGGATGAGGCTGGCGATCCAGCCGGCGACGAGCCCGGTGAGGAGGAAGATCAGCAGCGACTGGATTTCGGGTGACATGGTCTTTCGCTCCCTGGCCGCGCTGCGGCCTAGATGTTCAGCGCGCGCCCATAGGCGTTGAGCACGCTCTCCTTCATCATCTCACTGAGCGTGGGATGCGGGAAGATGGTGTGCATCAGTTCTTCCTCGGTCGTTTCGAGGTTCATGGCGACGACGAAGCCCGCGATCAGTTCGGTGACTTCGGCACCGGCCATGTGGGCGCCCAGCAACTCGCCGGTCTTGGCGTCGAAGATGGTCTTGACCAGCCCCTCTGGCTCGCCCAGCGCAATCGCCTTGCCGTTGCCGATGAACGGGAATTTTCCGATTTTGATCTCGCGGCCGAGTTCCCGCGCCTTGGCCTCGGTCAGCCCGACGCTCGCCACCTGCGGCTCGCAATAGGTACAGCCGGGGATGCGGCGCTTGTCGAGGCCGTGAACCTTCATGCCGGCGATGGTCTCGACGACGATCACCGCCTCGTGCTCGGCCTTGTGGGCCAGCATGGGCGGGCCCGCGACATCGCCGATGGCCCAGACGCCGGGGACATTGGTGCGGCCGTGATCGTCGACGACGACGGCGCCGCGGTCGATCTTCACGCCGACTTTCTCGAGTCCGAGATTTTCGGTGTTGCACTGGACGCCCACCGCCGAGATCAGCCGATCGCCACTCAGTTGCTGGGTGGTGCCGTCCTTGAGCTCGACATGGGCGACGATGCCGTCCTTGGTCTTGTCGACCTTGGTCACCTTGGCTTCGGTGAGGAATTTTATGCCGCGTTTCTCGAACCGCTTCTTCACATGCGCCGCGATCTCGGCGTCTTCGACCGGCAGGATCTGCGGCAGCAGTTCGACGATGGTCACCTCGGCGCCGAGCGAGCGGTAGAACGAGGCGAACTCCATGCCGATGGCGCCCGAACCCATCACCACCAGCGACTTGGGCATTGCGGCGGGAACCATCGATTCGAAGTAGGTCCAGATGCGATCGCCGTCGGGCTCGATGCCGGGCAGCACGCGCGGCCGCGCGCCGGTGGCGACGATGATGTTCTTGGCCTTGTAGGTGCCCGCGCCGAGGGCATTCTTGGGCGGCGGCACCTGCGGCTGCATGACCTTCTTTTTGGTCGGCGCGACGGAAATCTCCCCGGGGCCGGTGAGCACCGCCTCGCCCCAGATGGTGTCCACCTTGTTCTTCTTCATCAGGAACTGGACGCCGTTGTTCATCTGCGCGGCGATGCCGCGCGAGCGCTTGACCGTGGCCTCGAGATCGACCCCGAACGTGTCGGCGGTCAGCCCATAATCCTTGGCGTGGACCATGTGACCGTAGATCTCGGCCGTGCGCAGCAGCGCCTTGGTCGGGATGCAGCCCCAGTTGGAGCAGATGCCGGCCATGTGCTCGCGCTCGACGATGGCGGTCCTGAGCCCCAGCTGCGCCGCGCGGATGGCGGCGGTGTAGCCGCCCGGTCCCGCGCCGATGATGATGAGATCGTAAGAGTCGGCCATCGATTAATCCTTCACCATCAAGAGCCAATCCGCGCCGTCCGGGCCGCCGTCGGGAAACGGCACGATTGGCCGCTTGGCGCGCACGCCGAAGCCGCGCCGCTCATAGAGCCGGCGAGCACCGGCATTGACGTCCTCGACGATCAGCGCCAACCCGTGCGCGGCCGTCTCCAGCCCCCTGGCCTGGGCGACGTCGAGCAATTTCGAGCCGATGCCCCGGCCCCGCCAACCGATGTGGACGCCGAGCATGTTGATGTACCAGCAGCCGGCGGCTTCGCCCTCGAGCTCGTAGAGCGGCACGAAGAACGGCGGTGCATCCTCCGGCGCCGGCGCCGCCTGGTCGGGCTCGCGATAGCCGAGCAGCATGCCGGCAACTTCGCCGTCGCACTCGGCCATGGTGGCGTTGCGCCAGGTGAATGGCCCGCTGGTGCGCATCACCCGCATCCGACCGACCTCGATGGGGTCATATGTCCCCGTGGCGTCCTTGTCCTGCGCCCAACCCGAGGCGGGTCCGCCATGTGCGGCGATGTTCACCAGCAGGGCAATCTCGCTGGCGTCGGATTTCCTGGCCGGGCGGATGGTGATCTCTCCCGTCACAGTCCGAGCAGTCCCTTGACCAGCGGCACCAGCCCCGCACCGATGGCGCGCGTGTTCGCCGCGTCGAGATGGACGCCGTCGCTTGCGTCAGGCTGCGCCACCTCGGACGCATCGAAGAAGGCGACGCCTTCCTCCTCGGCGCGCACCCGGTAGTAGTGCGGCAGCATTTTCGACTGATCGATCGCCGGCTGTCCGCCGAAATGCAGCAGCATCTCCGGATGCACTGTCTCGCACAGCGGCGGCGGCGCAACGATGATGATCTTGGGCAGCGCCAGCCGCTCGGCCGCGGCGTGCGCACGCACGATCTGGACCAGCCGGCGGACGCCGTAGGACGCCTCGAGCGCCGTGGCGCCAAGGAAGTGCTTGAGGTCGTTGGTGCCGAGCATGATGATGACCATGTCGAGCGGCCCGTGCGAGCGCAGCAGCGTCGGCAGGATGCGCGCGCCGTTGCGGTCGGCGTCGGCATACCAGTCGTCATGCACGGTGGTGCGTCCGCCGAGCCCTTCGGCGATCACCCGGGCCGTGCCCACAAGCCCCGCTTCGAGCGCACCGGGCCAACGGTCCTCATGCGGGTGCCGCGCGCCGCCCGGAATGGGGTTCGCGCCGTAGGTGAGGCTGTCGCCGTAGCAGAGGATGGTTTTCATCTGGGTCACGCCAGCATCATCACGGGCGTTTCGATCAGCACCTTGAACGCCGCCAGCAGTTCGGCGCCGAGGGCGCCGTCGACCGAGCGGTGGTCGCAGCTCAGGGTGACGGTCATGAACTGGCCGACCTTGACCTGGCCCTTGTCGGCATAGACCCGTTCCTCACCGACGCCGACCGCGAGGATGGTGCCGTGCGGCGGATTGATGACGGCGGCGAAATTGGTGATGCCGTACATACCGAGGTTGCTGACCGCCGACGAGCCACCCTGGTATTCGTGCGGCGCGAGCTTGCGGCTGCGGGCGCGGCCGGCGAAGTCCTTCACTTCTTCGGAAATCTGGCGCAGCGACTTGCCTTCGGCGGCCTTGACCACCGGCGTGAACAGGCCGCCGGGAATGGCGACCGCCACCGCGACGTCCGAACGCTTGTGGTAGAGGATCGAATCCACCGCCCAGGTGGCGTTGGCCAGCGGCACCTTCTGCAGCGCCAGCGCCCAGGCCTTGATGACGAAATCGTTGACCGAGAGCTTGTAGGTCGGCTTGCCGTCCTTGTCCTTGGGGGCGGCCGTATTGATGGTCTCGCGCGCCGCCATCAGCTCGCCGATGTTGCAGTCGAGCGTCAGGTAGAAATGCGGAATGGTCTGCTTGGCTTCGGTCAGCCGCGCCGCCACGACCTTGCGCATACCGTCGTTCGGAACGACGTCGTAGCTGCCCGCTTCGTAGAGCGCCATCACCTGGGCCTTGGTCATGCCCAGGGGCATCGCGCCGCCGGCAGCAGCAGCTGCGGCGGGCGCGGTCTTGAGCGGCACCTTACCGGACTTGGCGGCGTCGACATCGGCCTTCACCACGCGGCCATGCGGGCCGGACCCGGCGATCGCGGAGACGTCGATATTGGCTTCTTTCGCCAGGCGGCGGGCCAGCGGCGAGGCGAAGACGCGGGCGCCGTTGGACTTGGTGGGTGCGGCCGAGGCCCCCTCACCCGGCGCTTTCGCGCCGACCTCTCCCCCAAAGGGAGAGGTGATCGGAGGCTTGGCCGAAATCACGGCGGAGCCGCTGGCTACGGAGGGCGCCACTGGCGCCCCCTCTCCCTTTGGGGGAGAGGGTTGGGGTGAGGGGGCCTTTGCAGCGGGCACAGGAGTCGCGGCAGGCGCAGCCTTCGATGCCGTCTCGCCCTCGGTCAGCAGCACGGCGATCACCGCGTTCACCTTCACGTTGTCGGTGCCTTCCGGAACGACGATCTTGCCGATCTTGCCCTCGTCGACGGCTTCGACTTCCATCGTCGCCTTATCGGTCTCGATTTCGGCGATCACGTCGCCGGAGGAGACGCTGTCGCCCTCCTTGACGTGCCATCTGCTCAGCTTGCCCTCTTCCATCGTGGGCGAGAGCGCCGGCATGGTGATGTTGATGCTCATGCTTGCCTCTTTGGCTTTCTCACTCGCCGATGTCTTCGTTCCAGAGCTCGGGATGCTTTTCGATGAAGTCGGCCATCATGTGCTCGCAGCGCGGCTCGTGATAGTCGACCACATCGACGCCCGCGAGCGTCATCACGTCCTGGAAACCCTTGAAGTTCTTGCTCTCAGCCACCACCACCCGCGCGACGCCGAACTGGATGATCGTTCCAGTGCACATCATGCAGGGGCTGAGCGTGGTGTAGCAGGTGACGTCCTTGTAGGTCCGCTGGCGGCCGGCGTTCTGGATCGCGTCCATCTCGCCATGCAGGATCGGATCGCCCTTCTGCACCCGCCGGTTGTGCCCGCGCCCGATGATCTCGCCATTGCGCACCAGCACCGAGCCGATCGGAATGCCTCCCTCACGCAGCCCCTGCTGCGCCTCCTCATAAGCGGCATCGAGGAATTTGCGGTCGAGTTCGGCTTGCGTGGGCATGACTAGCGGTCTCCGGCGTAGAGGGGCTGAGGATCTTCGTTGAAGCCCAGCGGCTTGTCCAAGGGCCAGAGGTCGGCGAGCGAGAAGGAAATCGCCTCGAACGGAGCCGCTCGCACTTCGTCGGCGGAATTCCAGCCGCCAATCTTGGTCCAGCGGCTATCGTTGAGCTCATATGCCTCAAGCAATTGGAGACGAGGATCGATGAACCACATATGGGGGACACCCGCCTTCGCGTAGATGTCCATCTTCAAGGTGCGATCGCGCTTTTCGGTGGACCCGGACAAGATTTCGCAAAGCCAGTCGGGCGAGCTTGTGAAGTAGTTGCGTTCGGGTTCGCCTGGAAAGTGCTCAACCCGCCACGCGCAGATGTCCGGTACCAGCAGATCGTCACCGAACATGATCTCGGTCTCGACGAAGAACACCCAGCCGCCGGGACCACCTAGGCCCTTCTGAAACGGGCCGCCCAACTCGGCGGCCAGCGCAAACGCCGTGGTCCCATGTCGCAAGGAGGGCCGCGGATGGGTCATCAGCTCGCCGCGGATGATCTCGGCGACCACACCTTCCGGAGCGGCCTCAACGTCGGCATAGGTGGCCCGTTTCGGTGTGTCCGCCATCATCCCCCCCTGTACGTCACGGCGTTCACCGCCGCGACGACTTCGTCGACATTGGGCAGCGCTAGCTTTTCGAGGTTGGCGGCGTAGGGCATCGGCACGTCCTTGCCGGTGACGCGGGTGGGCGGGGCGTCGAGATAATCGAACGCCTCGGCGACGACACGGGCGCACAGTTCCGCGCCGATGCCGCCTTGCGGCCAGCCTTCCTCGACGGTGACCAGACGACCGGTCTTCTTGACGCTCTCGATGACGGTCGCGCTGTCCATCGGCCTCAGCGTCCTGAGATCGATCAGTTCCACGTCGACGCCCGCTGCCACCAGTTTCTCCGTCGCCTGTGTGGCATATCGCATGCCCATCGAGAACGAGACGATGGTCACATCCTTGCCGGCCCGCGCGAGACGCGCCTTGCCGATCGGCAGCAGGAAGTCGTCGACCTTGGGCACCAGCCCGGTGGAACCGTAGAGAATCTCGTTCTCGAGGAAGACGATGGGATTGTTGGAGCGGATCGCCGACTTCAGGAGGCCCTTGGCGTCGGCGGCGCTGAACGGAGCGACGACATAGAGGCCGGGCACATGGCTGTACCAGGCCGAATAGTCCTGGCTGTGCTGGGCGCCGACGCGAGAGGCCACCCCGTTGGGGCCGCGGAAGACGATGGGGGCGTGCACCTGCCCGCCCGACATGTAGAGCTGCTTGGCGGCGGAATTAATGATCTGGTCGATCGCCTGCATGGCGAAATTCCAGGTCATGAACTCGACGATGGGCCTGAGACCCGCGAACGCCGCGCCGACGCCGATGCCGGCAAAGCCGTGCTCGGTGATGGGGGTGTCGACGACGCGCTGGGGGCCGAATTCCTGCAGCAGGCCCTGCGTGATCTTGTAGGCGCCCTGATATTCCGCGACCTCCTCGCCCATGACGAAGACGTCCTCGTCGCGGCGCATTTCCTCGGCCATCGCCTCGTTGAGCGCCTGACGCACGGTCATCTCGACCATCTCGACGCCAGCGGGAAGATCGGGATCGGCGGCGGGTATGAAGTGCGGGGCGGGTGTGGCCGGGGCAGCAGGCAAGGCCCCCTCACCCCTCGCTTCGCTCGGACCTCTCCCCCCAGGGAGAGGTGTCACTGCGGCGGCACTCTGCTCCACCTCTCCCCCCGGGGGAGAGGTAGGCGCGTCAGCGCCGGGTGAGGGGTCCTTCACGGCCTCCGCCGTCGGTGCGGCCTCCCCCTCGTCCAGCACCAGCGCGATCGGGGTGTTGACCTTCACGCCCTCGGTGCCTTCCGGCACGAGGATCGAAGTCACCTTGCCGCTGTCGACGCTCTCGACTTCCATCGTCGCCTTGTCGGTCTCGATCTCGGCCAGCACGTCGCCGGGTTTGACGGTATCGCCGACCTTGACCAGCCATTTGGAGAGTTTGCCCTCTTCCATGGTCGGCGACAGCGCGGGCATCAGGATGTTGGGCATGGCGGCGTCCTTATGCGTCGGCGTAAATGTCGGTCCAGAGCTCGGACGGGGCCGGCTCCGTGTCGGCGGTGGCGAAATCGGCCGCCTCGGTCACCAGCGCCCGGACCTCGGTCTCGATCGCCTTGAGCGAGTCCTCGGTGCCATAACGCTTTTCCAGAATGCGGTTCTTGACCTGCTCGATCGGGTCGTGCTCGGCGCGCATCGTCGTGACCTCGTCCTTGCTGCGATATTTCGCCGGATCGGACATCGAGTGGCCGCGGTAGCGGTAGGTCATCATCTCGAGGATATAGGGGCCCTTGCCGTCGCGCACGTGATCGATGGCGCGCCTGGCAGCATCGTGCACCATGCGCACGTCCATGCCGTCCACCTGCTCGCCCTGGATATTGAAGCTCAGGCCGCGCTTCGAAAAATCTTGCTGCGCCGTGGCGCGCTCGACCGAAGTGCCCATGGCATAACGGTTGTTTTCGATGATGTAGACCACCGGCAGGTTCCAGAGCTTGGCCATGTTGAAGCTCTCATACACCTGGCCCTGGTTGGCCGCGCCGTCGCCGAAATAGGTGATCGAGACGGAGTTGTCGCCGCGGTATTTCGCGGCGAAGGCGAGGCCGGTGCCGAGCGACACCTGCGCCCCGACGATACCGTTGCCGCCGTAGAAGCGGTGCTCGTTGGAGAACATGTGCATCGAGCCGCCCTTGCCCTTGGACAGGCCGCCCTGGCGCCCAGTGAGCTCGGCCATCACCCGCTTGGGGTCCAGGCCCATCACCAGCATGTGGCCATGATCGCGATACCCGGTGATCTGCGCGTCGCCCTTCTGGCTCGCCATGGTGATGCCGGTCACCACCGCCTCCTGGCCGATATAGAGGTGGCAGAAGCCGCCGATCAGCCCCATGCCGTACATCTGGCCGGCCTTCTCCTCGAAGCGCCGGATCAGCAGCATGTCGCGATAAGCCTTGAGCTCTTCGTCCTTGGACAATTCGGGAATGTTGGAGAGAGCGGATTTCTCCGCCTTCGTCGCGGGCTTGCGCGCCATAAATCGTCTCCGGATGCCGCTACTGGAGCGCGTTCGGGAAAAGTGGAACCACTTTTCCGGTTCGAACGCGCGATCACCAAACACTGGATGGCACTACGCCACCGGCCGCAAGCTTAGCGCAAGCGCTTCGTCACATACAATGTGGGAAACGCGCGAACAAACAGCGCTATCAGTCTATGCCAGCTTCGATTTGTGGCATTGCCTCGTTTCCGGTTGACGAGGCAAGTAAACTGGTAGTTGGTTTACCGCTCACAGGGTCGGTCATCACCACCATGTCGCCGATCTGGGCCATCGACAGGAGCGCCCTCGCCCGCTCGGTGAGGATGTCCGGATCGAGCTTTTTGGGATCGAACAGGTCGACCTTGTGCCGGTAGGCATCGATCTCGGCCTTGAGCGCCGCCGATTGCGTGTTGAGGTCGACGATGTCAGCCTTCATCAGCTTCTGGCTCTCGACGCCGAAATTGCCGCCGATGGCGCTGTAACCAAGATAGCCCTGAAACGCGACCAGCGCCGCGGTGACGAGCAGCTGGCGCCAGACGGAGGGGCGGCGGAGACGGGTGGACATGGGGCCACCCTATCGCGGCGTGGTTGAGCGGGGATTAATGAGGCCAACCGTCGGGCCGCCCGATCACTATGCCAGCGCCCGGAACGCCCCCCTGCCCGCATATTTCGCCGAACTCCCCAGCATCTCCTCGATGCGGATCAGCTGGTTGTATTTGGCGATGCGGTCGGAGCGGGAGAGCGAGCCGGTTTTGATCTGCCCGCAATTGCAGGCGACCGCGAGGTCGGCAATCGTCGAGTCCTCGGTCTCGCCGGAGCGGTGCGACATCACCGAAGTGTAGGCGGCGCGGTGCGCCATATCGACGGCGTCGAGGGTCTCGCTGAGCGTGCCGATCTGGTTGACCTTGACCAGGATCGAGTTGGCGACGCCCTGCTGGATGCCCGAGCGGAGGCGCTCGGTGTTGGTGACGAAGAGGTCGTCGCCGACCAGCTGGATCTTCGCACCGAGCGCGTCGGTGAGCGCCTTCCAGCCCTTCCAATCATCCTCGGCCATGCCATCTTCGATGGTGATCAGCGGGAACTTGTCGACGAGCCCGGCGAGAAATTTGACGTTCTGCTCGGAGGAGAGCGACTTGCCCTCCCCGGTCATCTCGTACTTGCCGGCCTTGAAGTATTCGGTCGCGGCACAATCGAGGCCGAGGAAGACGTCCTTGCCGGGCGCGTAGCCGGCCGCGGAGATGGCGCTGACGATGTACTCGAGCGCCGCCTCGGCGGATTTGAGGTTGGGCGCGAAGCCGCCCTCGTCGCCGACGGCGGTGTTGTGACCGTCCTTGTGCAGCGCCTTCTTGAGGGTGTGGAAGATTTCCGAACCGATCTGCACGGCATGCGCCATGCTCTCGGCGCCGACCGGCAGGATCATGAACTCCTGCATGTCGATCGGGTTGTCGGCGTGGGCGCCGCCATTGATGATGTTCATCATCGGCACCGGCAGGACGTGGGCGTTGGGCCCGCCGAGATATTTGTAGAGCGGCAGCTCGCTCGATTCCGCCGCAGCCTTGGCCACCGCCAGCGACACGCCGAGGATGGCGTTGGCGCCCAGCCGGGATTTGTTGGGGGTGCCGTCGAGGGCGATCATGGCACGATCGACGGAGATCTGGTCGAGCGCATCGAGGCCCTCGAGCTCGGAGTAGATCTCGGTGTTGACGAAATTGACCGCCTTGGTGACGCCCTTGCCGAGGAACGGCTTGCCGCCGTCGCGCAGCTCCATCGCCTCATGGGCGCCGGTCGAGGCGCCCGAGGGGACGATGGCGCGGCCAAAACTGCCGTCGTCGAGCACGACGTCGACCTCGACCGTGGGATTGCCGCGGCTGTCGAACACCTGCCGGCCGGTGACGTCGATGATCGAAGACATGGGTCGCCTCTGACTTTGAAATTCGAGCCCTTCCTAGAGAAGCACCGGAACAATCGGAAGGGGGCGGGGACAATTTTTCGGGCTCGGCCCCTGATGCCCCTTGCCGCCGGCGCGAACTGAAGCGTCCGACAGCCCATGGGCTTCGGGGTTTGGGGAGAGAGACGGGGCCCCGAGGCGCGTGCGCCTCGATGATTTTTTGTACGAGAGACGCGAGCACGCCTCGGGGACGCCAGGATTGGCACCGGATGGAGCGGCCCCGGCACAGCCGGGCAAACGTCCACCACAGTCAGGCCGATGCGACCATCGACCCCCTGACTGTCTTCCCCCGCGCAGCGTTCGTCGCGCTTCCCGTCCGTGCGGGAGAGATGAGGGGCAGGATATACCGGCCGAAAGGCGCGGGGATAAGTCGGGGTGTGGATCGGCTAATAGATTGATCCGACATACGTTTTCGCGCGGATCAAGAGTCACCTCGGCGCGTCGGGCCCAAGCCGGCCGCTCACGTCGCTTCACGACTTCCCCAAGCCCGATCACAACGCCGCAATCCAGCTGGATTTCGGGACGGGCCGCGCGACATAAGGGGCACAGAAATTTCGGGCCGATGGCCCAGAGGAGAGAGCAGATGCCCCCCTTCACTCCGAGCTGGATCGCCAAAGCCGCCGCCGTCGCCGTGCTCGTGCCGATGATCGGGCTGGGGCTGTGGAGTTTTGGCGGCAGCGCCGAGGAAGCGCCGGTGACGATCCCGGCGCCGGCCGTCGACCTGCCGCAGACCGGCACCGCGACCGCGGTGTTCGCGGGCGGCTGCTTCTGGGGCGTCCAGGGCGTCTTCCAGCACGTCAAGGGCGTCAAGAACGCCGTCTCCGGCTACGCCGGCGGGTCCGAGGCGAACGCCCATTACGAGCTGGTCGGCAGCGGCCAGACCGGCCACGCGGAGGCGGTCGAGATCACCTACGATCCGGGCGTCGTCAGCTACGGGCAGCTGCTGCAGATCTACTTCTCGGTGGCCCACAACCCGACCCAGCTCAACTACCAGGGCCCGGACCACGGCACCCAGTACCGCTCGACGATCTTCGTGTCCTCGGACGACCAAGCCACCGTGGCCAAGGCCTATATCGCCCAGCTCGACGCGGCGAAGGCCTATCCCGCGCCGATCGTCACCACGATCGAAAAGCTCCAGGGTTTTTATGCCGCCGAGCAGTATCATCAGGATTTCCTGACGCTGAACCCGACCTACCCGTACATCGTCTTCAACGACATCCCCAAGGTCGAGGCGCTGAAGGCGATCTTCCCGAGCGAGTACTCGGAGCAGCCGGTGCTGGTGGGACAGCTTTAGGAAGAGCTATCTGTCTCCGTCGCGTAACGTAACGGAGACATCGTGGACCAGTCGTTCGCTGAGACTCTGCGGCAGAGAATTGTCGGGGAGTATGCTGCTCAGGGCTACAAGCGAGGGTGGCGGTTGCTGTACAGCCCCGCTTCCGTCATCGACGACGCTGACGTCGCGTTCATTGGTTTGAATCCAGGCGGGGACATTGGCGATCAGTCACATGCTGAGTTCGCAATGCCCCATGGCAGCGCTTACACCCACGAGAGTTGGAAGGGCAGGCCCGTCGGCGAGGAGGGTCTTCAACGCCAAGTCAGACACCTCTTCGATCGCTTGGAATGCCCCGCGGAGGACGTGCTCGCGGGAAACCTCGTGCCATTTCGGTCATCCAACTGGGGAAGCCTCGAACACCGAGGAACCGCAGTAACATTTGGCACGGAGCTGTGGCGCGACATCCTTGATCATGCGAGGCCGCGAATAATCGTGGCCATGGGCACCGTGGCCGCAATGCACGTCCGACAACTGCTTGACGTGCGTGAAGTGGAGCAGGTTCGCGTGAACTGGGGACCTGTGACTGGAACCAGAGGGGTCGCGGGCGGTATCACCTTTGTTGGCCTGCCGCACCTTTCCCGGTTTCCCTTGTTCGGACGACCCGAGTCACAGGCCTCGCTCGATTGGCTGTTTCGAACCTCTGCCTAAAGCAGCGCTTCGATGGCGGCCGCGATGCGGCTGGGCTCGATGGTGGGGGCAAAGCGGCGAACCGGCTGGCCGTCGCGGCCGACGAGGAATTTGGTGAAATTCCATTTGACGTCGTTGAGGCCGAAGAGGCCCGGCGCTGCGGCTTCGAGCCAGGCGAACAGCGGATGGGCTTGGGGACCGTTGACCTCGATCCGCTCGAACAGCGGGAAGGTCACGTCGTAGTTCGACCCACAGAAGGCGGCGATCTCGGCGGCGCTGCCGCCCTCCTGGTTGCCGAACTGGTTGCAGGGAAAGCCCAGCACCACCAGCCCGCGCTCGCGGTAGTCGCGCCAGAGCTGTTCGAGCCCCCCATATTGCGGGGTGAAGCCGCAGGCGCTGGCGACGTTGACGATCAGCGCCACCTTGCCGGCGTAGAGCGCGAGCGGCTCGACCTCGCCCAGGAGGCGGGTCGCGGAGAAATCGGAGAGGGAGGGCATGAAAACCTGGGCACGAGGAACGGGGCGTCACCGGGATAACGCACCTCGCGCCCCGACAATCCCATGATCGGGATAACGATTTGGTGCGCCGGGGCGACGCGACCCTCGCCTAGAGCACTTCACCTTCCGATGGAATCGGAACGCGCGCTCTGTGTCTTTGATTTGTCGCGTTTCCGAACCGGAAGACCGCTTCGCATCCCCGCGTTCGCAGGGACATGCTTTTCCGGGAAACGCTCCTAGAGCAACGCCTCGATGTCCGAGGCGATGGCAGACGGCGGGAACTTGTCGCCGTAACGGTGGACGGGGCGGCCGTCGCGGCCGACGAGGAATTTCGCAAAATTCCACTCGACGTCTCGGTTGCCGGAACCGGGCGTCTCGCGCTTCAGCCATTTGTAGAGCGGGTCGGCACCGGGGCCGTTGACCTCGATCTTGCCGAACATGGGGAAATCGACGGCGAAGTTGACGGTGCAAAATTCTGCGATCTCGGCCGCGGTGCCCGGCTCCTGGCCGCTGAACTGGTTGCAGGGAAAGCCCATGACGACGAGCCCGCGCGGGCCGTAGGTCCGGTACAGCGCCTCGAGGCCCTCGTACTGCGGGGTGTTGCCGCAGTGAGAGGCGACATTGACGACGAGCGCGACCTTGCCGGCGAAATCGGACAGGGGCTCGGGGCCGCCGAGCAGGCGGGTGGCGGCGAAATCGGAGAGGATGGGCATGAGGGTCTCTGGGCGGGAAGTGAACGGAGCGACCCATAGCACTAGAGCACTTCACGTTCCGATGGAATCGGAACGCGTGCTCTATGTCTTTGATTTGTTGCGTTTCCGAACCGGAAAACCGCTTCGCACTTTTCCTGGAAACGCTCCAGGCGTCACTCCCGCGAAGGCGGGACGTGGGTCAGCGCCATCTGTTGTGTTCGTGGCGGCGAACCCCTCATCCGCCCTTCGGGCCCCTTCTCCCTCAAGGGGGAGAAGGGGGTGCGAGCGGCCCCCTTGGCGGCTGCCTGCCGATCAGTCCTGTCGGGGTTCCCGCTTGTGCGCGTCGACGATCTTCTGCGCGATCGTCTTTTCGGCCGCCGACTTGGTCTTCTCGGCCTTCGTCCGGCCGAACTTCACCCGGTTTTCGGCGGCGGCCGCGTCCTTTTGGGTGCGGGCTTTGGCCTTGCGGGCTTTGGCGAGCGAGACGATGTCGGCCATGAGCGTCTCCGGGGCCTCCTATTGTGCAGCCGTCTGCCCCGCGGTCAACAGCACGATGAGCGCGCCCACCAGAGCGTCGGTTCCGTGCGCCAGCGGGTCGTCCACGGAGTCGGCAAGGGCCACCATGGTGAGGAGGCCGATGCCGGCCATGTGAACGGCGACCGCCAGTCGACGCGGGTTCTCGCCGCGGCAGAACGCGGAGTCGGCGGCGAGCCTGGCCTCGAGTGCAGCATACATCGCAGAGGTTGTCTGGTGGATTGGAACGAGGATCTCAGCGTCGGCCTCAGGGTCGGCGAGCGATGCACGCTCGTCGAACTGCGGAGCCAGGTAGAGCATCCGGAAGCTCCCCAGATCGGCGAGATGGTGTGCGACCAGCGCCCGGATACACCGCTCGATTGCTTCGGGCGCCGTGCGGGCCAAAGCAACGGCCCGGATGATGGTATCAGCCTCGGCCTTCAATGCAGGCAGCGAGGAGTCGCGGATCAACTCCCACTTGCTGGGATACCAGTAGATGATCGCCTGTTTGGAGACGCCGAGCGCAGCGGCCAGCGCCTGGAAGGTCAACGCCCCCGCCCCGCGATCGGCCACGACGCGCCGGGCATGTTCGACGATCGCCTCACGTGTCACTCGGCGCCGTCCGGCCACATTTGCCTCCTTGACAACTTACCACCGGTAAGTATGGTAACTTACCAGTGGTAAGCAAGAGGTGTAAGGATGACCGCGCTCACCGTCTTCACCTTCTCGGGGGACTGGGGCCTGCCCTCCACCGGCCCTTTCGCGCTCAAGCTGATCAAGTGGCTCGAACTCGCCGGCATCCCCTATCGCCAGGCGATCGAGAACAGTCCGGGAAAAGGCCCCAAGGGCAAGAACCCGTGGATCGAACTCGACGGCGAGCGCATCGGCGACACCGAGATCATCATCGGACTCCTGGCCAAGCGGAGCGGCTTCGACATCGAGGCGGAGCTGTCGCCGGAGCAGAAGGCGTTGTCGCACGCCGTCCGCCGCATGCTGGAAGAGCATTTCCACCAGGTGCTGGAATGGGAGCTGTTCGCGCATGCCAACGGCGCGGCCTATATCCGCGACCTGGCCGCAACGATGGTTCCCAGGCCGCTCGCCGGGACCGCGGCATCGGTCTACTCGCGGCGCTTCCACAAGCAGCTCCACGCCCGCGGCATCGCCCGCCACAGCGACGAGATCATCGCCGCAAAAGGCAAGGCGGATGTGGATGCAGTCGAAGCGCTGCTGGGCGAGAAGCTGTTTCTCGTTGCGGATCGTCCGAGCATGGCCGACGTCACAGCCTATGGGCTGCTGATGCCGATGGCCAAATGGCCGATGCGGACTCCGGTCGCCGACGACATCAAGCGTCGGCCACGGCTGCTGGCCTGGCTGGACCGAATTTCGGATTCCAGGGCGGAGCAGCGGCTGGCGGCCTAAGCCGTTGGACGCCGCAGCGCGAGGTAGACGCTGTGGCACCATTCCTCGCCGAGAAGGAACGTGTTCTCTGCCCGTCCGGTCTCCGTAAAGCCCAGCCGGTCGAGGACTTTCAGGGATGCCGCGTTGCGCGGATCGACGTCGGCGGTGAGCGTCGTCTGGTCGAGGGCGCCGAAGGCATAGGCGATGAACGCAGCCGACGCCTCCTGCGCGAACCCCTGCCCCCAGCAATCCGGGTGGAGCGCGAAGCCGAACTCCGGCAGCCGGCCGGCGCCGACGAAGCCGATGACGCGGCCCTCGTGCTCGATGACGAAATCCTCGCCGCCGGCGGCGTTGCGGGCGATCATGTTGGCGAGCCAGCCCTCGGTGACCGCGCGATCGGCATGCGGCAGGGTCGACCAGTAGCGCATCACCGCGGGCAGCGACATGATCGCGAACATCGCGTCGAGATCATCCGGGCGGGGCAGCCGGAGGTGCAGGCGGGCGGTGCGGATGTCGCGGTGGGTCATCCGCCGGTGTCTGGGCGAGCCGGGCGGCTGGGTCAACCCCGTCGCTTTCGGCGGGAGACGATCCGTGCGAAGCTGGGCGATATTTTGGGGGATTTCATGCCGAAGATGTCGCTCGACCACGTCTCGTTGCTCGTCCGCAGCCTCGAGGCCAGCACGACGTTTTATAGCGAAGTGCTCGGCTTCACGCCGATCCATAACGGCACCAACCAGCCCAGCATCCGCTGGTTCGGTATCGGCGGCATTACGGCCCTGCACATCACCGAGGCCGATTTCGGCGACACCAAGGTCAAGAAGCAGACCCATTTCGCCGTGCATGTCGAGGACTTCGACGGCTTCGTCGCCGACCTGCGGAAGAAGGGCGTGAAGTTTTGGAGCTGGGCTGAGAAGACCGGCGAGGTCACCGGCCGGCCCGACGGGTTCCGGCAGATTTATTTGGCGGACCCGGATGGGTATTGGATCGAGGTGAACGACCACACGCGGGAGGTGGCGTAGGGCTGCTATGGTCCGATTCTACGACGGTGAGGAGTTCGTTCGTGCGGCGGAAACCGCTGAAGGATGGTCAGCTTGGCTGAGATGAGATTGGACGAGTACTTCGAAAACGTCATAGCGGCAGCCGGAACCATTCTTGGTAGCAAGAAGCCGTCGGTCGCGCCGCCAGAACCGCCTTCGGTCAAGACGGTCCTCTGGGATAGGTCGCTCTACGACGTAATCCCTTACGATCTAGAACGAGACCTCAAGTGGTTGGAGACGCTGAAGTTTGGTCAGATCGTTTTCGACGGTCATTGTCCTCACTGCGGCAAAGACACGACCTTTCGCAGCATGACCGATCAAAATATCGAGGTCGTGGCGGGCCTCAAGGCGCGGCCGGTCAGCCAGACCTGGGCGAAGAAACAGGCTACAGCCCTGACGCTCGACAAGCATCAATTTGCCAGGCACCTCGTATGTCAGCGCAACGGCCACCTTTTGAGTTACGTCTTCATCCAAGGACCATGGGCGGTGGTGAAGATCGGCCAATATCCCAGCATCGAGGATCTAGCTGCGGGGCAATTAGAGCGTTACCGAAAGACTTTGGAGCCGGCTTACTTCAAGGAGCTTCACAGAGCCAACGGACTATTCGCTCATGGGGTGGGTATTGGGGCTTTTGTGTACCTTCGGCGAATCTTCGAGCGATTGATCGAAAAACACCGAACACGAATTGATCCGGATCACCGACTTTTTGCGAATTTCGATGGTATTCGCATGGAGGACAAGATCGCTCTCCTCAAAGAGGAACTGCCGGAAACAGTAGTAAAGAATCGGGTTGCTTATTCAATCTTGTCCAAGGGGCTACACAGCCTGAGCGAAGACGAGTGCCGCACTTACTTTCCGGCCGTGCGAGCGGCAATCGTCTTGATGCTTGAACAGGATTACGAGGCTGAGCAAAAGCGCATAGCGGACAAGGCTGCGGAAGACGAAATTGCAGCATTAAATGCGAAACTGGGCGGACGAACTGGGGGTAACGAAAGCGAAACCCCGAAAGAGTCAGAAGGTTAGCGCAGCGCCGGATGTGAGATACGGGGCTGCCCTAAACCAACCTGCTCTGCTCCATCGCTGCCGCGATGAAACTCGCGAACAGCGGGTGGGGCTCGAAGGGTTTTGACTTCAGTTCCGGGTGGAACTGGACGCCGATGAACCAGGGGTGGTCGGTGCGTTCGACGATCTCGGGGAGCGTGCCGTCGGGGGAGACGCCGCTGAACAGCAGCCCGTTCTTTTCCAGCACCGTCCGGTACGCCATGTTCACTTCGTAGCGGTGGCGGTGGCGTTCGGAGATGTGGGTGGTGCCGTAGATGTCGGCGATACGGCTGCCGCGGGTGAGGTTGGCCGGGTAAGCGCCGAGCCGCATGGTGCCGCCGAGATCGCCTTCCTTGGAGCGGACCTCCTTTTCATTGCCCTTGGTCCACTCGGTCATCATGCCGACGATCGGCTCGCGGGTCGGACCGAACTCGGTGGAGTTGGCGTTCTTGATGCCGGCGGTGTTCCGCGCCGCCTCGATGCAGGCCATCTGCATGCCGAAGCAGATGCCGAAATACGGCACGTCCTTGAGCCGCGCGAAGCGCGCCGCCTGGATTTTGCCCGCTGAGCCGCGCTCGCCGAAACCGCCGGGAACGAGAATGCCGTGGATGTGCTCGAGATAGGGCGCGGGGTCCTCGTGCTCGAAGATCTCGCTGTCGATCCAGTTGAGGTTGACCTTCACCCGGTTGGCGATGCCACCATGGACCAAGGCTTCGCTGAGCG
The DNA here is from genome assembly GCA_016213505.1 of Devosia nanyangense. Classification (GTDB taxonomy): domain Bacteria; phylum Pseudomonadota; class Alphaproteobacteria; order Rhizobiales; family Devosiaceae; genus Devosia_A; species Devosia_A nanyangense. The sequence continues at coordinate 55,668 of JACRAF010000002.1, forward strand.
ATTTGTAGGCGTCCTTGAGGCCGGTGTATTTGCCGACGATGGCGATGTTGACCTCGCCCTCGGGGTTGTGGAGGCGCTGCGACACGTCCTCCCATTGCGCGAGATCAGGTTCCGGGGCGTCGGTGATGCCGAAGGCGGCGAGGACTTCGCGGTCGAGACCCTCGTGGTGGTAGGCGAGCGGCACGTCGTAGATCGAGGCGACGTCGAGGCCCTGGATCACCGCCGTCTCGCGGACGTTGCAGAAGAGCGCGAGCTTGCGGCGCTCGCCCGACGGGATCGGCCGGTCGGAGCGGACCAGCAGCACATCGGGCGAGATGCCGATGGAGCGGAGCTCGGCGACGGAGTGCTGGGTCGGCTTGGTCTTCAGTTCCCCGGCGCTGGCGATATAGGGCAAGAGCGTCAGGTGGACATAGACCGCGTGGTTGCGCGGCAGATCGTTGCCGAGCTGGCGGATGGCCTCGAAGAACGGCAGGCCCTCGATGTCGCCGACGGTGCCGCCGATCTCGACGAGGACGAAATCGAACGCGTCATTGCCCTCGAGCACGAACTCCTTGATGGCGTCGGTAACGTGCGGGATGACCTGGACGGTGGCGCCGAGGTAGTCGCCGCGGCGCTCCTTGGTGATGATGTCGGAATAGATGCGGCCGGTGGTGATGTTGTCGCGCTTGTTGGCGTGCCGGCCGGTGAAGCGCTCGTAGTGGCCGAGATCGAGATCGGTCTCCGCCCCGTCGTCGGTGACGAACACCTCGCCGTGCTGCGTCGGCGACATCGTGCCGGGATCGACATTGAGGTAGGGGTCGAGTTTCCTCAGCCGGACCTTGTAGCCGCGCGCCTGCAATACAGCGCCGAGCGCCGCGGACGCGAGACCTTTGCCCAAAGAGGAAACCACGCCACCGGTGATGAAAACGTACCGAGCCATGGGCCTTCACCTTATGGGGGCGTGATCATGATTCGGAAGGGTCTTGCCGCTGCGCCCACAGGGGTAAGTCCTAAAAACAAAAGAAGGGGATGTTGCCATCCCCTTCCGGTATGCCGCGCGGTGAGCGCCTTACTGTGCCGGAGCGCTGCTGCTCGTGGGAGCGGCGCTGCTCGAGGACGCCGCGTCGGACGGCGCCGCGGGGGTGACTGGGAGGGCAAGGCCGGGATCGGTCGCCAGCGCCGAGGAGGCGGTGTCTGCGGCGGGGGCGCTCGAGGTGTCGACGCCCTGCAGCTGGCTCAGCGCATCGAGCACGGTGGTCGGCTGCGTGCCGGTGGGGACCGTCGCCTGATCGAGGATGACGTCGGTGCCGCGGTTGAGCTGGCTGAGGATGGTCAGCCCGATGGCGGTGGCGAAGAACAGTGCCGCCAGAATGCCGGTGGTGCGGGTCAGAAGGTTGGCCGAGCCGCGCACCGTCATCAGCCCGCCGGCGTTGCCGCCCATACCCAGGCCACCGCCTTCCGACCGCTGCAGCAGGATCACGGCGATCAGCGCAAGGACGATCAGCAAATAGGCGACAAGCAGGACATTTTCCATTTACGGACGGCTTTCTGTGGTCAATCGCGGCGGGTCATACACGCGACATCGCTGAAATGCCAGCCGCTTGCGCCGATATTGCGGCCCGCTGGCGGTTTCTTGGTGATCGCGCTCACAGCGCCCAGATAATGGCGGCAAAGTCGTCCGCCAAGAGGCTGGCGCCGCCGACGAGGCCGCCATTGACGTTCGCGATGGCGAGAATTTCCTTGGCGTTGGCCGGCTTCAGCGAGCCGCCATAGAGCAGCCGAACCCCCTCACCGCGCTTGCCGAAGCGCGAAATCAGCTGGTCGCGCAGGTTCTTGTGCATCTCGGCGATATCGGCAGAAGTCGGGGTAAGCCCCGTGCCGATGGCCCACACCGGCTCGTAGGCGATGACGACGTCCTCATCGGCCGCCTGGTCGGGCACCGACCCGGCGAGCTGGCGGGAGACCACCGCGTCGGCCTTGCCGGCCTCGCGCTCGGCCCGGGTTTCGCCGACGCAGATGATCGGGGTCAGCCCCGAGGCCAGGGCGGCCATCGCCTTCTGGCGCACCAGATCGTCGGTTTCGCCGTGATCGGCCCGGCGCTCGGAGTGCCCGACGATCACCATCTGCGCCCCGGCATCGGCCAGCATTTGCGCCGCGATATCGCCGGTGTGGGCGCCGCTGGCGGCCGGATGGCAATCCTGCCCGCCCAGCACGATGCCGGCAGGCGCCGCGATCCGGTTCATCGGATTGATCAGGGTCGCCGGCGGGCAGATGGCGACGGTGCAGCGCGGCGGCTCGCCGGCGGCCAGACGGCCCGCCAGCTTCTCGACCTCGATCAGCGCCGCCCGAAGGCCGTTCATCTTCCAGTTTCCCGCGATCAGCGGGGTAATGTTCTGAGGCACTTGCCGGGACTCCTTGCTCTTGCGCGGCAGGGGAGTTTGCCATAACCCCTCTTGGCTTCGACGTCACCGCCCGGAACGACTGAATATGCTGAACTTCCTGCGCCGCTTCGCCTCAACCTGGATGGGCAAGGTCCTGGGCGCCTTCCTGCTCCTGGCGATGGCAAGCTTCGGTGTGCCCTCGGTGCTGTCGACGCTCAATGCCAACACCCTGGCCAGCGTCGGCGGCGAGGACATCACCATCCAGGAGTTCCAGCGCGCCTACCAGCAGCAGCTCAACCAGTTCGCGCAGCAGACCGGGCAGATGCCGACCAACGAGCAGGCGCTGCAACTGGGCATTCCGACGGCGGTGATCAGCAAGCTCGCCTCCGATGCTGCGATCAACCAGTTCGGGGTGCGCCTGGGCATCGGCGTCTCCGACGCGCGCCTCGCCAAAATGGTGCGCGACGACCCGAGCTTTGCCGGTGTGCTCGGCACCTTCGAGCGGGCCAATTTCGATCAGGTGCTGCGCCAGAACGGCTATACCGAGGCGGAGTATTTCGAACTCCAGACGCGCGCCGTGCGCCGCCAGCAGATTGCGCTCGGGCTGTTTGCCGGGACCGCCGTGTCGAAGGCCGCGCTCGACATTCTCAACCGCTATCGCAACGACACCCGCACGGTGGAGTACTTCACGCTCAACGCGACCAGCCTGCCGTCCGCTGCCGAGCCGACCGACGACGACCTCAAGGCGTATCTGACGGCCCACCAGGCCGACTTCCGCACCAAGGAAACGCGCACGGCCGAGGTGGTGCTGCTGACGCCCGATATCCTGGCGCCGCAATACGCGGCGACCGAGGACGAGATTTTGGCCGAGTACGACCGCACCAAGGACCAGCTGGTCAAGGTCGAGCGGCGCGACATCCAGCAGGTGACCCTGCCCGACGCCGCCGCCGAGAAGGTCTTTACCGACCAGCAGGCCGCCGGCGCCAGCTTCGCCGACGCCCTCAAGGCCTCGGGACTGACGGCGACCGATATCGGCCTTCTGTCCAAGACCGAGGTCAGCGACGCGGCGCTCGCCGAGGCCGCCTTCGGGCTGGCCAAGGAAGGCGATTTCGCCATCATTGCCGGCATCGGCGGCAAGCGCGTCGTCGCCGTGACCAAGATCGAGGCCGGCGGCCAGACCAGCTACGACGAGGCCAAAGCCGATATCGCCGCGCGACTGGCGCTGGCCAAGGCCAAGGCCGCCTATGTCGACATCCAGGATCAGGTCGAGGAACTGCGGGCCGCCTTCAAGCCGCTCAAGGAAATCGCCGACCGCTTCAAGCTGCCGCTGGCGACGGTGGCGCTCACCGCCGACGGCGCTGCGCTCTCGGTCGTCACCGGCCTCGAGGACACCGACAGGACCAAGGTCGCGACGGCGATCTTCAAGGCCGAGCAGGGCAAGCTGGCGCCGACCGTGGCGTTCAGTGCGACCAAGAACCTCTGGTTCGACCTGAGCAAAATCGAAGCGGCGCGCGACCAGACCCTCGACGAGGTGCACGACGCGGTGGCCACGGCCTGGACCAACGGCAAGACCGAGGAAGCCCTGCAGGCCGAGGTCAAAGCTGCCGTGGATGAGCTGCAGCAGGGAACGTCGATCCAGCTCGTATCCAGCGAATACAACGCGGACACCAAAACCTCGCAACCCTTCACCCGGGATGGAGACAAGACCAACGTCTTCAATCAGCAGGTTGCCACGCAGATTTTCTCCGCCGGCCCCGACAGCCGGGGCTCAGCCCTCGACGGTGACGGCGACTACGTCATCTATCACGTACTTGAAGTCACCCCGCCGACGGCGGAGCCCGACGCCAACATCAAGGACTTCCTCTCCAACTCGACCCGCGACGCGCTCTATGCCGAGTTCATCGGCGGCCTGCGCGACGAGGCCGGGATCAAGATCAACCAGCAGACGCTGAGCACCGTGCTCAACCTCGATCAGACGGCGCAGTGATGCGATGGCGGGCGACACTTTCCAGACTTTCGCCGGGGCCTATGACGCGGGTCGCGCCCAGATCGTCTTCCGCCGCGTCGTCGCCGACCTCGAGACCCCCATCGGGGCGTATCTGAAGCTCTCGGAGGGGCGGCACAACACGTTCCTGCTCGAAAGCGTGCAGGACGGCGCCACCAGGGGACGCTACTCGATGATCGGGTTCGATCCCGACATCATCCTCAAGGTCGAGGCCGGCAAGGCCAGCATCAACCGCAATGCCGGGCTGACGCCCGACGCCTTCGCGCCGCTCGATACCCCGCCGCTCGAGGCGCTGCGCGCCCTAGTGGCCGAGAGCCAGGCCGACGTGCCCGAGGGGCTGCCCTCCACTGCGGCCGGCATCTACGGCTATCTCGGCTACGACATGGTACGCCTGATGGAGGTGCTGCCCGACAAGAACACCGAGACGCTGGGGCTGCCCGACGCCATCCTGATGCGGCCCTCGGTGCTGGCGATCTTCGATACGCTCAAGGACGAGCTCTACATCACCGCCCCGGTCTACATCCGGCCGGGGATTTCGGCGCGCCAGGCGTGGGAAGGCGCGCAGGCCCGGATCGACGACGCCGCGGCGCGGCTGAGCCGCACCCTGCCCTATTCCACCGGCCTGCCGGACCTCGAAGGCATCGAGGTGACGTCGAATACGTCCAAGGCCGAGTATGCCGGGATGGTCGAGCGGGCCAAGGAGTACATCCGCGCCGGCGACATTTTCCAGGTGGTGCTGAGCCAGCGCTTCGAGGCGAAGTTCGACCTGCCGCCGACGGCGCTCTACCGCGCGCTGCGCCGAACCAACCCTTCGCCCTACATGTACATGCTGGATTTCGGCGATTTCGCCGTCGCCGGGTCGAGCCCGGAAATCCTGGTGAAGGTCGAAAAGGGCCAGGTCACCATCCGCCCCATCGCCGGGACACGGAAGCGCGGCAGCACGCCGACGCGCGACAAGGAACTGGCGGACGAACTGCTGAGCGATCCCAAGGAACTCGCCGAGCACCTGATGCTGCTCGACCTCGGCCGCAACGACGTCGGCCGGGTGGCCAAGATCGGGACCGTGAAGGTCACCGACAAGTTCTTCCTCGAATACTATTCGCACGTCATGCACATCGTCTCGAACGTGGTGGGCGAGCTCGATCCGAAGTACGACTTCGTCGACGCGCTGTCGGCGGGCTTCCCGGCCGGCACCGTCTCGGGGGCGCCAAAGGTGCGGGCGATGGAGATCATCGACGAGCTGGAGAAGGCCCGGCGCGGCATCTATGGCGGCTGCGTGGGTTACTTCGGCGCCGACGGCACAATGGACACCTGCATCGTGCTGCGCACCGCGATCGTCAAGGACAACCGGCTCTACGTGCAGGCCGGTGCGGGGATCGTGGCGGATTCGAAGCCCGAACTCGAGCAGCTGGAGTGCGAAAACAAGGCGCGGGCTCTGTTCAGCGCGGCGGAGGAGGCGCTACGCTACGCCGGAGAGGCACGGATCGGGCAATGAAACTCCTCGTCATCGATAACTACGACAGCTTTACCTACAACCTCGTCCATTTCCTGGGCGAGCTGGGGGCGGAGCTGGTGGTCTACCGCAACGACAAGATCACGCTTGACGAGATCGCGGCGATGGCGCCGGACGGGATCGTGCTCTCGCCCGGCCCGAAGACGCCGACCGAGGCGGGAATCTGCCTCGCGCTGATCGACCGCTTCAAGGCGACGACGCCGATCCTCGGGGTCTGCCTCGGCCATCAGGCGATCGGCCAGGCGCTGGGCGGCGACGTGATCCGCGCGCCGCAGCTGATGCATGGCAAGACCAGCAAGATCAACCACACCGGCAAGGGCCTGTTCCGGGGGCTCAACGCCGGCTTCGAGGCGACGCGCTACCACTCGCTGGTGGTGAAGCGCGAGACGCTGCCTGAAACGCTGGAAGTCACCGCGACGAGCGACGATGGGCTGATCATGGGGATGCAGCACAAAACGCTGCCGCTCCACGGCGTGCAGTTCCACCCAGAGAGCATCGCGTCGGAGAACGGCCACGCGCTCTTGCAGAACTTTCTCAACATCACCCGCGATTTCGGCATGCGGCAGGCCGCCTGATGGACATCAAGGGGGCGCTCAACAAGATCGCGCAGCGGCAGGACCTGACCGGCGAGGAAATGCGCTCGGTGATGAACATCATCATGAACGGCGAGGCGACGCCGAGCCAGATCGGCGCCTTCCTCATCGGCATGCGGGTCAAGGGCGAGAGCGTCGGCGAGATCGCCGCGGCGGTCTCGATCCTCCGTGAAAAGATGGTCAAGGTCGATGCGCCCGAGCACGCCATCGACATCGTCGGCACCGGCGGCGACGGGGCCGAGACGCTCAACATCTCGACGGCGACTTCGATCGTCGTGGCGGCGGCGGGCGTGCCGGTGGCCAAGCACGGCAACCGGGCGCTCTCGAGCAAATCCGGCGCGTCGGACGTGCTGCAGGCGCTGGGGGTCAAGATCGACCTCACGCCCGACGTCATCGCCCGCTGCATCGCCGAAGCCGGCATCGGCTTCATGTTCGCGCCGGCGCATCATCCGGCGATGAAGCATGTCGGGCCGACGCGGGTCGAACTGGGCACGCGCACGCTGTTCAACCTGCTGGGTCCGCAGTCGAACCCGGCGGGGGCGCGGCGCTACATGCTGGGCGTCTACGACAAGCGCTGGGTCGAGCCGGTGGCGGCGGCGCTGCTCGCCAACCAAGCGGTCTCCGCCTGGGTCGTCCACGGCGCCGACGGGCTCGACGAACTCTCGACCACGGGACCGAGCTTCGTTGCCTCGATCAAGGGCGGCAGCCTCACCAGCTTCGAGGTGACGCCCGAGGACGCCGGGCTGCCGCGGGCGACGCTGGCCGACCTCAAGGGCGCCGACCCGGCGCACAACGCGGCGCGGCTGCGCGAACTGCTCGACGGGGTGAAGTCGGCTTACCGCGATATCGTCGTCTTCAACGCGGCGGCCGCCTTCATCGTCGCCGGCCGGGCCGATACGCTGAAACTCGGCGCGCAGCTGGCGGCGCAGGAGATCGACAGCGGGCGGGCCAAAGCGACGCTCCAAAAACTCATCCACGTCTCCAACAACTAGACCATGACCGACATCCTCAAACGCATCGAGACCTACAAGCGCGAGGAGATCGCGGCGGCAAAAGCCCTGCGGCCGTGGAACGAGGTGGTGGCCGAGGCGCACGACGCCCCGCCGGTGCGGCGATTCCTCTCGGCGCTCAAGAAGAAGCGCGAGAGCGGCGACTATGCGCTGATCGCCGAGGTCAAGAAGGCGAGCCCGTCCAAGGGCCTGATCCGGCAGGACTTCAACCCCTCCGAGATCGCGCGGGCCTACGAGCTGGGCGGCGCCACGTGCCTCTCGGTGCTCACCGACCGGCCGAGCTTTCAGGGCGCGCCGAACTACCTGATCGAGGCGCGCGGCGCGACCCAGCTGCCAGTGCTGCGCAAGGACTTCCTGTTCGAGACCTACCAGGTTGCCGAAAGCCGGGCGCTGGGCGCCGACTGCATCCTGATTATCCTCGCCGCGGTCGGCGACGACACGGCGCGGTATCTGCTCGATGCCGCCGCCGAGTGGCGGATGGATGCGCTGGTCGAGGTGCACGACCAGATCGAACTCGACCGGGCGCTGGCGCTCGACGCCGAATTCATCGGCATCAACAACCGCAATCTCAGGACATTCGAGACGACGCTGCAGACCTCGATCGACCTGGCGCTGGGCGTGCCCAAGGGCGTCCACCTCGTCGCCGAAAGCGGCATCAACACCCACGCCGATGTCGAGCGGCTGGCGCAGCAGGCAGGCATCGGCACCTTCCTCGTCGGCGAGAGCCTGATGCGGCAGGACGACGTGACGCGCGCGACGCAGGTGCTGCTCTGGGGCGACAAGGGCCGGCCGTGAGCGAAAAGCTCACCCATCTCAACGAACGGGGCGAGGCCCATATCGTCGATATCGGCGGCAAGGCGGTGACGGCGCGGCGGGCGGTGGCGCGCGCCCGGCTCGAGGCGAAGCCGGAGACGGTCGCGGCCATCGTCGGCGGTACGCTGAAGAAGGGCGACGCGCTGGCGGTGGCGCGGATCGCCGGCATCATGGCGGCCAAGAAGACGTCGGACCTGATCCCGCTCTGCCACCCCATCGCGCTCAGCAAGGTCGAAGTGGAGATCGCCGTCGAGGGCGGCGACCTGGTCGTCACCGCGACCGCTGAAACCAGCGACCGCACCGGCGTCGAGATGGAAGCCATGACCGCCGCCTCGGTCGCAGCGCTGACCCTCTACGACATGGCCAAGGGCATCGACCGCGCCATGCGCGTCTCGACCATCGAGCTGGTCGAGAAATCCGGTGGCAAGTCCGGCGATTTCAGGCGGGACGGCTGAGATGATCACGGTCGACGAGGCGCTGGACCGGATCTTTACGCGCATCCCGACGCCTCTCCCCGAATCCGTGCCGCTGAGCCGCGCTCACAAGCGGGTGCTGACCAAGCCGCTGCTGGCCAAGCACACCCAGCCGCCGTTCGACGCCAGCGCCATGGATGGCTACGCCGTGCGCAGCGTGGAAGTTGTTCCCGGTAAGCCCTTGTTTCTGGCCGGCACCTCGCAGGCCGGCGCCCGCTTCACCGGCATGATGCAGCACGGCGAATGCGTGCGCATCTTCACCGGTGCACCGCTGCCGATCGGTGCCGACGCGGTGATCATGCAGGAGCAGGCGACGGCGCGCGGCAACCAGGTGACGTTCGAGAAAATGCCGCGGCTCGGCCAGTCGATCCGCAGGAAGGGCAACGACTTCACCGAGGGCAAGGAATTGCTGCCGGCGGGCGTCGGGCTGACGCCGGCGATGCTCAACCTGGCCGCGTCGGCCAACTATGCCAGCCTCGAGGTGGCGCGGCGGCCGAAAATCGCGGTGCTCGCGACCGGCGACGAACTGGTGCCGCCCGGCAGCGAGCTAGGCCCCGACCAGATCGTCGCGTCGAACTCCTACGGGCTGATCCCCCTGCTCTCGTCCTACGCCGACAAGGTCATCGATCTGGGCATCGTCGCCGACGACAAGAAGGCGCTCGAAAAGTCCATCCTCGGCGCCTTCGACTATGGCGTCGAGGTGCTGCTCACCTCGGGCGGCGCCAGCGTGGGCGACCGCGACTATGTGCAGGAGGTGCTGCGCGACCTCGGCGTGCATCTGGATTTCTGGAAGATCCTGATGCGGCCGGGAAAACCGCTGATGTTCGGCACCCGCGGCAAGACGCTGGTGTTCGGCCTGCCGGGCAACCCGACCTCGGCGTTCGTGACAGCGGTGGCGCTGGTCCGCCCTGCGCTCCGGCTGATGACCGGCCACACCGATCCGTTCTGGCCGTTCATGGGCGTGCCGCTGGCGGTCGACCTGCCGCCCAACGGCGAGCGCCGGCACTTCATCCGCGCCAAGCTCAACCGCAACGAGATCGGGTTTCTGGAGGTGGTGCCGATCGCCGAAACCGACAGCAACCACTCCTCCTCGCTGGCCGAGGCCGACGCGCTGATCATCCAGCCGGAGAACGATCTCGGCACGCCCGCCGGCGAGATCGTCGAGATCATCCCGCTGAACATGCTGGGGTGAGAAGTTCAGGGCTGGAACCGCTGCTCAGATCGCGCGAACTTCGGCTAGCCGTTTGATTGCATACTCGTCTTTCCAGCAGACGGCGGCTTCCCATGCGGCCGACGCTTGCCAGGCAATGTCACGCGCGTCGCCTTCGAGACCGGCCCCGTTATGGGGCAGCACTAGGTCGAGGTCGGGAACATCGACGTGCGACTCGTCCCAGTCGATCAGAGCGACGCGGTGGCCGGTGATGCGGACGTTGCCCGGGTTGCTGGGGTTGCCGTGGACGACGCAGGTCTTGCGCCCGGCGAGCCGCGCCCACGCTGCCCGGCATCGAGCAACGGCCTCGGGCGGCATCGCGGCGAGGTCGATCCTCGTTCCGGTTTCGGCGGCGAGCAGGTCTGTCGATGATCGCCAGCCTGGGCGCTGCGGCCAGCCTTGCGTCAGCCGATGCAGTTCGCGGAGCGTGTCGGCGACGCGACGCCAGTCGGCCTCCGTCTCGGGCGGTCCGCCCTCCATGTATTCCATCACCACGAGACCGTCGACGAACAGCCGGCCGTCGATCGTCGGGATCGGCACCGGCACGGTCAGCCCTGCCCCGTCGAGGTGTCGGAGGAGCGCCGCCTCCCACGCGAGATCAGCATCGCTCCTTTTGCCGAGACGACCGACTGCGAGCTTCCCGTTGATCCGTACGCTCCACACGTCGTTGGCAACTCCGCCAGCGAGCCGTCCGATGCGAACTACGTCTTCACCCCACAGGGTGAGTGCTTCCCATCCCATTCACGACATCCCTTCAGCTCGACTGGTGCCCAAAAGACTTTTGAACGCGAGTTTCGCAACAACGCAGATGGTCGGCCGCCTGGCATCAGCGCGCTAACGGTTCTTTCACCTGAATCTTGCAGAACATAACTAGAACGCCTATAGATCGTTCAGTCTTTGTTCTGATTCCCGAAGGGGACCGCCGATGCTCACCCGCAAGCAGCACGAACTTCTGATGTTCATCCATGAACGCATGAAGGAGAGCGGCATTCCCCCCTCCTTCGACGAAATGAAGGACGCGCTGGACCTGCGAAGCAAATCCGGCATCCATCGGCTGATCACGGCGCTCGAGGAGCGCGGCTTCATCCGGCGGCTGCCCAACCGGGCCCGGGCGCTCGAAGTGATCCGGCTGCCCGATTCGATGAACCCCTCGCTGGGCGGACGCAAATCGCGGTTCGAGCCGAGCGTCATCGACGGCACGCTCGGCCGCGTCGCGGCGCCACCGCAGCGCTCGGCGCCGCAGATGCCGGGGATGTCCGACGCGGGCCGCCCGGTCAGCATTCCGGTGATGGGCCGGATCGCGGCCGGCACGCCGATCGAAGCCATTCAGACCCACAGCCACACCATCATGGTGCCGCCCGAGATGCTGGGCGGCGGCGAGCATTTCGCGCTCGAAGTGCGCGGCGATTCGATGATCGATGCCGGGATTTTCGACGGCGACACCGTGATCATCAAGAAGCAGGACACCGCCGCGACCGGCGAGATTATCGTCGCGCTGGTCGATGAGCAGGAGGCAACGCTGAAGCGGCTCCGCCGCCGCGGCAATTCGGTGGCGCTCGAGGCCGCCAACTCGGCGTATGAAACCCGCATCTTCCCGCCCGATCGGGTGAAGGTGCAGGGCCGGCTGGTGGGGCTGCTGAGGAAATATTGAGACGGCGGATATTGCGCCGGCGAAGCGCCGATCCCTCTGGTTTTCTCTGCCCGCTGCGATAGGGTCGCGCCGCGCTGACGGCGGGCGCGCGGCGGAGCGGCGAGTGACATCTCGGACGGAGTGGGTGGCGGTCGACTGGGGCACCTCCAATGTGCGCGCCTGGGGCATCGGCGCCGATGGCGAGCACACTTTTGCGGTTGGATCGGACAAGGGTATGGGCCGCATCGCGCGTGCCGAATTCCCGGCCGTCCTCGACGAGCTGATCGGCAAACAGGCTGACGGCCCAAATCTCGATGTCGTCATCTGCGGCATGGCCGGCGCCCGGCAGGGCTGGCTCGAAGCGCCCTATCTCGACACCCCCGCGAACCTCAATGCGCTGGTGGGCGGCGCGGTGCGCCCCGAAGGCGCCGATGTGCGTTTCCGCCCGCGCATCCTGCCCGGCGTCTGCCAGCGGCAGGCCGGGCACGAGGACGTGATGCGCGGCGAGGAGACCCAGCTGCTTGGGCTGTTGCGGCTGAAGCCGGGGTTCGAGGGCGTCGCCATCCACCCCGGCACGCATTCGAAATGGGTCGAAATCCGCGACGAGCGGATCGTCCGGTTTTCGACGGCGATGACGGGCGAACTGTTCGAACTGCTCTCCGAGCACTCGGTGCTGCGCCATGCCATGACCGGCGAACGGACCGGACCCGCAACCGAAGACGGCGTTGCCGAGGGGATGAGCGCCGGGCTCGAACATCCAGAGCGACTGACGAGCCTCGTCTTCCGGACGCGGGCGGCTGGACTGATCGCGGGCAAGGGCGCCGATTGGTGCGCCGGCTACCTCTCCGGCTTGCTCGTGGGCGCCGAGATAGGCGGCCATCGCGACTGGCTGGGCAGAGGGGAGGTCCCGCTGATCGGCTCCGCCCGACTCTGCCGCCTCTACGGCGCGGCGCTTGCGAAAATCGGCATCCAGAGCTTTGCCATCGACACGGCCGATGCGACGATCGCCGGGCTCAAGGCAGCGCGGGCGCAGGTGGCATGATGGAGCATCGGCAGATCATCGCGATCCTCCGTGGGGTGACGCCGTCCGAAGCGGTCGGCGTCTGCACGGCGCTGGTCGAGGCGGGCATCACCATGATCGAGGTGCCGCTCAATTCGCCCGAACCGATGACGTCGATCGCGGCGGCGGCAAAGGCGCTCGGCGGGCGCGCCGAGATCGGCGCCGGGACGGTGCTGAGGACCGAGGACGTCGATGCGGTCAAGGCCGCGAACGGCACGTTCGTCGTCTCGCCCGACACCAACGAGGCGGTGATTGCGCGGACGCGCCAACTTGGAATGGCGTCCTACCCCGGCGTGTTCTCGCCGAGCGATGCTTTCCGCGCCATCCGGGCCGGGGCAACGGGCCTCAAATTCTTCCCCGCCGAAGTGCTCGGGCCGAAAGGTATCAAGGCGATGAAGGCGGTGCTGCCGCCGGACCTTCCGCTCTTTGCGGTGGGCGGCGCCAGCCCCGACAATTTCCGGGAGTATTTCGACGCGGGCTGTGTCGGTTTCGGCTTGGGCAGCTATATCTACAAGCCAGGCATGACTGTTAGCGACATTGCGGCGCGGGCCCGCGCGGCGGTTACAGCATTTGACGAGGGACGAAGCAGATGAGCGATACCGCCGAGCTTTTCATCGACAGCCGTTGCGAGCTCGGCGAGGGCGTGTTCTGGCATCCGTTGCAGGAGCGGCTGTTCTGGTTCGACATCCTCAACAAGACGCTGTTCTCGGCCACCGCCGGTGGCATCATGATCGACCGCTTCACCTTCGACACGCCGGTGACGGCCGCCGGGGTGATCGATGCCGACAATCTTGCCATCGCTTCGGCGGCCGGCATCTACAAGCTCGAGCTCTCGACCGATACGCGCGAACTGATCGCCCCGCTCGAGGCCGACAAGCCCGGCAACCGCAGCAATGACGGCCGGGTCGGCCCCTCAGGCGGCTTCTGGATCGGCACCATGGCGCTGCACGATCCGGGGCACACCGCGTCGGGATCGCTCTACCAGGTGCGCGGCGGCGAGGTGACGACGATCCTGAGCGGCATCCACATCCCCAATGCGACCTGCTTTTCGCCCGACGGGCGCACGGCCTATTTCACCGATGGCGTGACGCGCGTGATCCGCAAGGTCGCCATCGACCGCGACACCGGCCTGCCGGTCGGCCCGTGGCAGGATTTCGCCAAGGTCGAGCCGCCGGGCGAGCCCGACGGCGCCGTCGCCGACGCCGAGGGCTACATCTGGAACGCGGTCTGGAACGCCGGCTCGGTGGTCCGCTACGCCCCCGACGGCAGCATCGACCGGGTGGTCAAGGTGCCGGTGAGCCGGCCCACCTGCCCGGCCTTCGGCGGCCCCGATCTCAAGACGCTCTACATCACCTCGGCCCGCGAGGGGCTGACACCGGAGCAACTCGCCGCGGAACCGCTGGCCGGCGGGGTGTTCGCCATCAACGTCGACGTGCCGGGGCTGCCCGAGAACCTGTTCAAGGTCTGAGACGGGGCTTAGCGCTGCGGGACGCGCCACGGCCGGTCGAGACCGGCGATGGCGGGGCGGATTTCGAACGTCTTCGCGGCGGCATTCCAGCGCAGCCAGTGGACGCCATGGGCAGCGAGATCGTCGCCGTCGATCACCGATTTGGAGCGGCACCAGCCGGGAGCGCGGCCCCGGGTCACCACCAGATCGGCGCGGCCGCACTCGTCGGCGAAGCCCGCTGGGTCGTCGACGATGGCGTAGGTGAAGCCGGCCGGACTCTCGCCGATGCAGGCGACGGAATCGCAGTTTTGCGCTGCCGGCGTGCCGATCGGATCGGCATAGGTGTCGCGCCAGACGTCGAGCGCAAAACTCTGCGACTTGCCGTCGGCCAGTTCGAGCCCGGACGAGCCGCGCACCGCCATGGCCTGCGTCGTGTCGGCGATCAGCACGTCGGGCGGGTGATCGACGGCGAACAGCACCACCAGCGGCGCGGCCAGCGCCGGGCCGAGCAACCGCCAGCGGTCCTTGAAGAAGGCGAACCAGCACAGCGCCGCGAGCCCGATGCCGAGCGCCCAGGGCGTCAGCAGCGGGCTGGCGCGCAGGTGCTCGCTCCAGCCCGCGACGACTGCGGCCATCTCGAGCATGCGGTCGATCGACCAGCCCATGGCGAGGAGGAACGGCTGCTCCAGTCCGAACGGCATCGCGAGCACCGCGATCAGCGCCGCCGGCATCATGACGAAGCCGACCAGCGGCAGCGTCGCGAGATTGCCGACGACCCCGAGCGGCGAAGTCTGCTGGAAATGGTAGACCGAGAACACCAGCGTTGCCGCACCGGCGACGAGGCTGGTGACGACGATGCCTCTCGCATAGGCCCAGGCATGGGCGAAGAGGCTCGCGTCGCGGGCCCGGTCGCTGCGGAAATTCTCGTAGGCGCCGACCAGCGCCACCACGGCGGCAAAGCTCAGCTGAAAGCTCGGGCGGAAAACGCTCGCCGGGTCGGTGGCGATGACGATCAGCCCGGCGACGGCGACGTTGCGCATGGTGAGCGCCCGGCGACCGAACAGCACCGCGCCAAACACCAAGAGGATCATCAGCGTCGAGCGGAACGCGGCGACATTGCCGCCCGAAATGGCGAAGTAGAACAACGCTGCGGCCATGCCGCCGACCGCCGCGACGCGCTTGACCGAGAGCCGGCGCGCCAGCCCGTCCGAGGCGGAGAGCAACAACCGCAACACCCAGAACACGCCGCCGGCGACGATGGTGAGGTGGAGCCCGGAGACCGACAGCACATGCGCGATGCCGGCGGTCGCCATGGTGTCGCGCGCCGCGTCGGTGACGGCGCTCTGATCGCCGTTGATGATGGCGCGGGCGACCCCCGCCGACGGCTGCGGCAGCTCGGCGTCGATGCGGGCCGAGATGCCACGGCGGATGGCGTCGACGATGTGCTCGGGCGCGGTCTCGCCGCCTGCGGTCACGAGAACCGGCGGTTTGGTGGAATTGCCGTAGGCGCCGATGCCATCGAAATGGGCGTGGAACTGGGTATCGAAGCCACCGGGAAACACCGGTCCCGGGACCGGCGAGAAGCGGAACGGCCCGGCGATGATGTCGCCCGGCGCGAGGTCCGGACCAGCCTTGATCAGCACGCGGGCGCGGCGCACCGGAACGGCCCGGCCGGTACCGGCCGGGGTGATCGAGGAGAGCACGACGCGCTTTTCGGTCTGCGTCTCGGAGAGGATTTCGTCGACCCGGGCCTGGTACTGGCCGGATGCGGGGCGCGCCAGCATTTCGGTACCGAACAGCGCGCCGTGGATCGGCAGGAGGCAGAGCCCGGCCCACAAGGCGGCAATCAGCGCGATGATCCGCAGCCGGGTGAGCGAGCGGAGCGACAGGCCGATCGCGACAGCGAGGGCGCCTGCCCCTAACCCGAGGACGATCGGCTGCGGTTCCGACGGCAGCTCGATGGACACGATCAGTCCGGCGATCGTCGCGAACGGCAGCAGCACGAACAGCCGGCGCTCATCGAGCGCGACGGTGGCGCTGGCGACCAGGCCGCGACGCGGTGTCGCCGGTACCGGCCGAAGCGCTGGCGGCAGCGCGGCCGGAACAGGCCGGGAAAGCCTGGGTTCCGTCTCGATACGCCCGGTTTCGAGGGTCTCCGCCATCGAGCCCCCCCTGCCCTTGCGATCCCCGGGGGCCATGCTACACACGGCCCCGCTCAACCCTCAAGGCCGACCCGACTAGATGCCGAAGACCGTCGTCACCCGCTTTGCTCCGTCGCCGACCGGATACCTCCACATCGGCAGCGCCCGCACGGCCCTGTTCAGCTGGGCCTATGCGCGGCACACCGGGGGCAAGTTCCTGCTGCGCATCGAGGACACCGACCGCGAGCGCTCGACCGAGCCGGCGGTGCAGGCGATCTACGACGGCCTCAGCTGGCTGGGGCTGACCTGGGACGGTGAGCCGACGCTGCAGTTCGCGCGCGCCGCCCGGCACGCCGAAATCGCCAACGAGCTGCTGGCGCGCGGCCAGGCCTATTACTGCTACTGCTCGCAGGAAGAACTGGCGACCATGCGCGAGGAGGCCCGCGCCGCCGGCAAGCCGCCGCGCTACAACGGCATGTGGCGCGACCGCGACCCGTCGGAGGCGCCCCAGGGCGTCGCCCCGGTGATCCGCATCAAGGCACCGCAGACCGGCGAGATCGTGGTCAACGACCACGTGCAGGGCAAGGTGGTGTTCAAGGCCGAGAACCTCGACGACTTCATTATCCTGCGCTCCGATGGAACGCCGACCTATATGCTGGCGGTTGTGGTCGACGACCACGATATGGACGTGACCCACATCATCCGCGGCGACGACCACCTGACCAACGCCGCCCGGCAGATCGTCATCTACAACGGCATGGGCTGGGATGTGCCCGAGATGGCGCACATCCCGCTGATTCACGGGCCGGACGGTGCCAAGCTCAGCAAGCGCCACGGCGCGCTCGGGGTCGGCGCCTACCGGCAGATGGGGTATCTGCCCGAGGCGATGATCAACTATCTGGCGCGGCTCGGCTGGTCGCATGGCGACGACGAGCTGTTCTCGGTCACCCAGATGATCGAGTGGTTCTCGCTCGAGGGTCTGAACAAGGGCGCGGCGCGCTTCGATTTCGTCAAACTCGAGAACGTCAACGGCCACTACATCCGCAAAGCCAAGCCCGACTACCTCTACGAGGTGATGGTGGCGACGGCCAAGGAGATCGGCCGCGACATCGACCACACCGGCCTCGTGACCAACAAGGCGACGGTGCTGGCCGCCCTCCCCGAGCTGCAGCCGCGGGCCAAGACCGTGCTGGAACTGATCGACCTGGCGCAGTTCATCTATGCGGTGCGGCCGATCACCGTCGAACCCGCCGCGGGCGAGCAGCTGACGTTGGATGCCCGTGCCATGCTGGGCGGTGCGGTGACCGTGCTCGAGGGGCTCGGCGATTGGTCGGTGCCGGCGATCGACGGCGCCATGCGCGTCTTCGCCGAGGGCCGCGGACTGAAGCTGGGCAAGGTGGCGCAGCCGTTGCGCGCAGCTCTCACCGGCCGCACGGTGTCGCCGGGGATCTTCGAAGTCATGGTGCTGATCGGCAAATCCGAGAGCCTGGCGCGAATTTCCGACCAATCAGTTGTCTGATATCGTTTCAGATAGGTCAGTGACGCTCACCCATATATTGCGGCAGTGCAACAAAAGGTCTACCTCAGGAGGGTAGCATCCGACCCGTTTCGGCCGACTCCTCGCGCCGCCTCCAAGGAGAGCACCAACATGCCCGACACCGTCGCCAAGCTCACCATCGGTGACCAGGTTTTTGAGTTTCCGGTGCTCTCGGGCTCGGTGGGGCCGGACGTCATCGACATCCGATCGCTCTACGCCAAGACCGGCATGTTCACCTACGATCCGGGCTTCACCTCGACGGCCGCCTGCGACAGCACGATCACCTACATCGACGGTGACAAGGGCGAGCTGATGTACCGCGGCTACCCGATCGACCAGCTGGCCGAGAAATCGACCTATCTCGAGGTCTGCTACCTGCTGCTCTACGGCGAGCTGCCGAACGCCGCGCAGCTCACCGATTTCGAGCAGCGCGTAACGCGCCACACCATGCTCCATGAGCAGATGCACTATTTCTACCGCGGCTTCCGGCGCGACGCGCACCCGATGGCGGTGGTGGTCGGCGTGGTCGGCGCCATGGCGGCGTTCTACCACGACTCGGTCGACATCACGGACCCCATGCAGCGCGAGATCGCCTCGATCCGAATGATCGCCAAGATCCCGACCATCGTCGCGATGGCCTACAAATACTCGGTCGGGCAGCCCTTCGTTTACCCGCGCAACGACCTCGACTACGCCAGCAATTTCCTGCGCATGTGCTTCTCGGTGCCGGCCGAGGACTACGAGGTGAACCCGGTGGTCGCCCGGGCGATGGACCTGATCTTCACCCTGCACGCCGACCACGAACAGAACGCCTCGACGTCGACCGTGCGCCTCGCCGGCTCGTCGGACGCCAACCCCTTTGCCTGTATCGCGGCGGGCGTCGCCTGCCTCTGGGGCCCCGCGCATGGGGGCGCCAACGAGGCGGCCCTCAACATGCTGAAGGAAATCGGCACTCCCGACCGCATCCCGGAATTCGTCGCCAAGGCCAAGGACAAATCGTCGGGCTTCCGCCTGATGGGCTTCGGCCACCGCGTCTACAAAAACTACGACCCGCGTGCGACGGTAATGCAGAAGACGGCCAACGAGGTGCTGCAGCACCTCGGCGCGCACAATCTCTCTCCGACCCTGCAGGTCGCCAAGGAGCTCGAGCGGATCGCGCTTTCCGATCCATACTTCATCGAGCGCAAGCTCTACCCGAATGTCGACTTCTACTCGGGCATCATTCTCGATGCGATCGGCTTCCCGACCTCGATGTTCACCGCCATCTTCGCGCTCAGCCGCACCGTCGGCTGGATCGCGCAGTGGAAGGAAATGATCGCCGACCCGCAGAAGAAGATCGGCCGGCCGCGCCAGCTTTACCACGGCTCGCCGGCGCGCGATTACGTGCCGGTCTGGGAGCGCTAGTCGGAACCGCGCTCACCTCACCCGAGGTGCGCGAGGACCCGTTCGGCCGCATCTTGAAGGGGCGCATCGGGCGCCCCTTTCTGCATCCCGGTGCGGATGCGCGCAAACCCAGCGCGCTGGCGCTCGATCGCCGAGGGGTCGCCGAGCAGATGCTCGAGGTCGGAGAGCACCGCGTCGGGCTGTGGCTTCTGGCCGAGGACTTCCGGGACCAGGCCTTCGCCGACGAGGATGTTGGGCAGCGCCGCGAACTGGCCCTTGTACTTGCGCCAACGGCGCATCTGGCCGCCATCGGCTACGTAGGTGACGACCATCGGCGTGCCGGTCAGCGCCAGCTCCAGCGTCACCGTACCCGAGACGGCCACGGCGGCAACCGCCTCGCCAAAGGCCTGCCGCTTTCCTTCCTGGGTGGCGGTGACGAAGACCGGCGCGTCCCAGCCGCTGATCGCCTCTACTACCCGTCCCTCTTCGCTGCGCGGGGTCGGCAGCACGAAGCCGGTGACCCGGGGGTGATTGCGGAGCGCGCGCGCCACGTCGCGCATCAGCGGCAGATGCCGCCGTAGTTCGCCGGGACGGCTCCCCGGCAAGAGCAGCAGCGGCCCGCGCTCGGGTTGGCGGGAGCGCAGCGTGGTGTGGTCGAGCGCCGGGTGGCCGACATAGCTGGTCGGCGGGCCGCCCAGACGCTTCATCACCGCCGGCTCGAACGGCAGCACGGCGAGGATTTCGTCGTAGAGCGGCCGGAGCATGGGCGCCCGCTCGGGCTTCCAGGCCCAGACGCTGGGGGCCACATAGAGCAGAATCTGCCCCTTGTAGCCGGCCTTGCGGACCCGCCCGGCAACGGTCTGCGAGAACACTTGCGAGTCGATGAGCACGACGAGGTCGGGCTGGGCCTCGATGATGGCCTGCGCCGTCTGCCGGGCGCGCCACAAGAGCAGCGGCAGGCGCGCCAGCACGTCGGCAAAGCCCATCACCGACAGGTCGCTCATCGGGAACAGCGAATGCAGCCCCTCGCCTTCCAGATCGGCACCGCCGACCCCGATCGGGGTCACCCGCCGATGCGTGCGGAGCCGCTTGACGAGGTCGGCGCCGATGCGGTCGCCCGACGGTTCGCCGGCGAGGAGAAAGATGCGGGCCGGATCAGCCATGGCGCAGACCGATGACGGACACCCCGCGCGCCGAGGCCTCGGTCTCGATCTCCGGGCGATCGAGCAGCAGGCTCCGTTTCGCCTCGACGACGATGAGGCCGATGCCGGCCGCCGCGGCGTTGGCGACGGTCTCGGGGCCGATCGCCGGCAGGTCTGCGAAACGCGGCTGCCTCGGCTTCATGGCCTTGGCCAGAATGAGCGGCGATTTGCCATTGCCGGCAAGGCCCGCCTGGCGCAACGCGGCAACGCGGGCGAGCAGCGCATCGGTGCCCCCGGCATCCTCTGCGGCGATCGGGCGGTCGCCCGAGAGCACGACTGACTGGCCCAGATCAATGGCGCCGACGGCGCGGGCGGCTGCGAGCGCCGCCTGGGCGTACACGATGTGCCCCGGTTCGACAGGCGGACCGGCGATCCTGCCAGCGGGCGCCAGCAGGCCCGGCGCGATATCCTGCGCGCCGACCAGCTTGATGCCGATCATGCGGCTGTAGACGAGCAGCATCCCGGCGAGACCGACGTCGCCGAGCGACCGCGCGAAGCGGCCGGCGAGTCCGAAGGCCCTCGCGAGCCCCTCGCGGTCGGCATCGGAGATGTGCACCCCGCCCGCCAGAACCAGATGCGTGGTGCGGAAGGTTTTGACGGCCTCGATCAGCGCCCCGGCGTCGCTCAGCGAAACGGGCCGGACGACGTCGCCCACGACGTCGCCGCGCCCGACCAGATCGAGCACCTGCAGCGCATCGCCACTGCCGCGGGCAGCATCGGCAACGAGCGGAACCAGGGCACCGGACCCTGCGATGAGGGTCAGCCGGCGGCCCATCACTCCTCGCTGTGCCCGTTCCGCGGCAGGGTAAGCGGATGGTCCTTGGCGCCGACGATGAACTTCACCACGTCCTGCACCAACTGGTCCTTGGGAAAGATCGCCGCCGCGTCGTCGACACGCTCGCGCAGGGTGCCCTCGAGGGCAAAGATCATGCGGTAGGCGGTACGCAGGTTGTGGATCGCCTCGCGGTCGAAGCCGCGGCGCTTGAGGCCGACGAGGTTGAGCCCTGAGAGCTCAGCCGGGTTTCCCACCGCAGTGCCGTAGGGAATGAGGTCCTTTTCCACCTTGGTGAGCCCGCCGACGAACGCATGGGCGCCGATATGGACGAACTGCGTCGCGCCGGAATAGCCGCTCATCACCACGTAGTCGTCGACGTGGCAGTGACCGGCGAAGGTGACGTTGTTGGAGAGGATGACGTTGCTGCCGATGATGCAGTCGTGGCCGATATGCGCGCCGATCATCACTAGGCACTTGTCGCCAACCCGGGTGATCATACCGCCGCCGGCGGTGCCGGGGTTGATGGTGACGTGCTCGCGGATGGTGACGTCGGCGCCGATCTCGAGGCGGCTCGGCTCGCCGGCATATTTGAGATCCTGCGGGCGGTGGCCGATCGAGGCGAACGGAAAGATCTTCGAGCGCGCCCCGATGGCGGTGTGACCGGTGACCACCGAATGGGAGACGAGTTCGACGCCCTCGCCCAGCGTGCTGTCCGCGCCGACGATGCAGAACGGACCGATCGTGACGCCCGCCCCGATCGTCGCGCCGTCCTCGACGATGGCCGTCGGGTGGATGGAGCTCGACATCACGCCTCTTCGGCCATGACCATCGCGCCGACCTCGGCCTCGGCGATCAGGGTGCTGCCGACCATCGCGCGCGCTTCGTACCAGCCCATGGCGCTGCGGCGCCTGATCTTCTTGATGTGGTACTCGATGACGTCGCCCGGCCGCGCGGGTTTCCTGAATTTGCACTTGTCGACGGTGACCATGTAGACGATATGCCGGCCGGAGGTCTTGTCGGCAGCGATCGCGATGGCGCCGGCAGTCTGCGCCATGCCCTCGATGATGAGCACGCCCGGGAACACCGGATTGCCCGGGAAATGGCCCTGGAAGATCGGCTCGTTGACGGAGATGTTCTTGATGCCGATGGCCGAGTTGTCGCTATCGATGGCGATAATCCGGTCGATCATCAGGAACGGGTAGCGATGCGGCAGGGTCTTGAGGATCGCGTCGATATCCATCGACTCGAGCGTCGTTGACGGCGCGGCCACACTCTCGTCTCTAACGTCCACTTTCAGTCCTTTTGCTCAATCGTCTCAATGTCGCGATGCCGCGCCGCCACACCCGCACCTCCTCGGCCGGGTACCCGGCGACGCGCGAGCCGGGCGGCAGATCCTTGGTCACCAGCGTCCGGGCAGCTAAGACGCTCCCGCGCCCGATGGTCAAGTGGCCGCTGGCGGCAGCGCCGCCTCCGAACATCACGCTGTCCTCGACGATGGTCGATCCCGCCAGCGCCGCCGTGCCCGCGATCAGGCAGTTCCGCCCGATCCGGCAATTATGTCCGATCTGAACGAGATTATCGAGCTTGGTTCCCTCGCCGATGACCGTGTCGCCCAGGGCGCCGCGATCGACGGTGGAGTTGGCGCCGATCTCGACCCGATCCTGGATGATGACCCGACCGAGTTGCGGGATCTTGCGGTTCGAGCGGCCATGATCGAGCCAGCCGAAGCCCTCCGAACCGATGCGGACGCCGGCGTGCAGGACCACGTTGTTGCCCAGATGGGCGCACTCGATGCTGCAATTGCTGGCGATCGTGGCGTTCCGCCCGATGGTGACGCCGGCACCGATCACCGTGTTGGGACCGATCACCGTGCCCCGCCCGATTTCGACGCCGGGGCCGAGCACGACGCCGGGGCCGAGGCGCACATCGGCCTCGGTCAGCGGCAGGCTTTGGTGCGGCCCCAGCAAGGCCGTGACCGTGCCGCGGGTGCTCTGCGGATAGAGCCGATCGAGGAGATCGGCGAAAACCAGGAATGGCCGCTCGGCGACGATGCCGACGGTTCCCACGGGCACGTCGGCAAGCAGCTCGCGCGAAACGATGACGGCGGCGGCGGCGGTCGCCTGCAGCGCCGCCCGGTACCCGGCCTCAGCCGCGAGCGCCAGATGCCCCGGTCCGGCGAGGGCAAGCTCCTCGGCCCCGGCGATGAGCGGCCCTTCGCCCTCGATCGTGCCTGCATGACCGATCGCCGCGAGCAGCGCGGCAAGCGGGGTCGGGCCGGCGAAAGTGTGAAAGCGCGTATCGACCATGACTGGGACTGGAACGAAAAGGGCCGCGGCGCAAGGCCCCGCGGCCCACAATCTGTTTCATGCCACCCCGATCAGAGCAAGGTCTGCAGCGTCAGCTGGAAGACCGGGCAGTAGACGGAGGCGCAAACCCTGGAGACGCTGTCTTCGGTCGCCTGGGTGAGCACGAACGCCATATCGCCACGCAGCGGACCGAACGGCGAGTCCCAGATGATCGAGCCGCCAACCGAACTCTTGAGCGGCTGATCGACCGAGGCCGCGTCGATCGAAGCGCCCGTGCCGGCGCCGGCAATGATCGCCGCATCCGCCCAGATCGCGCCGCTCAGGCCATAGGTCTCGGGCAGCATCGGGATCGGGAACGTCATTTCGGCCGACGCGCCGGCATAGGCGGTGAAGCCCAGGGGCTCGATGCCGTCGACTCCCGTGTGCTGCGGCCCCATCTGGCGCGGCGTGAAGCCGCGGACGAGCTGGCTGCCATAGGTGAAGGTCTCGAGCGGGTTGACCCCGGCGCCGGAGAAATCGTTGATGATCCCGCCCTGCACCTTGATGCTGCCGATCAGGCCCATGTCGCTGTTGAGCGGCATGAAATAGCGGGCCTTGGCCTCGGTTTTGAGGAAGTTGTAGTCGTACCCGACATACTGCTGGGTCAACGACGCCGTGAGCCCTTCGGTCGGGTGCTTCTGGTCGTCGAGGGTATTGTAGGCCAGCGTGTAACCGATCCACGCCTTGTTGAAGACATCGCCATCCACAAAGATTTCCGAGTTCGTGGCATCGGCGTCGGCAATCACCGTCTGCGCCAGTCCGCCGAATACCGAGGCCGACACGTCCCGCGTGACCGGCAGGCCAAAGCGCAGCTGGCCGCCCGTGATCGTGGTGCCGTATAGGTTGGTCGTGGTTTCATCGACGATGTGCTGGTAGGCGTCGATACCGGCCGACATCTTGAGACCCATGAAGTAGGGCTCGGTGAACGAGAAGTCGAACGTCCTGCCGGCCTGGCTGGCGCCGACCGAGGCCTTCACGTACTGGCCGCGGCCGAGGAAGTTCCGCTCGGTGAGCGACAGCTCGCCGAGAATGCCTGAGGCGCTGTCATAGCCGGCCGTGATGCCGTAATCGCCCGTCGACTGCTCGACCACCGCGATGTTGAGGACGACCTTGTCCGCCGCGCTGCCGCCTTCGGCCGCGATGCTGACGTTGGAGAAGAAGCCCAGAGCTTCGATGTTCAGCTTACCCTGGGTGACCAGGGCGCGGTTAAAGGGGTCGCCTTCGGCGAAATTCAGCTCGCGGCGGATGACGAAATCGCGGGTCTTGTCGTTGCCGGTGATGTTGATCCGCTCGACATAAAGGTGCTGCCCCTCGTCGACGAGATAGGTCACAGCGAACGTTCCGGTCGCCGCATCGCGCACGATACGCGTCCGCACATCGGCGAAGGGGTAGCCGCTATTGGTGGCTTCGACCGCCATGTCCTGCGCGGACCGCTCGAGGTCGGCGGCCGAGAACCGGTCTCCCTCGCGGGTCCGGATCATGCCGGTCAGCGTGTTGGCGTCGAGGCCGGCCATGGAGGTCTCGACCTCGATCGGACCGAAGCTGTAGCGGTCGCCCTCGACGATCGTATAGCTGATGAAATAGCCGTTGCGCTCGGCGTTGTACTCGGCGACGGCCGACGTCACCTGCGCATCGGGGAAACCGTGATTGGCGTAGTACTGCCGGATCAGTTCGCGATCGATGTCGAGCTGCTCCTGGGTGTAATTGTCGTCGCGAAGCAGCCAGCTCAGCCAGCTCGTCTCATGGGTCCTCAGGATCGCCTTGAGCGCCCAGGCATTGATCGAATTGTTGCCGGTGAAATTGATGGCGGCGATACCGACGCGCCCGCCCTCAATGATCACGAACACGACGCGCAGACGACCATCGCCGACCGGATCGAGCCGCGTGGTGACGCTCACCGCGTTGTAGCCGACATCCTCGTAGGCCTTGGTAATGCTCTGCACATCGCGGGCAAGCCCGGCGTCGTCGACCGTGCCCCGGTTCATCAGGTCGATCATGGCGACCAGATTGGCGTCGGAGAAGCGCTGGTTGCCCTCGAACATCACGGAGGCCACGACCGAATTCTCGGACACCTTCACCACCAGGGTCGAGCCCTGCATGGTGACGCTGACGGTCTTGAACAACCCGGTCGCCTGCAGTGCATCGACCGAGGCATTGAGCTTGGCGGTCGTCGCCACGTCGCCGACGCCAAGGGCCAGGTACTTGGCGACGGTCGCATCATCGACGCGGGAATTGCCGACGACGGAAATCTTGGAAACGGTCGCCGCCTGCGCGGCCTCAACCCCCAGCAGCGATCCGCCAATGCCCGCTATCGGCGCCACGAAGAGAAGCGCAAGCGCAAGAACAAAACTGCGCAGCAGCTTGGCCGGATCGATCATGATTCTGTATGCCTCTCGAACGAAAGGCCGGGGGAATCGCCATGCACAGCTGCTGCCCCCAGCTAACTCCGGGGAAAGCATTTACTGGTTTTTTAACCAAGGGCAAGCTGCAAGGGTCCGTTGCGTTAGCGAAAGCTTGGCCCCCGTGCATTTACGCAACACCCTGAAAACCAAGGTTAACAGGCACTTAAGTGAAGTGCCGCAGGGCTTCCAGCAGGGTATCGTTGAGGAGCGTGAAGACCATCAGCGTGCCCACGATGGCAAAGCCCACGCGGAAGCCAATTTCCTGCGCCCGCGGGCTCAACGGACGCCCCCGGATGGCCTCCACGGCGTAGTACAGCAGATGACCGCCATCGAGCACCGGCACCGGCAGCAGATTGAACAGCCCGATATTGAGCGAGAGCAGCGCCGCCAGGTTGATCAGCGCCACGACGCCGAGCGTCGCCACCTGGCCCGAGACCCGGGCGACTTTTACCGGTCCGCCGAGCTGCTCGACGTCGCCGCGGCCGACGAAAAAGTCGCCGAGGAACGCCGCGGTGCGGTCGACGATGAAGCGCATTTCCTCGAACGTCGTCCCCACCGCCTCGACGGCACCGGGGCGGTAGAGGGTGACGTCGCCCTGGGTGACGTCACGGCTCACCCCGATCCTGCCGACGCGATGGCTGTTACCGAATCGGTCAGTCTCCACAACCACTTCCGGGGTGATCACGATCGTCTCGATGGCGCCGTCGCGATCCAGCACGATGGTCACGGCGCGGCCCGGCGCGGTCGCGATCAAGCGCTGGAAATCCTCGAACCCATGCACGTCGAAACCGTCGACCGAAACGATGGTGTCGCCCGCCAGCAATCCGCCCTCGGCCGCGATGGAGCCGGAGATCACGTCGCCGATCACCGGCGGGATGGTGTAGCGGCCATAGCCGAGCAGGAGCGCATACAGGACGAGGAAGGTGAAGAGCAGGTTGGCCGCCGGGCCCGCCGCGACGACCGCGAAGCGCTGCCAGACATTCTTGTTGACGAACAGGTGCTTGCGCTCGTCCGGCGGCAGCGCCGCCACCGCCTCGGGATCGGGCATGCTGGCGGCATTCATGTCGCCGACGAAGCGGACATAGCCGCCCAGCGGGATGGCCGAGAGCTTCCAGCGCGTGCCGTGCCGATCGTTGAAGCCGACCAGCTCCGGCCCGAAGCCGAGCGAAAAGGTCTGGATGGCGATGCCGTTCCAGCGCGCCACGAGGTAGTGGCCCATCTCGTGCACGAAGACGATGACGGTCAGCACGACGATGAAGGCGGGGATGGCGTAGAGGACCGGAAGGCTGAGGAAGGACAGGATTGGGCGCTCCGCTTGATGCGTCTCTGCTAGACGCCGATTGCGTTACAATTGGGTCGGCGTGGGGCCGCCGGCAAGGCCTTTGCGTGCCTCACCAATTGAGAAATCCCCCGGCGACGTTGCCGATGCCGCCATGCAGCGCCCCGACCGCGAACAGGAACAGGACGCCGAAGCTGACGCTGTCGAGCCGGTCCATGAAGCCGCCATGGCCGGGGATGATGTCGCCCGAATCCTTGACCCGGAACACGCGCTTGATGGCGCTCTCGGTCAGATCGCCGGCCTGGCCGACGAGGCCGAGCACGGCGGAAAACAGCAACCCGATCCACCACGGGGAATGGACGAACAGCACCCAGTAGATCGTGCCGGCCGCCATGCCGATCACCCAGCCGCCGATCGCCCCGGACCGGGTCTTGGCCGGCGAGATCATCGGCGCGAGCTTTTCGCCGCCGATCACCCGGCCGACAAAGTAGGCGCCGGTGTCGTTGAGCGCGATGACGATGCCGAGATACCAGCCGGCGGTGATCCCCGCCGGATCGGTGCCGCGCATCGCCAGCACCGCGATCAGCAACGCACCAAAGAACAACAGGCCGAAGGCCCGCCACGGCGCCGCCGCCCGGCCGCCGAACACCGAGACGATCGCCGCGACCACCATGACCGCGAGTGTGCCGATAGGCCCGTAGAATGGGAAGACGATGGCGGCCAGCGCCAGCAGCGCGATCAGCACCATGCCGAAGGGCGCCAACGGCTGCAGCGTCACCATCTGCTCCCACTCGCGGTAGGTGATGCCGAAGACGATCGCCGCCAGCCCGGCGAAGACATAGCCGCCGAAATAGAGGCCGGTGGCGATGATGGCGATCAGAACGGCGGCGGACAGAACGCGCGGGCCCAGGTCGGTCCAGGAGGGTATATGCCGTGGCGGCGTCGAGCCTGATGAACCGGGCGATGTCACCGCTGTTGCGCCTCGACGCCTCCGTAGCGGCGATCGCGGCTTGAATAGTCCTCGAGCACACGCAGGAAACTGGCCGCGTCGAAATCGGGCCAGTTCTCCTCGACGAACACCAGTTCGGCGTAGGCGCTCTGCCACAGCAGGAAGTTCGAGAAACGCTGTTCGCCGCTGGTGCGAATGATGAGATC
This sequence comes from Devosia nanyangense, assembly GCA_016213505.1. Taxonomy (GTDB): domain Bacteria; phylum Pseudomonadota; class Alphaproteobacteria; order Rhizobiales; family Devosiaceae; genus Devosia_A; species Devosia_A nanyangense. Next base: position 84,001 of record JACRAF010000002.1, read on the forward strand.
GGGATCCGGCATGCCGGCGGTGGAAAGCGCCCGGCCGATCGTCTCCTCGGTGATGTCCTCGGGCTTCAACCGGCCGGCCGCGACCTGCGACGCGATGCGGCGGACCGCCTCGGCGATCTCGGCCTTGCCGCCGTAGTTGAAGGCGACCTGCAGCTTAAGGCCGGTGTTCACCGCCGTCGTCGCCTCGACCTCGGCGATGAGGCGCCTGAGGGAGTCCTCCAGCCCGTCGCGCGAACCGATGATCTTGACCCGAACATTGTTGCGGTGGAGCTTTTCGAGGTCCGAGGCAACGAAGCGCCGCAACAGCTGGAAGATGAAGCTGATTTCGTCCTTGGGGCGGGTCCAGTTCTCGGACGAGAAGCTGAACACCGTGAGATAGCCGACGCCGTAGTTGATGCAGCTCTCGACAATGCCGCGGAGCGCCCGGACACCGGCGACGTGACCTTCGGTCCGCGGCTTGCCGCGGGCCTTGGCCCAGCGCCCGTTGCCGTCCATGATGACCCCGATATGCGCCGGAATCCGCAGGTCGGGCCGCAAAGCGGCACGCTGCTGGGTGGCGGGTTCACTGGACATTGATGGCCCTCCGGGCCGGACTGACGCGATGCAGGTTAAACCTGCATGATTTCTTGTTCCTTAGCGGCGAGGATATGGTCGACGTCGGTAATCGAGGCATCGGTCGCCTTCTGCACCTGGTCGGCCTTGGCGCGGCCGTCGTCCTGGCTCATCGAGCCGTCCTTTTCGAGCCGCTTGAGCAGATCCATGCCGTCGCGGCGGATATGGCGGATGGCGACGCGCGCCTGCTCGGCATAATTGTGCGCGACCTTGGTCAATTCGCGGCGGCGCTCCTCGTTGAGCTCGGGCAGCGGCACCCGGATCACCGACCCCTCGCTCATCGGGTTAAGACCCAAACCGCTGTTGCGGATGGCCTTTTCGACCGCCTGCGTCATCCCCCGATCCCACACCTGGACCGACAGGAGCCGCGCTTCGGGCACCGAGACGGTGGCCACCTGCTGCAGCGGCATCTTGGTGCCGTAGGCTTCGACCTGCACCGGGTCGAGCATGCTGGCGCTGGCGCGGCCGGTCCGCAGACCCGCCAGTTCCTCGCGCAGCGACGCGATCGATTTCTGCATCCGGCCTTTCATCTCGTCGAGCGAGAAAGCGGGTGCCTGTGCCATGGCGAAACTCCTATTGCTTTTCGAAGCCGACGAAGGTCGAGCGCGTCTTGCCGCTCAGCACCCCCATCAGCCCTTCCTTGTCGTCCAGCGCATAGACCAGTATCGGCAGGCCGTTGTCGCGCGCAAGGGCGAAGGCCGCGGTGTCCATGACTTTGAGATTGCGGGCAATGACTTCGTCGTAGCTCACGGTCTCGTAGCGCTTGGCCTTCGGATTCTTCTTGGGGTCTTCGGAATAGACGCCGTCGACCTTAGTGCCCTTGAGCAGCACGTCGCATTCGAGCTCGATGGCCTTGAGCGCCGCCGCCGTGTCGGTGGTGAAGAACGGATTGCCGGTGCCGCCGGCGCAGACCAGGTCGAAGCCATCGTCGAGCGCGGCCTTGGCGGCGCGGGCGGTAAAGCTGTCGGCGACCGAGGGCATGGTGAGGGCGGAAAAGACCTTGGCCTTCACCCCGCCCCGCGTGATGGCGTTGGAGAGCGCCAGCGAATTGATGACGGTGCCGAGCATGCCCATGAGGTCGGCGGTCACCCGGTCGGTGCCTTCGGCGGCCACGGCCATGCCGCGGAAGATGTTGCCGGCGCCGATGACGATGGCGATCTGGACGCCGGATTTCGACGCCGCCACGATCTGCGCGGCCATGGCGTTGAGGAATTGCGGCTCGATGCCGAAGGACTGGTCGCCGGCCAGCACCTCGCCGGAGACTTTCAGCAGGATGCGCTTGTAGGGAAGTCTGGCCATTGGGCGCCCCTCGAAAAATGAGGCCGCGCGGCGAATCCTGCGCTGGCAACAGGTAGATGACATTCGGCCGGACTGGAAACCAGCCCGGCCGAGAAGTTTTACGCCTGCGGCGACGGCTGCTGCGGCACGCCGGAGGTCGCGGCGACCTCGGCGGCGAAGTCGGTCTCGGCCTTCTCGATGCCCTCGCCCAGCGAATAGCGGACGAATTTGGTCACCTTGATCGGGGCGCCGGCTTCCTTGGCGGCCTTCTCGACGATGTCCTTGACCTTGCTCTCGCCGTCGATGACGAAGGTCTGCGCCAAGAGCGTCGATTCCTCGAAGAACTTGCGCACCCGGCCCTCGACCATCTTGGCGATGACCTCGGCCGGCTTGCCGCTCTCCTTGGCCTGCTCGGTGAAGATCTCGCGCTCCTTGGCCACCACCGCCGGATCGATGTCGTCGGGCGACACCGAGAGCGGATTGGTGTTGGCGATGTGCATGGCGAGCTGCTTGCCGAGTCCGGCCAGCACTGCCTGGTCGCCGGTCGACTCGATCCCGACCAGCACCCCGAGCTTGCCCATGCCGGGCTTCACCGTGTTGTGGACGTACGAGCCGATGACGCCGTGCCTGACCTCGATCACCGCCGAGCGGCGGAGATTCATGTTCTCGCCGATCTTGGCGATGGCATCGGTCAGCTCAGCCGAAACCGAGCGGCCGGTGCCGGGGTACGGCATCTCGGCCAGCTTTTCGACGTCGCCATTGGCGTCGACCGCGAGCTTGGCGACGTTGCCGACGATGCTCTGGAACTGGTCGTTGCGGGCGACGAAATCGGTCTCCGAATTGACCTCGACGATGGCCGCACGGGTGCCGTCGAGCGCAACGCCGACGAGCCCTTCAGCCGCGACGCGGCCAGCCTTCTTGGCGGCCTTGGCGAGGCCGCGGGTGCGCAGCCAATCGACCGCCGCATCCATGTCGCCATTGGTTTCGGCCAGGGCCTTCTTGCAATCCATCATGCCGACGCCGGTGGCGTCGCGCAGTTCTTTGACCTGCTGTGCCGTGACTGTCATGTCGATCACCTTTCATGCGACCCCGGACCGGGGCCGCGCCTAACGTTAGAAATTGAAGCTGCCGTGACGGCGGACTAGAGCGGGATACGTTTTGAAGCAATCAAAACGTATCCCGCTCTATCTCTTTGTTGTCGCATCGTTGTTACGGAAAACCGGAAGGCCACTTTTCCGCACGATGCTCTAGGCGGCGGCGCTGGCGCCGTCGAGTGCCGGTTCGGCCGGAGCGACTGCCGCCGCACCGAGATCGGCGCCACGGCCGGCGGACGAGCGGGCGATGCCGTCGATCGCGGCGCGGGCGACCAGCGAGCAGTAGAGCTCGAGGGCGCGGGAGGCGTCGTCATTGCCCGGGACCGGGAAATCGACGGTGTCGGGATCCGAATTGCTGTCGATGATGGCGATCACCGGGATGTTCAGCCGGCGCGCTTCCTTGATCGCGTTGGCTTCCTTGTTGGTGTCGATCACGAACAGCAGATTGGGCAGATTGCCCATGTCCTTGATGCCGCCGAGGTCGCGGTCGAGGCGTGCGCGCTCACGGTCGAGCAGCAGGCGCTCTTTCTTGGTGAGGCCTTCGGCTTCGGTGCTTTCGAGCTCACGCAGGCGGGTGATCGACTGCGAGATGGTCTGCCAGTTGGTCAGCGTGCCGCCGAGCCAGCGCGAATTGACGAAATACTGCGCCGACTGCTTGGCCGCCTCGGCGACGACCGGCGCCGCCTGGCGCTTGGTGCCGACGAACAGCACGCGGCCGCCCTCGGCGACGGTGTCGGAGACGAGCTGGAGCGCGCGCTGCAGCAGCGGCACGGTCTGGCCCAGATCGAGGATGTGGATGTCGTTGCGCACGCCGAAAATGTAGCGCTCCATCTTCGGGTTCCAGCGGTGCGACTGGTGGCCGAAATGGACGCCGGCTTCGAGCAGCTGACGCATGGAAAAATCGGGCAATGCCATAGGCTATGGTTCCTTTACCGGTTGAGCCTCCGCGAAGCAGTGCGGCGGTTTCCCGCCACCGGATGGAGCAGCTGGATCGTCCCAGTGCGCCGGCTTCGCGTGTGAATTACGCCGGGATGCTCCCGGACGCGTGGGCGATATAGGGGAAAGAGGCGGCGGATGCAAGGCGGGTGGCGGCCGGAGCGAGGGCGTGCGGAGAGACCCGACACGCTAACGCGTTCGGGGTTCTGTCTTGCCGTGGCCAAGAGGGGGCCACGGACGGAGAGCGCTGGGCGCCTCCGAATTGTTTTTGCTAGGCGAGACGCCCAGCGCTTCTCCGCGGCGGGGGTGTCGGAACCGTTCGGTCAAAGCGGCAAGAGCCGGTAAGCCGAA